>NZ_JAXGFS010000004.1:0-427912 GCF_041008745.1 Pseudophaeobacter sp. 1A09344
CTCTGTGTGGGCCATGTCCGTTCTCCTTGCTTTTCAGCAAGATAGGGGATGTGTCGCAACCCAGTTTAGAATGTGCCCTGCTACCGCGCAGCAATCGTATAATTGGTATTATGTTATATATCTGGAATTCCGTTCCGTCACACGGGATTGGCAGCTCCTCTTGCTCCGGCTAGCGTGAATTCGGGTCAAATATGGAGCGCAAGATCAATCATGCAAATCAAAAACAGCTGTGTTGTCGTCACCGGCGCTGCCCATGGGATTGGGAAAGGACTAGCCGAGAAATTTGCGCAGATGGGCGCCGCGCATGTGATCTGCGCCGATATCGATCTTGCCGGAGCTGAGGCAACGGCGATCGAGATCGGCGGCACTGCCAAGCATGTGGACGTCGCATCCGAGGACAGCATCGCTGCGTTGGTCGATTGTGTGGAAACCGAGATCGCACCGATTACCCTGTTCTGCGCCAACGCTGGTATCCTGACCCGCGGCGGTTTTGAGATCAGCAATGACGACTGGCAGAGGATCTGGGACATCAACGTAATGTCCCACGTCTGGACCGCGCGGCATCTGGTGCCACGTATGCTGGAACGCGGCGGCGGATACATCCTGAACACGGCCTCGGCCGCAGGTCTGCTCAACCAGATCGGCGCCGCGCCCTATGGCGTCACCAAACACGCGGCCGTTGGCTTTTCTGAATGGCTGGCAATCACTTATGGCGATCAGGGCATAGGCGTTTCGGTCCTGTGCCCGCAGGCCGTCCGGTCAGAAATGACCCGTGGATTAGAAAACAGCGTCGCCAGTGTCGACGGGCTTCTGGAGCCCGAAGATGTGGCCACCGCCTGCGCCGAAGCGATTGAGGCTGGCAAGTTCCTGGTGCTGCCACACCCCAAGGTCGAAAGCTACATGCGGGCCAAGACGGCCGATTATGACCGCTGGATCACCGGCATGCAGAAACTGCGCGATCGCTTTGATAACACGTGATTTTTGAAGACGCACTCAGCTGCTGATCGGTCGCATCAGCCCTTCTTGTGCAACGCTGGCCACCAGTTGGCCATCCTGCGTGTAGATCGAGCCGCGGTTAAAGCCGCGGCCATTCCCGGCAAAAGGTGAATCCATCGTATAAAGGTGCCAGTTTTCAAACCGCACCGGTGCATGGAACCACATGGCATGGTCCAGGCTCGCGGTCATCGCTTCGGGCTTGTACCAGGTCAGGCCGTGTGGACGCAGCGCGGACCCCAAGAGACCAAAGTCCGATGCATAGGCCATCAGCACATGTTGCAGCTCTGGCCCAGCGTCCTTGGCGGATTCCATTCTGATCCACATGTGATTGATATCGCTGCAAACCTGGGGATCCAGCGGATCGCGCGGCTCAATATCGCGGATTTCGAACGGACGCTGACGGGTGAATTCCTCGCGCATGTCCTCTGAAATCCGGTGGGCGTGCAGCTCGTGCAGCTCATCACGGCTCTGCAACCCATCCGGCGGCGGGACATCCGGCATTGTGTGCTGGTGGCTCCAGCCGGGTTCTTCCTTGTGGAACGATGCGGCAAGGTTGAGGATCTGCTTGCCGTTTTGAATGGCGATGACGCGCCGGGTAGTGAAACTCCCGCCATCGCGGGCCGGATCGACCTCATAAATGACTGGGCTTGCGGGATCGCCTGGCCGAATGAAATAGGCATGCAGCGAATGGCACAACCGCCCAGACACCGTGGCATAGGCTGCCGTCAGTGCCTGGGCGATAACCTGCCCGCCATAAATCCGCATGGGGGTTTCACCACCGGAGCCAATGCCACGATACAGGTTCGTATCCAGCCGCTCCAGATCCAGAAGATTGAGCAAAACCTTCCCAACATCATTCATCTATGGCGCCTTCCTCAACCAGCCTCCCGCGTCTTTGCATAGGCGATGAACAGATCGAAACTGTCAGGGTTGGCCATCGAGTCACGGTTCACGACTTTTGCGGGGTCCCCTCCAAGTAGCAGCTTTTTCACGGGCACTTCCAGCTTCTTTCCCGAAAGCGTGCGCGGGACTTCGGGGACGCTGATTATTTCATCAGGCACGAACCGCGCCGACACGCCGCTGCGGATCGCACTTCGGATCTTGTCGCGCATGGCGTCATCCAGTTCCTGCCCGTTGGCCAGAACCACGAACAGCGGCATGAAACTGTCACGCCCGAGGAATTCCAGATCGACAACAAGGCTGTCCAGCACGTCCTCAAGACCTTCGACGGCCTGATAGATTTCTGAAGAGCCAAGCCGCAGCCCGCGCCGGTTGATCGTCGCGTCCGATCGGCCATAGATCACCGATCCGCCCTCGGGTGTGATTTCGATCCAGTCGCCATGGCGCCAGATACCGGGATAGGTATCGAAATAGCTGTCATGCAGGCGCGATCCGTCTTCATCACCCCAGAAAAACAAGGGCATAGACGGCAAAGGTTCGGTGCAGACCAGCTCTCCGACGCTGCCGATCACTTCCTGACCGGTCTCATCAAATGCGCGCACCGCATTGCCAAGCGCGCGGCACTGCATTTCGCCCGCGCGCACCGGCAGCATGACGTTGCCGCAGACGAAGGCGCCGCACAGATCGGTACCGCCGGAGATCGGCGCCAGCCAGATGTCGGCCTTTACCTCGGAATACACCCAGTCATAGCCATCCGAGGTCAGCGGCGATCCAGTGGTGCCCAGCGAGACCAGCGCCGACAGATCAAGATCATGCCCGGGTCTGATGCCGGATTTCACGCAGGCGGTGATATAAGCGGCGCCGACGCCCAGGTAGGTGATCCGCTCATCCGCGCAGCACCGCCACAGGTCCAGCATATCGGGGTGGTTCGGCGCCCGGTCATAAAGCAGTGTCGTTGCGCCCTGCCCCAAGGCCACGAATTGCGCGTTCCACATCACCCAGCCCGACGACGTCAGCCAGCAAAACCGGCTGTCGGAACTCAGATCCTGATGAAGCGATTGCTTGACGCCTTCGAACAGGATGCCACCGTGCCCGTGCACGATGGGTTTAGGATTCCCGGTGGTGCCAGAGGAATAGACCACCCACAGCGGATGATCGAAAGGAACCGGCGTAAACTCCAGCGGGGCGTGAACATCCCCGATCATATCATGCCAATGGGTTGCGCCATCGGGCAGATCACCGACCACCGGCAGTACCACGCGGTGGGTCACGCTTGGCAGGCCGTCGGCAATGGTGGTCAGCACTTCGCGCCGGTCCATGGTCTTGCCCGCATGCACATATCCGTCCTGATAGATCAGGACCTTGGGCTCGATCTGGCGGAACCGGTCCAGAATGGCGACATGGCCCATGTCCGGCGCGCAAAGCGACCAGATGCCGCCAAGGCTGGCGGTGGCCAGACAGGCGATAATCGCGGCCTCGGTATTGGGCAAAACGGCGGTGACCCTGTCGCCCTGCCCGACGCCCATGGCCCGCAGGTTTGCAGCTACGCTGGCCACCTGAGCTGCGAGTTCGGCCCAGGTCAGCTCGGAACGGCCAAAGGTTTCAGAATGAACGACAAGCGCCTGTTCCTGCGGGGTTTTGTCGACCTGCCGCAGAATGTGCCTGGCCCAGTTCAACTCTCCGCCCGGGCACCATTCTGCGCCAGGCATGCTGCGATTGCCCAAGATACAGCTTGGCGGCGTGGTAAATTCCAGATCAAAGAACTCGGCCAATGCGCCCCAGAACCCTTCAAGGTCGGAAACGCTCCACTCCCACAGGCCATTGTAATCGTCGAAGGTTTTTCCCTTCTCCGCAGCTAGCCAGCGCTCGAATGCCGCCATGCGGCTCGCCTCGGCGCGCTCCGCGCTTGGGGTCCACAGGATCTTACGGTCGGGAATATCGCTCATCAGATCACTGCCCCATGTACCAGCGCCTTCAGCTCAGCCCGCGAGGGATAGGAACTGCTGGGCGACAGCTGGGTAAAGAACACGACCGACAGATCCAACACCGGGTCCATCCAGAAGAAGGTCGAAGCCATGCCGCCCCAGCTAAAGTCACCTACGGACCCGGGGCAGCGCGCCCGACCGGGATCCATCACCACGGCGCCGCCTAGGCCAAAACCCATGCCTTCCATCGGCTGTTCGGCAAAACTTTGCGGCCCCATGGAGGCGATATCCCCAGGCAGATGGTTCCGCATCATGAAATCAGCGGTTTTCGGGCTGATCAGATAGCCATCCTTATGGGCGCCGCGGCGCCGCAGCATTTCGGAAAACTTCATGTAGTCATCGATGGTTCCGACCAACCCGCCGCCACCAGACATCATCTCAGTCGTTTCAAACGGAGAGCCCCCGTGCAGATCCGTCAGGCGCAGGGTTTCGCCGCCGGTCTTTGCCGAATTCAGCGCCATCGCATCCCCGGCGAGCGGAGTATAGAGCGAGGCAAAGCGATCACCGGTGCCACGCGGGACCCGGAACGCTGTCTCGGTCATGCCGAGCGGAGCAAAGATTTCGGTTTCAAAAAAATCGCCAAGTGTCTTGCCCGAAACAACTTCGACGACGCGGCCCAGAACATCGATACTGACCGAGTATTCCCAGCGTGTGCCGGGTTGAAAGGCGAGCGGATAGGCAGCCAGTTCCTCCGCCATCTTTTCCAATTTACCCTGCCCCGGTTTGAACATCAGCTGCTGCTCTTCCATGGCTGCGGGCAAAACGCCGGGGTTGAAAGGATAGCTGAGACCGCTGGTATGGGTCAGCAGTTCATGCAGCGTCGGCGCCCGGCTGGGTTCAACCTGATCAATTGCCGTTGCCCCTGGGACCAGTGCCTGCATGTCGGTGAATTCGGGAATGAAATCCGACACCGGCGCATCCAGGTGAAACAGCCCCTTTTCCAGCAGCATCATGATGGCAAGGGAGGTCACCGGTTTGGTCATCGAATAGATCCGTACCAGCGTATCGCGGGTAAAAGGCAGGCCTTCCTCGATATTTCTCAGACCCGTTGCGTGAAAGAACGCTTCCTGGCCACCTTCGTTGATCAAGACCGAACTGCCGGCATATTTCCTTTGATCCACATAGCGTTGCTGCCATGCCTTCACGCGGTCCAGCCGGTCGTGGTCCAGCATTGATTTCCTCCCTGTCTGTCTTGGTGCGGGCCGGTGTGCCTACTCGCCCCGGCCGCTGATCATCTTTTCCATCGCGGCCTTGGTTTCGGAATTGAACCAGCCACCCTCTGGTGCGTTACCACCTGCGGCGATCCCTGCCTTGATGCGGTTGATTACCTCGCCGCGCAGCTGCATCTTGACCGAGGCAAAGGTCTGCGGCGGCAATTCCGCCAGCTTACGGGCCTCGCGCAGCGCGTAGATCTCAAGATCCTCCATATCCTCGGCGATGATATCGACGAGGCCATAATTGCGCGCTGCAATCGGACCGATAGATTGCCCGGTCAGCATCAGGCGCCGCTGCGTGTTGCTGTCGAGCGTAGCTTTGGCGATTTCCAGCGGCCCGATCGGGAAGTCCGCGCCGACGCGCACCTCGGCCAGTCCATAGGCGGATCTGGAGTGGCCGATCCGCACGTCGCTGGCCAGAACGAAAAACAACCCACCGGCAATTGCAGCGCCGCCAACAGCAGCCACTACCGGTTTCGGGCAGCTGTAAAGCGCCAGGAAGCCTTCGTTCAGGCCGCGCACAATGGCGTGCTGCTGCTCAAGATCGAACTCCTGCGCTTCTTTCAGATCCAGCCCGGCGGAAAAGACTTTGAACGGGCTTTTCAACACGATGGCGCTGACCGCCGGACCCTGTCCCATCTCGTCAATCTTGGTTGCGAACTCCATCAGGAAATCCGCGCTCAGCGCGTTGACCGGCGCCCGTCCCAGTTGCAGTTCTACGATTCCGTCACCAAGGTCCCTGGTGTTCAGCCAGCCAGCCTCTGTCATTGACGTGTTCCTCCCAATTGGCCGCGGCGGACCACGAGCCATGTTTCAGTCCATAATGCGCAGCCTTTGGCTACGGGTCGAGTGTTAAGAGATACGTAAAACCACGCAAGTCGTTGGCCCGCCGCGTGTAAAAATCCGATATTCTTGAAAAACGGCCGCCAAAACTGACGGCCTCTATAAGACCGCAAAGCGGCGAGCAGCCATGCGGCAACGGCAAGTGACCCGCCCTGCCCGGCGTGTCGCCTTACTTGGTGCTGCTCAGTGCGTTGAGTCCACTTTGCGCGAAGATGGGAACAAAATCCCCCAGCTTGCGGGCGCGTTCCGGGTTCGATGCGTTGCCATCCAGCGCGCGTTTCAGGACCCCTTGAAGAATGCCCGCCATCCGGAAAAAACTGAACGAGAGGTAGAAGCCGAAGTTGTCGATCTCCGGCAGGCCACGGCGGCGGCAATAGGCCTCGATGAACTCCTGATCCGACGGCAGGCCGAGTGCCTTGCGATCCAGCCCGGCCAATCCGCGCCCCTCTTGTCCCGGTGGCATCTGCCACTGCATGATCACACCCGCCAGATCGGCATAGGGATGTCCGATGGTCGAAAGCTCCCAATCCAGCACCGCAAGGCAGCGCGGCTCATCGGAACTGAAGATCATATTGTCGATGCGGTAATCGCCATGGACCAGACCGCGCTGACCGTCATCGGCGGGCATCTGTTCCTCAAGGGACTTCATCAGCTCGTCCATCTCTGGGATGGTCCGGGTTTCCGAGGCCTTGTATTGCTTGGTCCAACGGCCCAGCTGACGTTCGAAATAGTTGCCGGGCGGCCCATAGTCCGAAAGCCCCACCGCGTCGACATCGACGTCATGCAGCGCCGCGAGCACCCGGTTCATATCGTCAATCACCGCGCCGCGGGTTGCGGGGTCGGTATCGCCCATCACAGGATCGGTGAAATTGCGCCCCGCAACGTGGTCCATGATGTAGAAGGCCGAGCCAATCACGCTGTCGTCCTCGCACAGAAGATGCATCCGGGCCACCGGTACCTCGGTATCAGCCAGCGCCTTTTGCACCCGGAATTCACGGTCCACCGCATGGGCAGATTTCAGCAGCACCCCCGGCGGTTTGCGCCGCAGAACGTATTGCCCTGCTGGCGTTTTAATCAGGAAGGTCGGGTTCGACTGTCCGGTTGCGAATTTTTGCACCTCGACCGCGCCGTCAAAGCCGGGAAGACGCCCATCAAGGAAAGTCCGGATCGCATCAATGTCCAGGGTCTGGGTATCGCTGCTCATCTCTTGCTCCTTCAGCTATAGCTCATCAGCTTTGCGCGCTCTGCATCATGAAAGTGCGGTACTGAGTTGAATTCATGCAGGAAAAACTTCCCCCTTCCGGAAATGAACCGGGTCAGGGAGGTGTTCTTGACCTGTAGGTTCAGGGCAATCATCTGGCTGTCCGGAACCTGCAACGTTGCGGCGACAAGCCGGGCAATCACCCCGCCGGAACTGACCACCAAAACACGTTCGGCCTCAGTATCCGCCGCATGTTGACGCGCGGCCTCAACCCGGGCGATGAACTCTGCCCAACTTTCCGAGGCACCGGACACGCCGCCCTGCTGCCATTCGGCAAGGGTTTCGCGCAGGGCGCGAAAATGGGTTTTGCGGTCCTGGATCACCTCGGATGGGGCCTGCCCGCCGAACCGGCTGTGCAGCAGATCGTGGAAATCATATTCATTCCAGCCTGCATGCTCTTCCGGGGCGACGTCAAATCCCATTTCCTGCAACGTCTGTTTCTGCCGCGCCAGAGCGCCGGTGATGGCGCGATCCGGGGTCCAGCCCATCGCCCGCAGGGTATCGCCCAACAGGCGCCCCTGATTGCGGCCCTTTTCGCTCAACTCATCGTAGTTGTCCGCACCGAAAGAGGCTTGCCCGTGCCGGACCACAAGAATTTCTGCCATGGGTCAGCCTGTAAACTCTGCCGCCAGCCGCGCCCCTGCGGTGCGGTATTCGCGGTCGAAACGGTCCACCAGTTCCGCAGTCGAGCAAACCTCGGTCACCGCGCCGATGCCCTGCCCGGACCCCCAGATCTCTTTCCACGCCTTTGGTTTGGACGACCCGCTGCCAAAGTTCATCGAGGAGGCATCCGCGGTCGGCAGGTTGTCCGGGTCCATACCTGCACGGGACACGGATTTCTTTAGATAGTTCCCCCAAACCCCGGTAAACAAAGAGGAGTAGACAATATCCTCGGCGCCGGATTCGACGATCATGTCCTTGTATTCGCTTTGGGCGTTTGCCTCATGCGTGGCGATAAAGGGCGAGCCGGCATAGCCGAAGTCGGCGCCCATGGCACGCGCGGCCAGCAGGGATTCGCCGGTTGCAATGGCGCCCGACAAGGCTAGCGGACCATCGAACCAGCTGCGGATCTCGCGGATCAGGGCGAAGGGCGATTGCTGCCCGGCGTGCCCGCCGGCACCGGCGGCCACGGCCACCAGACCGTCGGCACCTTTTTCGATCGCCTTCTTGGCAAAGCGGTTGTTGATCACATCGTGCAGCACCACGCCGCCGCAGGAATGTGCTGCCTCGTTCACCTCGGGGCGCGCGCCAAGCGAGGTGATCCAAACCGGTACTTTCCAGCGGCTGCAAATCTCCAGATCCCGTTCCAACCGGGTGTTGGACCGGTGCACGATCTGATTGACGGCAAAGGGCGCTGCCGGACGGTCCGGGTTTTCCTGATTGTGGCGGTCCAGCTCTTCGGTGATCTGCTTCAGCCAGGCCTCCAGTAATGGCGGCTCGCCCTCAGCTTCGCGTGCGTTCAGCGCCGGAAAGGCCCCGATGATCCCAGCCTTGCACTGGGCGATCACCAGCTCCGGCACCGAAATGATAAACAGCGGCGATGCGATCAGCGGGATGCGCAATCCGCGCAGGGCGGCAGGCAGGTGATCCTCATTCCGGGACCAGGTGGCGTCAGTCATCTTATAACCTCAAGTCTTTGTTTTTATTCGTCAGTCGAGCGCGCTTTGGAACAGGTTGTGCCCCGACATCACATTGATACCGCCGGATACGGGGATCACTGCGCCGGTGACGTAGGACCCACCGCGCCCGGCCAGAAACAGCACGCAGCCGGCGATGTCATCGTCCCGCCCGACGCGGCCCAGCGGCACATCATTGCCGACCTTTTCACGCTTCTCCTCATCGCCAGTGGCAAAGGCGGTCATCCGCGACACAAACGGCCCCGGTGCCAGCGCATTGACGGTGACGTGCTGATGGGCAAGCTCCTTGGCCAGGATTTTGGACATATGGATCACCGCGGCCTTTGACGCGGCATAGCTGTAGGCGCCATCACCCATCGGGATTTCCCCCATGACCGAACCGACGTTGATCACCCGCGCCGGATCATCCGCATCCGAGGAGGCAATCAGCAGCGGCAGCAGTTTTTGTGTCAGATCGAAGACCCCTGCGACGTTGACCGACATCACCTTTTCCCAGGCCTTATGGGGAAACTGCCCCAGCGGCGCGCCCCAGGTCACCCCGGAATTGTTCATCAGGATATGCAGAGCGGGGGTGCGGGCCTTGATTTCCTCGACCAGCGCATCGATCCCTTCGACTGTGCCGATATCGGCGGCAAAACCTTCAGCCGATCCCGGCGCATCCATCGCGTTCAACTCTTCTGCGACCGCGACGCAGGCGTCGCCTTTGCGCGATGCGATCAGCACCCGCGCCCCGGCCCGCACCATCGCTTCGGCTGCCATCCGGCCAATGCCTGTGGCGCCGCCGGTGATCAGAGCGGTTTTGCCCTCCAGTGAAAACAGATCCATCATATCCTGTCCTTTAAAATCCGCGCAGCCGCGCCACCTGCGCAGCGTGGTAGCCGTAATCACCCAGCCATTCTGCCGCGACGCGGGCGCGTTTCATATAGAAACCCATGTCATAGGCGTCGGTCATGCCGATCCCGCCATGCATCTGCACGCCTTCGCGCGCGGCGAGTTGCGCCGTATCAGTCGCCCGCGCCTTGGCCACTGAAACCGCCAACGTGGCGGCATCCGGATCAGCGTCCAGAATCCGGCCTGCCTGCAGCACGGCTGAGGTTGTCATCTCGATCTCGCACCACAGATGCGCGGCGCGGTGTTGCAAGGCCTGAAAACTGGCGATGGTGACACCAAACTGCTTCCGTTCTTTTAGATACTCGGTGGTCATGGCAAAGGCCGCTTGCGCCAGACCGGTGCTTTCGGCGGCAAGGGCAGCCTGCCCGGCCTCCAGCCCATAACGCAACAGTGCCCTGCCATCCCCGGCAGCGCCGAGCAATTCGTCGCCCGAGACGGTAACATCATCAAACTCCAGCCGTGCCGCGTCGCGGCTGTCGATCATCGCAGATACATTGCACCTCAGCCCCGCGCGGTCAGCAGGCAGATCAAACAGGCACGGGCCGTCCTCGCTTTGCGCCAGAACCAGCACGTGATCGGCATTTCCTCCATCCACGACAAAGCGCTTTTCACCCTTCAGGACGTAGCCGTTGCCGCGCTTTTCTGCCGTGAGTTCAATGCGCTCCGGATTGAACTTGGAGCCTTCATCAACAGCAATGGCATAGGTCCGCGCGCCGCTGGCAATCTGCGCCAGTGCCGCCTGACATCGTGGATCATCAAGCCGCCGCAAAACCGTCGCCGCCATGACGACTGTGCTCAGGAACGGGCTGACGGCAAGCGTCCGGCCCATTTCACCTGCCAGCACATGGGCGGCGGCGTGCCCCATGTCAGCGCCGCCTGCGCTTTCCGGGACCAAAATCCCGGCCCAGCCCGCATCGACCATTTCCTGCCATAAGGCATCGTCGCGGGTCTGGTTGGCGTCGCGCAACTCCCGCAGGCGCGAGACTGGAGCGGATCTGTCCAAAAGCCCCCGGGCGGCTTCCTGCAGCATGATTTCTTCTTCAGTTTGAATGAGTTTCAGCATCAGTCTTACCCCGGAAGCCCCAGAATGCGGCGGGAAATGATCGACAGCATCACCTCGGAGGTGCCGCCCTCGATCGAGTTCGCCTTGGTGCGCAGCCAGGAGGGCGCACGCCCGTCATCCCAGTCCAGTGCATCGCTGCCGCCTGCGGCCATCACCAGTTCCAGTCGGCGTTTGTTGAGCTCGGTTCCGGCATATTTCAGCATCGCAGAGGCATCACCGACGCCCTGCCCGCCTTCAGCCTGATCCTTGTAGCGTTCCAGCGTCATCTCCATCGCCAATGCGTCGACTTCCGTGCGCATCGCGTCGGCTCGCAGCACCGGATCGCTTTGGCCGGTTTCCGCATCGCCCAGAACCGCTCCCAGCGCCCGGCCCGCGCCCATGGTCTGCCCGCCGGCGCTGATCATCTCGCGTTCGTGGGTCAGCAGGTATTTGGCCACGTCCCAGCCCCGATTCACGTCCCCGACCACCTGAAATTTCGGCACCTCAACGTCATCAAAGAAGGTTTCGCAAAATGGCGAGGCGCCGGAAATCAGCCGGATCGGGCGGGTCGAAACCCCTTTTGAACTCATATCCATCAGGATAAAGGAAATTCCCTTATGCTTGGGCGCGTCGCGGTCGGTGCGCAGCAGCGCAAAAATCCAATCGGCCTTGTCCGCATAAGAGGTCCAGATCTTCTGCCCATTGACCAGCCAGTGATCGCCTCGATCCTCGGCCCGTGACTGAACCCCAGCAAGATCAGAACCCGCGCCCGGCTCAGAATAGCCCTGACACCAACGGATTTCACCGCGCGCAATGGGCGGCAGGTAGGTTTGCTTCTGCTCTTCGCTGCCGAACTTCAAAAGGGCCGGGCCGAGCATCCAGATTCCAAAACTATCAAGCGGCGAGCGCGCGCCCAGTTCTGCCATCTCCTCTTTCAGGATCTTGTCCTGCGCCCGGGTAAGGCCAGCACCGCCATAGGCACGCGGCCAGGTTGGAACCGTCAGTCCGGCAGCAGCGCAGCGATCCAGCCAGAGTTTCTGCGCGGGAGAAGAAAACTCCCAAGTCTTGCCGCCCCAGCAGATGGCACCTTCGCCACTGGCGCCATCGCGCATGTCGTCGGGGCAATTCTCCTCCAGCCATGCCCGGATTTGCTTGCGAAACTCAGGTGTATCCGCAAACTCCGGCTGTGTACTCGTGGTCATGATCTCCCCCCATGGTTCCACCCGGCTCGTGATGTTTCACATAGCAGAATTGCATTTCGCTATTCCATTGACAACGCTCCAGACAGCCCCAAGACTTTACGTAATTTTGGCATCTGACACTGGTGGGAAGAGGAAAAAACATGAAAGCAATGCTCAGCATCGAGCCCGGCGGACCCGAGAGTCTGACATGGACGGAGCTACCGGACCCGGCGCCTGCCAAGGGGGAATTGTTGGTAGAAATCCGTGCCGCCGGCGTCAATTTTCCCGATACGCTGATCATTCAGGACCTCTATCAGATGAAGCCCCCGCGCCCCTTTGCGCCCGGCGGTGAAATCGCCGGAGTGGTCGCCGCCATTGGTGAGGGTGTCGAAGGCTACGCCATTGGGGATAGGGTTCTGGCACTGACAGGCCATGGTGGATTTGCGACCCATCGCTGCATCGACGCAGCGCAGGCGATCCGTATTCCCGACGCGATGCCGTTTGAGGACGCCGCCTGTTTCGTTTTTACCTATGGCACATCCTATCACGCGCTGAAGGACCGCGCGCATATGAAACCGGGCGAAAGCCTTTTGATCCTGGGGGCTGCCGGCGGTGTCGGCGTGGCTGCCATCGAACTGGGCAAGGCGATGGGCGCCAAGGTGATCGCGGCAGTGTCTTCGGACGACAAGGCTGCCTTCTGCCGCGAGGTTGGAGCGGATGAAACGCTGGTCTACGGCCGCAGCCTCGACAAGGGGCAGCAGAAAGATTTTTCGTCCCAGATCAAAGCCCTGTCGGGAAAAGATGGTGTTGATGTAGTCTATGACTCCGTGGGCGGCGCCTATTCGGAACCAGCCTTGCGGGCGATGGCCTGGGAAGGCCGGTTTCTGGTCGTTGGCTTCCCGGCCGGCATCGCGCAAATCCCTATGAATCTGCCGCTTCTGAAAGGTTGTGATATCGTAGGCGTGTTCTGGGGGGCCTCTGTCTATCGTGACCCCAAGGGCCATGCAGAAAACATGGCTGAATTGTTCGCCCTTTACGAGCAAGGCAAGATCAAACCACGTATCAGCGAAACCCTGAAGATGCAGGATGCTGCCACTGCGCTGAACCTTGTGCAGGACCGCAAGGCGCTGGGCAAAATCGTCCTGACCAACGATTAACATTTGGGGTGCAGCACCACAGGAGGCCGGATGATGGCGCTGCACCTTCCGCGAAGTAAACTCTCTGTAACAAAGTAGGAACACGTTCAAAAAGGCGCATATACGCCGTCGCTTTTAATAAAGTTCTCCTGTAGTTTCCGGGACATGAACTGCACAAGGATAATGCGATGCGCAGTATTCTGATCCTCAATGGTCCGAATCTTAATCTTCTGGGGACGCGCCAGCCGGAAGTCTACGGACGGGAAACCCTGGAAATGGCCGAAGCAGCCTGCGTTGCCCATGCCAGAGCGCAGGGTCTTGAGGCTGTCTGCCTGCAATCCAATCACGAAGGTGTGTTGCTGGATGCCATTCATGCGGCGCGCGGCACCCATTCCGGGGTCATCCTGAACGCTGGCGCGTACACGCATACGTCAATTGCGCTAATGGACGCGCTCTTTTCGGTTGAAATTCCCGCCGTTGAGGTCCACCTATCCAACATCCACGCCCGCGAAGAGTTTCGCCACAGGTCATTTATCTCGCGTGCCGTCATCGGCCAGATTTGCGGTTTTGGAACACAGGGGTATTTGTTTGCCATCGATGCCCTAGCCAAGCATTTTGAACGAGAGGCGGAGCCTGAATGAACCTTTCTGACTATCTGCATTTCGTGTGCGGGGCCAAGACGCTCGAAGAGCTGTGGCATGGGCACGTGGATCAGATGGCAAAGTTCGAATTTGACAGGCTGATTTACGGATACACTCGCTACAAGACAGAAACCTCTCTGGGGGATCCGGAAGATTTTGTCGTGCTGTCCAACCATTCGCCGGAGTACCTGAACGGGTTCCTGCACCGGGGCCTTTATTCCAGCGCGCCGATGCTGCGCTGGGCACTGGAAAACGAAGGCGCCGGCAGCTGGCATCTGATTCAGAGGATGATCGAGAATGGTGAGCTTGGCCCGGATGGCGAACGGGTGCTGGAGTTCAACAGAAAGATGAAGATGAACGCGGGCTATACGGTCAGCTTTCATTCCAATTCGGCGCGTTTCAAAGGTGCGATCTCGCTGGCTGCGCGCAGTGAGCTGTCCCAGGACGAGGTCGATGCGATCTGGGTTGAACACGGCAGCGATATCATCCTTATGAACAACGTGGCGCATCTGAAAATCCTCACCCTACCCTATAGTCCTCCGAACCGGGCCCTCACCAAACGGCAACGGGAAGCGCTGCAATGGGTCGGAGATGGCAAGACGACGCAGGACATCGCGATCCTCATGGGCCTGACCCCGGCCACGGTCGAAAAGCACCTGCGCCTGGCCCGGGACGCGCTGGCAGTGGAGACAACGGCCCAGGCCGTCCTCAAGGCAGCCTTGCACAACCAGATGTATGTGATGGAATCCTGACGGGATCCCCCTACCCGGCCTGGCTATTGTGAGTTTCCGCTAGGGAGGTTTAAGCCTGCCAGACGCTAAAGAGCGTCAAATAGGTAAGGAATACACTACTACCGATTTCGTACAAAAAGACGCAGTCTGTAAATGTTCCGTGAGTGGTGGCTTTAGCCTAGGAACTTTGGGAAACGACCCTTGTAATACCAAGGCTCTCCGACCTGTGTGGTTGCCGACGCTTATACTCAGCGTCGGTGATCATGTTTTTGGGGTCCCATCCATCCCTATCAGTGGGGCCCCATATTCCCCGATCATATCCCCTATTCGCCCTGCCAGTTCGCCCTGGGCTGGCTCAGACGTTCCTCGAACCGAGACACGATCCTCTAACCCACCAAAGTACTCAAGAAACGCAAAAAAGGCCGGTAGGTTTCCCCACCGGCCCCTTAAAAGTCTGTCTAGGCAGATTAGCCCTGAGCCGCTTTTGCGACTTCAGCTGCGAAATCTTCTTTTTCGACTTCGATGCCTTCACCAACCTCAACACGGATGAAACCGGTCACGGTGGCGCCAGCTTCCTTGGCAGCGGCTTCGACGGTCAGGTCGGGATTCACGACGAACTGCTGGTTCAGCAGTGTCGATTCCGCAACGAATTTCTTCATGCGGCCAACGATCATCTTCTCGATCACCTGCTCCGGCTTGCCGGATTCACGGGCGATGTCCATCTGAACTTGCTTCTCTTTCTCGACAACCGCCGGGTCCATATCAGCTTCGCTCAGGGCAGCGGGGTTAACCGCGGCGATGTGCATTGCAACCTGCTTGCCAAAGGCTTCGTCGCCACCGGTCATTGCAACCAGGACACCGATTTTGCCCATGCCGTCAGCGGCAGCGTTGTGCACGTAGGACACAACAGTTTCGCCTTCGATCTTGGCCATCCGGCGCAGGGTCATGTTTTCGCCGATGGTGGCGATCTTGTCGGTCAGGGTGTCAGCAACGGATTTACCACCCAGATCGGCCGCGTTCAGACCGTCGACGTCATCAACGTTCAGAGCTGCCTTGGCGATGCCGGCAACCATTTCCTGGAATTCGCCGTTCTTCGCAACGAAGTCGGTTTCCGAGTTCACTTCAACGGCGACGCCCTTGCCACCTTCGACGACGACAGCGACCAGGCCTTCGGCTGCGGTGCGGCCGGATTTCTTGGCGGCTTTGGCGAGACCTTTGGTGCGCAGCCAGTCGACGGCCGCTTCCATGTCGCCATTGGTTTCGGTCAGCGCTTTTTTGGCGTCCATCATGCCGGCGCCGGTCGAGTCGCGCAGTTCTTTCACGAGTGCTGCTGTGATTGCCATGTTAGGCTCTCCTCAAATCGAAACGGAATTGGGGCAGGAAATACCCTGCCCCTGATGTCAAATCTGTGACAGGCAGGATCAGGCCTGAGCTTCCTCGGAAACAGCTTCCTCTTCGGGAGCTTCTTCCAGGGCGCCAAGGTCAACACCAGCTGCACCCAGCTGTGCGGACATGCCGTCCAGCGCAGCGCGGGCAACCAGATCGCAGTACAGAGCGATGGCGCGGGACGCGTCGTCGTTGCCGGGGATGATGTAGTCAACGCCATCGGGCGAGCAGTTGGTGTCGACGATTGCCACAACCGGGATACCCAGTTTCTTGGCTTCGGCGATGGCCAGCGCTTCTTTTTTAACGTCGATGACGAACAGCAGGTCCGGCACGCCGCCCATTTCGCGGATCCCGCCAAGCGAGGCCTGCAGTTTGGTCTGGTCACGTTCCATGCCCAGGCGCTCTTTCTTGGTGAGGCCTTCAGCACCGGTTTCCATCTTCTCGTCGATTTCCTTCAGGCGGTTGATCGACTGGGAAACGGTTTTCCAGTTGGTGAGCGTGCCGCCCAGCCAACGGTGGTTCATGTAGTACTGAGCCGACTTCTCTGCCGCGTCTGCAATCGGCTGAGCCGCCTGACGCTTGGTGCCGACGAACAGGATACGGCCGCCTTTTGCAACGGTGTCACGAACAACCTGCAGAGCCTGGTCCAGCATCGGAACGGTCTGGGTGAGGTCCATGATGTGAATGCCGTTGCGCGCGCCATAGATGAAAGGCGACATGCGCGGGTTCCAGCGCTGAGTCTGGTGGCCGAAGTGAACGCCAGCTTCGAGCAGCTGACGCATGGTGAACTCGGGAAGAGCCATGCTATCTTTTCCTTTTCCGGTTTAATCCTCGGCGGGGGTCTCAGAGCGGATGCTCCAACCGGCGGGCCGTTGGGGATGTCTCCCCCAAATCGGCCCAAACCCCGCCTGCGGGTTCGATGGCGCGCGTATAAGTCACCTTTGACAGGGGCGCAAGGCTTATTTCGCTGCCTTTGCCCGCAACTGCTCATGGCCTGCGCGCACTTGGGCCTCGCAGGCCGCCGCCAGATCTTTGCGATTTGAAAAATCAGCAACGCGTAGCGGCGGGTGGTACATCAGCTCAACCCGGCCTTGCCGGGTCGCAGCAAGGGTTTTCAGCAGATGCGGCCCAAACTCCATATCCCCCCACCAGCCATAGAACCGGTCCGGCGCACCGCTGGGGGCGAAGAACACCACCGATACCGGCTGAACATGCATGAAATCGCGCAGATGGTCACTGAAGAATGCGGCGAAGAGTGTTGTTTTGAATGGCAAAACCCTGAGGCCATCGGTCGAGGTGCCTTCAGGAAAGAACAACAGCTTGTGCCCGGCCTTCAGGCGCTCTTCGAACAGCAGGGTTTGCTCTTTGGCTTTCTTGGGGTTGCGGTCGATGAACACGGTTCCGGTCGCCCGCGCCAGCCAACCGATGCCGGGCCACCCTGCGACCTCGGCCTTGGAGACGAAATAAATCCGCTTTCGCGCGTTGAGGGCGAAAATATCCAGCCAGGACGTATGGTTGGCCACGACGGCCCCGCGCTGCTGCATGAGGGCGCCGGTGGTGGAAAACCCCATACCCAGCACCCGGAAGGCATTGCGGCAGACGAATTGGGTAATGAAAGGCGTCACGGGTCGGTGCAGCCCACACAGCGGATATTCGATCAGCCGTACCAGAAGCAGAACAAGCAGCCCGCCGAATACCAGCGTCCCAAGCACCAAGACCCTGACGCAGACCAGCATCCACCCGAGCGGACCGATCCGCACCGGATCAGGCGCCTCATCACTGTGCCAAACCGGGCTCATCGCAGGCTCACGCGCCCCCGCCGCCGGTATAGATCCGTTTCTGACGCGCGTTCATCCGCTCGGTATCCAGAACCAGACAGACGTCCGTGGTGTTGAATGTGTGGTCAACAAATGCGCCATCGCCGACAAAGCCGCCCAGACGCAGGTAGGCCTTGATCAGCGCTGGCATATCCACCATCGCCTTGCGCCGGTCCAGTTGCTGCGGATCAATCAGATCCATTGGCTGGTAAACGCGCGAACGCACCCGCAGATCTGGCGGCGCAAGATGGTTGTGATGCAGCATCGTCAAAGGGGCAGCCAGTTCCTGCGCGTCGGTACCGGGGAAGCTGGCGACGCCAAACAGAACCTCTATCTCATGCTCGGCAACGTATTGCGCCAGACCGTTCCACAGGTGGAACATCCCCGCGCCGCCGCGATACTCCGGGTGCAGGCAGGACCGGCCCAGTTCCAGCAACCTGCGGCCCGAGGATTTGAGCGGCGTCAGATCATACTCATCCTCGGAATAGAACTGCCCAACCTCAGCTGCGCGATCACTGGTCAGCAGGCGGTAAACGCCCACCACCTGACCACTGTTGGTATCAGTTAGCAGCATATGATCGAAAAACGGATCGAACCGGTCGCGTTCAAGCCCGGCCGCGTGATCGACAAGCTCCCCATCTCCGCCCAGTTCGGTCACAAAAACCTGATACCTCAGTGCCTGCGCCGCGCGCAGATCTTCTTCGGTCCGGGCCAGGCGCACAGAGAAGTCGGAAGGGGTGTCAGGCATCGGAATTCTCGGTGGTCGAAGCTGCTCTGCAGATAGCGTATCTGCTTTGAAACAGGCAAGAGTTTAACAAAACCGAAATGGGTTTATTAACTGGCCGTAAACCATTATGGCTCAAACACTGGAACAAGGGCCACTTGGCGTCCATCGAACACGAGCTTGCCCTGGTCCCGAAAATTGACGGTGATTTTGCCTGCGGCATTGGACTGTACCTGCCCGAGCCCCCATTCCGGGTGTTCCGGGTGTTTCACGTACATGCCCGGCGAAAGGATTGCATTGAGGTCAGTCATTTGAATTGGCCCAATTCGGAGGATATTACATGGCTGTAGATAATGAAGATCTGCCTGCATTGATAGGGTCGCGGATCTGCCACGATCTTATCAGCCCTATCGGCGCCATCAACAACGGCCTTGAACTGCTTGGAATGTCTGGCGAAGTTTCCGGTCCCGAGATGGAGTTGATTTCCGACAGCGTGACCAATGCCAATGCCCGCATCCGGTTTTTCCGCATTGCCTTTGGCGCCGCAGGTGATCAGCAGATGGGCCGCGCTGAGGTTGTTTCGGTTCTGGATGACGTCAGCAAGGGCGGGCGGCTCAGCTACCAGTGGGCCCCTCTCGAAGGATCCAGCCGCAGTGAGGTCCGCATGGCCTTCCTTGCCGCGCTCTGCCTGGAAAGCGCCCTGCCCTATGGCGGTACCATCACCGTGCTTTGCGCGGATGGGCATTGGACCGTCATCGGCGAAGGTCCGAAACTGAATGTGGATGATGCGCTCTGGGCGCGCCTCAGCGATGACAACGCAGAGGTGAAGATCTCCCCCGCGCAGGTCCAGTTCGCGATGCTGCCCTACGCCGCAAAGCAGGCAGAGCGGGACCTGAAGGTCGAGCAGGCGCTGGAAAAGATCTCGATCTTCTTCTGATTCAAACGATTTTTAGAATAGAAAACGCCACCCCAGCGGGTGGCGTTTTGCGTTTCATTTGGACCTCAGGCGCGCGTGGTTCCGTCGCCGCGCACCAGATATTTGAAACTGGTCAGCTGCGCCGCGCCCACCGGGCCACGGGCGTGCATCTTGCCGGTTGCGATACCGATTTCCGCGCCCATGCCGAACTCACCACCATCGGCAAACTGGGTCGAGGCATTGTGCATCAGGATGGCACTGTCGAGTTCGGCAAAGAACTGATCCACAGCCGCCTCATCCTCGGTCAGGATGCAATCGGTATGCTGGGAATGATGCGTCCGGATATAGGCGATTGCCTCGTCGATATCGGCGACCTGACGGGCCGAGATGATGGCGTCCAGATGCTCCTTACCCCAATCCTCGGCCGTGGCGACAACCATGTTCCCGGGGCCAGGCAGACCTTCCTCAGCGTGGATTTCGACGCCAGCTGTAGCCAAGGCAGTCAGGACATCCTTGCCGATGGTTTCGGCGATGTCCTGATGGATCAGCAGACATTCGGCGGCGCCGCAGATCCCGGTTCGCCGGGTTTTGGCGTTCAGCACCACGTCCAGCGCCTTTTGCGGGTCGGCGGATTTGTCGAGATAGATATGCACGATGCCTTCGAGATGGGCAAAGACCGGCACCCGCGCTTCGCGCTGCACCAGCCCAACCAGCCCTTTGCCGCCGCGGGGCACGATCACGTCGACATAATCGGTCATGGTCAGCAATTCCTGCACCGCCGCGCGGTCACGGGTCGGCACCAACTGCACCGCGGTTTCCGGCAGATCCGCCGCCTTCAGACCTTCGGCAAGGCAGGCATGGATGGCGCGCGCCGAATGGAAGCTTTCGGAGCCGCCGCGCAGGATCACCGCATTGCCGGATTTCAGGCACAGCGCGCCGGCATCCGCTGTCACATTGGGACGGCTTTCATAGATCACTCCGATCACGCCAAGAGGCGTCCGGACCCGCTGAATCCGAAGACCCGAGGGCTGCGTCCATTCCTCCAGCACCTCACCCACAGGATCACTCTGACCTGCCACGGCGCGCAAGCCATCGACGATGCCCTGAATACGCGCCTCATCCAGCATCAGCCGGTCCATCATGGCCGGCGAAAGCCCTTTGGAGCGCCCGAACTCCATATCCTTTTCATTGGCGGCAATGATCTGGTCACGCTGCTGCCAGACCGCATCTGCTGCGGCCAGAAGCGCCTTTTCCTTGCGTTCGGCACTGGCTGTGGCCAGTTTTTCCGCAGCTTTCCTTGCATTTTTGCCAAGCTCAGCCATCAGAGCCTGAATATCATCGGTGTCTTTCATCGGTATCATGCCTTTGACGTCCTCGGGTCACAGACTACTGCGAACCGCGAGGGAAATTCCATATAGAAGAAGATCAGAAGGCGATGTCGTCTCGGTGGATCAATGCGGCCCGGCCCGGATAGCCAAGCGTCGCTTCGATCTCGGCCGACTGGCGCCCCTGTATTGCGCGGGCCTCGCCACCGGTATAGCGCGACAAGCCCTGCCCCAGTTTGCGCCCGTCTGGGCCCAGGATGGCCAGCGGTTCCCCGCGGCCAAAGTCCCCCTCTACATAGCGTACCCCGGCAGGCAGCAGGCTGTTGCCGTTCATCAGGGCGTTGGCGGCCCCTTCGTCAATCGTGATCACGCCGCGCGTCTTCATCGCTGCGATCCAGCGTTTGCGCGCGGCTTGCGGATCGCCCTGCGCCACGAACCAGGTGCAGGGAACACTATCTTCCAGCGCTTTCAGTGGGTTAAGGGCCGAACCTTCAGTGATCACCATGGCGCAACCGGCCGCCGTGGCCATCTTGGCCGCCATCAATTTGGTTATCATGCCACCTTTGGACAGGCCCGACACCCCGTCGCCGGCCATGGCTTCGATCTCGGGTGTGATCTCTTCGATCCGGTCGAACCGGCGAGCCTCGGGATCGATCGCGGGGTTGGCGCTGTAGAACCCATCGACATCCGACAACAGGACCAGCGTATCTGCCCCGACGGTTACAGCGACCTGCGCCGCCAGCCTGTCGTTGTCGCCATAACGGATCTCGTCGGTGGCGATGGTGTCATTCTCGTTGACGATGGGCACCGCGCCCAGACCAATCAGGGTTTCCAGCGTCGCCCGGGAGTTGAGGTACCGACGCCGGTCCGAACTGTCCTCCAGCGTGACCAGCACCTGCGCGGTGGTGATCCCATGCGGTGCCAGCGCTTCCTCATAGGCACGAGCAAGGCGGATCTGACCCACGGCAGCAGCAGCCTGCGATTGCTCCAGCGGCAATTCGCGGCGCGGCAGATCGAGCACCCCGCGCCCCAGCGCGATCGAGCCGGAGGAGACGATCACCACATCCTTGCCCAGCGATTTCAGCCAGGCCACGTCATTGGCAAGGGAATGCAGCCAGCCAGAGCGCAACTGACCGCTGGCTCGGTCTACCAACAGCGCCGAGCCGATCTTGATGACGATGCGCCGGGCGTCGCTCAGGGCTGCCACGTCTCTTCCTCTTCCTCGGGTTTCAGACGCAGGCGATCCTCTTTGATCTGGTTGCGAAGGGTGCGCAGCACGTCGGTCAACCCGTGGCGGCTGACGCCAGACATCAGATGCACCGGCCCGCCGACGGCCGCCTCGAGGGCGGCATGCGCCTCGGCGCGCTCCTCGTCATCCAGCGCGTCCACCTTGTTCAGCGCAGTGATCCGGGGCTTTTCCGCCAACTCGCCGCCATAGGCTTCGAGCTCTCCAACGATGGTATGGTAATCCTCAACCAGCGTTTCCGAGGTGCCGTCCACCAGATGCAGCAGCACCGCGCAGCGTTCCACATGGCCCAGGAACCGGTCACCGATCCCGCGTCCCTCATGGGCGCCTTCGATCAGGCCCGGAATATCGGCAACCACGAATTCAGCGTTATCAACGCCAACCACGCCAAGGTTCGGATGCAGGGTGGTAAAGGGATAATCGGCAATCTTGGGCCGCGCATTGGAGGTCGCCGACAGGAAGGTCGATTTTCCCGCATTCGGCAAACCCAGCAGGCCGGCATCCGCGATCAGTTTCAGTCGCAGCCAGATGGTGCGCTCGACGCCGTCCTGACCGGGATTTGCACGGCGCGGCGCCTGGTTCACCGAGGTTTTGAAATGCAGGTTGCCAAAGCCGCCATTGCCGCCCTTGGCCAGCAGCACACGTTGACCGAGTTCGGTCATATCCGCCAGTACGGTCTCTTCATCCTCATCCAGAATTTCGGTGCCGACCGGCACCCGCAGGATGATATCATCGCCATCCTTGCCGGTGCGCTGACGCCCCATACCGGACTGGCCGTTCTTGGCAAAGAAGTGTTGCTGATAGCGAAAATCGATCAGGGTGTTGAGCCCGTCCACGGCCTCAACCCAGACCGAACCGCCCTTGCCACCGTCGCCGCCATCGGGACCACCGTGTTCGATGTATTTCTCACGCCGGAAGCTGATACACCCGTTCCCGCCTGCGCCGGAGCGAATATAGACCTTTGCCAGATCGAGGAATTTCATGTCAGCTCCTTCGTGCAGATCGCCAGGCGGCGGCTCCGCAGCTTTCGATTGTGGACAGGGGCATTGAGCACCCCATGCCATGGTTTTGCGATTGGCTTATCCCATTGGGGAAGAGCCGCCAATCACTGTTTTCGGCTGTAGGTCCAGGTCGGCACGGTCGAGTCCCGGGCCACGCAGAAAGTCTCTGCATCACCAAGATATTCGAACCCGCAATGGATCAGGACCCGGGCCGAGGCCGGATTGTCCTGAAACACCGAGGCAAACATCGCTGCATTGCCCAAGGGGTTGGCCTGCACTAGCGCCTCAAGGGCTTCGGAGGCCAAGCCGGTGTTCCAGAACGCCGGTGCGATCCAGAACCCAACTTCGGACTGGTTGCGGTCCATCCGCTTCAGCCCGATCACGCCCTTCAGTTCATCTCCGCCCGACGGGGTGCCGTCGATGGCCCAGATGTCCTCCTCGCGGTCCGGCGCCATGGCGCGGGCCACATAGGCCTCGACAGCGCCGGGGGGCAACGGATGCGGGATCGAGGTGGTCATCCGCGCCACCCGTTCATCCCCCGCGTAATGCGCGATCAGACCCGCGTCCGATTTGCGCAGCGGACGCAGCAAAAACCGCTCTGTCTCGATGACCGGTTGCTGGTCTGTCTGATCCAAACTCATTGCCTTGCTCCTCCTCAAAAGACCAATCGTCGATCGGCGACCGGTACGGCCTTTCCGGGAAAGCACCAAGATAGGTGCTGATCTGCCTGACGCCAGCCCCGGGCTGCAAATTCGTCCGGTTGGGAGCGTTTCCTTCCGGGACCACCCCGGAACACCCTGCCCGTCGGACATCATTTGCGGATTACTGGTTAAAACGAAAAAGGGGACCGGCTCTATCACCGATCCCCTCAATATTTTTTGCCACTTCGGGTTCGGCTTACTCAGCGGCCTCCGCCACTGGGAGAACCGAAATAAAGGTACGGCCTTTAAGGCCCTTGTGGAAGGTCACAGCACCGTCGGTGGTTGCAAAGATGGTGTGATCTTTGCCCAGACCAACGCCTTCGCCCGGCCAAAACTTGGTGCCGCGCTGACGTACGATGATGTTGCCTGCGATGGCCGCCTGGCCACCATACAGTTTCACGCCAAGGCGGCGACCGGCTGAGTCGCGGCCGTTACGGGAGGAACCGCCAGCTTTCTTATGTGCCATTGTCTATCTCCTTAGCCTTTAGCCAGATCTTTGGCTTGCTCAACCCATTCGGGTTTCACTTTGATGGCGTCGATAGCAGCAATATCGTCTGCCGACAAGGCTGCGATCTGTGCGAAGCTGGTCAGACCAGCGTCGTTCAGCTTGGTAGCGGCGGCAGGGCCGACACCGGTCAGCTTGGTCAGATCGTCGGAACCGGCAGCAGCGGGTGCTGCGGCTTTCTTGGCAGCCGGAGCAGCAGCGGCAGGTGCGGTTGCGCCTTTACCGGTTGCAGCTTTTACGCCGGATTTGTCCGCGCCCGACGCCAGGATGTCGGTGATCTTGACCAGAGTCAGCTTCTGACGGTGGCCTTTGGTGCGCTTGGACGAGTGCTTACGACGGCGCTTGACGAAGTGGATCAGCTTTTCGCCTTTGATCTGATCGATCACTTCGGCCTGAACCGCAGCACCGTCAACAAAGGGAGCGCCGACCACGGGGGCGTCGCCACCGAGCATCAGAACATCGTTGAACTGGATTTTTTCGCCAGCATCAGCAGCAAGTTTCTCAACGCGGAGCACGTCGCCCGCCTGAACCTTGTACTGCTTGCCGCCAGTCTTGAGGACCGCAAACATGTGCGTCTTTCCTTTTTCAACCGCGTCCTTCGGCCCCTGAACTTCAGGTGTTTCGGCATTTGGTGTTTAAACCTTTGCCGCCTCGAACAGCGCGACCCTTGTACGGGCCGTATTACAAATAGACCCGGCACAGAGATTCCGGGCCGGGATGGGCGCTTTTTATCCAGAAAGTGGCTCATGTCAACCACTGATTGCCGCCCCGATACATGTCGTGCGCCGGTCCGGAGGGAAAAGGGTGACAGGGCCGCCCGGAACTGGCGCGCCTAGATGTCTTCGCCCTGCCCCAACCCCTTCATCTGGTAGGCCAGCGCCTCGAACCGGTTGGCAGTGATCTCATACTGTACTGCATTCAGCAACTCATAGACCTCTTGCATCAGCGGCGTCTCCAGCGCCCGTACATAAGAACGGACCTCTTCATCGGAAAAATCCTGATAGGCATAGGCGGATGAAGCCATGCTGGAGGCCCTAAGCGCCATCCGCATGCCCGGCGCCTGCTCCTGCTGCCAGGCCCGCAAACCGTCGGCGTCCAATTGCAGATCAATCACCCTGGCGGCACTGGCCGCCATCAGGAACCGGAACTGGATCTGCTGGATTGCTTTGACACCGGTATCTGCGGCATCAACCGCCTTTGTCATCCGCTGGAGCAAGGCCAGCCGTTCGCTGCCGCCCTGCACCAGATCGGCGATAATACGCTGTCCCGCAATCTGCTTGGTCTCGTCATCCTCGACCATATGGGCGGCATTTTCGGCTGCCACCAGCCGCTGCCCCAGATCGCTGGCATAAAAGGCCGCCGCATGATCCAGCGCGGCATCGTCCAGCGTTTCGACAAGGATATCGAGCGCCAGCGCCCGCATCCGCTCGGTGTCGAACACCCGCTCGGCCAGCCGGGTCCACTCCTGCCCAAAATCCCCGGCCTCAAGCCCGAGCATCTCAGGCGCGCTTTCGGCGGAAAGTGCAATACTGTCCAGCGCCACGTCGAATCCAGTGACCTCAAGAAAAGCGGTCACTTCAGCACGGTCAGCGGCCCTGGCCGGAGACAAAAGCCCGGATGCAAAGACGCCAATGAACAGCGCAGCACAAAGCGACGCCAGCGGTTTTAGAAGAGAATGTGTCATACCCACGAATCTATGGTAAATTGTCTGACAGACAATGAAAAAGCGACTTTCGCTCAAGAAGTTGAAAATCCCCCCTTGCGCCCGCCAGAATTCAACATTAAACCGCCGCTCACCCCCCGCGGAGAGGTGCCGGAGTGGTCGAACGGGGCGGTCTCGAAAACCGTTGTTCCTTCACGGGAACCCAGGGTTCGAATCCCTGTCTCTCCGCCATTAATTCCCTAATTTGCGACTGTAACACGAAATAGTCAGGGATTGATGATGACCCTTGGCAATAAGTTTCCATTTCCAAAAACTGTCATACGCTGACGGTATCCGCGCCCCTGGACAGGCTATTGGCTGTTCTACAACACTTCAGTGGCGAAGTAGTGCCACAGCACCCCGGGCCAGAGCATAACCATTTGGGGGCATCACCATTGTTGTGATGTAGCAACGTTCGCGCGGTCGTACTGGCTGCCCGGTTGACACATATCAATATTCGAATTCATTGTCCGTGCCAGTTGTTACACTGAAGTTTGCATACTTCAAAAATGAGAATCGACGGGGCATGCTCAAAATGAGATCCATCAATAATTTCTGGAAGCTGGGGACGGTTGCTCCTGCGGCGTTGCTGATACTGACTGCAGGTGCGGCGTCCGCCGATTTACTGCCTGATGATCCTCTCATCGCAACCAGCGGCGACGGCCTGATCTTCGCGGATCCGGATGAGGGTATCGACCCTCCCGGGGTGAAGGCGGTGACCTTTACCCGCACGCGGGTGCCGGATGGATCTGGCGGGTTCACCTACGTGGATCCATTCGAACAAATCATCACGGACTTCTCCAACTTGACCTCTCGGGGAGATGTGACCAACTGTCTGATGGCCAGCCAGGACGGCGTCTATTGCGACTCCGCAGGCGGTTCGGGCAAACGTGTCAAAACGCAGCTGACCGGTCCTTCGCCTTTCGACATGCGCATCCGGACCGTTGCCAGCGCAACGTACCCGACCGTCGATTACTTCACTTTCGGTAAGACCTCCAACTTCACCGGCGCCCGGATGACCGGCTTCTCTCTTCAACTCTTGGATGCCAATGGCAATGCGATGGGCACCCTTGCCCCGTCGGACGCTGTTCTGTTCAATCTCAACGCGACGGATATCGGTATTGGCGCACGGCTGCCAGACGGGCTGTTCGGGGCCGGCGGGCAAGAAGGCGAAATCGGCTTTTTCTCAAGCAGTCGGGCATCCCTAGCCTCGACCACTAGCGTTGACGCACTGACCTTCGGCGCCCTAAGCAACACAGAATATCTGGCCAATTTCGGCGACTCCTTCATCGACGACACGATGACGCCGGACGGGCTGTTCTGGGACGATAACAATGATCCGACCGACGAGTCGGCTCTGGTGGCATGGAACGATCTCTCCAACGGCGGCTGGACGTATGGCACGCTGGACACCGCTGCCAACATCGACGCGCGCCTGACTGAACTGGCGACAGCACTGGGCGTCAGCGTGGCTGACCTCGGCTATGTTGACGGTGGTCTGGTGCCTGCAGACATCGTCGCCGCGGCAGAGGCCAATGGCCTGTTTGCGGTGGATGCCGTCGAAGACCTGCGCAATGCGAACCTGAATTTCACGGTGACGGTGGGTAGCATCGATGATGGTGAATTCACCCTGCGCATTGCCCCCCAATTTGCGCCGATCGTTGCCAATGCTACCTCGGCTTACGAGTTCAAGCTTGCCGGGTATCTGGATGGGGCCGCCAATATACCCTACCTGGACCTGGGCAACGCGGCGACCTACCAGGCAGCGATCGCCGATCTATTGGCCATGACAGCCGCAGAGCGCAGCCTGGCACTGGCCAGCACCGGCTACAGCTTTGCGCCCGCGTTCGCCAACCTTGGCTTTGAAGTGTCCCGCGGGCAGGTTGATGCCATTTTTGCCATTCCGTCGCAAAGTGCGACCGGCGCCGAGGGCAGCGTCACCCGCAACAGCAGCTTTGACACCTGGCAGATGGGAGAGGGCTGGACCGGGTTGTTCTCTCTGAACGGCAGCCAGGCCACTTACGATCCCACGGCAACCTCGGTTGGCTATGATGTGGATATCGCATCGCTGTCGATCGGCCTTGAGAAACAGCTGAACGCAAACACCACCTGGGGTGCTGTCCTGGGCGTGGCCGACGGCAGCGCAGATGCGCAGAACGGCCTCGGTGGCGTAGATGCCAGCAGCGTTTCGCTGACCGCCTATGGTCGCTTCGGGTTCGGCAATGGCGGCATGATCAAGGCGCTGGTCGGTTATCAGGACAACTCCTACGACTCGACCCGCAACGTGCTGGGGCAGACCGCCACCGGCAGCACCGACGGAAGCCAGGTCTTTGGCGCCTTGCAGGCCGAGTACATGCAGGATGCTGGCGCCCTGCGTTGGGGTCCGCTGGCCTCCGTAGAGTACTATGACATGTCCGTTGACGCGTTCAACGAAACCGGCGCGGGCGCCTGGAACCTGAACGTCGATGGCCTGTCCAGCGACATCGTCCTCGGGTCGGTCGGTTTCCGCGGTGAATACGATCTTGCAGGCTCCCAGGGCCTCACCACGCTCACCGGTGGATTGGAATACACCTTTGCGTCGGGCAGCGACTTTGCCGTGCGCAGCGGGTTTATCGGCCTGCCGGGCGCCACTCTGCCGGTCCAGGGGCTGGATGACGACTGGATCGACGTCAAGCTGGGCTTTGAAACGCAACTGGCGTCCAGCGGATCAAGCGGATCTGTTTTCTACGGTGGTTACAACGGCTCGATCGGCAGCGACTATGAGAGCCACAGACTGCAAGTTGGCCTGAACTACGAATTCTAAACTCGTCTCTTAAGACAAAATGCGGGCCTGACGCCTTTCCGGTGTCAGGCCCTTTTTCTATGTAATCCCGACCTGAAGAATTGCCGGTGCGACAGCCCCCCCGGATTGAAGCGGAGAGACTGGCGCCGTCAGCTGTCATACGGACCACCGGTCGAATCCCCGGGCCGTCGCTCCCTTTCCTCCACCCCAGAAGAAGGCGAGCAGTGTTTTCTGCGCCCCCTGCCGCTGGGGCCATCTGCCCGTTTCTGAGCGTCAACCACACGCGCGCGCTGCTCCTCAACACCGCCGGGCACCAGCTTAAGAATGAACAGCATGGCGCTGTTTTTATTCTACAATGTACTGCTCAACATTTAGGCTCCGCTCCCTCAAGCTGACCGCAGGAGGCCCAATGCACGCAACAGGCTTGATCGGTGAAGCATTAGTCGCCAACATGATCCGATATCCATTTCGCAAGGAGAATACAGCATCGGATCACAGTTTGAGCTCACCGCCGGGACAGGTCGGGAGTTCGTTAATGCAACAGGGAGATCAAAATGAAATTCACAAAACTATTTACCGTCTCGCTTCTGGCGATGACGGCGGCGAGCCCCGTGCTGGCTGAAAATGTTCTGCGTTGGACAAGCCAGGGCGATGCCCTGACCATGGACCCCCATTCGCAAAACGAAGGCCCCACGATCGCGATGAATGGGCAGATCTATGAATCGCTCGTGACCCGCGATGCAGACCTTACCCTGCAGCCCGAGCTGGCCGAAAGCTGGGAAGCCGGGTCCGACGGCTGGACCTTCAAACTGCGTCAGGGCGTCAAATTCCACGATGGTGCCGATTTCACCGCCGAAGACGTGGTCTTCTCCTTTGAACGCGCCAATCACGAAGCCTCCGACTACAAAGAACAGGCCAAAAACGTGACCTCGGTCGAGGTCATTGACGATTACACCGTCAAACTGATGACCGATGGCCCGAACCCGATCCTGCCGAACCAGCTGACCTCGATCTACATGATGGACAAGGGCTGGTCCGAGGCGAACAACGTCACCGCCCCGCAGGATTTCAAGGCCAAGGAAGAAACCTACGCGGTGCGCAACGCCAACGGCACCGGCCCGTTTTCACTGGTCAGCCGCGCCCCGGATGAGCTGACGGTGCTGGAGCGCAACGCCGCCTGGTGGGGCAACGATATGTTCCCCGGCAATATCGACAAGATCGAGTATCGCCCGATCTCCAATGCCGCGACCCGCGTTGCCGCACTGTTGTCGGGAGAGGTCGATTTCGTATTGGATCCGCCTTTGCAGGATCTCAAACGCATCGAATCCGCCGATGGTCTGGGCGTCAAAACCGTTGCACAGATCCGCTCGATCTTCTTCGGCATGGATCAGGGTATCGAAAAACTGCGCAGCTCGGACGTGGATGGCAACCCGTTCAAGGACAAGCGGGTACGCGAAGCCTTTAACCTTGCCATCGATAAGGCCGCGATCCAGCGCGTCGTCATGGAAGGCCTGTCCTTCCCGACCGGTATGATCACCCCGCCGGGTGTTCTGGGCAATACGCCGGACAACGACGCTTCCTACGGCTTTGATCCGGAAAAAGCGAAATCCCTGCTAACCGAGGCTGGCTATCCCGAAGGCTTCTCGATCCAGCTGGACTGCCCGAACAACCGCTACAACAACGACGAGAAGATCTGTCAGGCGGCCGTGGCGATGCTGGCCAAGATTGGCGTGAAGGTGAACCTCGACGCGATTCCGAAGGCGCAGCACTTCCCCAAGATCCAAAAACGGGAATCGGATTTCTACATGCTGGGCTGGGGCGTTCCGACGCTCGACAGCCACTATGTCTTCTCCTACCTGCTGGATGGCGAAGGGTCCTGGAACGCGACCGGCTATGACAACGCCCGCGTGAACGAGATCACCGACGCAATCACCACCGAGATCGACATCGACAAGCGCACCGCGCTGATTGATGAGGCCTGGGATCTGGTGAAGGCCGACATTCCCTATGTGCCGATCCACCACCAGGTTCTGGCATGGGGCATCTCGGACAAGGTCGATATCGCGATCGCGGCGGATGATGCCTTCCGTCCCCGTTTCGCGGTCATGAAGTAAATTGAGTCACGGGGCGGGCCTGGCGTCCGCCCCTATGCTCCGGGGGCTCAATGACATTCTTTATCCTCAAACGGCTGGCGCAGTCCTTGCTTGTCATGGCTGTCGTCTCGGCCATCAGTTTTTCCCTGTTCAACTTCGTCGGCGATCCGGTCAACAATATGGTCGGACAGGATGCCACGCGCGAACAGCGGATCGAAATCCGTCAGCAACTGGGGCTCGATGACCCCATCCTGACGCAATACACCCGCTTCATGGGGAATATCCTCAGCGGCGATTTCGGGCTCAGCTACCGGATCAAGCGCCCCGTGGATGAGTTGATCCTGGAGCGGTTACCCGCGACGCTAGAGCTGGTTTTTGTCAGTGCGATCATAGCCTTGGCGGTTGGAATTACACTGGGTGTCTATACCGGTATCCGGCGCAAATCCTGGATCAGCCGGGTCATCCTTTCGACATCGCTGATCGGGGTCAGCCTGCCAACCTTCATTATTGGCATCGCGCTGATCTATGTCTTTGCCGTGCATCTGCGCTGGCTGCCGTCCTCGGGGCGTAGCGGTACAGTGGACCTTGGCTGGTGGAAGACATCACTGCTGACCAGCGATGGCTGGCGCGCCATCGTCCTGCCCGCGATTACCCTGTCGCTGTTCCAGCTGACGTTGATCCTGCGTCTGGTGCGGGCTGAGATGATGGAGGTCATGCGCACCGATTTCATCAAGTTCGCCCGCGCCCGTGGCCTGTCTGAACGGGCGGTGAACTTTCGTCACGCGCTGCGCAACACGCTGGTTCCGGTGATCACCATCATCGGCCTAAATATCGGCGGGCTGATCGCCTTTTCGGTGATCACCGAAACCGTGTTTCAATGGCCCGGCACTGGCTTGATGTTCATCCAGGCTGTCGATTTCGTCGATGTGCCGATCATGGCCGCTTACCTTGTCTTCGTGGCGCTGCTGTTCGTCCTGATTAATCTGATCGTCGACATTCTTTATTTCGTCGTCGATCCACGTATCCGTCTGGGGTCCTGATGAGCCTTCCAACCGATCGCCCGGCCACCCGCTGGGAGCGTTTCAAGGACAATGACATCGTCTGGTCCTTTTTCCATTCACCGGGGGCGGTGATTGCCGCCGTGATCACGGTTCTGATGATCCTGGCCTGCGTTTTTGCCCCTGTTCTCGCGCCATTTGATCCCTTTGATCCGGCGCAAATCTCGCTCTGGGATGGCAAGCTACCCCCCGCCTGGGCCGAAGGCGGGCAACCGCAATACCTGCTGGGCACCGACAACCAAGGCCGCGACATGCTGTCGACGATCCTTTACGGTGGGCGCCTGTCGATCATCGTGGGGCTGGCTGCCGTTTGCCTTGGCATGGTGTTGGGCGTCACGCTGGGGGTGATTTCCGGCTACGTTGGCGGCGTCACCGATGCAGTGATCATGCGCATCGCCGATGTGCAGCTGACCATTCCCGGCATTCTGCTGGCGATCCTGATAAACGGCATCGGCCGTGCCGTACTGCCACTGGAGCTGCGCGACGAATTCGCCATCTACGTGGTGATTATCGCCATTGGCCTGACCGACTGGCCGCAATTCGCCCGCGTCGCCCGCGGCGCCACATTGGTCGAGGCGAACAAGGAATACGTTCAGGCGGCCCGTATCATCGGCCTGCCCCGTTGGCTGATCATGATCCGCCACATCTTTCCTAACACCCTGCGCCCGGTTCTGGTGATCGCGACCATCGGTCTTGCCCTTGCCATCATCTCCGAGGCGACCCTGTCCTTCCTTGGTCAGGGCATCCCGCCCACCACGCCGTCTCTTGGCACCCTGATCCGGGTTGGCAACGAATACCTCTTCTCTGGTCTGTGGTGGATCACCTTCTTTCCCGCAATCGCACTGGTCGTTCTGGTTTTTGCAGTGAACCTGCTTGGCGACTGGATGCGTGATGCCCTCAATCCGAAACTGAGATGACTGAACTTTTGAAAATCGAAGGGCTCGATGTCGAGTTCCCCACCCGTCGCGGCACGGTCAAGGCAGCGCGCAATGTGTCCCTGACCGTGAAGCCGGGGGAAGTTGTCGGTCTGGTCGGGGAATCCGGCGCCGGTAAATCCACCATTGGCAACGCGATCATTGATCTCTTGGAGGCGCCGGGGCGCGTTGCGGGCGGCTCGATCCTGTTTCAGGGCGAAGAGCTGCGTGGGCGCGACGAGGACGAGATGCGCCGGATCCGGGGCGACCGGATCGGGATGATCTTCCAGGATCCGCAAACCTCGCTCAATCCCCTAATGACCATCGGCGCGCAGCTGGTTGAAACGATTGAAAAAACCACGGGATTGAAGGATGCCAAGGCCGAAGCCCGTGCGGTGGAACTGCTGGAACAAGTCGGCATCACCGAGGCCAAGGCACGGCTGCGCGCCTATCCGCACCAGTTTTCGGGCGGCATGCGTCAGCGGGTGGTCATTGCCCTTGCCCTTGCCGGCGATCCCGATCTGATCATCGCGGATGAGCCGACAACCGCGCTTGATGTCTCGATCCAGGCTCAGATCCTTGATCTGCTGAAACGGCTTTGCCGGGAGCGCAATCTGGGCGTCATCATCGTAACCCATGACATTGGTGTCATTGCCAATATCGCCGATCGGGTCGTAGTGATGTACCGCGGCGAAGTGGTGGAGACCGGTGATGTCGCGCAGATCCTTGGCGCCCCCAATCACGAATACACCCGATCCTTGATCGCCGCCGTTCCGCGCGCGGATCGAAAGCTGGAGCGGTTCACCTCGGTCGATTATATTGAGGGCGACACCAAACCCTTTAGCCGGATCGACGTGCAGAACCACTGGCTGGGACAAGCGCGCAGTGACCGTCAGGGACAAGCTGCGGTCGAGGTCGAAAAACTCGACCTCTCCTTCGTGCTGCAGAAATCGCTGTTTAAACGGAACCGGCGCATGCTGCGGGCGGTGAATGAGGCGACATTCTCGGTCGCCGAAGGGGAAACCTTTGGCATCGTTGGGGAATCCGGCTCAGGCAAGTCCACCATTGCGCGGCTGATCGCGGGGCTTTATCGCCCGGATTCCGGTGCCATCCGGGTGCTGGGCCAAGATGTCAGCTCGCGCCCAAACAGCGCCCCGGCGCAGCAGGCCCGCCGGGCGCTGCAAATGATATTCCAGGACCCCTATTCCTCGCTCAATGCGCGGATGCGGGTGTTCGATATCGTGGCCGAGCCAATCCGTTATCACCGGATGACCGACAGCGACAAGGAAACCCGCCGGGTGGTAGGCGATCTTCTGGATCATGTCGGGCTGGGCGCCGCCGCCGGGCTGCGCTATCCGCATGAGTTTTCCGGCGGTCAGCGGCAGCGTATATCAATCGCGCGGGCGCTGGCGTCGCGCCCGCGGATCCTGATCTGCGATGAGCCGACATCGGCGCTGGATGTCTCGGTGCAGGCAACAATCCTGAACCTTCTCAAAGACTTACAAGAGGAACTGGGGCTGACGATGATCTTCATCAGTCACGACCTGCCGGTCATTCGTCAGATGTGCGACAGGATTGCAGTGATGCGGAACGGCCAGATCTGCGAAATCGCGGAGGCAGAAACTCTGTTCGAAGCCCCCGCGCATGAGTATTCACGTCATTTGCTGGATCTGATGCCCCGCATGGATCTGCTGGGCGGCGCGACGGCATAAGTCGGCTCGGTTCCCGGTACCGATCACCCGGGGCCGGGAACGCGATGTTTTATGAGAACAACTCGTGCGCCAGTTCCAGCGCATCGACCAGCGTGTCGACCTCACCCCTTGTGTTATACATTCCAAAGGACGCACGGCAGGTCGCCGCCACACCAAGGTGATCCATCAGCGGCGCTGCGCAGTGTTGCCCAGCCCGGACAGCCACGCCTTTCTTGTCGAGAATGGTCGAAATATCATGGGGATGCGCAGCATTGTTCATCGTTAAGCTGAAGATCGCCGCTTTGCCCGGTGCTTGCCCCTGAACACTGATCCAGTTGAGGCCGTTCAGGCGTTCGGAGGCGTAATTGCACAGATCGCGTTCATGGGCGGCGATGTTCTCCATGCCGATACCCATCATGTATTCCAGCGCAACACCCAACCCGATGGTCTGCACGATACCGGGCGTGCCGGCTTCGAACTTCATCGGCGGATCGTTGTAGGTGACCGTATCGCGCGTGACTTCGCGGATCATGTCGCCCCCGCCGATGAAGGGACGCATTTCCGCCATCCGTTCGGGGCGGATATAGATCGCTCCAGACCCCGAGGGGCCATAAAGCTTGTGCCCGGTGATGGCATAGAAATCGCAGCCGATATCCTGCACATCGACTGGCATGTGCACGGCGCCTTGTGAGCCATCGACCAGAACCGGAACACCCTTGGCGTGGGCGCCTTCGGTCACCGCCTTAACATCCACCACGGTGCCCAGCACGTTGGAACATTGAGTGATGGCAACCAGTTTGGTTTTCGGACCGATGGCATCAATCACAGCCTGCGGATCAAGGCTACCGTCCGGCGCGGTATCCACCCATTTTAGAACGGCGCCTTGCCGTTCGCGCAGGAAATGCCAAGGCACGATATTGGCGTGATGCTCCATCACCGACAGAACGATCTCATCCCCCGGTTCAAACCGCGGCATCGCCCAGCTGTATGCCACCAGATTGATCCCTTCGGTGGTGCCGGAATTCAGCACGATCGTGTTCTCATCACCTGCGTTCAGGAACCGGGCAATGACCCCGCGCACGGATTCATACTTTTCGGTCGCGAGGTTAGACAGGAAGTGCAAGCCCCTGTGAACATTCGCATATTCTTCCGAATACGCCCGTGTGATCGCATCGATCACCACCTGCGGCTTCTGCGCCGAGGCGCCGTTGTCCAGATAGGTCAACGGCTTGCCGTTCACCTGCCGGGACAGGATCGGGAAATCGGATCGGATCGTGTTGACGTCATACATAAGCGGGCAGTCCCAGTTTGGCTGGGCCAAGAAGACCCAAAACGAATGTCAGAGTAAAGAGGGCCAGAAGGCTCGCCATCACCAGCACGCCAAAGGCGCGCCACAGGGAATTGAACCTATGCGCCTCATTCACGAAATGCAGGAGCACGTAAATCAAAAACACGTTAACCAGCAGGCTCAGCAACGCGCCGATACCGGCGGAGAGCAGCGTCACCACGATCACCACGGCCTGAATGCCAACACGGACCAGTTGCAGCCAGATCATCACCGGAAGAACTTGGGCAAAGCCACCCTGCCCACCGATCAGTCGACCACAAAAGGTCACCGCCACGGAAAAGACCACGAGAAGCCCGGCAGAAAGCCCCACCAGCGCGGTCGGCGACATATTGAGAAACGCCAGTTCCTGCGCCACCGGAAACAGCCACAGCATCAGCGCATGGGTCAGCGCATTCAGCACGGCCACAAGCAAGAGACCGGTCCAGACCGCCTCGCCCCGCCACTGCTGGGCAAGAACGATCTCGGCCGCTTTGGCCGGGCTACGCAGGGTCAGCAGTGCAAGGTTCAAGAACGGGGTCATGTGCGGGTCCAATAGGCTTCGATCATGCCGGACAGCCAGAACCACAGCACAACCGCCAGCCAGAGCAATCCAACACTGTTGAGCGCCGGACCAGGTCCGATGAACCCGGCAACCAATCCGTTAAGCAGCAAAAGCGGGCTGGAGGCCAGAAGCGTCCAGAACAGGACCAGACGAGAGCGATAAGCCTCACCCTGCCCGCCCAGCATACGCGCCAGAAGATGCAGCACGAAAGACATGGCATAAAGCGCCAGTGGCGCCATGAAGACCAGTCCCAGAAGTGCGCCGCCCAGCAGCATGTTCAACTCTTGCCCCGTCAGATGCGCCTCACGCGCAAGCCGGGGCATCTGCGCCACGAACGCCATGGCGCAGCCAAACATCACAAAGGCCAACAACCGGTCTTCGCGGTGGCCCATAGACAGGAGCCGCGCAATTACACGGCGCGGCCCCCGGTATGTGGCAACAATGTCAGTTGTCACAGCCATCAGCGGCGCCGCGACAACCAGCCTTCGAGACGCGCGACGATTGCCTCGGCAATCGTGTCGTCCTCGATTTCGTCGACGGCCTCGGCCAGGAACGCAAGCGTCAACAGGTCGGTCGCATCACCTTCCGGCACCCCACGCGAACGCAGATAGAACAGCGCATCCTCGTCAATCGCGCCAGACGTGGAACCGTGCGAGCAGGCCACGTCATCGGCGTAGATCTCCAGCTCGGGCTTGGCGAGGAACTGGCTGTCGTCATCCAGCAGCAGCGATTGGCTGATCTGGTAGCCATCGGTTTTCTGCGCACCTTCCTTGACCAGAATCTTGCCCTGGAACACACCGGTTGCCCCGTTGCGCAGAACCTTCTTGAAGACCTGACGACTTTCGCAATTCACCGCGTCATGGGTGATGAACACGGTGTCATCGTGATGGAAGTCGCCATCACCGGCGCAGGCGCCCGCAATATGCGCAATGGCATCGTCGCCGGTAAGCTCGATCACCGCCTCGTTACGGGTCAGCACGCCGTTCACGGTCAGGGTGAAGGCCTTGAACTGCGATTCCGTACCGAGCCGCGCAAACAGATGCGTGGCCGCGCGGCGTTCGTGATCACGGCCCTGCGAACGCACCAGATGCAGCTTGCCGGTGTCGGCAATGTCAATCTCCATGCATTTGTTGAACCGCGCCGCCGCCGGACCGTTTTCCAGGATCGTGGCTTCGGCGCCCGCGTCCACAAGAATGACGTGGTGCAGGATTGCATCCGAACCGGTCTCGGTGTGGCGATAGACCATGTTGATCGGCTTGGAAGGGGTGCCGGTCACGTGGATCGCCAGACCATCCTCGGCAAAGGCCGTATTCAGCGCCGCAAGCGGACGGGCAACCGGGGATTGGCCGCGTGCCTCAAGAACACCGTACAAGTCTTTGGCCCAATGGATATCTTTGCCGCAGATATCAGCAATCCGGTCGATCTGAACACCTTCGAGCGCCAGATCGTCCGAAGCGTCGGCATCAAAGACACCATCGACAAAGACGACCTTCAGGCTGTCGAATTCATCGAACATCGGCGGCTCGCCCGCGTCAAAGACAGCGGCAGGCGTGACCTCAGCCGAGGTCAGCGTCTCAGGGCGGGTGTATTTCCAGTACTCATCGCGGCGACCGGGCAGACCAAGCGTTTGCACGCGGGACAGCGCAGCGCGGCGTGCCGGTTCCAGGCAGCCGCCCTCGGGCAGCGTCAGCGCGGCGAGCCGCGCATCCGTAGCTGTTTGTTTTACCTCGGGAAGCGCCATTTACGCCACCTCTGCCAGGATGTCGGCATAACCGTTGTTTTCCACCTCAAGCGCCAGCTCGGGGCCGCCGGTTTTAATGATGCGGCCATTGGCCATGATGTGCACCACATCCGGTTTGATGTGATCCAGCAGGCGCTGGTAGTGGGTGATCACCAGGAAGCCACGGCCTTCGTCACGCAGCGCGTTGACGCCATCAGCCACCAGCTTCATCGCATCGACATCGAGACCGGAGTCAGTTTCATCGAGAATGCACATCTTGGGGCCCAGCATCGCCATCTGCAGGATCTCGTTGCGCTTCTTCTCACCGCCGGAGAAACCGACGTTGACCGGACGTTTCAGCATGTCGGCGTCGATCTTCAGATCCTTGGCCTTGGCGCGGACTTCTTTCAGGAAATCAGCAGCGGAGAGTTCGTCCTCGCCGCGCGCCTTGCGCTGCGCGTTCACTGCGGTGCGCAGGAAAGTCATGTTGCCGACACCGGGGATTTCGACCGGATACTGGAACGCCAGGAACAGGCCAGCTGCCGCGCGCTCTTCCGGCTCCAGATCCAGCAGATCTTCACCCTCCAGCGTCGCCGTGCCGCCCGTTACCTCATAGCCGTCCTTGCCGGACAGAACATAGGACAGGGTCGATTTACCCGACCCGTTCGGTCCCATGATCGCGTGTACCTTGCCGGCTTCGACCGTCAGGTCCACACCTTTGAGGATCTGCTTATCCTCTTCTTCAAGTTTGACTTGCAGGTTTTTGATTTCCAGCATGATTTCCTCGTTTCTTATCCTGAGTGCACGGCCGTGGCCGCGCCTGTATTCGTTTTCTTTGTCGGATCCGCCGCCAGAGCCTGCTGGCTCCGCAACGCGGCGGGAAATGTGTCATAAAGCGCAGCCTGAGCCGCAGCGATGCCATCGGCATGGGGCAGCGGCCCGTCGTCGTGGTGCAGGCCCCGCACAAGGCCGGGAATATCTTCCCATGCCTCTGGCGCGATCATCGCCCGCCCGATCGAGGCAGCGTAGTCGTGGTATTTCAGATATCCCTGATCACCGGGCCAAACCCATGTGGAGGGCACGCCATAGGAGTCCGCCGTGATCAGCCCATGCAGCGACGACGCAAAGACATGGCGGCAGGCGCCGATCTGTTGGCACACCACCTCGGGCTCCCTGCGGGGATCGATCAGATCGAAGGCAGGATCGGAGGCCGCAACGGCCCGGACCATCGGATCGTCGATCTGGCTGTGATGCGGTACCAATCCGATACGGTCGCCCCGCGTCGGCTTGTCGCCAAGCGCATCCGCGATCAGAAGCCCCGGATCCCCGAACCGGTTTGCCTGCAATCCCAGCAAGGCCGCAGTTACCGGACCGCGCAGCAGGGCCACCTGAACATTTTCAAGGAACCCATTGGGAATATGGTGCAAAATACCGCTCCCCCAGATCCACGGTGCGCTGTCTTTCGGTGTGGATTTATCCGAAAAATTCCGGCGCACGATCTGCAGGATCGACCCCACCGCAAACAGATCCGCCTGCGCCGGGCGGCTGTGCTGCACCGCACGCCCTGAGACATGCGCCGTCACGATGCGCGACAGGGCATCACCGAAGTTCGGCGTACCTTTCCACCAGAACAGCCGCAAAGGCCCATTATGCAAAGGAACAGCAGTCATTTCAGACCATCCCTGCCGCGTTGACGGCGGCGTGAGATCCAGAATCCGACGCACCAAAACGCCAGAGCTCCAACCGCACCCACTGCATAAACGCCAAGCCCATCCGTGACCCAGCCGCCTACAACGGCGCCTGTGCAAAACCCGGCCAGCAGCACCGCTGCGCTGCCGGTTCCCTGCCGGTGGAGACGGTGGTGATCCCACGCGCCCCGGGCCGGTTTGGAGAGGTTTTGATCAGGCGTCCGCCGCATCGGTATCAGCCCACCGAACCTTCAAGGCTGATCGCAACCAGCTGCTGTGCTTCCATGGCGAATTCCATCGGCAGGGCCTGCAGCACGTCCTTGCAGAAGCCATTCACCACCAGGGCGACCGCCTCTTCTTCGTCCATGCCACGCTGGCGGCAGTAGAACAGCTGCTCATCGTCCACCTTGGATGTGGTCGCCTCATGCTCCACCCGCGAGGAATTGTTCTTTACCTCGATGTAGGGAACCGTGTGGGCGCCGCACTTGTCGCCGATCAGCAAGCTGTCACACTGGGTGTAGTTGCGGCTTTCCTTGGCTTTAGGGTGCATAGAGACCAGACCACGATAGGTGTTCTGCGCCTTGCCGGCCGAAATCCCCTTGGAAACGATGCGCGATTTTGTGCGCTTGCCCAGGTGCACCATCTTGGTGCCGGTATCGGCCTGCTGCATGTTGTTGGCGATGGCGATCGAGTAGAACTCACCCTGGCTGTCGTCGCCGCGCAGGATGCAGGACGGGTATTTCCAGGTCACGGCAGAGCCGGTTTCCACCTGGGTCCACATCACCTTGGCTCGGTCACCGCGGCAATCGGCGCGTTTGGTGACAAAGTTGTAGATGCCGCCCTTGCCGTTTTCGTCACCGGGATACCAGTTCTGAACGGTGGAGTATTTCACCTCGGCGTCTTCTTCGATGATGATCTCGACCACGGCTGCGTGCAGCTGGGCCACGTCACGCTGCGGCGCGGTGCAGCCTTCGAGGTAAGAAACGTAAGAACCCTTGTCCGCGATGATCAGAGTCCGCTCGAACTGGCCGGTGTTTTCCGCGTTGATGCGGAAATAGGTGGAGAGCTCCATCGGGCAGCGCACGCCCGGCGGCACGTAAACAAAGGAGCCATCCGAGAACACGGCCGAGTTCAGCGTGGCGTAGAAGTTGTCGGACACCGGCACGACCGAGCCGAGGTATTTCTTCACCAACTCGGGGTGGTTCTTGATCGCTTCGGAGATCGAACAGAAGATGACACCTGCCTCTTCAAGCTCCTTCTGGAAGGTGGTGCCGACGGAAACGGAGTCGAACACCGCGTCCACAGCGACCTTGCGGCCTTCGGCAGGCGCATCCTCAGCGCCTTCGACGCCTGCCAGAATCATCTGTTCTTTCAGGGGGATACCAAGCTTTTCGTAGGTAGCAAGAAGCTTGGGGTCGACCTCATCCAGTGACTTCGGCTTCACTTCCATCGATTTCGGACGGGCGTAGTAATACTGATCCTGGAAATCGATTTCCGGGTAGCTGACCATCGCCCAGTCCGGCTCATCCATCTGCTTCCAGCGTTCAAAGGCGGACAGACGCCATTCGGTCATCCATTCCGGTTCTTCGTTCTTTTCAGAGATCAGGCGCACGATATCGGGGTTCACGCCCTTGGGGGCGTATTCCATCTCGATATCGGTCTCCCAGCCGTATTTATACGTGCTGACCTCGGCCACCGCATCCACGGTTTCCTGGTCTACACCTTCCTTGACTTGCGTCTGGTCCAAAGCGGCCATGATCATCTCCTGCACTCACGCCGCGCGGGCGCGATGTTTCTTTTGTTTCTTCAGCCACGCTTCGGCAAAGCGCAGCACATCTTCTTCTGTTGTCTCCAGCCCGAGCGAAACCCGAACGGCACCCTGGGCGGTTATCTCATCGTATCCCATCGCAGTCAGAACCGCGCTTGCCCGGACCTTGCCGCTGGAGCAGGCACTGCCCGCGCTAATGGCGAAACCGGCGAGGTCCATTTGCATGACCTGCGTTTCGCCTTTCCAGCCCGGGGTGGCGAAACAAGTGGTGTTGGGCAGGCGGGGCGACTCTTTCCCGACAAAAATAGTTTCCGGGGCGTCGACCGCAAGGGCATTTTCTAGAATATTTCTAAGTTCGGCGACGCGATCCCAGCACCCATCGGCCAGATCCCGGGCCGCCGCCGTGGTAGCAGCCGCAAAACCGGCGATGCCGATCACGTTCTCGGTGCCCGAGCGACGGCCCATTTCCTGCCCGCCGCCCTTGATCTGCGCCGCCAGATCGGTGCCGCGCTTCAGCACCAGCGCACCGCAGCCCTTGGGGCCGCCCAGTTTATGCGCCGAAATCAGCGCCATCTGGGCGCCGAGCCAGTTAAAGGCCACCGGCAGCTTGCCAAAGGCCTGGGTCGCATCCGTCACCGCCAGACCCTGCGGCAGGTTCTGCACCACGCCGGTTTCCGAATTGGCCAACTGCAACGTCGAGCCCGCCGGGTCGGGCACCTCGACGATACCCTGCTGGGACACCGAAAGATCCTCGTTAGTCCAGGCCCTTACAGCATCGTGTTCAACAGGGGCACCGTGCAGACCCCGCCCAGACAAAGCCAGCGCCGCGCTCTCGGTGGCGCTGGAGGTAAAGACAATATCGGCCCCGTCTGCGCCAAAGGCCTCCGCGATTTGCGCGCGGCTGCGTTCGATCAGGGATTTCGCGGCACGCCCTTCGGCATGCACTGACGACGGGTTGCCGCACAGGTCCATCGCCGCAATCATCGCATCGCGCGCCTCTGCCCGCACGGGCGTGGTGGCATTGTGATCCAGATAAACGCGTTTCATAGACTCATGTTTTCCAATCTGAGGGCACTTGGACCGTCCCTGCCTCTAGCGGGAACTGGGGTCAATCGGCCTCGGCGTCGACCACCGCAAAAAGGTTCGGAACCGCCGGGCACGGCGCCAACTCGTTTTCGATGACATCCGAAAGGCGCGTCTGGTGCAGGAACACATAGACCTGCGCGCTAAGACTTTGCCACAGACGGTTGGTCAAAGACTGCGCCCGCGATCCAGAGGCCGCGCCGGAGGCACCTGCCCCCTTGTGCATCGCATCAACGGTTTCATCGACGGCCGACAGCACATCCACCACCCGGATTTCCGACGCCGGTTTCGCCAGACGATAGCCGCCGCCCGGCCCACGTACCGAAGCCACCAGATCGGCCCGGCGCAGTTTCACAAACAGCTGCTCCAGATAGGGCAGCGAAATATCCTGACGCTTGGAGATATCGCCAAGCACGACAAGGGTGCCTTCCGGTTGCAGGGCAATATCAGCAAGGGCAACCATGGCATAGCGCCCCTTGGTGGATAGTTTCATCGTCCAGACACTCCAAACAGCCGCGTAAATGCCGAAAACATTGACCTTAACCGCATCAACGCATATCTGATCTTGACAGCGCAGGTCCAAGACCCCCGCAGCAATTAGAACAGTTCTAAGGTGCCTTACCGAATTCGTCAAGTTTCCCGGTCCGGCATTCAAGGAAATACCAAGAGTAGGAACGTACTGCCCATGCCTGAGGTCATTTTCCCCGGACCCGAAGGCCGCCTGGAAGGCCGCTATCACCCCCAAAAAGAAAAAGACGCACCGATCGCGATCATCCTGCATCCGCACCCTCAGTTTGGCGGCACGATGAACAACAAGGTTGTCTATAACCTGCACTATGCCTTCTACAACATGGGCTTCACCGTGCTGCGCTTCAATTTCCGGGGTGTTGGCCGGTCGCAGGGTGAATACGACCAAGGCGTCGGTGAGTTGTCCGATGCGGCATCGGCGCTGGATTACCTGCAGTCGATGAACAACAACTCCAAGCATTGCTGGGTTGCCGGCTTCTCCTTCGGGGCCTGGATCGGCATGCAGTTGCTGATGCGCCGCCCGGAGATCACTGGCTTCATCTCGGTAGCTCCGCCTGCCAATATGTATGACTTCTCCTTCTTGGCGCCATGCCCGTCCTCGGGTCTGATCATCAACGGCACCGCCGACCGCGTGGCGCCGCCCGCAGACACGGTGAACCTCGTGAACAAGCTGCACGAGCAGAAAGGTATCACCATTACCCATACCGAGGTCGAAGGCGCGGATCACTTCTTCCAGGATCAGCACATGGACACGTTGATGACCAACGTGAACGACTACGTCAAACGCCGCCTGACAGAGAACACGCGCTGATGAGCACGATCGAGACGCTGGCCCAAAAGCTGGCCATCGATACGCTGAAGATACAGGACGCCATCGGCCAGGACCGGCTTTATGTCGAAGTCGGACAGGTTCTGGGCGCGGCGTCCCAATCTCTGGAAGAGGCCTTTCTGACCGAGATCCGCGTGCGCCTTGCCGAGCGCAAAGCCCGCGATTTTCTGAACCAGAAAATCGCAGCCCTGCAGGCCGAAGCTGAAGCGCATCTGAACAAGACGGACGGCGCGTCGTGACGATGCGCCTCCAACGACAGTTCGACTTTCTCCTCGAAGCAGAGAAGCTACGCCGGATCGAACGGCAAAACCTCATTCTTGACGGGTCTCGCGCGGAAAACTCCGCCGAACACAGCTGGCACCTGGCGCTTTATGCGCTGGCGCTCGCCCCGTTGGCAGACCCGGATGTGAACATCGACCGGGTCATCCGGATGCTGTTGCTGCATGATCTGGTGGAAATCGACGCGGGCGATCATCCGATCACCGATGACGTCGACTGGGAGGCCGTGGCGGTTTCTGAACTGGCAGCGGCCCAGCGACTGTTTGGCTTGCTGCCAGAGGATCAGGGCGCAGAGTTGTTCGACCTTTGGCGCGAATTTGAGACAGGCGAAAGTCTTGATGCACGGTTCGCCAAGCATCTGGACCATTGTCAGCCGATCTTTCAGACCCTGCACTGCGCGGATGCGCCGGAGTTCCATTTTGATGTGGTCCGGGAAAACCTGTCCACCGGACGCGCCGCAGCGCTGGAGACGCAATTCCCCAAGGCCTACCATCACGCGATGAACCTTTTGGGTCAGGGCAGCGTAGCGAGTTGCGCGACACTGACCCAGAGGCTGGAATTCCTCAATCAGGCCGACGCGCTGAAACTGGTTCTGCGCGCCTCCAAACTCGGAGATGGATCGCGCCGGGAAAACTCTGCCGAACACAGCTGGCATATCATGCTCTATGGCTGGATCCTGGCCGAGCACAGTGCCCACGACGTGGATGTGGGCCGCATCGTGCAGATGCTGTTGCTGCATGATCTTGTGGAAATCGACGCCGGGGACACTCCAATACACGGCACCCAGGACCCTGCGGCGCTGGCCGCGCTTGAGGCCAAGGAAGCCGCCGCCGCAGAGCGCCTGTTCCACCTTCTGCCGCATCCGCAAGGCAGCGCCTTTCACGGGCTCTGGACCGAGTTTGAAGCCGCTGAGAGTCCGGATGCTATCTACGCCAAATCCATCGACCGGGTTCAGCCGATCTTTCTGAACCTCTTGAACGGTGGCGGCAGCTGGGTGGAATACGATGTCAGCCTCAGCCAGCTGGAAGAGCGCGTCGGGGTAAAAGTGGCCAGGGGGGCGCCAGAGGTCTGGACCCATGTGCGCGCTCAGTTATTGCCCTGGTTTGAAGCCGCCGGCCGGGTCTAAACACCTCCCCTCCGGACGGGCCCCACAGACATAATCAGACCAAACGGAAACGAGGACAGTGACCACCACCGCCCCCGTTTCAATTCATTTACTTAAATCCGCCCAGCCAATGCGATGGACGGAATACCCAGATTGCTGGGCAGGGTTGCGTCAGCTCACCAGACGCAGCCCCCCTGCTCCACCCCTACCTGACTGCTGATCATCAAGCTCAAAACGCGACAGCGTTCCGGCCAGCTCACGCGCCTTGCTGTCCATGCTCATGCTCATGGCGGTCATTTCCTCAACCATGGCGGCATTGGTTTGGGTCGCCCCGTCCAGCGTGCTAAGCGCCGAAGCCATTTCGGACAGGGCAGAAGCCTGATCGGTTGATGTGCCGGAGATTGCCTCAATCAGCTTATTGGTTTCGGAAACCCGCGCGACGATATCCTGAAGGGCGTCGCCAGCCTTGTTGACCAGTTCCGATCCTTCCTTGACCTGCTTGGCGCTGGTTCCAATCAGCGACTTCACCTCGTTTGCAGCATCGGCGGTGCGCTGCGCCAGTGCCCGGACTTCGGCCGCCACAACAGCAAAGCCTCGGCCACTTTCTCCAGCGCGGGCGGCCTCGACGCCCGCATTTAACGCCAAAAGGTTAGTCTGGAAGGAAATATCCTCGATCACATTGATGATCGTCGAAATCTCGTTGGAGGACTGTTCGATGTTTCCCATGGCATCCACGGCTGCCGACATCAGATCGCCGTTTTCCACCGCGCCACGATAGGCCGTGCGTGCATTCTCGGCTGCCTTGCCGGAATCAGCCGCGCTTTTCTTCACGGACTCGCTCAGCTCCTGAAGAGCCGCCGTGGTTTCGGTCAGGGTTGCCGCCTGCGACTCCGTCCGGGCCGACAGGCTTTGCACCGCCTCAGAAACGGAATGCGCATCGTTGCGGAAATCGCCGGATATCGTCATTGCGGTGCCAATGCCCGAGTTCAGGCTTTCCGCCAGTTCATTGAAGGCGTCGCGCATGGATTCGTACTCATGCGGGAAATCACCGGTGATACGACCGCTGAGGTTTCCTGCCGCCATAGTTTTCAGGCTTTCGTCGAAAATCATCACAACATTTTCTGAATCCCTCTTGCTGCGCAGGGCTTCCTCTTCTGCCTCCTCAGCCTTGGCTGCCTCTTCCTGCAGCGCCTGTTGCTGCTCTTCGAGCGCCCTACGGGCCGCCTGACGCTGATAGATGCTCATCAGCAGAATACCGGCCTCCAGCAGCAGGATCACGGCGTGCATCACCGTGCGTTCGATGCTGGCAAGGACCGAGCCGCCCGGGAACACCAAGGAGGGCAGCATCAGGCTGAAGGCAAGGTGATGAACCGCCACAAGCACGGTGGCAAAGATTACCGCGCCGGGACTGTAGAGGGTCGACACCACGGCGAGCGAGGCGAAGAACAGCATATGACTGTCGATCTGCCAAGCATGACCGGTAAAGGAGGTCGTGAACAGAATGCTGTGACCGATATAGCAGAAGGCGATGACATAATCGCGAAAGCTATCGGAGAATCCTTTTGACAGCCAGGTCAACAGGCCCAACGCACCGCTCAAGCTGGCCATCAGCCACCACGGCACCGCACCATCAACGAAATAGGCCACCAGGGCCGGAGTAGGCAGCAGGACCAGAGTGGCCAGACGCTGAAACTGTTTGTCAGATGAGTTTGTGACGGTGGACATATCCAGCCCATCGCCTTGTGTAACCTTGCCCATACTCGAGCAGCCCCTTTACTCACTCTGCGCAGATCTGGGCGATCACCGTTCCATCGACCACAAACCAAGCGCCGTTCTCTTTTAACCGTCTGGCGTCCGCCAGATCCTCAAGCACTGTTAGCGCACCAAACGGCGCACGTTCGGGGGAAATCTCCTGCAAACCGGACCCGGCGATCACGTCGGGTGCATCCGGCCCCCATGGCGCCGACACCACAAGGATCGGCGTGCCCGGGCTCAGGTTTTTGTTCGAAGCCAGAACCAGCAACGGCGACAATGCAACAACGATACAAGCCGCCATGCCGACCAGAAAATGCTTCATCAGATTTCCTTCCGAACTTCTCTCTATCCAAAACTCGTTGCCATTTGGTTAGAAAATTGAAAGCTGTTTTAACGATCCTCCACAATCGCGCGCCCCGTAGAAACGGGCTTTTCCCGCAGCCCTTCAGATAAATTTGGCAAGGCCAGGATCCGGAATTTTCGCGCGGCACGGTTTTCGGGGCTGTTCCAACGCAGCGGCTTGCGATACCCGGAAGACACCACATCTCTCCTGGAAACTTCGGAGGCCGCGATGCCCGTTCACTACATCTACCTGATCGTCGCCGTTGCCGCCGAAACCATTGGCACCACCGCCCTGCAGGCCAGCCAGCAGTTCAGCCGCTTGGTGCCCTCCCTGATCGTTCTGGTCGCCTACGGGTTTTCCTTCTACATGCTGGGCCTGACCCTAAAGGTAATGCCGGTGGGGATCGTCTATGCCATCTGGTCCGGGCTCGGCATCGTGTTGATCGCGGTGATCGGTCTTGTGGTCTTTGGCCAGAAACTGGACCTTCCGGCCGTGCTCGGCATGGCGATGATCTTGGCGGGAATCCTTGTCATTCATCTGTTTTCAGGGTCTTCTGGCCACTGACACAGGCGCCCCGGCGCCCAAATCGCTGCGTCGCAGCGGCCTTTGCGCCGTGTTTGCGGATTTTCTCTGGCCTTCGGGCCGGTATCGGGCTATGCGCGGCGCAACTTCCTTACAAAGGCTGACGTCATGGACCTGCGCAACATTGCGATCATTGCACACGTGGACCACGGGAAAACCACCCTGGTTGACGAGCTGCTGAAACAATCCGGCGCCTTTCGCGAAAACCAGGCTGTGGCGGAACGCGCCATGGACAGCAACGATCTGGAGCGCGAGCGGGGCATTACCATTTTTGCCAAACCGACTTCGGTCGAATGGAAAGGCACACGGATCAACATCGTCGACACCCCCGGTCACGCCGACTTCGGCGGTGAGGTCGAGCGGATCCTGTCCATGGTGGATGGTGTTGTGCTGCTGGTCGATGCCGCCGAAGGCCCGATGCCGCAGACCAAGTTTGTGACCTCCAAGGCGCTTGCGCTTGGCCTGCGTCCGATCGTAGTGCTGAACAAGGTGGACAAGCCCGACGCCGAGCCGGACCGCGCACTGGACGAATGTTTCGATCTCTTCGCCTCGCTTGACGCGAATGAAGACCAGCTCGACTTCCCGCATATGTACGCCTCGGGCCGCAATGGCTGGGCCGATGCAGAGCTGGACGGTCCCCGCAAGGACCTGCACGCGCTGTTCAACCTGATCGTCAACCACGTGCCCGAGCCTGCACAGATCAAGCGTCAGGATGAAGATTTCCGCATGCTGGCCACCACGCTGGGCAGCGACCCCTTTGTGGGCCGCCTTCTGACAGGCCGTGTCGAATCCGGCACTCTGAAAGTTGGGGCCACCGTTCAGGCGCTGACCCGCATGGGCCAGAAGATCGAACAGTTCCGCGTGACCCGTATCCAGGCCTTCCGCGGTCTGGCTCAACAGGACATCGAAGAAGCCCAGGCGGGCGACATCGTCTCCATCGCCGGCATGGCCAAGGCGACCGTGGCCGATACAATCTGCGCCCTGGCCGTGGACGAACCCCTGGATGCCCAGCCCATCGACCCACCCACCATCACCGTGACCTTCGGCATCAACGACAGCCCGCTGGCGGGTCGCGATGGCAAGAAGGTCCAATCGCGCGTTATCCGTGACCGCCTGATGAAAGAGGCCGAATCCAACGTCGCGATCAAGATCGCTGACACCCCCGGCGGCGAGGCTTTCGAAGTTTCGGGCCGCGGCGAACTGCAGATGGGCGTTCTGATCGAAAACATGCGCCGTGAAGGGTTCGAACTGTCGATCTCCCGCCCGCAGGTGATCATGCGCGAAGAGAACGGCGTCAAGATGGAGCCCGTCGAAGAGGCTACCATCGACGTTGATGACGAATACTCCGGCGCGGTGATCGAAAAACTGACTGGCGCCCGCAAAGGTGAGCTCGTCGAGATGAAGCCCGCAGGCGCTGGCAAGACCCGGATCATCGCTCATGTGCCTTCGCGTGGTCTGATCGGTTATCACGGTGAATTCCTGACCGACACCCGCGGCACCGGTGTTCTGAACCGCGTGTTCCACGGCTGGACCCCTCACAAAGGCCCCATTCCCGGCCGTCGTGCAGGTGTGCTGATCTCCATGGAGAACGGCCAGTCGGTTGCCTACGCCCTGTGGAACCTCGAAGAGCGCGGCAAGATGATGATCGGCGCCCAGGCCGACGTCTATACTGGCATGATCATTGGCGAACACTCCCGTGACAACGACCTGGAAGTGAACCCGCTGAAAGGCAAGAAACTGACCAACGTGCGCGCCTCTGGCACGGATGAGGCAGTGCGCCTTACCACCCCGATGACGCTGTCGCTGGAAGAGGCAATTGCCTATATCAATGACGACGAGCTGGTCGAAGTCACGCCAAACAACGTACGCCTGCGCAAGCGCTATCTGGATCCGCATGAACGCAAGCGGGTGGCCAAGTCTAACGGCTGATCACATTTACGAGGCCGCCCCCCGGGGCGGCCTTTTTCTATGGCACATTCATGATAGGGTCCGCCAAAATTACAGGAGGACCCGAATGCAGAAAATTCAGGTACAGGGCGTCCATCACATCACGCTGACTGGCGCCGACAGGCAGACATCGATCGATTTCTGGGAAGGCCTCTTGGGCATGCCCTTCGTCTTTGATCAGCCCAATCTGGACAATCCGGACGAAGGCCACCTCTATTTCGATCCCGGTGACGGGCGGCTGATTACCGTCTTCACCAATGAAACCCGCACGCCTGACCGCCGCCGTACCCCAACGGAACCCGGCTGCGTGCATCATATCGCGTTCAACGTCAGCAGGGCAATGTTCTCCCAAGTTGAAAAACGGCTGAAGGACCGCGGCATCGGCCATTCCGGCGCGAAGGACCGCGGCTTCATGGATTCGATCTATTTCAAGGATCCGCTGGGGTTGATGATCGAACTGGCTTGCTACAGGTTTGAACCGCCCACCGGCTGCACCCATGCGGATGTAATGATCGAAGCCCACAAGATCCGCGTCGCCCGCGGAGATTACAACATTCAGGAAGAGCATCTGGCCGATGCGATCGAGCTTCTGGTGACCTGCCACACCTCGAGCCTGACGGACGATAGACGGCCCCGCGATCCCTATTGATCACTGGTGGCATCCCGGCAAAAGAAAAGGAGCGCGGGATGGCCTGCGCTCCTTTTTTGTCTCACCCTGCCCTTTTCGGGCAGGTCGCGGAAAACCGCAATTATTCAGAGGTTTCCACCACCATCAGTTCACGCTCAGAGGCGTCGCGCGCGTGGCTCAGCGCCTCCTGGTATTCGGGGCTGTTGTAGCAGTCGACGGCGGCCTCGACGCTTGGAAATTTCGCCACCACGTTCCGCGGGCGTTCCTTGCCTTCCAGCTGCACGAACTTACCGCCGCGGGCGATGAAGCTGCCGCCGTGTTTCGCAATCGCCGGGCCGGCCAGCTCAGCGTATTTGCCATAGGCCTCCACATCGGTGACCGTGACGTGAGCAATCCAGAGTGCGCCCATGATTATCCCTCCAAAAGTTGTTCTGCAGCCGCGATGGCCGCTTCGGCCCCGGCAAAATCCTTGCCGCCGCCCTGCGCCATATCGGGACGGCCACCGCCGCCCTTACCGCCAACAGCAGGCACAGCAGCCTTCAGCACATCTACCGCGGACACCTGACCAATCAGATCATCAGTAACCCCGGCCGCGACTGCGACCTTACCGTCGTCGTCGGCGATCAGCAGGATCACACCAGAGCCGAGTTTCTGTTTATGCGCATCAATGAGCCCGCGCAGATCCTTACCCGACACGCCTTCCAGCGCCTGACCGAGGAAGGTCTTGCCGCCGATCTCTTTGGTCTCGACACCACCGGACGCACCGCCGCCCATAGCGACTTGCTGCTTCAGCTGCGACACCTCGTTCTGCAGCGCCTTGCGCTCGTCCATCAGCGCCTTGATGCGGTCGATGACATCGGAAGGCTGTGCCTTGAGCATCGCTGCCACATCCGCCATCCGGCCCGCCTCGGCCTCCAGATATTCAGAGGCTGCAGCGCCGGTCAGCGCCTCGATGCGTCGCACGCCAGCCGAGGATGCGCTGTCGCCAAGGATGACGAAGGAACCGATATCACCGGTCTGCTTCACATGTGTCCCGCCGCAGAGTTCGATGGAATAGGTCTGTTTGTCGTGACCCTTGCCGGTTGCTGCGCGCCCCATGGAGACGACACGAACCTCGTCGCCGTATTTCTCACCAAACAGCGCCTGCGCGCCCAGGGCACGAGCATCATCCGGCGTCATGATCCGGGTCTCCACCGGGGTGTTCTGGCGAATATAGGTGTTCACGTCTTTTGAAACCTGGGTCAGCTCCTCGGCGCTCAGCGCCTTCCCGTGGCTGAAGTCAAAGCGCAGACGATCCTCAGCGTTGAGCGAGCCGCGCTGTGCCACGTGATCGCCAAGCGCCTCCCGCAGGGCCTCGTGCAGCAGGTGCGTGGCGGAGTGATTGGCACGAATGGCGCTGCGGCGGGTGTGATCCACTACCAGTTGCGCGGGTGCATTGACCGTCACGATCCCATCGGTCACTTCGCAGAAGTGGATAAAGACATCGGCAGCTTTCTTGGTGTCCGTGACGCGCAGGGCGCCACCTTCGAGACGGATTTCACCGCTGTCTCCGACCTGACCACCGGATTCGGCATAGAACGGCGTCTGGTTCAGGATAAGCTGAACGCTGTCGCCCTTACCCGCCTCACGCACGATCTCGCCATCCTTGACGATGGCCTGGATCTGGCCTTCGGCGCTTTCGGTTTCATAGCCGAGGAAATCGGTGGCGCCATGTTCATCGGCAATATCGAACCATAGGGTGCTGTCGGCACTTTCGCCCGAGCCGGACCATGCGGCACGCGCCTTGGCCTTTTGCGCCGCCATGGCAGTATCGAAGCCGTCGGTGTCGACTTCACGCCCCTTTTCGCGCAGGGCGTCCTGTGTCAGGTCCAGCGGGAAGCCATAGGTATCATAAAGCTTGAAAGCAGCCTCACCCGGCAGGGGTGCGTCCTCGTCCAGTCCGGACAGTTCATCATCCAGCAGCTTCAGACCGCGGTCCAGCGTCTGTTTGAAACGGTTTTCCTCCAGGTGCAGCGTTTCCTGGATCAGTGCCTGCGCGCGGCCCAGTTCAGGATAGGCGGCGCCCATCTGCTGCACCAGGGCCGGAACCAGTTGGTGCATCACCGGATCCTTGGCGCCCAGCAGGTGCGCGTGGCGCATGGCGCGGCGCATGATGCGGCGCAGCACATAGCCGCGCCCATCGTTGGAAGGCATCACGCCATCAGCAATCAGGAAAGAGGTGGAGCGCAGGTGGTCCGCGATCACCCGGTGGTGCACGTTCTGATCGCCATAAGGATCAACGTTGGTGACATCGGCCGAGGCTTCGATCAGCGCCTTGAACAAGTCGGTGTCATAGTTGTCATGGCTACCCTGCAGCAGCGCACCGATACGCTCAAGCCCCATGCCGGTGTCGATGGACTGCATGTCCAGCGCCTTCATCGAGCCGTCTTCGAACTGTTCGTTCTGCATGAAAACGACGTTCCAGATCTCGATGAAACGGTCGCCATCTTCATCAGCGCTGCCCGGAGGGCCGCCCCAGATGTGATCACCGTGATCGTAGAAGATCTCGGTACACGGACCGCAGGGCCCGGTCGGCCCCATTTGCCAGAAGTTGTCCGACGTATCGATGCGGATGATCCGGTCCTCGGGCACGCCGACCTTTTTCCAGATTTCAAAGGCTTCGTCGTCGGTATGATAGACGGTGGTCAGCAGACGGCTCTTGTCGATACCGAATTCCTTGGTGATCAACTCCCAGGCAAAGGGGATCGCCTCTTTCTTGAAGTAGTCCCCAAAGGAGAAGTTGCCCAGCATTTCAAAGAACGTGTGGTGGCGCGCGGTATAGCCGACGTTGTCGAGATCGTTGTGCTTGCCGCCCGCGCGCACACATTTCTGCGCGGTGGTGGCACGTTTGTAATCACGATGCTCGACCCCGGTAAAAAGGTTCTTGAACTGGACCATGCCCGAGTTGGTGAACATCAGGGTGGGATCGTTGCGGGGCACAAGCGGACCGGATTCCACGATTTCGTGGCCTTGCTTGGCAAAGTAGTTCAGGAAGGTGGAGCGGATGTCGTTCAGCGTCGCCATATGCGGGATCCCTTTTCGGGCTTTGTCAGGGTTTCAGGCAGGTTTAGCCCCAGAGCGCAGCCCTGTCCACTGCCCGCCGAAACGAAAAAGGGCGCAACCTGCGTTGCGCCCCATTTCATATTGGATCGGATCACATCCGGTCGGCCTCAGGCCTCCAGAATGTCATCGTCACCGCCGCCGTCGGGGCGGTCAAAGTCGAGCCCATGTGCCGCGCGGATCTTGTCTTCGATATCATAGGCGATTTCCGCATGTTCCCGCAGGAACTGTTTCGCGTTTTCACGGCCCTGCCCGATCCGCTCATCTCCGTAAGAGAACCATGCGCCGGATTTGTTGACCACACCGGCGGCCACACCCAGATCGAGCAATTCACCCATCTTGGAGATGCCTTCGCCATACATGATGTCGAATTCCACCTGTTTGAAGGGCGGCGCCACCTTGTTCTTGACGACCTTGACGCGGGTTGCGTTGCCGACAACCTCATCCCGATCCTTGATCGAGCCGATGCGGCGGATATCAAGGCGGACCGAAGAGTAGAATTTCAGCGCGTTACCGCCAGTTGTCGTTTCGGGCGAGCCGAACATCACGCCAATCTTCATGCGGATCTGGTTGATGAAGATCACCATGCATTTGGAGCGGCTGATGGACCCGGTCAGCTTGCGCATGGCCTGGCTCATCAGACGGGCCTGCACGCCAACACTGGAATCACCCATGTCGCCTTCAAGTTCGGATTTGGGTGTCAGTGCCGCCACTGAATCCACGATCACCATGTTGACCGCACCAGACCGCACCAGCGTATCAGTAATCTCCAGCGCCTGTTCGCCGGTATCGGGTTGCGAAATCAGCAGTTCGTCCAGATCGACGCCCAGCTTGGCCGCGTATTGCGGATCCAGCGCGTGTTCCGCATCGACAAAGGCGCAGACGCCGCCCTTTTTCTGCTGTTCGGCCACGCAATGCAGCGTCAGTGTCGTTTTACCGGAGCTTTCCGGGCCGTAAATCTCAACAATCCGGCCCATCGGCAGGCCGCCGATCCCCAGCGCGATATCCAGCCCCAGAGACCCGGTCGAACTGGCTTCGATCTCCTGGATCGCCTTGCCGTCGCCCAGCTTCATGATCGAGCCCTTGCCGAACTGCCGCTCAATCTGGGCAAGCGCGCTGTCCAGCGCCTTTTGCTTGTCACCGCTCTCTTTGTTTTTCATGGTCAACAGATCCGCCATAATCCCTAATCCCCTTCTATGTGTCATACCCGTGGGGTTGCGGCAATCACTTGCTTTGTTCGCCTCTTGTTCCTTATGAGATCAAAACGGGAACATTGCAAGTAAAACTTCCGAGAAGGCGTAGAAGACCGGCACAGGAACCGCTGTGTCTAGCGCTGGGGCTGTCCTTGGCCAGACGAAGTTGGCAAAGGGAAGCGCCCGTCCCGCGCACCAGAACCGCCCCCCTCAGGCACAGGCAAAGGCAAAGGATCAGATTCAGTCTTTAAAACGATGCGGACAGACTGCAGGGAGCTTCTAAATAATTCTGACTTCAGGCAAGGGGGGGGGAAACTGAGGGCCCTTCCCCTCGGATCAAAACCCAAACAAGTTCGCATTGGCTATGGCGTTCTCAACGAACACCGCACGGTCGGTTTCCGGTTTCCAGCCGAGTACCTGTTTTGGCTTTTCATTGCTGAATGGCGAATAATGTGCTCGGCTTTTCCAATCTGCGAGGCTGGGTCGGATTACGCCGGACCGGCGCAGAGCATATTTCTTGAGCGCATATTTGACCGCATCCGACGCGTAGAATGCATACAGGTTGCCGGAGTTCACGCGGATTCTGGCGCCGAGTGCGGTCTCGATGGCGTCAAAATAGTCACGCGCGGAAAGCATCGGCTCACCGATGAGATTGAAACTCTGCCCTTCGACCGGGGCATCCATCATCCGGACAAGTCCATCTGCAATATCTTCGTTCAGGACGAAGGGCAGGATATTGCGCCCGTGCCCCCAAATGCGAACCGCCCCGGCACCGTGCCATCGACCGATCCCCCAGTGCTGCAGCGGTCCGCCGGGCCCGACGACGATTCCGGGACGGGCAATTGTTACAGGCAGCCCGCGCTCGCGGTGGAGCTTCATCAGCTGCTTTTCGCATTCTGCCTTGGACCGCGCATAGAGATTGCGGTCGGTCAGATCCTCTGCAAATCCCGTCTCTTCGGTGATGGTCAGTGCAGGGTTCGACATGTCATAACTTGCGATGGTGCCAGTGTAGATCAACCGTTTTACACCTGCCATTTGGCAGGCTTCGGCGATGCGTGTCGCAACCCCCACGTCGTTGATCAGGCAATCCTCCCATGTGGTTTCAAGCGCCTTTGCTAAATTGAACACCACCTCGATCCCCTGCATTGCTGCGGTCAATGCCTCCAGATCGTGTAGCGAGGCGCTCACGGTTTCCACCTGGTCGGGAAGATCAGGAAACGGGCCAGAGCGGCTGCGCGACAGGACCCGCACATCGCGGTCGTCGGCGACAAGGCGCCGTGTCAGTGCCCGGCCGATGAAACCGGTTCCGCCGATCACCATGACGCTTGGCTTTGGTTTTCTGGTTTGAACGGCAGGTGCGGCGGCGCGCAAAACCTTTTCGGGCAATAGAGCGATAGCATCGTCGATCGCCTGCATGACCTCAATCGCGGTTTCGCCAGCATAAGGCTTTGCATGCGCCGCGCCGGGACCCGCTGCATAAAGGGCCGCATTCATGCCACGAAAGCTGCGCCCGTATGGGTTTTTGGTATTGAGGGACGCAGTCTGAACCGCCGCGTTCCCTATCCCCTGCCACAGGTGCTGGCGGGACAGGTCCAGCTGTCTACGCAGCGGGTTGGCCACCAAGTCCGATGTGTTTTCCCGCTCAACAACAAGCACGTCCTGCGCATAGTCCAGCCGCGCCCGCGCGCTGGATCCGCGCAGCGTCACGCTTCGGTTGTCGGTGGTTTCGACCATGGCAAGGGTAAAGGTGATCTGCACCGCGCCAGCCCGCGCGAGGATCCGGAATCCCTGCGGGCGCATATCCTCTCCAGGCAGGCCGACGGGCCATTCCGCCTGGGCATGGAGCACCTCGACAGGACCAAAAAGATCATGCGCAAAGGCAAAAAGATGCGGCCCTAGTTCAAGCAGGAGGTTCTTTGGCTCGCGCAAAAGCCAAAGATTATAAGGCCCAGAGCGGAGCGGTGCGAGCGGCAACGCCCAGCTGATGTCACAGCCAGACACCCGTCCGTAGGCCCCAGCGCGCATGTCCTTTTTCATCTTTTGATAGGAGGGAAGACCCAGAAAGTTGTGCCCGGCGCAAAACCGCTTGCCTGCTTTGGTGGCTGCCGCCTCGATCTCGCGGGTCTCGGCCGCTGATTCAGCAACCGGTTTTTCAACCAACACATCGAGCCCGCCTTCAAGGCACTTGATGGCCAGCGCCCGGTGCAGATGCGGCGGGGTCAGGATATGCACGGCGTCGCAGCTACCAGAAGCGATCAGATTATCGACAGAGGTAAAGGCCTGCGCACCATATCGTCCTGCGAACCCTTTGGCCGCGGTTTCATTGACATCGCAGACCGCCGCGATCCGCACATTCGGCGTCGCCTTGAGGGCGTCCGCATGCCAGGTGGCAATATATCCGGCGCCAATCAGGCCTATGCGGGTTTCGCTCGCCATGGAATGTTCCTTTACTTGTACTCGATGATGCGCATGTCGCGCCCGGTTAGGCGGCGCAGGTGAAATTGCACCATGCCGATCAGGTTCGGAAATTTTGATAGGCTCAGTAGAAAGCCAAGGTATCTTGCCTTGGTGAGCGGAATGCCATCCCGGCGCAATCCCGCCGTTGAGCGTGCCCAATTGAGCGCATAGACCCCCAGAATGGGCAGGCTGAACGGCCACCACACCACAGCCACAGCGAGTGCGAAGAGCGGTAGCGCAAGGGCGTAAACATAGGCGCGCCTGCATTCTGTGGTGAAATAGTCAGGATGAAGATGATGCACCTGCGCAAAGCCGTGGCCGGTGCGCACCGCTCGCGTCCACCACTGACCAAAACGCAGCATGTCCGCATCATGACGTGTCATGCCACTGGGTATGCGCCAGAGGGTATGGCCGGATTTGCGAAAACGGCAGCAGATCTCATCGTCTTCGGCAGCGATCACCTGCGGGTTCATACCGCCCACGGCCTGCCATAGCGCAGCACGAACCATCATATCGCCGCCGCAGGCCATGATTTCGCCCGGCGGACGATGCCATTCCCAATCACAGAGAAGGTTATAGGGGCTGGCCTCCGGATGGATCTCGGAGCGCCAGCCGGTTACCATGCCGACCTCTGGATGATCGTTCAGATAATCGCGCGCGGCCTCTACGAATCCGGAAGCCAGAACACAGTCGCCATCGATGAACAGGACAAGCTCGGGATCCTCCAGCGCGTCAAACCCCGCGTTTCGCGCACGCGCCGCGGTGAAGGGGATCGACATATCCAACTCCACCACTTTGGCGTTGCGCTTGCGGGCCTCGTGAAGGCTGTCATCGTCTGAGCCGCTGTCCACATAGACAATGTGCCGAGCCTGCCCCTGGACCGAGTCGAGGCAGGCAATCAGACGCGCGCCCTCGTTGCGCCCAATGAGAACGATATCGACCGGCGTCATGGACGCTTCTCCAGAACGGTGCTGCCGCCTGAATAGCTGGTAAACAGGCGGGACAGGCGGGCGGCTTCGGTATGTATGTTGAAATCGTCGGACACCTTTGCACGACCCGCCAGCCCCATGTCCTGCCGGGCCTTGCTGTCCGCCAACATATGGTCCAGGGCCGCGCGCAGCTCTTGCGGATCGCCGGGCGGTACCAGCAGCCCGCTGGTGGCGTGATCCACCAGTTCTGGTATTCCTGCAATCCTTGTTGCAACAACCGGCACAGCCGAGGCCATTGCCTCCATCAGAACCACGGGCACTCCTTCGGCAAAGCTGGGCAGGACAAAGACGTCGGTGTTCGAGAGCGCTTCTGCGACTTCGGATTGCGAGCGGTAGCCAAGAAAATCGACATTCAGCCCCTGTGCCTGCGCCTCAAGCGCGGCGCGATCCGGACCGTCTCCGATCACCGTCAGTTTCCAGTCGCCAGAGAGGTCCCGCAACGCATCAAGCAGAATTGGCAGACCCTTGACCGCCGCGAGCCGCCCGACGAAGAGCAGGTTTGCACCCTTGTGAGGCGCAGAAGTGTAGCGGCCTGGGTCAATGCCGCAATGAATGATATGAAAGCGCGCCCAATGGGATTGATCGGCAAAACACATCAGCTGTGATCGGCAGAATTCGCTGATGCAGGCAACAAACCGCGCCCGCGCGGCCTTTTCATCGATCCGCCAATGGTTCGGATTGAAAAAGATGTCCGGCCCGTGGATCGTGAAACTGTAGGGGATGCCCGATAGTTCCGAGGCCAGCATTGCCACAGTGCAAGCGGCAGTGGCGATGTGATTGTGCAGATGATCGACCTCCTGTCGGCGCAGCTCATCCGCCAAGACGCCCGCCTCAAGGAAGTAGATCAGGTTATAGAGGCGCCCCTTTACCCCTCGGGGCGCCGTTTTCCAGGCCAGTCGCAAGGCAGCGATATAACGGCCGGGATTTCGCATCCAGCGCAGATGCGCGCGCAGCAGGCGCAGGGGCTTTTTACAGGCGCCAAGCACCTTGAAGGTCAAGGCATGCTCCTGGCGCTGCTCTGGACCCACTAGGTGCTCGGCCCCCGTGGTCCGGATCGAGCAGGTCAGGACATCATGACCCAGCGCCCGCAACGCCGTGACTTCACGCTGGATAAAGGTATCCGAGGCGCGCGGGTATTCTCCGGTCAGATAGGCAAGCTTGGGCAATGTCATGGCTCACCTGCGATGCTCTGTGCCATCATCTCTTCGAATGGCGCGTGATCCTTGCCACCCAATGTGGCCCGCAAGGCCGCGTTGGGATAGCGCAGCGGCATCAGCCGTGCGCGAATAATCGGTTCCTGAAACAACCCCGGCAACCCCGCTGATATCGGCCGCAACAGGCGCGCCAGCTTCAGCCAAACGTCATAGGTAATGGGAAGGACGAACTTGGGCCAGCCAGTCAGAGTTTTGTGCACCGACACAAACCGCCTCCGGTCAGGCAGATCATCGTCCACCACATTGATCGACACCGTTCCCTTTGGTTCCTTCTGCGCTGCCCGGATCAGGGTCTCGCCAAGATGATCAACATGAACCAAAGGCAAGGCGCCATCCTTGCCGATCTGCACGAAAACCTTGGCTGCCCAGAACCCCAGCAGAGCGTTCCACGTTCGTCCGGCCCCCCAAACCGCACCGGGCCGGATCAGCCAGGCATCGGGCATAGCCTCTTGGACCAGCGCTTCCTGTGTGAGCTTTGCCTTAGAATAGGCATCGCGGGCTTTCTGGGCGGTTGCGAGAGCGCAGGTTTCGTCCAGAGCGTCACCGGGGGCAAGCGCCACCGTGTCGTAGACCGCAATGGAAGAGACAAGCACGAACGTGCCGCACCAGTTTTCCAGAGCAGAAAGCAGCGCTTGCGTCCCCCCCAGGGTCACACGGTCGTGCGCCGCCGCATCATCACCCAGATGCGCTGCGGCATGGATGATTGCACCGGCTTCGCTGACAAGTGGGGTCAGCTGTTCGGTGGCGTCTGCTGCGGTTAGATCCAGCTTTACCGCAGTGATGCCGAAATCATCCTCCCACGCGGCGTGCGGCAGGCCGCGGTATAGCGCGATCACCTCGATCCCCTGATCGCGGGCGGCGCGCAGGGCAGCGGAGCCGACAAAGCCGCTCGCGCCGGTGATCAGGATACGGTTCACTGCGCCCATGGCATCGGCTCCATCGCATCGCAGCGGGTTGTCATGGTCTGGGCTCCGCTGAACTCGCCTGCGTTCTGGATAGCCAGCGTGACTTCGGTCAGGTGCAAGGCGAAATCACCGGACAGCCGCCCTGGGCGTCCTTCAGCAAGCGCGGATAGCATTTCGTCGGGGCCAAGCATGAAATTCATCGCCGCTGCCCCCCACTTCCTAACCTTGGGATGGGTTGGCTGCTTGAGCCGGATCCGTTTCTTCAACGGCGATTCCATCAGGCGCCGCCTTAGTTTGATACGCCGTGCGAACCGGATTTTCGCATCATTGTCCCAGGCTTCATCGCAGCTCAGCACGCCTGCGTCGCCGACGATCTGGATCTGGTGGTTGTGCGGCGCAACAAAGGAACAGGTCAGTCGCGTCACCGGGCCGTTCTCGAAAAACAGGGTCGCCACCGACAGATCCGGCGCATGCGGTCCGTGCCCCTCCTTGCCCGGAACAGCCTCGGCGCTGGCGGCAACTACCGTGCGGACTGCTCCGAACCAGCTGATCAGCCAGGCCAGGTAATAGCCTGCGTGTTCGAGCGTGCAGCCAACCCGGAATTCATCCTCATAGGGCCAAGGCGCGCCGCTCTCCGTCTGCCATTTGTGGTATTCGGCCTGGGTGATGAAACCGTCATCCAGCTCGGCATAGATAGCGCGCGGAGTGCCTGCGGTATTGTTGCGAAGAGCCTGACCAAGAGTTTGCGCCGCTTCCCCCAGGACCGAGCAAGGGGCCGAAGCGATCTGCAAGCCGCGGCTAATGGCAAGATCCACCAGTTCTTTGGCCTCAGGAAAGGTCGTCGCCAGGGGTTTTTCGGAATATACTGGGTGGCCCGCACCCAGACAGGCGCGGCTGGTTTCAAAGTGGGATCCTGGATTTGTCAGGTTGAGAACGAGCGCGCCCGGCGCGCTTTGCAACAATGCTTCAAACGTTGGTGCAAGCGGCAGGTTCCAGTAGCTGCAGAAGTGTTTGAGCCGTTGTTTGTCGGTATCAAACACGCCCGCGATCTCGATCCCCGGCATCACCGCCAAGGACCGCATATAAAGGTCGGCCACAAAGCCGCAGCCAAGTACCAGAAGCCGCTGTTTCATGCCCCTGCCCCCGATAAGAAAAACCCGCAAGAACGGGACACACCTGCCAAACTTTCAAGGAGCACTAATAAGACCTGCCTTTTCCCACGACATCTGCCTATTTTACAAAAATGGCCAGAATTCGGCGAGACTTCGAATTCTGAATGATGGGCAAAAATGGCGCGTTTCCGCAACGTTCGTTGTCGCTTTGCGCTATTTCAGAGCGGAGAATTTACCTTCTCTTCCCGCTTTCCAGACCGAAAATCAGGTGCTTTGCAGCATTGCCTCAATAGCGAAGGCCTCCACGAGGTATTCAGCTGACCACGCGAAATGCACTGCACTCTACCGCATCAAAGCTCTCGCGGCGCTTTTGTTGTCCTTTGAATGGAATAATTGTGACACGTGCAATCTGATAGTATGTCTTAGATTGATTTCCTTTCGGAGCCCCGTGGCAATGCTTGTATTTTATGACGAACGGCTGGTTCTTCTTTCGGTTCCGAAAACCGGCACCACGGCCTATCAGGCGGCGTTGCGGGATCGTGCTGATTTCGTGGTCTCCGATCCGCCGCAGCTGAAACATGCCCCTGTGTTCCGCTATAACCGCTGGTTCCGGCCGATGTTCGAACGGGTCTGCGGTGTTGAGCTGGAGCTGGCCGCCGTGATGCGTGAGCCGATCAGCTGGCTGGGCAGCTGGTACCGGTTTCGTCAACGGCCGTTTCTGGATGGGTCCCCGAATTCTACCAAAGGGATCAGTTTCGACGATTTCGTCCGAGCCTATTGCAAAGGCGATGTGCCGAAATTTGCAGATGTGGGAAGTCAGGCTAAGTTTCTGGAGCCACAGCGTAATGGCTGCGCAGTGACGCATCTGTTCCGATATGAGGACCAGCCCGCGCTCACAGCCTTTCTGGAGCAACGGCTTGATATGAAGATCGCAACCGACCGCCAGAACGTCAGCCCCGCCATGGAGCTGACACTGGATCCCAAGGTCGAAGCCATCCTGCGGCGTAAGCGTGCGGCGGATTTCGACCTCTACGACAGCATCGGCGGCTAACGCCGACGCCTTTCGTCAGAAAAATACTGGCTGCCGAAAGCAGGCAGCGCCTGTGCAGCGTCAGTGAAGTTGGGCGTGTACCGTTTCGGTCAGCTGGCTCAGCGAGAAGGGTTTGGGCAGGAACACCGAGTTCGGCACATCCGGGTCCGTTTCGCCGAAGGCGCCTTCTGCATAGCCGGAAACGAAGACAACACGGGTATCGGGGCGTTCTTTCAGTGCCTCGCGTACCCAGCTGGGGCCATCCATGCCCGGCATCACAACGTCCGTGACAAAGACATCGACGCTCAGTCCCGGATCCTCCAGCGTGCGCAGCGCGTCTTCGGCGGATTCTGCCTCCAGCACCGTATAGCCGCGCATTCGCAGCGCGCGCGATGCAAAGGCGCGCACCGGCGCCTCATCCTCGACCAGCAATACCACACCCTCGCCATGCTGCGGCGCGGCGGTTTCCTCGACGGGTGCCTCGACTGGGGCATGTTCCACGGCGTCTTGCTTGTGCACCGGGAAAAACAGGGTGAAGCGGGTGCCATGATCCTTGACCGAGTCGATGAAGATATAGCCACCGGTCTGTTTGATGATGCCATAGGCGGTCGACAGGCCCAGACCGGTGCCCTCGCCGGTGCGTTTGGTGGTGTAGAAGGGTTCGAACACCTTCTGCATCTTGTCCGGATCGATCCCGACACCTTCGTCTGACACCCGAATGGTGACCCAATCGCCCGCAGGCACCTTGGCCCGGTCGCGTTCCAGCGGTGCCGTCAGCGTAACCGCTTCTGTCTCGACGCGGATTTCACCGCCATTGGGCATCGCATCGCGGGCGTTCACCACAAGGTTCATCAGCACCTGTTCCAGCTGGCGTTTGTCCGCCCGGATCGAGCGCATCACCGGATCATGGCTGAGCGTCAGAGTCACCTTCTCCCCGACCAGACGATTCAGCAGATGCGTCAGGTCCGACAGCGTGTCGCGCACGTCAAGGATTTCGGGCTGCAGGGTCTGCTTGCGCGAAAACGCCAGAAGCTGACTGACAAGGGAGGCCGCCCGGTTGGCGTTTTCATGAATCTGGATCAGATCACCATAGTCCTGATCGCCCTGATCGTGGCGCAGCAGCAGCAGGTCACAATGGCCAGAAATGGCGGTCAGCAGGTTATTGAAGTCATGCGCAACGCCGCCGGCAAGCTGGCCGATGGCCTGCATTTTCTGGCTTTGCACGAATTGCGCCTCAAGCGTCTTCAGCTCGGTCGCGTCGTTCAGCACCGCGATCAAAACCGGCGCGCCCTCTTCGAAGGTGCGCGTCAGGGTCACCTGTACGAAAACCTCGCGGTCACGGCGCGATAGCCGCAGGAATTCGGACTTGTTAGAGGCCAGCCCTGCGGCCGTATCGCGCAGCCAATCGGACATCGGGCGCCCCAGTCCCTCCATCAGCTGACCGAGTTTCAGATCGTCGCGCGGCTCCACCGCCAGCAGACGCTGGGCCATCTTGTTGAGAGACAGGATATCGCCGCTGGGCGCAACTTTCAGGAAGGGCACGGGCAAGCTTTCGAACCCGGAGCTGGAAGCGCTGAGCCCGGAGGTGTCCACCTCCATCAGGTAAAGCTCGCTGCGGCCCTGGGTGCGGTTCAGCTCGGTCACCAAGACGTCCACCGGCCCGGATTGGGTCATGATGGTGTTGAGTTGGCCGGGATTGACCGGCAACGCCGTAAACAGGCGCTCGGTGGATTTGACCCGTTCGCCGATCAGTTTGCGGGCGGCCTCGTTCATGAACAAAACCGCGCCGGACCGGCCCACGGTGATCATCGGGATTGGCACCGCCTCAGCACCGCGCCCGCTGCCGCCGCTGCGTTCGGCAATATCCTCAACCCGCCACAAAAAGCTGCCGCCCTGCATCTGGTGCACCGCGAGACGTACATGACCCCGCCGGGTAACGATATCCTCACGCGCAGCACCGCTTTTTGCCGCCTGGCTTTGCAGGCGGAACAGTACTGCTGTCGGATTGGCCAGAACCGAGCGCAATGTGCCGGCGAGCGTTTCCTGTTTGCCTTCGGAAAACCGCTTCACGGCGGCCTCGTTGCAGGCGTGAATGCTGCCGTCCACATCGGTAACGAAGGTGGGCGTGGCGTCCTTTTCGATGAAACCGGTCAGAAGATCCGTCGCCATCGCCCGGGCATTCAGTCGCACCCTGGATTGCAGCACCATCAGAAGCGCCACCGCCACCAGAGTCAGCGAAACGGCGAGCATTCCGCGCGCGACCCGGTCAGGCCACTCAAGCGCCCAAGGCGCCACCAGCATTGCGCCTGCCAGCAGCAGAACGATCAAAAGGCGTTTATTCTCTGGGGTATTCACCCGCAATGAAGGAACGGAGGAAGTGGGGCGACCTGTCATTACGGCTCCGAAAAAAGACAAGATGCCGCCAATACGCCGCCATCAAGGTTAAGGCCACGTTAATGGTGCAGCGGCTTTTGTTGACAGATACTTATCAATCAGCCTTCGACCGCGTCAACATCGCTGCGAAGAAGCCATCGGTGCCATCCTGCACCCCCCAGGATTTTTCGCCGATCAGTTGCCATTCCGGGCTGCGGGACAGGAAGGCACGGATCTGATTGCCGTTCTCCGCCTCCAGCATGGAGCAGGTGGCATAGGCCAGCACACCGTCTGGCGCAGTGAGTTCAGCCGCTTCATCCAGAATTTCGGCCTGAATGGCCCGGATCTCGTCCAGCCGCTCCGGCGTCAGGCGCCATTTGCCTTCGGGTGCGCGCCGCCAAGAGCCGGAGCCGGAACAGGGCGCATCGCAAAGCACCAGATCAAAGGGCGCCGCAGAGCGGACCGCCTCGGTCGGCTGGCAGCTGATCTGAACCCCGGCGCGGGATGCACGATCTGGCAAATCCTTCATTCGGCGGGGATCGATGTCATGTGCGGTCAGCCGGATTTTGGCGCGCGCCGCCATGGCAAGGCTCTTGCCGCCACCCCCGGCGCAGAAATCCAGCACCTTCATGCCATCACGCAAGGGGAGCATATCCACCACCGCCTGACTCGCGGCATCCTGCAGCTCGACCAGACCACTGTTATAGGCGGCGGCGTTGCGCAGTTTGCGCGCACCTTCGGTGACCTCCAGCGCGGTGGGCGACGCGGCGTGGGGCTCGGTCGAGATCCCCTCGCCCTCCAGTGCGGCGCGGGCCTCCGCGACGCTGGCCTTGCGAAGATTCACCCGCAGATGCACCGGCGCGCGCTGGCGCAGTGCCTGCGCTGCGGCCTCGGCCTTGTCCCCAAGGCTGCTTGAAAAGGAGGACCAGAGCCAGTCCGGAATATCAAATTCCTCGGCCGGACTGGAAAAACCTACAGGCTCGGCCTGTTCTTCGGCGCTGAGCGGCGCAGGGGCGTAACCTTCACCTGTGAACATATCGGAGGGATCGACGCCCGCCTCGCGCAGACCGCCAAGGATCAGGCCCCGGCCCGTCAGGCTGCCACCCAGAACCGCATGGGAGCGAAAGCAGCGCAGCGCCGTGAAGACGTGATCGCGCACTGCCGCGCGATCCTTGGAGCCGGCAAAGCGACTGCGCCGTGCCCAGCCCGTCAAAGACTTCTCCGCCGCCTCGCCCGCAATCACCTGATCCAGGACCTCGATCGCCGCCTGCAGGCGGGCCGCCGGGGTCACGCCCCGGCCCCGATCTTCGCTGACGCTGTCACAGTACTGCGCATTAAGATCATCCGATCCGGTAGTTCGGGCTTTCGCGGGTGATCTGCACGTCGTGAACGTGGCTTTCCTTGAGGCCAGCACCGGTGATCTTCACGAAGTTGCAGTTGCGGCGCATCTCTTCGACCGTCGCACAGCCGGTATAGCCCATGGCCGCGCGAAGACCGCCGACCAACTGGTGAATGACCGCGCCTGCGGAACCTTTGTAGGGCACTTGACCTTCGATCCCTTCGGGCACCAGTTTGTCGCTGGCGGCGTCCTTCTGGAAATAGCGGTCGGCCGAGCCGCGCGCCATGGCGCCAAGGCTGCCCATGCCGCGATAGCTCTTGAACGAGCGGCCCTGATACAAGATCACCTCGCCCGGGCTTTCATCGGTGCCGGCGATCATCGAGCCGACCATGGCGCAGGAGGCGCCGGCGGCAATCGCCTTGGCAAAATCGCCGGAGAACTTGATGCCGCCATCGGCGATCACCGGAGTGTCGCCTGCGGCGCTGGCACAATCCATCACAGCGGTCAGCTGCGGCACACCCACGCCCGCCACCATGCGAGTGGTGCAGATCGAGCCCGGGCCGATCCCGACCTTGATGGCATCCGCGCCCGCATCAATCAGCGCGCGGGTCGCTTCGGCGGTGGCGACGTTACCAGCAATCACCTGCACTTCGTTCGAAAGCGCCTTGATCCGTTTCACAGCTTCGATCACGCCTGCCGAATGGCCGTGGGCGGTATCAACCACAACAATGTCGACACCGGCATCGATCAGCGCCTCGGAGCGCTCAAAGCCAGAATCGCCAACCGAGCTGGCCGCTGCGACGCGCAGACGGCCCAAATCGTCCTTGCAGGCGGTTGGGTTCAGAACCGCCTGTTCGGTGTCTTTCAGGGTCAGAAGGCCAGTCAGCTTGCCCGATTTATCGGTGATCAGCAGCTTTTCGATCCGGCGCGCCTTCATCAGGGATTTCGCCTCTTCGCGGTCGGCAGGCTCTTGCAGGATCGCAAGTTTGTCCGATGTCATCATCACCGAAACCGGCGTGTTGTCATCGCTCGCAAAGCGCATGTCGCGATTGGTCACAATGCCGACCACACGGCCATCGCTGTCAACCACCGGAAAGCCGGTCACGCGGTAGCGTTCCTGCAGCGCCTTGGCATCGGCAAGGGTCTGATCTGCCGTCAGGGTGATGGGATTATAGACGATACCGCTTTCGAAACGCTTGACCCGGCGTACCTGCCGGGCCTGCTCTTCGGTATCGAGGTTCTTATGAATGACGCCCATGCCACCGGCCTGCGCCATGGCAATCGCCATGCGGGCCTCGGTTACCGTGTCCATGGCCGAGCTGAGCAGCGGAATGTTGAGCGAAATCGAGCGTGTCACGCGGGTGCGTGTGTCCGCCGTGCTGGGCAGCACTTCGGATGCCCCCGGAACCAGAAGAACATCATCAAATGTGAGAGCCTCACGAATCTGCATTTGTCATCCCCATGCAAAACCCCGTTTGGCGGTGACCCTATGGCACAGAAGCCCGGGAGGGAAAAGAGGCCACGACAAGAAATAGATCAAATCCCGTTGCAAGGGCCTCCGGGTCAGGCAAACGGGGCGTACGGCAGGCTCAAGACGCATCTCAGATGCTCATTTTTGAAAAATGCCGGAACCAGGCCCAAAAATGACGCGGGCCGCCTTTCCCTTGGGCAAAAAGAACTTATGCTCCGCCACAGAATTCTAGTGAAAAGGCACAGGCATGGCTGACGATCCTCTCGTTGTGTTTACCCCCTCCGGCAAACGCGGCCGGTTCCCCGCCGGAACCCCGGTTCTGACAGCTGCGCGGCAGCTTGGGGTCGATCTGGATTCCGTCTGCGGTGGCCGGGGCATCTGCTCGAAATGTCAGATCACCCCCTCCTATGGCGAATTCTCGAAACTCGGCGTCTCCGTGCAGGACGACGCGCTGAGCCCATGGAACAAGGTTGAACAGCGCTACAAGGACAAGCGTGGCCTGATCGATGGCCGTCGCCTTGGCTGTCAGGCCCTGATCGAAGGCGACGTGGTGATTGACGTTCCTCCCGGAAGCCAGGTCCACCGGCAGGTGGTCCGCAAACGGGCCGAGGCGCGCGACATCGTGATGAACCCGTCGACCCGCCTGTTCTACGTCGAGGTGGAAGAGCCCGACATGCACAAGCCCTCGGGCGATCTGGAGCGGCTGGCCGAGGCCCTGCGGGTTCAGTGGGAGATCGAGAACGTCCAGTGCGATCTGCAAATCCTGCAAACCATGCAGCCCGTCCTGCGCAAGGGCGGCTGGAAGGTCACCGTCGCGGTGCATCTGGGCGACAGCAACACGCCGCCGCGCATCATGCATATCTGGCCTGGCCTCTACGAAGGCTCGCTTTATGGGCTGGCGGTTGACCTAGGCTCCACCACCATCGCGGCCCACCTGTGCGATCTGAAAACTGGCGAGGTCGTCGCCTCCTCCGGCATCATGAACCCGCAGATCCGCTTTGGTGAGGATCTGATGAGCCGGGTCAGCTATGCAATGATGAACAAGGGCGGCGATCAGGAGATGACCCGCGCGGTCCGCGAAGGAATGGCGCAGCTGTTCACCCAGATTTCGGCAGAGGCCGGGATTGATCAGACGCTGATCGTCGATGCGGTCTTTGTCTGCAACCCGGTGATGCACCACCTGTTCCTTGGCATTGATCCCTTCGAACTGGGTCAGGCGCCCTTTGCCCTGGCGACCTCGAACGCCTTGTCCCTGCGGGCCAGCGAGCTGGATCTCAACATCCACCCCGCAGCGCGTGTCTACCTGCTGCCCTGCATCGCCGGCCACGTGGGCGCCGATGCTGCCGCCGTGGCCCTGTCCGAAGCACCGGATAAATCCAAGGATCTGGTGCTGGTGGTTGATGTGGGCACCAATGCGGAGATCCTGCTGGGCAACACGGAAAAGGTCCTCGCCTGCTCGTCCCCCACAGGTCCAGCCTTCGAGGGCGCGCAGATCTCCAGCGGTCAGCGCGCCGCCCCCGGCGCTATCGAGCGGGTCGAGATCAATCCCGAAACCAAGGAACCGCGGTTCCGCGTCATCGGATCGGAGCTCTGGTCGGATGAGGAAGGATTTGCCGAGGCGATTGCCACCACCGGCATCACCGGCATCTGCGGCTCAGGCATTATCGAAGCGATTGCCGAAATGCGCCTTGCCGGTGTTCTCGATGCTTCGGGCCTCATCGGTTCGGCAGAACAGACCGGCTCCAGCCGCTGTATTCAGGACGGGCGCACCAACGCCTATGTCCTCTGGGATGGATCTGCCGATGGCGGTCCGACGATTACTGTCACCAACCCTGACATCCGGGCGATCCAGATGGCCAAGGCGGCGCTCTACTCTGGCGCGCGGTTGCTGATGGACAAATTCGGCGTCGACACCGTGGACCGCGTGGTGCTGGCCGGCGCCTTTGGCGCCCATATCTCGGCCAAACACGCGATGGTTCTGGGCATGATCCCCGATTGTCCGCTGGAAAAGGTCACCAGCGCCGGCAACGCCGCAGGCACCGGTGCGCGCATTGCGCTTCTGAACACCGAGGCCCGCCGTGAAATCGAAGAGACCGTGCGCCAGATCGAAAAGGTGGAAACCGCAGTCGAGCCCCGGTTCCAGGAGCATTTCGTCAATGCCTCGGCCATTCCGAACTCGGTCGAGCCCTTCCCGATTCTGGAAACGGTGGTCACCCTGCCAGAGGTCAACTTCAACACCGGCGGCGGCGATGGCGCGGCAGACGGCGGGCGCAGACGCAGGCGTCGGCGCGGCTAAGTCGCTCACCCAAGACTGTGCCCCACTGGGGCTTGACGCCAGGCGTCCCGGTATTGGTTACCGGGACGTTTTTTCATGTCCCCCCCTTTGCCCCAAGATTGCTGGCCAAAGCCCACGTGAGGATCAGATTGAATCACATCATGTAGCCAGGTTGCGGCCGTCCCAAACACGCGATCGCTTTGACTGCCGTCCATCACGTACCGCACAGCCGACACCACTGGACCCGACCAGACCTCAGTCGAGTGAAGCGAGACAGGCCAGAAGTTCGGCCTTGCGAAACGGCTTGGTCAGGAATCCATTCATGCCAACCTCGAAACAGGCCCTTGTGTCGCTTTTCTGGGCATTCGCCGTCAGCGCAACGATCCGGCATTCGGCGCGGCCGGTTTCTGTCTCGTGCTGTCTGATCCTGCGCGCCGCCTCCAGCCCGCCCATGACCGGCATGGAAAGATCCATGAGGATCAGGTCGTAGTCCGCGCCCAGATAGTTTTCGACGGCGGCAGCACCGTTTTCCGCAAGACGGACCTGTGCCCCTAGTTTCTGGAGCATCTTGTCCACGACCATCTGGTTGGTCTTGTTGTCCTCGGCTACAAGGATCTTCATCCCATGCAGCCGGTCCGATGCGATACCCGTGTCGGTCCCAACATCCCGTTCCAGACCACCGTTGATCTGATTGGGGACTGCCTTCCCCGCAGTCTCTGCCCGCCGCGGATCAGCAGTATCTGGCGCAAGGTTCAACCAAAGAGAGAAACGCGCGCCCTGTCCTGGCGCCGAGTCGACGGTGATGTCGCCCCCCATCCGTTCGATCAGCGCCCGCGAGATTGCAAGGCCCAGCCCCGTGCCCTCTGCCTGCGCCTGCGGCGAGCTGGCGGCTTGCTCGTAGGCCGAAAAGATCGAACGCAGCTTACTTTCCTCGATCCCGCAGCCGGTATCCGAAACCACGAATTGCAATGGCCCCCTTGCGGAAGCCGGATCATAGGAAACCACCAGAGAGACATGACCTTCGTCGGTAAATTTAATCGCGTTTCCGATCACGTTCAAAAGGATCTGACGGGTCTTGCTGGCATCCCCCACAAAAACGGATGGCACGGCATCAGGGTAATCCAAGCGAAACTCAAGCCCCTTGAACGAGGTCTTGGCCGAGAAAAGCGTGACGATTTCATCAACAAGATCGCGCAATGAAAAAGGCTCATAGTGCAGTGAAATCTTGTCCGCGATGATCTGCGAGAAATCCAAAACTTCGTTGACGATCTTCAGCAAAGCATTGGTAGAACTCAGTATCGTATTGGCAAGCAGGGACTGCTCTTCGTCCAGACTGGTGTCTTGCAGCAACTCGCAGATGCCAAGGATGCCATTCATCGGCGTCCGGATCTCATGGCTCATCTCAGCCAAGAACCGTTCCTTGGCCTGGCTGGCCGCCTCCGCCTCCTGCTTTGCGATCTTGGCCAGTTCCAAAGCCGCGTCGCGTTCACGTTCCGACGTGACATCTGCTGACGAGCCGACAAGGTGCGTCAGCTTGCCTGTCTCGTCGAAGACCGGGCTCATAGTCGTACGGATGTATCGTTCCTTGTGGACCGCAGGGAGATTGATCTCATAGGTTACCTCTTCGGCAGCGCGCGCCACTTCGATATGCTTGGCAAGAGCCCGCTCGCCGGTGGAACCGCCAAATACTTCCATCGCAGTTTTGCCAAACCAACCCTCTGCCGGAAGTTTCGAAATAGCCCGGGCGCGCGAATTCATCGCGGCATATCGGGGGATCCCATCGTCGCCGACCTCCAAAACGATCACCGCCATGCCAATCGAATCCAGCATGGAATAGAAATCGGTCACCTGAAGTCGTTTCACCCGTTGCTTCCCTTGCAGCTCGGACACGTCACCCAATTGACCATGGGCAACCATTCCTCTGTTGTAATCTGTAAATGGATCACCGCTAACGAAGTCTGAAGATAACCTTTTGCCAAAGGTTTGTGCGCAATCCGACCGCACCCGCAACGTTTGGCTCAGGAAACACACGCACAGGACACTGTCGCCCCTGCTCCGTTTGTCGAAATACGGTGCCCCCCAGACCGCACACAAGAAAAGGCCGGGACAAATCCCGGCCTCCCCTCACTATATTGTTATCAGGTTCAGGCGCGGCGGCGACGGCCACCGGTGCGGCCACCGCGGCCACGGCCTTCTTCGCCAGCCTTTGCGGGCGCCTTGTTGGCGGCAATCCAGGCACCGCCGTGCGGATCATTGTTGGTCAAGAGGTTGGCAGCGCGGATCGCTTCCATCTCCTTGCCCGCGCGCGGCTTGGTCGAGCCGAGACCGAACAGGGTGACAAAGGTCTCATCGTCCATGCCTTCGGGCAGGATGATACCAGCGGCGGTTACCTGTTCCTTCTTCTCGGCAATCGCCTTTTGCGTCACCGGCAGCGCCACCGGGTTCATGATCGCAGAGGTCATGCCCGCGCCCATTGCCATCGGCAGGAAGGCGTTGTTGATGCCGTGACGGTTCGGCAGACCAAAGGAGATGTTCGACGCACCGCAGGTGGTGTTCACACCCAGTTCTTCGCGCAGGCGACGCACCAGGGTGAAGACCTGATGCCCGGCGGTCGCCATGGCGCCGATCGGCATTACTAGCGGGTCGACCACTATGTCATGCGCGGGGATACCGAAATCGGCAGCGCGTTCGACGATCTTCTTGGCCACGGCGAAACGCACGTCGGGATCTTCCGAGATCCCGGTGTCGTCGTTGGAGATCGCAACCACCGGCACGTTGTATTTCTTGACCAGCGGCAGAACCAGTTCCAGGCGCTCTTCCTCACCGGTGACCGAGTTCAGAAGCGGGCGACCCTGCGCGGCTGCCAGACCGGCCTCAAGCGCCTCGGGGACCGAGCTGTCGATGCACAGCGGCACGTCGACCAGACCCTGCACCAACTCGATGATCTTGGTCATCAGCGGCGGCTCGGTCTCGTTCGGGTTGGGGTTAGAATTATAGACTACGCCCGCGTTGATATCGAGGATATTGGCCCCGGCCGCCACCTGTGCCAGTGCGTCTTTCTCAACGGTGGAGAAATCGCCCGCTTCCAGCTCTGCTGCCAGTTTTTTACGGCCTGTAGGGTTGATCCGTTCGCCGATCACGCAGAACGGCTCATCAAAGCCCAGGACAGCAGTTTTTGTTTTTGATTCTACGACAGTACGGGTCATGTCTTATCCTTGGGAGTTGACAGGCTGCGCCGAGGCGCCGCCGTTGTTGATGGCCCAGGTGGCGTTGGTCTTGATGCCGCCCAGCGGGAAGAAGTGTACATTGGTAATGTTGAAGTCCGGGTTCGCGGCCTTGTGGGCAGCAAGCTCGGCAACGACATCGGTCGGCTCATAGGGCAGCAGCAACTTGGACACGTCCATTGCGCGTTTCTGCAGCACCTTCAGCGACGGCCCCACACCGCAAGCGATGGCGAATTTGATCAGCGTCTGCAGCTTGGCCGGACCGGCGATACCGATGTGGATCGGCAGGTCGACACCGGCCTCTTTCAGACCGTCAGCCCATTCGATGATCGGCTTTGCCTCAAAGGCGAACTGTGTGGCCAGCGCCATCTTGGCATCGGTGCGCTCCGAGAATTTCTGTTTCCACAGAACCGCTTCCATCACGTTCTTCGAGGAACCGTCCGGATCGATGTCCTTGTTGCCTTCGGGGTGGCCCGCGACGTGCAGGTTGGAGAAACCCGCCTTGTCGAACAGTCCGGTTTCCAGGAGCTGCATCGAGCTGTCGAAGGCACCGTGCGGCTGCGCCACACCACCGGCCAGAAGCAGCGCCTGTTTGACGTCAGCCTCGCCCTGATAGCGCGCGATCCAGTCCGCCAGGGTCGCCTCGTCCTTGATGATCCGCGCCGGGAAGTGCGGCATGACGGGAAAGCCCTCGGCATTCAGACGCTTGGCGGTCTCGACCATGTCTTCGATGGGCGTGCCCTCGATATGGGCGATATAGACGCGGGTGCCTGCGGGCAGCAGATCGCGGAAATCCTCGACCTTGGTCGCGGTGCGCGGCATCACCTCGATCGAATATCCGTCAAGGAAGGCTTCGACCTGCGGGTTGACGGGCTGCGGGCTGGTGGCCTCGCGTTTCTTGAAGTTCAACAAAGCCATCACGGCCTCCCATAGTGGTGTCAGGCTCACGCCCATCCGTCATTCGCGATCAGGGCTTTCAGACGCTCCTGATCGAACTCTCCTTCCAGACGTACCGCTTCGGCTTCGGCGATCTCTGCCGGATCGCCCTCCGCCGCAAAGGGAGCCGCCTTGCGCCATTCCGCGAGATAGGCGTCCGCATCCTTGGCGTTCACCTTCATCGCTGCGCGGTCAATGGCCTGCTCGAACCGTTCTTCGAGCTGGCGTTTGGCGCCGCGGCGGCCCTTGCCCACGATGACCTGAGCCGGGATATCGCGCCAGTATACGATGGTGACGTCAGGCATGTCGGGTCCTTTGCTTCGCGTCTGTTCTGCTGCGTTTCTAGAATGCGATCCTGAAACGCGGGTGCCGGTTTTCGACAACACTTGGGGTTTGAGCGACCTTTTGCTCTGGCTCTGAATACATTCTCCGGGCCCGCATGGCCACAGAGGGGCATCCTCATAATTCTCATCAAGCTTATGAGGTTGTCGCCAAGACCCTGCACAAGCCCCTGGCAACACAGGCTGAACGCCGAAACAAGGGCCGGAGCAGCGCCGTTAACCGGTACAAGGAAAGCGTCGATCCGGGCGCCGCCGCCCTTGCACATACGTCTTTGTGAACATATCCTAAAACCAACACGATAATCGGAGGGCGTGAATCATGGCGCCCAGGCGTTCCAAAGGTGCGGGCGCGTTTCCCAAGGCGGTTGAAACCCCTGTACCAGCCCGTCCGGATCCGGATGCGCTTTATGCGGCATTGGATCTTGGCACAAACAGTTGTCGCATGCTGATCGCCCAGCCCAATGGCAGTGGCTTTCACGTGGTGGACAGCTTTTCCAAGTCGGTCCAGCTGGGGACCGGCCTTGAACGAACTGGGCGCCTGTCTCGTTCGTCGATGTCGCGCACCATTCAGGCGCTGCGCATCTGTCAGCAAAAGCTCAAGCGGAACAAAGTGCGTCGGATGCGGCTCGTCACCACCGAGGCGTGCCGCCGCGCCAAGAACGCGCGCGATTTCATCCGGCAGGTCAAACGGGAAACCGGTCTGACGCTTGAAATCATCCAGCCCGAGGAAGAAGCACGTCTGGCGGTGATCTCCTGCGCGCCGCTGGTTTCGACCAAGACGGAACAGCTTTTGGTGGTGGATATTGGCGGCGGCTCGACCGAACTAGTCTGGATCGACATTTCCTCGGTCCCACGCCGCGACCGGCCCTCCGCCATCATGCGCCTGCACGCAGGGTTCCACCCCGCCGAAAGCCCCTTCCCCGCCGCCAAGGTGGTGGATTGGATTTCCGTGCCGCTGGGTGTGGCGACACTGCGCGATCAGTTCAACGACGTCGACGACGATGCCGCCCGTTTTGCCTTGATGAGCTGGTTCTTCGAAGAACACCTCGCCGATTTTGCCCCCTATAAGGATGAGCAGGCCCGCGAAGGTTTCCAGATCGTCGGCACCTCGGGCACGGTGACGACCGTCGCCGCCTCCCATTTGGGGCTGAAGCGCTACGATCGCACCAAGGTCGATGGGCTGCGCATGACCAGTGATCAGATCGACAAGGTGATCCGCGGTTATCTGGATCTCGGCCCGCAGGGGCGCCGCAGCGATCCGCGTATCGGCGAGGACCGTCAGGCGCTGATCATGTCTGGCGCCGCGATCCTGCAGGCTCTCCTTCGCTGCTGGCCCACCGACCGGTTGTCGGTCGCGGACCGGGGCCTGCGCGAAGGGCTGCTCTATGCACAGATGAGCGCGGACGGTGTTCTGGAAGACGGACCCTTTTAATAACGCAGACCGAACCCTCGGCATTTGAGTTTTCGCGTCCGATCTGTCATGGACCGCGGAAAGCGAGCCTATACTGGCAAAGACCGACATCGGCAAAGATGGTACAAAGAGATGGCAAAGACACCTTCCGGCAAGAGCCCGACCGGCAAGAACACTTCCGGCCGCGGCCAGCGTGACCTCAAGGTCAAGGTAAAGACCGCTCGCGGGCGCAAGCTTTCTTCGACCCGCTGGTTGCAGCGTCAACTGAACGACCCCTATGTGCGCCGCGCCCAGGCCGAAGGCTATCGCGGCCGGGCCGCCTACAAGATCATGGAGCTGGATGACAAGTTCCGCTTCCTCGTCCCGGGGGCCCGGGTCGTTGATCTTGGCTGCGCGCCGGGGGGCTGGGCGCAGGTCGCGGTCAAACGCATCAATGCGCTGGGCGAAAAGCAGGGCAAATCCATCGGCCGCATCATCGGCGTCGACCTGCAGGAGGTCGAGCCGCTGGCAGGGGCCGAATTCCACCAGCTCGATTTCATGGATGAGGGCGCCGACGATCAGGTGAAGGAATGGCTGGGTGGCATGGCCGATGTGGTGATGTCGGATATGGCCGCTGCCAGTTCCGGCCACAAGCAGACCGACCACCTGAAGATCATGGCCCTTTGCGAGGCAGCTGCCTATTTCTCGTTTGATGTGCTGGAACAGGGCGGCACCTTCGTGGCCAAGGTTCTGGCCGGCGGTGCCGAGGGCGACCTGCAGAAACTTTTGAAACAGAAGTTCACCAAGGTCGCCAATGTGAAACCGCCCGCATCGCGGTCGGACAGTTCCGAAAAGTTCGTGATTGCCACCGGCTTCCGGGGTTAAGCGCCCCGGCGGGCCGATCGGGCCGCTTTTTTAATGCAACGGCTGCTGCGTTGTCTGCAGGGACAGGGTGGCCAGCTCACGCAGCAAACGCGCATCTGGGCCTTCGTCTTCGCACTGGCGGAAAATCATCTGGGGACGCGGCGTCGGTGCCATGTCGGGCATCGGGCTCTTGAACAGATCTTGAAGGCGTTTCAGCATCGCGGCGGTCCTTATTCTTGCGTCGGCTGAATCTTGCCTACCCGCGTATTTCGCCCAGCCGATGGCCAAATTGTGGCAAACCTGCCTTTTTGTTGCAAAACCGGAAACAATAAGGCTTCCACCTCCGAATTTTCCAAGAACCGCTGGTGCATACTATTCGACGTAGCTGTCCCCAGACGCCTCTGCTGCCTCGGCGCCCGGCTGGTCCAGTCGCATCAACGCACCGTTGAACTCGGCGCCAAAAATCAGGATCGCGGCATTCACATAAAGAAAGATCATCGCCGCCATGGCTCCCGCTAGCCCCGCATAGGTGGCCGAATACTGCGCGAAAGATCCGACATAGATCGCAAAACCAATCCCCGCTGCCCACCACAGCACCACCGTCAGCACCGCCCCCGGCAGGATCTGCGATACCCGGTGCCGCTGCCCGGGCAGCAGTATATGGCACAGCAGCACCGCGACCAGTGGCAACAGAAACAACAACACGCCACTGAATCCCCGCTCCCATCCCGGTCCGACCAGCTGATAGGGCAGCAGATCAGCGATATAGCGGACATAAAGCGGCAAAACGACCTCGAAGAGAGCCGCCACAAGGATGCCCGCGCCGCCCAGCACCACCAGCCCGGCGCAGATCAGGCGCGCCTTCCAGAAAGGCCGGGGATCGTTGTCGCCATAGGCATTGACCATGGCCACCCGCACCGCGTTGACACCGTTAGAGGCGAAATAGAGCGCCAGAACCCCGCCCAACGTTGCCAGTTGCGTGCTGGAGGTCTCCAAAACCGCGAAGAGTTCGTTCAGGATCGGCTTAGAAACCTCCTCGGGCCAGCCGCCAAAGACGAGGTCCACCAGATCCTCGATCGCGACATCCTGTGACAAAAGGCTCGCGGCGGCCCCCGAAAGGGCGACGGTGAACAGGACAAAGGGGAACAGCGCCAGCATCATCGACATGGCGATATGACTGCTCATCACCCATCCGTTCTTGCGGTTGAATGCGGCGGCAGCGCGTGCCAATGCGCGCAGCCAAGGGGAAAAGACAGCAAACAGGTTCATGCTGCAAACCGTTCCACAGCCTCGGCAGAATCGCCAGTCTGACAGGGCTGGTTTTCACCTCTGGTGTGACCTGTGTCCTCCCGGTCACCCAAAAGCCTGCGGTCCTCGCCCCACGACTGCCCACTGGCAATCAGCGCAGGCCCCGGCCATACTCCATTGGAAAGGAACCGAATAATGGGACAGGCCAGGTGACGTTCTGGGTCGCGATCAGCACGGGTGGCGTCCTCCTGATGTGGGGGCTTGCGGTTCTGGGCGCGCTGAACGCGGCCCGCACCGCCCGCACGCCACAGGGCGCCATCGGCTGGGTCGTGTTCCTGCTGGCCTCGCCCCTGATCGCCCTGCCCGCCTATATGATCTTTGGCCATCACCGGTTCGAACGCTACCGCGCCGCCCGCCAGGACGCCCATCGCGCCGTGCAGGACATGCAGCCAATGGCCGAGGTGCGGGGTACACATAGCCCGGCGAAGATGGCCGTGGACCCTGCACCGTTCGAAGCGGTCTCTGGCCTGCAGGTCTGTACCGGTAACGGCTTCCGCCTGCTGATTGACGGAAAAGCCGGGTTTGCCAGTATGTTTCGCGCCATAGATGAGGCGCGCGACTACCTCTTGATCCAGTTCTACATCGTGCGCGACGATGATCTGGGACGCCGCCTAAAGAGGCACATCATCGCCGCCAGACAGCGCGGCGTTGCTGTCTGGTTCATGGCCGACCGGATCGGTAGCCACGGCCTGCCCACCTCCTATCTTGCCGAGCTGCAACAGGCTGGCGTCAATCTGGTGGATCGCGGTACCCAAAGGGGCCCCAAGCACCGCTTCATGCTGAACTTTCGCAACCACCGCAAAACCGTGGTGGCCGATGGCCGTGTCGGCTTTACTGGTGGGCTGAACGTCGGCGATGAATATATCAGCCACACCAAGGCGTTTGGCGACTGGCGCGACACCCATGTGGAGCTGACCGGCCCGGTGGTGCAACAGCTGCAGCTGACCTATGCGCAGGACTGGCATTGGCTGACGGATGAGCCGATCCTGGACCTGCTCACATGGGAGCCGGAGCCGTCGCCGGAAAACCGATCCGCCCTGATCGTCCCGACAGGGCCCGGGGATACCACCGAAAACGGATCAATGATGTTCTTTTCGGCCATCTCTGCCGCCCGCAGCCGGGTCTGGATCGCTTCGCCCTATTTCGTTCCCGACCTTGATGTGGTGGCCGCCCTCAAACACGCAGCGCTGCGCGGCGTGGATGTGCGCATACTGTTGCCAGGCATTGTCGACCACTACCTGCCATGGTTGGCCTCATTCGCCTATTTCGATGACCTGCAAAAGGTCGGTGTTCAGGTCCTGCAGTATTCCGGGGGCTTCATGCATCAAAAGACCTTTGTCGTCGATGATACCGTCGCCGCCGTCGGTACCACCAATATGGACAATCGCTCTTTTCGACTGAATTTCGAAACCATGGCGCTGTTCTTTGATACCGGCGCGGCGGAATCTGTCGCCGCGATGCTGGAGGATGATTTCAGTCGCGCGCGCAGTTTGGATCGGCCACTCGCAGCGCAACACTGGTCCGTCCGCCTTTTCGCCCCCGTGGCCCGGTTGCTGGCGCCGGTACTGTGAGAGCCCGACCCCGTTTCCAAAGTCCCGAACTGACGCCGCGATCCCAGCAGGCCGCCCTGTTCCGCGCGCAAAATGCCCCTAAATGTTTCCCAGTCACAACCAACACCCCAGCGCCGACAGGATGACAAACCACTATGGTTCTCAAGATTACCGACGTGAGCAAGAGTTATACCTCAGGCCAAGGTGTGACGCCCGTATTGCAGGCGGTCTCGCTGACGCTTGAGGCCGGATCCAGCTTGGCCCTGACCGGGGACAGCGGATCGGGGAAAAGCACCCTGCTCCATCTAGCTGCGGCTCTGGACAGTTTTGACAGCGGAGAGATCACAATCGAGGGCACGCCCCTGTCCGGGCTGAACGAGGCCGCGCGCGCCGCCCTACGCCAGCGGCAGGTCTCTATCGTGTTCCAGCAATTCAACCTGATCCCATCCCTCAGCGTTGGTAGCAACCTCAGCCTGCACGCACGGCTGAGCCGCCGCCGGGACCGCGCCTGGGAAGACCGTCTGACCGACCGGCTGGGCCTATCGAACTTACTGGACCGCTATCCTGACCAGCTATCCGGCGGACAACAGCAACGGGTCGCCATCGGCCGCGCCATGGCCCTGCGCCCGGCGCTGCTGCTGGCCGATGAGCCGACCGGAAACCTTGATGAAACCGCGAGCGAGGCGGTGATGGGCCTGATGCTACAGCTGCTGCGCGACAGCGGCGCGGCGCTGTTTCTGGTGACCCATTCGGACAGTATCGCCAACCAGCTGGACCGGCGGCTGCACCTGAAACAGGGCCAGATCGCATGATCACTGCCGCCTTTCAGACGTTGCTGTCCCATTGGCGGCGCCATCCCTTCCAGTTGCTCGCCATCGTCGCCGGGCTGGCGCTCTCCACGGGTCTCTGGTCAGCGGTGCAGGCCATCAACGCCGAGGCCCGCGCCAGCTATGCCCGCGCCGCCAGCCAACTGGGACAAGCGCAGGCCGATCAGCTGGTGGCCGGTGATGGCGTGATCCCGCTTAATACCTATGTGGCCCTACGCCGCGCCGGTTGGCGGCTGGCTCCGGTTCTAGAGGGGCGCATCAAGCTGGGCACGCAATCCATTGATCTTATGGGGATTGATCTCCTGAACCCGCCGCCTGTCGCACTGTTGTCCGGAGAAACAGGCGAAGAGGATGAGGCATCCGATATCTCACTGTCGTTGCTGCCCCCCGGCCAGTTGTTCCTGCACCCGGAGACCGCCGCGTCTCTTCCACCGGTCAAGCGTACGCCGCGCATTGTAGCGTCCCCCGAGGTGCCCCGAGGCACGGCGATTGCCGATATCAGCTTGGCGAGCCGACTTCTCCAGCGTCCGGATACCCTAGATCGGCTGGTGATCCTTCCAGAACAATCCAGTGACCTGCCGCCGCTAGAACAACTAGCGCCAGCGCTCACCCGGATCAGCGCACAGACGGCAGGTTCAGCTACGGACCGGCTCACAGACAGTTTTCACCTCAACCTCACTGCCTTTGGTCTGTTGTCTTTCGCCGTCGGGCTGTTCATCGTGCAGGGCAGCATTGGGCTGGGGCTGGAGCATCGCCGCGGTCTGTTCCGCACCCTGCGCAGCCTCGGGCTGCCGCTGCGCACCCTTGCTGGTTTACTGGTGGCAGAACTTGCGCTCATTGCACTGGGCGCTGGTGGCCTTGGCCTGATCATAGGTTATGGCGTTGCGGCGGCGCTGCTGCCAGATGTCAGCGCGACGTTGTCCGGACTATACGGTGCCTCGGTCGAAGGCAGCCTGACCCTGCGCCCGGCATGGGTTCTGTCCGGCCTTGGCATTGCCCTCGCGGGGACCGCACTGGCAGGCGCGCGGGCGCTGTTCAGCCTCTGGACCATGCCGGTGCTGGCGGCTCCGGCAACCTCCGCCCGGGGACAGCAGACCGCCCGGTCCTTCCGGCTGACCGCTCTTGCAGGCTTCCTAATGATGTCCGCTGGCTGCGCTACGCTGTGGATGTTTGACGGGCTGGTGGCGGGCTTTGCCTTTCTGGCCGGGCTGATGCTGGGCGCGGCGCTGCTGCTGCCACAGGCGCTGTCGCTGCTGCTGCGCCTTGGGGCCCGCAGTGCACGGGGTCCGCTCGCAGAATGGATCTGGGCCGACAGCCGTGCGCAACTGCCCGGCCTGTCGCTGGCGCTGATGGCGCTTCTGCTGGCGCTGGCGACGAATATTGGCGTTGGAACAATGACTTCCAGCTTTCGGCTCACCTTTACCGGCTGGCTGGATCAGCGGCTGGCGGCAGAGTTCTATATCACGCTGAACAGCAACCAGCAGGGCACTGACTTTGCGGCATGGGCTGAAACACAGCCCGATGTCCGCCTGCTGCCGATCCGCTGGCATGAGATCCGGCACCGAGAGGCACCGCTGCGGATCTATGGCGTTGTCGACGATCCGACTTACCGGGACAACTGGCCGATCCTGCGGGCGCTGCCCGGCGTCTGGGATCAGGTGGCCGCGGGTCAGGGCATTCTGATCAACGAACAGCTGGCCCGGCGCCACGAGTATGCGCCCGGCGACACGCTTACACTTGCGCCGGACTGGAACCCGACCATCGCCGGGATCTATTCCGATTACGGCAATCCAAACGGCCAGGCCATCGTCGCCCTGCCGGATCTGCTGCACCGCGCGCCCGACATCCCGAACCGGCAATTTGGCGTCCGCATCCCCCCGGAACGCAGCGCGGATTTTATCAGCTCTGTCCGGCAGAGGTTTGATATCAAAACGGAAAGCATAAGAGACCAAGCCACGATCAAGGCGCGATCATTGGCGATCTTTGACCGGACTTTCGTCGTCACAGAGGCGCTCAACCTGCTGACGCTGGGGGTCGCCAGCTTTGCCATGCTGACCAGCCTTCTAACCCTCTGGGGGCAGCGGCTACCGCAACTGGCACCGGTCTGGGCCATGGGGGTGACGCGCGCACGGCTGGCCCGGATCGACATCCTGCGTAGCCTGCTGCTGGCGGGCCTCACTGCCTGTCTGGCGCTACCCCTGGGGCTGGCGCTGGCCTGGGCGCTGCTGGATGTGATCAATGTCGCGGCCTTTGGCTGGCAATTGCCGATGTATCTGTTCCCACTCGACTGGCTGCGCCTGTTCCTGCTGGCGTTGCTGGCCGCCGCCCTGGCTGCCCTGATCCCCGCCCGCAAGCTGAGCCGCCTGTCACCATCCCACCTGCTGAAGGTCTTTGCCAATGAACGATAAGCCGCTGGCGATCCTTGCTGCCGTTCTCCTGACGTTCGGCCTGACCCTTGCGCCCTTGTTGTTGCGGGCGCAGGGTTTCGCGGGCCTGGGCACCAAGGCTGAAGGATTTGCCATCCCCGAACCGGGCACCGTGCTCAGCTTTCCGCGCGACCATGGCCCGCACCCAGGTTTTCGTATTGAATGGTGGTACTTGACCGCCAATCTTCAAGACGCGGACGGACAAGAGTACGGCATTCAGTGGACCCTATTCCGCTCTGCACTGGCCCCCGGAGAGCAACCGGGCTGGGACAGCCCGCAGATCTGGATGGGGCATGCTGGCCTCACCACCGAACGGCAGCATTACTTCGCTGAACGTCTGGCGCGCGGCGGTATCGGACAGGCCGGGGTCACCGCAGATCCGTTCAACGCCTGGATCGACGATTGGCAGGTGCGCGGCACCGGGGCAGGCATCGACCAGTTGAGCCTCCGCGCCAGCGGAATGGAGTTTTCCTATGATCTACAGCTCTCGGCCGACACGCCGCTGGTCCTGCATGGCGCGGATGGATATTCGGTCAAATCCGCCAGCGGACAGGCGAGCTATTACTACTCCCAGCCCGGCTACCGCATCGAGGGGCAGTTGATGCTGCCCTCGGGCCCTGTTGCCGTCACCGGCCACGGTTGGCTTGACCGGGAATGGTCCAGTCAGCCACTCGATGAGGATCAGACCGGCTGGGATTGGTTCTCCCTAACCTTTGACAGCGGTGAAAAACTGATGGGGTTCGTTCTGCGCGGCGCGGGCGGCGATTTCACATCCGGCACATGGATTACTGCCGATGGCAACGCCCGCGCCCTGCCCGATGGCGCCTTCTCAGCGCAGCCGCTGGACTACAGCAGCGTCGCGGGCCGCTCCGTTCCCACTCGCTGGCAGATCTCGCTGCCTGAACAGGAGCTGTCAGCAACCGTGGAGGCGCTGAACCCGCAAAGCTGGATGGGCACCGCCTTTCCCTATTGGGAGGGTCCTGTTCGGGTCAGCGGTAGCCACAACGGTCGCGGGTATCTGGAGATGACCGGTTATGAGCCAGACGAGTAGCTGTCAGGCATGAAAAGAGGCGCCACAAGCGGGCGCCTCTGATCTGTCGTACTCAGCATTGGACCGCTGACCTACCGAACCACGTAGACCGAACAGTCGCTGTGCCGGATTACCCGCGCGGCGTTGGGGCCAAGGAGGTAATCCTTGAGGTCGGGCTTATGCGCGCCGATCACGATCAGATCGGTTCCCGCCTTTGCCGCCACTTGCAGGATTTCCTGATAGGCGGTGCCGGTGGCCACCACATGGCGCACCTTGGCGTTCCGCTCCGCGCCGAGAACCTCTTCGCAGAGGTCCCGCAGATGCGCGGTGGTGTCCTTGACCGCCTTGTCGTGGTGGTGCTCTTCGAAGAAGCCGGAAACCCAGCTTTCCCCGAAATCCGGCAGGACGTTCACCACGTCCAGCTGGGCATCATCCAGCGCAGCAAGCCGCGCCGCCTGTTCCAGCACCTTGCGGTCCAGCGCCGCATCGCTCAGTTCAAGCGCACATAGAACGGATTTGCTCATGCCGGTACTCCTTCCTTGCTGGCGCGACCACGCTGCATCATGGCCACCAATGCCAGCAGCAGCAATGCGGGGATAAAGATCAGCTCCTTGGGCAGCTGATCCTGCGGCGCCTTGATCTCGGTGACCTGAACCGGGTCATCGCCATAGAAATCAAAGCTGCCAAGGACCTCTTCTGCCGGGGTGCCGAAACCAGGCGCGTCCAGTTTCATCAGCCCGTCTTCAGGCAACAGCACCAGACCGATTGCCTCGGCCATGGCCAGACCATCGCCGGAGCCATCCGAGGGGATCACCAGCGTTGTGGAAGCCGCGCCGCCAGTGTCAAAATCGGGACCTTCGATGCGGAGCCGCAACTCCTGCCCCGCTTCAGAAGCCGAGAGCACCTCAACCAGTTCGCTCGGGGCCGCCTCGGCAAAGGGTGGCATGATCCGGTTCATGAAGAAATCCGGACGGAACAGGGCAAAGGCCACAAGAACCAGAAGCACGCTTTCGTAGATGCGGCTGCGGGTCAGGAAATACCCCATCGTCCCGGCGGTAAAGACCAGGATCGCGATGGTCGCCGATATGGCCACCAATATGCCTTGAGCCCATGTCACATCGATCAACAGCAGATCGGTGTTGAAGATGAAGACAAACGGCAGCGCCACGGTGCGCAAGCTATAGAAGAAAGCCACAAACCCGGTGCGGATCGCATCGCCGCCCGATACGGCAGCAGCTGCAAAACTGGCAAGGCCTACGGGCGGGGTCACATCGGCCATGATCCCAAAGTAGAAGACAAAGAGATGCACAGCGATCAGCGGCACGATCAGCCCCGATTGCGCGCCAAGTTCCACCACGACCCCCGCCATCAGCGAGCTGACAACGATATAGTTCGCCGTGGTCGGAAGGCCCATGCCAAGAACCAGAGAGAGAAGGCCGACCATGATCAGCATCAGGATCAGGTTTCCACCAGACAGGAACTCCACCAGTTCGGACATCACCTGCCCCACGCCCGTCAGCGTCACGGTGCCCACGATCACACCCGCCGTGGCGGTTGCCAGGGCGATCCCGATCATATTGCGAGCACCGTCGATCATGCCGTGCCACAGATCGCTCACCCCATCCATGAAGTTGAAGGCAAGGTTGGACTGTCCCCGGAACAGGGCCTTGAGCGGTTTCTGCGTCAACAGGATCACAAACAGCAGTGCCGTCGCCCAGAAGGCCGACAGGCCGGGCGATTTCTGTTCGATCATCAGGAAATAGACCAGTACGATGATCGGCAGCAGATAATGCAGCCCCGCCTTATAGATCTTGCCCACATCCGGCAGCTCCACATCCTCGGCATTGGGATCGTCCGGCACCAGATCCTCGACCCCGGCCGCGAGCTTCAGCAACGCCACATAGGCCGCAACCACCAACAGCGACAAGACTGTGCCAGAGGCTTCGGGCACCAGCGAAATCACCCAACCGACGGGATATTGCACGCCGTAACACAGCGCCGCGAAACCCGCGAAGAACGCCGCCATACCTCCGATTGTGCGGCCCATGGAGACCACCCGGTTGCCCAGCGTCGGCATGTTCCGCTTCACCGCCTCCAGATGCACGATATAGACCAGCGCGACATAGGAAATTGCAGCCGGAAGGAAGGCATGGGTGATCACCTCGACGTAGGAAATGCCCACGTATTCCACCATCAGGAAGGCCGCAGCCCCCATCACCGGCGGCATGATCTGACCGTTGACCGATGAGGCGACCTCGACCGAGCCGGCCTGTTCATTCGTAAAGCCCACCCGTTTCATCAAGGGGATGGTGAAGGTGCCCGTGGTCACAACGTTGGCGATGGAAGAGCCTGAGATCAGGCCTGTCGCTGCCGAGCCGACAACAGCCGCCTTAGCCGGGCCACCGCGCAGGTGGCCAAGGGCGCCAAAGGCCATTTTGATAAAGTAATTCCCGGCGCCCGCCTTATCCAGCAGCGCCCCAAACAGCACGAAGAGAAAGACGAATTTGGTGGAAACGCCAAGCGCGATGCCAAAGACCCCTTCGGAGGTGATCCACATATGGCTCATCGCCTTTTTCAGGCTGGCGCCTTTCCAGCGGATCACTTCGGGCACCACGTCAGAGGAGCCAAAGAACACATAGGCGAGGAAGATCGTGGCGATGATCGCCATCGCTGGCCCCAGAGCGCGACGCGCGGCTTCGAACAGGATGATCAACCCAGCCAGCGCAAAGAATTTGTCGACATCATCGGCCAGACCGCCGCTGTCGACGATCTTCTGGTAGTTGAGGAAGCCATAGACCGCCACATAAACGCCCGCAGCGGCAAGAACCCAGTCCTGCACCGGCACGAAACCTGGCTCGGGATTGGCCCATTCCCGCAGGTAGGCCAGAACCATCACGGCCGCTACAATCAGCGCGACCACGATGGAAAAGAGCGCCAGAGAACCGCTCCAACCGTCAAAAAGATACTGCCCAAGGATCGCCACAGCGCAATAGGTCAGTAGTGCCACCGCCGCGAAAATCCCAAGCGCGCTGGCCATGCTCTCCAGCCGCGTCGCCATGCCCGATCCGTTCAGATAGGTCGGCAGCACCAGCACCAGCGCCACCAGCGCCGACACGACAACCGCCACCGACACCGACATACCCGGCGCGATGGCCAACAGCACCGCCACGCCAAAGGCACCAATGCCCAGCAGTGTTCCCAGGTGTCCCAGCCAGAAGCCAACCAGATTGCGGCTTTCCCGGCTCATGGCGGGATAAGCCATGAACCCCAGCATCAGGGCGAAGGCCAGGTGGATCAGCCGTGAATTGTTATTGACGGCGCCCGGAAGCAGATAGTTCGAAAGCGGTGAGGCCAGAATGACCTGAAACAGCGACCAGCTTACGGCGACAAGAGCAAGAGACAGGCCCACAGCCCCGATGGGGTTGCGCGCACCGGCGTCCGAAGACGCGACCAGTTCCTGCAATTCTTCCTCGCTAAGCGGTCGATTTCCTTGAGCATCGGATGTCATGGATAATCTCCCCTGCGGACGCCCTGATATGGGATCCGGCTATTGTGATTGGCGCCATCACCGATGAGAGGCCCGGCAGGCGCAAAGCGGGGCGCCAATGCGCCCCGCCAGTTGGTCATTGGCCGATCTTATTCGATCCAGCCCATTTCCTTGTAGTATTTGGCAGCGCCATCATGCAGCGGCGCCGACAGGCCGTCCTTGATCATCTCTTCCGGCTTCAGGTTGGCAAAGGCCGGGTGCAGCTTCTTGAAGGCGTCGAAGTTTTCAAAGACCGATTTCACAACCGCATAGACCGCGTCTTCGGACACGTCGGTCGAGGTCACGAAGGTCGCGCCCACACCGAATGTCTTGGTGTCTTCGTCAGACCCACGGTACATGCCGCCCGGGATCGTCGCGGTACGATAGAAGGAGTTGTCGGCAACCAGTTTGTCGACGGCTTCCCCGTCCACGGTGACCAGAACCGAGTCACAAGCGGTGGTGGCTTCCTGGATCGAGCCAGAAGGGTGACCCACGGTGTAAACCATCGCGTCGATCTGGTTATCGCACAGGGCAGCGGATTGTTCGGCCGCCTTTAGTTCAGTCGCCAGAGCAAAATCTTCCATGCCCCAGCCTTTGGCTTCCATCAGAACTTCCATGGTGCCGCGCTGACCGGAACCGGGGTTGCCGATGTTGACCCGCTTGCCTTTCAGATCGTCAAAGTTGGTGATGCCTGCATCGGCGCGCGCAACAACGGTAAAGGGCTCGGGGTGGACCGAGAATACCGCACGCAGACCTTCAAAGGCGCCCTGCTCTTCGAATTTGGAGGTACCGTTATAGGCATGGTACTGCCAATCGGACTGGGCAACGCCGAACTGCAGCTCACCTTCGCGGATGGTGTTGATGTTGTAGACCGAACCGCCGGTGGATTCGACGGCGCATTTGAAGCCGTGCTCCTTGCGGTTCTTGTTAACCAGACGGCAGATCGCGCCGCCCGTCGGGTAATAAACGCCGGTCACACCGCCGGTGCCGATGGTGATGAATTCCTGCGCCTGAGCAGCCGGAGCCATGAAGGCCGCGGTCACAAGCGCACCAATGGACAGTTTTGCGTGTTTCATCGTTTCTATACTCCCTTTTTCATTCTTGGTGACACTCTGCACCTCTGTGCGACTGTCAGCTCTCAATCAAAATCCGGAGACTGAACAGTCTGGCTCAGCAGGCAGGAACGCCCAACTCTTTTGCTAAAGTCTGCATATGCAATAGATAAAGCTCAGCTTCCGGCGCGCATCGGCGCCTGTCAACTCTGCCGTTTGGCGAAAGGGTTGAAAAACCGATCTTCCCGCATATGTGATGCCCTGCGTTGGATTTTCCCCGCTCTCAGCCAGACCCACCCGGATTCGCATAACTGTGGCAGAATGCCGCACTGAAATGCAAGACCTCTTCCTGCGTCAGGTTTCCACTTCCGGTACAGTTGAGCGGCTCCTTTGGCGCGCCCTTGCACGGGCCAGAATTTTCCGCAACAAAAGTTCCGACACATACTTCCAGCCGTCCTGGCAGAAAGAGGCTCTCGTGAAAGTCAACGGAACCCCGTACCGGTCCCTGTGGTGGGAAGAAAATGCGCAGGCTTTGCAGATCATCGACCAGCGCTGGCTGCCCTATGATTTCCGGATCGAACAGCTTGAGACTCTGGCAGAGTACTGCGAGGCAATCACCGGAATGCATGTACGCGGCGCGCCGCTGATCGGCGCCACCGCAGCCTACGGCATGGCGCTGGCTGCGCGTCTGGACCCTTCGGATGGCAATCTGGACGCCGCATGGGCGGCGCTGAACGCGACACGCCCGACGGCGATCAACCTGCGCTGGGCGCTGGACCGCTGCCTGAGCGCCCTGCGCCCGTTGGAAGAGGCAGAGCGCGCTGCAGCAGCCTTGCAACTGGCCCATGACATTGCGGATGAGGATGTCGAGATCAACCGCAGGATCGGCCAGCACGGCCTTGAAATTATTAAAGAGATTTCCGCGAAGAAACCCGAGGGCGAGCCTGTCCGCCTGCTAACCCATTGCAACGCAGGCTGGATTGCGACGGTGGATTGGGGTACCGCCACCAGCCCGATGTATCAGGCCCATGATGCAGGTCTGGATATCCATGTCTGGGTCGATGAAACCCGGCCCCGCAACCAGGGTGCGCTGACCGCATGGGAGCTCGGCAGCCACGGTATCTCCCACAGCTATATCACCGACAATGCCGGCGGCCATCTGATGCAGCACGGGCAGGTGGACATGGTCATCACCGGCACTGACCGAACCACCCGCAACGGCGATGTCTGCAACAAGATCGGCACCTATCTAAAGGCGCTGGCGGCACGGGACAACAACGTGCCCTTCTACGTGGCACTGCCCTCGCCGACCGTCGACTGGACGGTTTCCGACGGCGTGCGCGAGATCCCGATCGAGGAACGCGCAGGCCGCGAAGTCAGCCATGTTCAGGGCGCCCTGCCGGATGGCATGATCGGTACGGTTGAGGTCACGCCGAAAGGCAGCGACGTCGGCAACCCCGCCTTTGACGTGACCCCCAGCCGTCTGGTCACCGGGCTGATCACCGAACGCGGTGTCTGCGATGCCAGCGCCGAGGGGTTGGCCGGGCTATTCCCGGAGTTTGCAGCCTCTGGCGATCCGGCATGAGCGCGGCACCCTACGCCGACACGCCCGAGCTGCGGCAGGCCATCATCGACGCCTGCCTGTCGATGGAGCGCCAGCAGATCAATCAGGGCACTTCGGGCAATATCTCGGTGCGGATCGGGGACCAGATGCTGATCACCCCTTCGGGCGTGGATTACGCCCGAATGACGCCAGAGATGATCGTCGCGGTGCCGCTGGACGACGGCGCCCCGGCGCCCGGCCAGATGAAGCCCTCTTCTGAATGGCGGTTCCACCGGGATATCCTACGCGACAAGCCTGCCGTTCACGCGGTGGTCCACGCGCATCCGGTCAATTGCACCGCGCTGGCAATGAACCGGACCGAGATCCCGGCCTGCCATTACATGATCGGCGCCTTTGGTGGCGATACGGTTCCGGTGGCAGATTACGCCCTGTTCGGCACTGCAGAACTGTCAGACAATGTTCTGAAATCGCTAAAAAATCGGGCAGCCTGCCTAATGGCCAATCATGGTGCGGTTGTCATCGCGGACACGTTAAACCGGGCGCTGTGGCGCATGGTGGAGCTGGAAACACTGGCCAAGGGCTATGTCACCAGCCTGACCATCGGACAGCCCCATATTTTGAACGGCGATGAAATGGCCGAGGTCATGGAGGCCTTTGCTGATTATGGCCTCAAAGATATCTGAGAGTTGATTGCACAGTCGTCGCGGTCGGCTTTTCCTCTGGACATTTGCGACGCGTGGCGGAAGGCTGCCGGTTATTGAATCCAATATTCACCGACCCGAAGGACCCTTCATGACTGCCCCCCTCATCTTTGACGGCCACAACGATCTTCTGCTGCGCATTCATAGCGGAGCAGTCTCCGCCGGTCCTGATGGGTTTCTGGGCAACGGCGGAAACCAGATCGATATGGAGAAGGCCCGGGCGGGCGGATTCGGCGGCGGCTTCTTTGCCATCTATGTCCCGAACGAGGACTCCGCGCTTGATGATACGGAGATGAACAAGCCCTCCTATGACCTGGCCCTTCCGGATATGGTCGATTGGCCCACGGCCAGCCGGGTTGCCCTGTCGCAGGCCTCGATCCTGATCAAGCTTGAGCGGAAAGGCGCGCTGGCCATCTGCCGCAGCACCGATGAGATCCGCGCCACCATGGCAGAAGGAAAACTGGCGGCCATCATGCACATGGAAGGCGCCGAAGCGATTGATCCCGATTTCCACATGCTGGACGTTCTTTATGCCGCTGGTCTGCGCTCGCTTGGGCCGGTGTGGAGCCGGGAAACCATCTTTGGCCATGGCGTGCCATTCCGATACCCCTCGACCGGGGACACCGGGCCGGGACTGACGGCAGACGGCATCCGTTTGGTCAAAAAGTGCAATGACTTGCGCGTTCTTATTGATCTTTCCCACCTGAACGAGGCTGGGTTCTGGGACGTCGCGAAACACAGCGACGCTCCGCTGGTCGCGACGCATTCCAATGCCCATGCCATTAGCCCGCACAGCCGCAACCTGACCGACCGGCAGCTGCATGCGATCCGCGACAGCGATGGTATCGTGGGGCTCAATTTCGCCGTCGCCTTCCTGCGCGAAGACGGGCGGATGGATGAAAACACACCTATTGACCAGATGATCAAACAACTTGACTATCTGATGGAACAGCTGGGCGAAGATCGGGTCGGACTTGGGTCTGACTTTGACGGCGCCACTGTTCCGGCCAAGATCAGCACGATCGCCGGTCTGCCGCATCTGCGCAGCGCCATGCAGGCGCGGGGCTATGATGCGGAGCTGATAACGAAACTCTGTCACGGCAACTGGATGCGGGTCCTCGACAAGACTTGGGGCCACACCAGCGCCGCCTGACTGGGCCGCCGCAAGGCAAAACAAAAAACCTAATAAAAACAGGGAGTTTACAAATGACAATTATGACACGTCTGATGGGCACGGCCGCGCTTGGCCTGGCTTTGGGTCTGACCACCCTGCCCGCCATGGCAGCTACACCGGACAATATGCTGGTGATCGCCAACCGGATCGACGACATCACCACGCTGGACCCGGCGCAAAGCTTTGAATTCGCGGGCTCCGATGTGCTGCGCAATGTCTACGGCAAGCTGGTGAACTTCGACCCCGAAAACCTGGATGCAGGCTATCAGCCCGATCTGGCCGAAAGCTGGACCGTTTCCGAGGATGGCCGCACCATCACCTTCACGATGCGCGAAGGTGTGAAATTTCAGTCTGGCAACCCGGTCCGCGCCGAAGATGTCGCCTTTTCGCTGAAGCGCGTCGTCCTCTTGGACAAGACCCCGTCCTTCATCATCACCCAGTTCGGATTCACACCGGAGAATATCGACGAAACCATCGTTGTTGATGGCAACACCGTCTCGATCACGACCGACAAGCGCTACGCGACCTCCTTTGTGCTGAACTGTCTGACCGCAACCATCGGCGCCATCGTTGACGAGAAAACCGTCATGGCCAACGAGGTCGACGGCGACATGGGCAACACCTGGCTGGCGACCAACTCTGCCGGCTCCGGCCCCTACACCCTGACCAGCTGGAAACCGAAGGAAAGCGTCACCCTGACCGCGAACCCCGATTTTTACGGCGGCGAACCGGCCATGAAGCGGGTGATCGTCCGCCACGTGCAGGAAAGCGCCACCCAGCGCCTGATGCTGGAACGCGGTGACATCGACGTGGCCCGAAACCTGAACCCTTCGGATGTCGAAGGCGTACGCGCCGCGGATGGTGTTGAAATTCTCGAAGAGATGCGCGGTCGTCTGATGTATATCTCGATGAACCAGAAGCATCCGGAGCTGTCCAAACCCGAAGTCCGTCAGGCGCTGAAATACCTGATCGACTATAAAGGCATGGAAAGCAGCTTCCTGAAGGGCGCCTATGTGGTGCATCAGAACTTCCTGCCGAAAACCTATCTTGGTTCGGTCAACGAAAACCCCTTCTCACTGGATCTCGACAAGGCCAAGGCCCTGCTGGCCGAGGCAGGCGTTGATGGCATGGAGCTGACCGTGGGCGTGCGCGAAGCGCAGGAACGTCTGGAAATCGGCCAATCGCTGCAGAACACCTTTGCGCAGGCCGGGATCACGCTGAACCTCGAAGTCGGCACCGGCAAGCAGGTGCTGGGCAAGTACCGCGCGCGCGAGCTGGACATCTATCTGGGCGCATGGGGGCCGGACTATCCCGACCCCCATACCAATGCAGGCACCTTTGCCTACAACCCGGACAATTCGGATGAGGCAAACGCCACCGGTCTTCTGGCCTGGCGTAACGCCTGGGATACCGCCGGTCTGACCGAGAAAACGGCTGCCGCCGTGGTCGAAGGCGATACCGAGAAACGCGCCGAGATGTATCACGAGATCCAGGCCGAGTTCCGTGACAAGTCGCCCTTTGCGGTGATGTTCCAGAAGGTGGAGCAAGCCGGTGTGGCCGAGAACGTCGAAGGTCTCAGCCTTGGCGGCGCCATCACCGCGGTGTCCTACTGGTCCGTGACCAAGTAAATGACCACGTCGAACACCTATGTGAAGAGGCAGCCACGGCTGCCTCTTCCGGCATGGCTGCGGGGCGTGCTGGTCACCCTTCTGTCCATTTCCATAACCATGCTCGGGCTGTTGTTCGTGACCTTTGTGATTGGTCGCGTGATGCCCATCGATCCGGTTCTGGCGGTGGTCGGCGAACGCGCCACCGAGGCGCAATACGATGCCGTCTTTGTTGAACTTGGGCTGGATAAGCCCCTGATCGTACAGTTTTTCTACTATGTCTCCGATGTGTTGCGCGGCGATTTCGGCACCTCGCTGCTGACCGCACGGCCCGTTGCCGATGATATCGTCCGCGTCTTTCCGGCGACCTTTGAACTCGCCACCATCGGCATTCTCTTCGGCTGCCTCCTGGGCGTTCCGCTGGGCGTCGTGGCGGCGGTGAAGCGCGGCAGCTGGATCGACCAGATCGCCCGCGTCGTGGCGCTGGTGGGCTATTCGATGCCGATCTTCTGGCTGGGCCTGATGGGCCTGTTGCTGTTCTACGGCATTCTGGGCTGGGTCGGTGGACCCGGGCGCCAGGGCATCTTTTATGAGGACATGATCCCCGTCGTCACTGGCATGATCCTCTTGGATTCCATCCTTGCCGGGGACTGGGGCGCTTTCTGGGATGCCTTTTCCCATATTGTGCTGCCTGCCTCGATCCTGGGTTATTACAGCCTTGCCTATATCAGCCGCATGACGCGCTCCTTCATGCTGGAGCAGCTCTCGGCCGAATATGTCACCACCGCCCGGGTCAAAGGCATGAGCGAATGGGCCGTGGTCTGGCACCACGCCTTCCGCAACATCCGGGTGCAGCTGATCACGGTGATCGCGCTCAGCTATGCCAACCTTCTTGAAGGGTCGGTGCTGACCGAAATCATCTTCTCCTGGCCGGGCATTGGCAGCTATATCACCACCGCGCTGCTGTCTGCGGATATGAACGCCGTTCTGGGCGGAACCGTCGTGGTGGGCCTCGTGTTCATCTGCCTGAACGTGTTTTCCGACCTTCTCTACAAAGTCTTTGATCCGAGGTCCAAATGAGCAGTCAAACCGGAACGCTGCGCGACTGGCTTCTGTCAGATACGCCAACCTCGCGGCGGCAGGCCCGCTGGGCCGCCGTATACAAAGGCTGGCTGACGCTGAAATCCAACCATATGGCCATGGCAGGCCTTGCTATTATCGTAGCCCTGATCGCGCTGGCGATCTTTGCGCCGCTCATCGCCCCGCATGATCCTTTCGTTCAGGATCTTGGCAACCGCCTGCAACCGCTGGGCAGCGAGGGGCACCTTCTGGGGACGGATTCCCTTGGCCGCGATATCCTCAGCCGGTTGATCTGGGGCGCCCGGATCACCCTTTATATCGTTGCGCTGGTGGCGCTGATCGCGCCCATCGCCGGGCTTCTGGTGGGCACCGTGTCGGGCTATGCCGGTGGCTGGGTCGACGTGATCCTGATGCGGATCACCGATATCTTCCTCGCCTTTCCCCGTCTGGTTCTGGCGCTGGCCTTTGTCGCCGCGCTGGGTGCGGGCATCGAAAACGCCGTGCTCGCCATCAGCCTCACCGCCTGGCCGCCTTATGCACGCATGGCGCGGGCCGAGACGCTGACGATCCGCTCCTCGGATTATATCAGCGCCATTCGTCTGCAAGGCGCAGGCCCCTTGCGGATCATCATCAAACACATCTGGCCGCTGTGTATTTCTTCGCTGATCGTGCGGGTGACACTGGATATGGCCGGGATCATCCTGGCCGCTGCCGGCCTTGGCTTTCTTGGCCTTGGCGCGCAGCCGCCCAGCCCGGAATGGGGCGCGATGATCTCAGAAGGGCGCCGGTTCATTCTGGATCACTGGTGGGTTGCCACCATGCCAGGCCTTGCCATTTTCACCGTCTCGCTTGCCTTCAACCTTCTGGGTGATGGCCTGCGCGATGTACTCGACCCAAAGGACAGCGCCTCATGAGCACGCTTCTGGACGTAAAGAACCTCTGGGTGAAATTCCCCACCCGCAACGGCGTGGTCGAAGCGGTGCGTGGCATCTCCTTCTCGCTGGGCAAGGAACGGCTTGGCATCGTCGGCGAAAGTGGCTCGGGAAAATCCATGACAGGCCGCGCCATCCTGCGCCTGATCCGCCCCCCTGGGGTGATCGAGGCTGATCATATTTCCCTTCATGGTCAGAACCTTATGGATCTGAGCGAAAGCAAGATGCGCGCAGTGCGTGGGCAAAAAATCTCGATGGTGATGCAGGACCCCAAGTTCTCGCTGAACCCGGTCATGACCATTGGCGATCAGATCATCGAAGCCCACCGTCTGCACGCGAAATCCTCGCGTAGCGAGGCGCGCGCGAAGGCCATCGAGATGCTGGAGGCGGTGTCGATCCGCGATCCGGAACGGGTGATGAAAGCCTACCCGCATGAGATGTCCGGCGGCATGGGGCAGCGCATTATGATCGCCATGATGCTGATCCCGAACCCGGAAATCCTGATCGCGGATGAACCGACCTCGGCGCTCGACGTCTCGGTTCAGGGGCAGGTCCTGTCGATCATGGACAAGCTGGTGAAGGACCGCGGCATGGGGTTGATCTTCATCAGCCACGATCTGAACCTCGTTTCGCAATTCTGCGACCGGGTGCTGATCATGTATGCCGGGCGCATTGTCGAGGTCTGCGAAGCTGACAAGTTGCACGAGGCGCAGCACCCCTATACCCGGGGGCTGCTCGGCTCCCTGCCCCGGTTCGATGCACCGCGCGCGCGGCTGGATGTGCTGCAACGGGATCCCGCCTGGCGCGATGCCCCCAGCGTGGAGGCCCGCACATGAGCGTCGCATCCAAAGACATTGCGCTGAAAGTTGAGGACCTGAGCGTCTATTTCGGCGATCACCACGACCTGTTTCAGGCGGTCAAATCCGCCAGTTTCACCGTTGAAAAGGGTGCCAGTTTCGGTCTTGTCGGCGAAAGCGGGTCGGGCAAATCGACCATCCTGAAGGCGCTGACCGGTCTTGCTCCGCAGTGGGAAGGACATATGCATGTCGCCGGGCAGGACCTGGGGCGCAAGCGCGACCGGACCTTCTATCGGACCGTGCAGATGGTGTTTCAGGACCCCTATGCCTCTTTGCATCCGCGCCAATCGGTGGATCAGGTTCTGTCGGAAACACTGCACCTGCACGGGTTCACGGATATCGACGACCGGGTGGATCAATTGCTACGGGATGTGGGGCTTGGCCCAGCGTTCCGCTTTCGCTATCCGCACCAGCTGTCCGGTGGTCAGCGCCAGCGTGTGGCGATTGCTCGCGCCCTGGCGCCAGAGCCGCAGATCCTGCTTCTGGACGAGCCGACCTCGGCGCTGGATGTGTCGGTTCAGGCGGAAATCCTGAACCTTCTGAGTGACTTGCGCAAGGAACATCACCTGACCTACATCATGGTCTCTCATGATCTGGCGGTGGTGGCGCATATGTGTGACAGGGCCGCGGTGATGCAAAACGGCGAGATCGTCGAGATCCTCAGCATCGACGACATGCGCAACGACCGCTCCAGTCACGACTATACGCGCCACTTGCTGGCGGCCTCAGCCAACCGGGTGGCCTGACGACCATGGCAGAAATCGGAACTGTTGAACCCATCGCACAGGGCGGCCTGCTGAAAGGCCGCCCTGTGCGGCTGTATGTGCTCGATTTCGGGCTGTTCCGGGTCCATTCAAACGGGCGCAAGATCGGCATCTGTGGCTATCTGATCCAGACAGATGCGGGCGAGAACGTGCTGATCGATTCTGGGTTTCCCGCCAAATACGCAACGGATCCTGCGCCGGCGAGCGAGGAGGATCGGCTTTATGAGTTCGGCGAGGTGCTTGATTGCCAGCCGCACCACCTGCCCGCCGCGCAGCTGGCCCTCGCCGACGTGCAGCCCAAGGACATTGACCTCTTCGTGCTGACCCACACTCATATCGACCATATCGGCGGCATCGCTGATTTCCCGCAGGCGCCGATGGTGATTTCGAAACGGGAACGGGATCTGCCGCAACCGCTGTACTGGGGAAACCAACGCCCGCTGGACTGGCCGGACCGTCGCTACCTTACGCTGACCAAGGATACCGAGATCGGACCGGGCTTTGAGCTGCTGATGGCGCCCGGCCATGCACCGGGGCAAATCGCGGCGCTGCTGTCCCTGCCAGAGAGCGGCGATGTACTTCTGACCTCAGATGCGATTTCCCGCCCGGCCGAGGTTGATGAAGGCTTTGATACCGCACCTGATCCGCAGCGGGCCAGGCAAAGCGCCCGTCGCCTGCTGGACCTTGCCATAGCGCGCGATGCGATGGTGATTTATGGTCATTGCCCGACCCAATGGCCCGACCTGAAAAAGGCGCCGGATTACTTTGCCTGACGGCGATTTTTACGCACGCAAAACATCGCACACGGGCTGCTGAAAAATTGGACACCCCGCGCAGAGCGCGCCTGTTTTCCGGGCCTGCCAATCTGGATAGGCTTGGCCTTGCAGGCTGCAACATGTTTGACTGCCTGTCATGACAGAACCCACCCGATCCCTTCACCGCGCGATCAGCAGCCGCATCGCGCGGATCTATCCCGGTCTCAACGCGGATAATCTTGCCACGCAGATCAACCAGGCCTTCTGGCCGGATCCGTTCAAACGCCGCAAACGCGCCCGCACCCCGGGCAACCGGATGTGGAGCGAAGCGGACGCGCTGGTCATCACCTATGGCAATTCCATCGTGGACGGGCAGCACAAGCCGCTGGATCTGCTGAATGATTTCCTGCGCCGCTACTGTGATGGCTGGCTCAACAGCGTGCATATCCTGCCGTTCTTTCCCTATACCTCAGACGACGGATTTGCGGTGTCGGATTTCTGCAGCGTCAATCCGCAGCTAGGCGATTGGAGCGATATCAACCGGATCGCATATGAGTTCACTCTGATGTCGGATCTGGTGCTCAACCATGTCTCCAGCCAGGGCGCGTGGTTCAACGCCTACAGGCAAGGACAGGCGCCCTATGACAAGTTCTTTTTCGAGGCCAGCCCAGAGGATGATCTGAGCGCCGTAGTCCGCCCACGCACCACGCCGCTGCTGCAGGAGGTCGAGACAAGCAACGGGACGCGTCACGTCTGGTGCACCTTCTCACACGACCAGATCGATCTGGATTTCCGTAACCCGGAGGTTCTGCTGGAATTCCTGCGTATCATTCGCCTGCATCTGGACAATGGCGTGCGGATGATCCGGCTCGACGCAGTGGCCTTCCTGTGGAAGGAGGTCGGCACCCCCTCGATCCACCTGCCCCAGACCCATGAGATCATCAAACTGATCCGGCTTTTGTGCGACAACACCGCGGAAAAAGTGGTTCTGATCACCGAAACCAACGTGCCCAAGGCAGAGAACCTCAGCTATTTCGGCGCCCGTGATGAGGCGCATATGATCTACAACTTCCCGCTACCGCCGCTGATCCTGCATGCGATGATGGCCGGGGATGCCACCCATCTGGTGCAGTGGCAAAAGGCGATGCCACCAGCGCCGCTGGGCTGTGCCTATTTCAACTTTACCGCCAGCCACGATGGCATCGGCATGCGCCCCGCCGAAGGATTGCTGAGCCACGAGGAACAGGAGCGGATGATCGAAACGGTCCGCCATGCGGGGGGCCTTGTGTCGATGCGGGCGCTGCCTTGCGGCGGTGAGTCCCCTTATGAGCTGAACACCACATTCTACGAGGCGCTCACAGAAACCTTTGACGGGCCGGATGCCTTTCATTTTGAACGGTTTATCTGCTCTCAGACCATCGTGATGTCGCTGGAGGGTATTCCCGCCTTCTATATTCACTCCCTGCTGGCGACGCCAAACGATCACGAGGCGGTGGAGAAACGGGGCATGAACCGGGCGATCAATCGGCACCGCTGGGATTACACCGAGCTGCGCGGCCTTCTGGACGATGAAACCAGCCTGCAGGCCCGCGTGATGCGGGAATTGCGCGCGCGGCTGGAACTGCGCAAGATGCAGTCCGCCTTTCATCCCAATGCCACGCAATTCACGCTCAATTCCGGGGATGACCGGGTCTTTACCCTGTGGCGGCAGAGCCTGGATCGCGGGCAGTCCATGTTTGCCTTGCACAACGTTAGCAAGGATGAAATCGCACTGCCATCCCACCATCTGAACCTGATCGAGGATGACACCTGGGTCGACATTCTGACAGGCGAGCATCTGGCAATGATGGATGGTACCATCACCCTTGCGCCCTATCAGTGCCGCTGGATTACAAACGTCAACTAACGCCCTGCAACGACGGCATTATCACTGAAATTCCGCCGTGTCCTGCGCCGCTGCGGCATGCATGTCCCGCAGGAAGGCCGGGTCTGCGGCATGCACGCGGCTCCATGTCGGGATGAAGGGCGTCTCATGCGGGTTATCGAGAAAGAACTGCCCGGCCCGCATGATGTTCTCGGCAAAGAGCTCGATCGAGCGTTCCTCGCTGTGGCGGTCGATGCTGAGACCATTCATCTTGGCATCGGCGTAATAGGCCTCCAGCAGGTCCAGCGCGCTGCGGTAATAGGTGGCTTTCAGGGTCCTAAAGACATTGGTGGTAAAGACCGTGCCATCCGCCGCCAGTTTGCGGAAGATCGATTTGCAGATATCCACCGACATCCGGTTCAGCCCTGCCTCAGCGTCTTCCGGGCTCAGCTCCTGATGTTTGTGATCATAGGAATCGGCGATTTCCACCTGACAGACGGCCTTGGGCGCCAGGTTGCGCCAGGCCTCGGAGAGCACTCCAATCTCCAGCCCCCAGTCCGAAGGGATCCGCAGATCCGGCAGAATGCTGGTGCGCATCGCGAATTCACCGGACAAGGGATAGCGGAAGCTGCGCAGGTAATCGATGTAGTCGCGGTCCCCGATCACCCGTTTAAGCGCGATCAGCAGCGGGCTGACCAGAAGGCGTGTCACCCGCCCGTTCAGCCGGTCCTGCCCGACGCGGGCATAAAACCCTTTGGCCACCTGATAGGGAAAGTTGGGGTTCGCCACCGGGTAAACCAGCCGCGCCAAAAGCTCGTTCGTGTAGGTCAGGATATCGCAGTCGTGAATTGCCATGACCGAGCTGTCTTCGCAGCTCATCAGATAGCCAAGCGAAGACCAGACGTTCTTGCCCTTACCCTGCTCGGTCGGGGCTAGACCCATCGCCTCCAGCCGCGCGCCAAGCGCCTTCATCCGGGGGCTGTCGTTCCAGATCACCACGTGGTTCTGGTTCAGATCCTTGAAGAACTTCTGGGCATGGCGAAACTGCGCCTCATCGGCCCGGTCCAGCCCCACCACGATGCGGTGCAGGTAACGGACCTTGGACAGCTCTGCCACGATATTGGGCATCGCCTCAGTTTCCAGCTCGGAATAGAGACAGGGCAGGATTAGGGAAATTTTGCGTGATTGGGCAAAGGTTTCCAACTCATAGTTCATTTCCTCCAGCGATCGGGTCCGCAGATTGTGCAGCGTCGTGATATTCCCGTTCTGATGAAAATCTACCATGCGGATGTCCGTTCCTATGCCTTGGTTTCTAGCCGGTCCAACAGGTCCATCATGGCCCTGTTCCAGCCCGAAGGCCCAGCCTCATTTGTTCGAATTATGCGGCCTGTGTGTTCTGCGGCCAAGGGCGGCAATGCCGCACGATGCGGATTGGCGATGATGACGCCGAATTCTGCGGCTTCCAGCATCTCGACGTCGTTTGGCGCGTCCCCCAGTGCCACCGTGTGCCGGGCAGGATAGCGTGACAGGACCTCGGCCATCTGGTCCGCCTTGGTGCCGCCAAAGGACAGGGTCAGGAACCGCCCGCCATATCGCGCATAAACACCGAGATCCGCCAACGCTGTTTCAAACTGCGCCCGCTCCGCCTCGGTGCCGCTCCAGATCCCCGGTTCGGAAAACAGCCGCTCGGCAGCACGGGTAGCATCTGCCTGCGGCAGGCCGGTGATCTTTGCAATCTCCGCCACGGACATATCGCCAAACCCCCGGAACTTCTGGCGCAGACCCGACGGAACCCGCTCCAGCGCAGCGCGCAGATCCGGATAAGTCGGCGTAACGCTTTGCCCCAGCAGCCCGGCACCGTTTTCAACGATTGCGGGCCAGTTCGAAAGACCCATTTCCCGTTGCAAAACAGTTATTTCCGATGCGGTCTTACTGCTGGCCAGAACCACGCCTGCGCCCATTTCTGCCAGCCGATCAAGCGCGGGAACAGCGGCCTGCCAGGAATAGCTGTCATGATCCAGAAGCGTCCCATCCAGATCGGAAAACACGACCAATGGCAGCGGTTCTTGCATCGGCTCCACTATCCTAGTGTCCGGCAGGCGATTTGCCGGTCACAGCCGCCAACAACGGCGCAATCACCTTGGTCGCCACAGGGATCAGCACCATGCCCAGAGCCACGCCAAAGACCCCGTCCATCGCGGCCTTTGCCGACCATTCCACTGCCCCGGTCCAGCCTGCAGGCACCGCGTGACCAATGGCATAGGCCCAGTCGTGGATCAGATGCCCCAACCCGCCAAAGCCAAGCTCCTCCAGCCCGTGAATAACGATGGAGCCGCCCACCCAGAGCATTGCAGCGGTCCCCACGATAGTCAGCAGCTTCATGAAGCCCGGCATAGCGTGGACCAGACCGCGCCCCAGCGCCTGCGTCAGGCCCAGACGCCCGTTCTGCGCCATGTAAAGCCCCACATCGTCTGCCTTCACGATCAGCGCGACCGAGCCATAGACGGCCACGGTAATACCAAGCCCCACCAGCGCCAGCGTCGCCGCCTCCATCCAGATCGTTCCCTCAGGAATGGCCGAAAGGGCGATGGTCATGATCTCAGCCGAGAGGATGAAATCGGTCTTGATTGCACCAGCGGCCTTTTCTTCTTCGAGATGCGCCGGATCGCCTGGCTTATCCTCGGGGAAGACATGGGTTTCGTCATGCGGCACAAGGGCATGATAGATCTTCTCGGCGCCTTCAAAACAAAGATAGGCACCGCCCAGCATCAACAGTGGCGAAATTAGCCAAGGCGCCAGATTGGCCAGCAGCAGCCCGATGGGCAACAGGATCACCAGCTTGTTCTTGACCGAGCCCTTGGCGATCCTCCAGATGATCGGCAATTCGCGTTCGGCGGCAAAGCCATGCACGTATTTCGGAGTCACCGCAGCATCGTCGATCACCGCACCGGCGGCCTTGGCGCCCGCCTTGGCTGCCTGCGCCGCAACATCGTCGACCGAGGCAGCCGCCACCTTGGCAATGCCTGCCACATCATCCAGCAGCGCCAGCAAACCGCTCATCGAACATCCCCTCGTAAACCTGCCTTTATTTGCACCCTATCCGATCCACCAGCACAGGCAAGCCGAAGCCCGGGCACGACAGCCCGGGGATTCCCGGCGCATGGCAGCCTGCCCAAATCGTTATCGCCACCAGTCGAAAACCGTTAACGCCACCGGTCTAGTTTTGCGCTAACATGCTGTCATTTCGGCCTTTTTGCCTCTTTAGGGATTTACATAACGGGTCTATATCCGGCGCAAGTTTTGCTCGCCAGGAGACACAGGAATGACCATCAAAGTCGGGATCAACGGTTTTGGCCGCATCGGCCGCTGCACCCTGTCACACATCGCAGCCTCGGGCCGTGACGACATCGAAGTGATCAAGGTCAACGCGACCGGTCCACTGGAAACCGCAGCGCATCTGATCAAATACGACTCCGTGCATGGCCGTTTCCCCGGCGAGGTCAGCATCGGCGACGGCACCATGAACCTTGGCCGCGGCGACATGCAGATGTTCTCGACCTACGACATGAATGAACTGGACTGGGACGGCTGCGATGTCGTTCTGGAATGCACCGGTAAATTCAATGACGGTGAAAAAGCCAAGGCGCACCTGGAGCGCGGCGCAGGCAAGGTGCTGCTCTCCGCCCCCGGCAAAAACGTTGACAAGACCATCGTCTATGGCGTCAACAGCGACCAACTGACCGCCGAGGACCGCATGGTGTCGAACGGCTCCTGCACCACCAACTGCCTGGCCCCGATCGCCAAGGTTCTGGACGAAGGTGTCGGCATCGAAAGCGGCATCATGACTACGATCCACGCCTATACCGGCGACCAGCCAACGCTGGACCGTCGCCACAAGGATCTGTACCGCGCTCGCGCGGCAGCCATGTCGATGATCCCCACCTCCACCGGTGCAGCCAAGGCTCTGGGTGAGGTTCTTCCCAACCTCAAAGGCCGCCTGGACGGTTCCGCCATCCGCGTGCCCACGCCGAATGTCTCCGCCGTGGACCTGACCTTCCGCGCTGCCAAGGAAGTGACCGCCGAGGAAATCAACGCGCTGGTCGCCGAAGCCTCCAAGGGTGCGATGGCCGGTGTTCTGGGCTATGAGCCCGCGCCGCTGGTCTCCACCGACTTCAACCATTCCAGCGAAAGCTCAATCTTCGCACCGGATCAGACCCGCGTGGTCGAAGGCCGCATGGTGCGCGTCCTGTGCTGGTACGACAACGAATGGGGCTTCTCGGTACGTATGGCTGACGTGGCAACCGCGATGGGCCGCCTTAGCTAAGCCCCGTCACGGACTTGAGATTTAGCGCCCGGTCAGGCATATCTGACCGGGCGTTTCTTTTTGGCGGACAGCTATGACCAATCAAATTGCTATTGTCATGGGGATTATCCTGACAGCCGCCATCGCCATCGACGTGGCGCTGTTCGGCAGCGAGCACATGGTGTTTCTCGGCAAGAAGTTGTTCGAACTGATCGACTGGGTTGCGTTCTGGCGCTAAGGCGCGCGTCGCCCGCTGAACCGCATTTGACCCATTGACCCAATAGAAAAAGCCGGGCGAGGCGCCCGGCTTTGTCATTTCGCGGCGGAGCAATGCCCCGTACCCTATCTGGAAACTTCAGACCGGCCTATTTCGAAAGCCGCTTACGAAGTTCGTCGTTGACCTGGGGCGTGACGAATTTCGACACATCGCCATCCAGCCGCGCGATTTCCTTCACCAGTTTCGAGGCAATCGCCTGATGACGCGCCTCGGCCATCAGGAAGACCGTTTCAATCGAGCTGTCCAGGGCCCGGTTCATACCAACCATCTGGAATTCATACTCAAAGTCCGCAACCGCCCGCAGGCCCCGCACGATGATCTGCGCGCCAACATCGCGGGCGCAATGGATCAGCAGGTTCTCGAACGGGTGCGCGACGATCTCGGTGCCGGTTTCCTCTGACAAGGAGGCACATTCGGCCTCGATCATGGCAACACGCTCTTCCAGATCGAAAAGCGGTCCCTTGTCCCGGTTGATCGCCACACCGATCACCAGTTTGTCCACCAATGCGCTGGCGCGGCGGATGATGTCGATATGGCCCAAAGTGATCGGATCAAATGTGCCGGGGTACAAGCCTATACGCATTGGGGGCCCTCCTGCCTCCTCAGAACTCGCGCGCACGCAAACATATTTGCGCCTGTCCTGACAAGAGGGGGAAAATACGGAAACACCTGTTCCGGCACGTCATCTGGCAAGAAAATTTCGCCGAGGCTTAATGCCCCATGATCATGCCTTCCAGAGCGTCCTTTTCCATCGCGACTTCGGCCAGCTTGGCCTTGACCACATCGCCCAGCGAAATCAGCCCGACCATTTTACCGCTTTCGACCACAGGCATGTGGCGGAACCGGCCCTCGGTCATCTGCTGCAGGATATCTTCGACGTTGGATTCGCTGGTGCAGGTCACCAGCTCGCTGGTCATGTAGTCCTTGACTTTGCAGGTCAGGCAGCCAGACCCACTTTTGCCCAGTTCACGCACGATATCGCGCTCGGACAGGATCCCCTCAGCCGTCTCATTGTCGGAAGACACCACCACGGTCCCGATGCCTTTCTCCGCCAGCAGCTTGGCCGCGTCAGAAACCGGAGCCTCAGGAGAAATCGTTACCACCCCGGCGCTTGCCTTGGATTTCAAAATCGATTGAACCAGCATGAACTCTCCTCCACTCGTAATTTTCTTGCGTAAATACAAGCGTTGCCGCAATGCAGATCCAAGTCAAGAACATGTCCAGTCAGTTTTGGAAATAGCTGCGACAATTTGGCAGGAAAGCCGCAGCAGATCCAGCGTCAGGTCAGTGCCTCCAGCCGCGCGACCTCGTCGCGGATCCCCTTGGACAGCGCCTGCGCAAACCGGTTCAAACGCTCGCTGCGCTGATCGCCCTGATGGCGCACCAGATAGAAACTGCGCGACAGGCTGATCTTGTCGGTCAGCACCTTGCGCAAGACCCTATGCGCAGGCAATGAAAAATCATGCGCCACACAAAGCGCAGTGCCCTCGGCCGCCAGTTTGATTTGTACCGAGACCGAGTTGGAGGCCAACGCCACCCGCTCCACCCCCAGATCGCTGAGGTAGTCCAGCTCCCGATCAAAGATCATGTCCGGGATATAGCCGATCATCCGGTGCCCCTTCAGATCCTCAAGTTTTTCCAGCGGCGGGTGCTCACGCAGATAGTGGCGCGACCCCACAAGATGAAGTTTGTAATCAGTAATCTTCTGAACCAGCAGCTGCCCGGCAGTGGGCGCGCTGACGGTCACGGCCATATCCGCCTCACGGCGCGACAGGTTGATGACCCGCGGCAAGGCAACGATCTGGATATCGAGATCGGGGTTTTCGGCGCCAATCGCGGCGCAGACCTGCGGCAGGATATAATTGGCGCTGCCATCCGGCGCCCCGATGCGGATCTGCCCCGACAGCGTGTCGCTGGGACCGCTCAGCGCCTCCTGCCCGGCCCGCATCGCCTGTTCGGCGGTCTCTGCATGGGTCAGCAACCGGTCCCCAGCCGCACTCAGCGCATAACCCTGCGGGGATTTGACGAACAATGGGGTGTCCAATGCAGCCTCGAACCGGGCGATACGCCGCCCGACGGTCGCGGGGTCCATCTTGAGCACCCGCCCGGCACCGGACAGGCTGGCCTCGCGCGCGACCGCGAGAAACACTTTCATATCATCCCATTGTGGGTCCATGCCGGGATCCTCCTCGACGTTCCTGTACCTTATGTTCTTGCCCTGCGATTAACACTTGCGTTCTTGCAAAGCCTTTTTGAAATCTTTCCCCTTTTCCGGTGTTTTTTGCAAGTCTATGTTGCCGCCAAAGCGTATAGGGAGGAATCCGATGCAAGAACTCACCCATTATATCAACGGCGAACACGTCAAAGGCACGTCCGGCCGTTTTGCAGATGTCTTCAACCCGGCAACCGGTGAAGTGCAGGCCAAGGTGCCGCTGGCCTCCAAGGACGAGATGGAACAGGCAGTGGCCATCGCAGCCGCCGCACAGCCCGCATGGGCCGCCGTCAACCCGCAGCGCCGCGCTCGCGTCATGATGAAATTCGTCGACCTGCTGAACCGCGACATGGACAAGCTGGCCGAAGCGCTGAGCCGCGAGCACGGTAAGACCCTGCCCGACGCCGCCGGCGACGTGCAGCGTGGTCTGGAAGTGGTCGAATACTGCATCGGCGCGCCGGAACTGCTGAAAGGTGACTACACCGACAGCGCCGGCCCCGGCATCGACATGTATTCCATGCGTCAGGCCCTGGGCGTCACCGCGGGTATCACCCCGTTCAACTTCCCGGCGATGATCCCGATGTGGATGTTTGCCCCGGCCATCGCCTGCGGCAACGCCTTCATCCTGAAACCGTCCGAGCGTGACCCGTCGGTTCCGCTGATGCTGGCAGAACTGATGGAAGAAGCCGGTCTGCCCAAGGGCATCCTGCAGGTCGTCAACGGCGACAAGGAAGCCGTGGACGCGATCCTTTACAACGACACCATCCAGTCGGTTGGTTTCGTGGGGTCCACCCCGATTGCCGAATACATCTACGGCACCGGCTGTGCGCAAGGTAAGCGCGTACAGTGCTTTGGTGGCGCCAAGAACCACATGATCATTATGCCCGATGCGGACATGGATCAGGCCGCAGACGCGCTGATCGGCGCAGGCTACGGTGCTGCCGGTGAACGCTGCATGGCAATCTCGGTTGCGGTTCCTGTCGGTGAAGAAACCGCCGACCGCCTGATCGACAAGCTGGTGCCGCGTATCGAAAAGCTGAAAGTCGGCCCCTACACCGCAGGCAACGATGTGGACTATGGTCCCGTTGTCACCGCCGCCGCCAAGGAAAACATCCTGCGGCTGGTAGAATCTGGTGTTGAGCAAGGCGCGAAGCTGGTGGTCGATGGCCGTGACTTCAACCTGCAGGGTTATGAAGACGGCTTCTTTGTCGGCCCGCACCTGTTCGACAACGTCACCACCGACATGGATATCTACAAGAAAGAGATCTTTGGCCCGGTTCTGTCCACCGTGCGCGCCAAGACCTACGAAGAGGCGCTTGGCTATGCCATGGACCACGAGTACGGCAACGGCACCGCGATCTTTACCCGCGACGGTGACACCGCGCGCGATTTTGCCAACCGGATCAACATCGGCATGGTCGGCATCAACGTGCCGATCCCGGTTCCGCTGGCCTATCACACCTTTGGTGGCTGGAAGAAATCCGCATTCGGCGACCTGAACCAGCACGGCCCGGACGCCTTCAAGTTCTACACCCGGACCAAGACCATCACCTCGCGCTGGCCCTCGGGCATTCGCGAAGGCGGCGAGTTCAACTTCAAGCCAATGGACTGATCTGGGATCTCATACCGACATGCAAAGCCCTGGCCGAAACGCCGGGGCTTTGTTTTTTCTTTCCTCCACGGGAGTGCCGCGATATCGGGCAGCGGCAAGCAATTGTTGCGCCAGGCCCCGGACCGCATGAACACAAATTCGTGAGGCCACCAAAACCCTCCGGAAACCACTGGCCAAATTCGCTGAAGTGAATATGTTCCCGGACAGACCCCGAACGAAACCGAGCAGTTTCGAAACAGAATACAGGAGGCACCATGACACAACGGATCACCCGCCGGAGCACAATCCTTGGGCTGGCAGGGGCTTTGGCGACCCCGACACTCCTACGCGCGCAATCCACTGATGCCTTCCCCGCCGATGAGGCACCGATCCGCGATCAGACAGCGGTAAAAAGGAACATCTCGGCCTTTACGCAGCAAAACTGGCAGGATCATTTCGACGAGCTAGGTGTGGGCTGCCTGCTGGCGGATGTTGCATCGCGTGCGGTGCATTACTGGGGCGGAGACGGCGAAAGTTACCGCTTGTTCCCCTCTTCCGTGCCGATGAGCGACGAGCTGACCAAGCGCGGCTATACCAAGGTCGTGCGCAAGGCAAAGAATCCTGGCTGGACCCCGACCGCGAATATGCGCGAACGTGACCCCACTCTGCCCCGATATATGGAAGGCGGCCCGGGCAACCCGCTGGGCACCCGCGCCATGTATCTGACTTGGCCGGCCTATCTGGTGCATGGCACCCATGACACCCGCAAGATCGGGCGCCAAAGCTCATCCGGCTGTATCGGTCTTTACAACCAGCACGTCGAGGAGCTCTACGAACTGGTTGAGATCGGAACGCAGGTGCGGATCCTTTAGGATCCGCACAGCGGCCTCTGTCAGTTCAGGGACAGGTGCTTGGGCTTGTATCCTTCCTCATAGCGCAGGATTGCCTTTTCCATCAGGTTCTCGAAGTCGCGAACATACTGCTCCGAGTCATACAGCGGAGTGGTCCAGAGATTGTCCTTGAGACGCTGTTTAATCTCGTTCAGAGCCTCACGATCCGTCGCTAGTTTGTACGCTAGGTCGTAGTACTCCTCTTTTGTCTCGGTCACCAGATCCGGGCACCCTATTGCGGTGACGATGCTGGCTGCGACACGTGCAGCGAACTGTTTGCCAGCCTTGGTCACGATTGGCAGCCCGGACCAGACCGCCTCACTTGCGGTGGTATGGGCGTTACAGTTGAACGCATCCAGGAACAGATCTGCCCGCCCCATCCGGCTCACGTGTTCTACCATGGAAACCCTTGCCGCGAACACCAGCCGTTCGGGTCCGATCCCGCGTGCTTTCGCCTCCCGTAGCAGGTTCTCCTGAATGGTGATGGTCGGCGCAAAAAGCCAAAGCACACTGTCCGGCACATTGTGGAGAAGCTTCGTCCAGACATCGAACTCGGCCGGTGTGACCTTGTTCGGGTTGTTAAGGCTGCAAAACACAAACGCATCTTCCGGAAGCCCCAGTTCAGCGCGAGTAGGCATATCCGGCGAATGCTCCCTTGTGTTGTCATTCACCTGATAACAGTTGGGCATATAGAGAATTTTTTCACTGAAGTGCTGACGCAGCGATGGCGGCACCGTAATTTCATCCCCAATGAAATAGTCCATCGTCGGCAAGCCGCTCGTTCCCGGATAGCCGAGGAAAGCAACCTGAACCGGCGCCACCCGCTCTGCAAATGCAGCCAGCCTGGCGCCTTTCGTATAGGTTTTCATGTCGATTGCGATGTCGACGCCATCCTTGCGCGCCAACTCAGCCATTTCATGATCACTGATATCGCGCACGTTGTGATAGATATCCGCGCTCTCTTCCACTTGCAGTCGCACGGCACTATTTCCAGAACTGCCATAGTCATAGATAATAACCTCAAAGCGCTCACGATCTATTAGATCGAAAAACCGTCCCATCAGGAGCATTGTGGCGTGATCCCTGAAGTCGTCGGAAAAGAAACCGATCCGGATTTTCCGTCCGTGAACGCTGGTCCGGGAGAAACGCTTGTTTTCCTTAATCCGTTTCATCAAATCTCTACACCGCGCTTTGACGCGCACCTTGTGCAACGCCGGATCGTCCGTCAGACCCAAAAGCGTAAATGGCTGCACATCAAGGGGACACCTATCGCCCAAGCGCAAAATCTGCGGCAGCCGGTCAAAGAAACTCCAGTCGCTGTCCTTCATACTGTTATGAGCCCAGTTATAACCAGAATAGGCATCACTCGGATCGGTATTATGTGCTGCCTGGAAAAAACCTTTGGCATCGTGGGAGTTCCCCATGAGCCCCAGCAGGCTTCCGATCGAGTTCAACACTTGAGTGTCCAGCGGGTTGACACCCATGGCAGTCATGTAGGTTAAAAGCGCGTTATCCTTATCATCCTGCTGCAGGTAAACATCGCCTGAAAGCCGAAGAAGGACAATGTCTTCGGGATAGATCGACAGAGCCTCGTCAAGCATGGCACGTGCGGCGTTGTAGTCGAGCGAGACCACCAGATCCATCGCGTCGTCAATGTACTTCCGCGCAGTTTTTACGGTGCCAGCCTGACTGCCTTGCTGAAATCCAGCCTTCTTTTGCGTTTCGAACATCGCCAACCCTGCTGTTACCGACTGATTCGACGCGTTTTTCTGAAATTGGAAATCGAATTTTGACATGGATCTCTTCCGAAGTTCTGACAGTTCTATGATACCGTTCGCCGGCACATGGGCGTGTGTGCACTCTATGGCCGCGGTTCCTAAGAATTGGTTTCCGAAATCAAAATTCGCCTTAAAGGTGTGCCGCGGCCATTCCTGCAGCACGGCTTTGCAATTGCACAGCTTGCTCTGAGAGGCGCCTGCGGATAAGTAAATAAACAACCGTTCAATTCACACCGCGCCAGGGAGGACACGACGTGGATTTCGCTTTGACAGAAGAACAGACCGCCATTTTTGACATGGCTCATGCCTTTGGTCAGGACAACATCGCCCCCTTTGCCCGCCAGTGGGAAGCTGAAGGCACCATTCCCAAAGATCTGTGGCCCAAGGTCGGTGAGTTGGGCTTTGGTGGGCTTTACGTCAGCGAAGAAGGCGGCGGATCCGCTCTGACGCGTCTTGACGCCACGCTGGTGTTTGAGGCACTTTCGATGGCCTGCCCCTCGGTCGCGGCCTTCCTGTCGATCCATAACATGTGCGCCAAGATGCTGGACACCTTTGCCAGCGACGAAATGAAGGCCCGCGTGATGCCCGACGTTCTGACCCTCAACACGGTGCTCTCCTACTGCCTGACGGAACCCGGTTCGGGGTCCGACGCGGCGGCGCTGAAAACCCGCGCTGAAAAGACCAACGAAGGCTACACCCTGAACGGCACCAAGGCCTTCATCTCGGGCGGTGGCTATTCCGACGCCTATGTCTGCATGGTGCGCACCGGCGAGGATGGCCCCAAGGGGATCTCTACCGTCTATGTCGAAGACGGCACACCGGGCCTGTCCTTTGGTGGGCTTGAGGACAAGATGGGCTGGAAGAGCCAGCCCACCGCCCAAGTTCAGTTCGACGACTGCAAGATCCCCGCGAACAACCTTGTCGGCGAAGAAGGCAAGGGCTTCAAATACGCCATGATGGGCCTTGATGGCGGACGCCTGAACATTGCGTCTTGCTCGCTCGGTGCTGCGCAGACCGCGCTCAACATGACCCTGCAGTACATGAGCGAGCGCAAAGCCTTTGGCCAGTCGATCGACCAGTTCCAGGGGCTTCAGTTCCGCCTTGCGGATATGGAGATTGAACTGCAGGCCGCGCGCACCTTCCTGCGTCAGGCGGCGTGGAAGCTGGATCAGGGCGCACCGGATGCGACAAAGTTCTGCGCCATGGCCAAGAAATTCGTCACCGAAGCGGGATCGAAGATCGTCGATCAGTGCCTGCAACTGCACGGTGGTTATGGCTATCTGGCGGATTACGGCATCGAGAAACTGGTGCGTGATCTGCGGGTGCACCAGATCCTTGAGGGCACCAATGAGATCATGCGCGTGATCGTGGCCCGCCACATGCTGTCTGAAAACCGCTGAGGCCGGGGATGAGCGATATCGACATTCGCGTGACCGGCTCAGCGGGCCGGATCACCCTCACCCGCGAAAAAGCGCTGAATGCCCTGTCCTATGACATGTGCATGGCCATTGATGCGGCGCTGAAGGACTGGGCAACCAATGATGCGGTCAAAATCGTCGTCATCGATGCAAGCGGTGAAAAGGCCTTTTGCGCTGGTGGTGACATTGCCGAGCTTTATGCCACCGGCACCAAGGGCGATTACGGCTATGGGCGCACCTTCTGGCGCGACGAATACCGCCTGAACGCGCGGATCTTTGAATACCCGAAACCTGTGGTCAGCTTCCTGCAAGGCTTCACCATGGGCGGCGGCGTCGGCATCGGCTGCCACGGCACTCATCGCATCGTCTGCGAGAGCAGCCAGATCTCCATGCCCGAGACTGGCATCGGCCTGATCCCCGACGTGGGCGGCACGCTGATCCTGGCGCTGGCGCCGGGGCGCTTAGGCGAATACCTCGGTCTGACTGCGGGCCGGATGAAGGCCGCCGACGCGATCTACGCCGGTTTTGCCGACCACTATATCCCGCAGGAGAAATGGCCCGGGCTAATCACCGCGCTGGAGCAGGACGGCAACCCCGATATTCTGGCAAACGCCGCCGAGGCCGCGCCCGATGGCACACTGGAGTCCATGCAGGGTGATATCGACCGGCTGTTTGCCGGGGAAACCCTGAATGACATCCTCACCGTCCTTGAACAGGACGGCTCGGAGTTCGCCGCCACCGCGCAAAAGCCGCTGATGCGCAATTCGCCGCTGTCCATGGCCGCGACTGTGGAAATCCTTCACCGGCTGCGGGGCGCGACCCTGACCATCCGCAAGGCGCTGGATCTGGAGTATCGCTTTACCTATCGGTCGATGGAAAAAGGCGACTTTCTGGAAGGCATCCGGGCCCAGATCATTGACAAGGACCGCCAGCCCAAGTGGCAATACGCGGACCGCTCCGTGCCAGCCGTTGCCGTCAGCCAGATGCTGATGCCGCTGGGCGCAGACGCACTGACATTTGAGGAGGAGTAACCCATGAAGATCGGATTTATCGGCCTTGGCAATATGGGCGGCCCGATGGCGGCCAACCTGGCCGCTGCAGGCCATGATGTCACCGGCTTTGACATGGCAGAGGTCAAGGTCGAGGGCGTCACCATGGCCCCGTCCGGGGCCGAAGCCGCCAAGGACGCCGATGTGGTCATCACCATGCTGCCCAACGGCCAGATCCTGCGCAGCGTTGCGGATGAGATCATCCCGGCGATGAAAGCGGGCGCGGCCTTCGTGGACTGTTCTACCGTGGACGTGGATTCCGCCCGCGCCGTGGCAGAGCAAGCCGCCGCGGCAGGACTGCTGCCCGTGGATGCGCCGGTTTCGGGCGGCATCGGCGGCGCCGCGGGCGGTACGCTGACCTTCATGGCAGGTGGCTCGGCAGAGGCCTTCGAGAAGGCAAAGCCGCTGTTTGACATCATGGGGCAGAAGGCCGTGCATTGCGGCGATGCGGGCGCCGGTCAGGCGGCCAAGATCTGCAACAACATGATCCTTGGCGTCACCATGATCGCCACCTGCGAAGCTTTTGCCCTTGCCGACAAGCTGGGGCTGGACCGGCAGAAAATGTTCGATGTGGTCTCCACCTCCTCGGGCTACAGCTGGACCATGAACGCCTATTGCCCGGCCCCGGGCGTCGGCCCGCAATCGCCTGCCGACAACGATTACAAGCCCGGTTTCGCAGCCGAACTGATGCTGAAGGACCTACGCCTGTCGCAGCAAGCTGCAGACAGCGCCGACGCGGACACGCCGATGGGCCAGCTCGCACAGGCGCTTTATGCGCAATTCGTCGAGAACGAGGATGGCATGGGCATGGATTTCTCGGCCATGCTGCCCCGGTTCGAAAAACGCAGCCGCGACTAAGGCACAGCAACAGATCAGTTGCCGATCAAATACAGGGGCGGACCGGATGGTGCCGCCCCTTTTCATTGACCCACATCATGTTCGACCGTCCAGACGCCGGGTATTCTCTGCCCATAACGAGGAAAGGACATGCCATGTTTGCAAACAACGTTGGGGGTCTGGACAAGATCCTGCGCATCGTCATCGGCGCATTGCTGATCGTAGGCGCGCTGATGGGCTATGGCTGGTGGATGTGGATCGGCGTGGTGCCGCTGGTGACGGGTCTGCTCGGGACCTGCCCTCTGTATTCCATCCTGGGCGTCAATACCTGCCCGATGAAGAAATAGCGACCGCTGGGGATTTGGTCGACTGGACGCCCGGATTTGGCTGCAATCTGCCGCTTTGATCCGGCCAATCGGCAAGATCAGGCTGAACAACTGCGCCCAGATGGTTTCGCAAGGAAGGCACCGGCTTGGCGCGCTATCCTTTGCGCTGACCGCCAATCACCGATTGGCACAAAGCACAGGAAAGGAACGTCATGCGTTTCATCATCACTGCTGTCATTCTGGGCCTCAGCCTCCCCGCCGCCAGTTTCGCCGCGCCAAAGGGCTGCCCGCCGGGGCTGGCCAAGAAATCCGTTCCCTGCGTGCCCCCGGGCCAGGTAGGCAAGCACCGCGGCCCGCACGCGGTGGGGGACAGGCTGATGAACTACATCATTCTGCGCGACCCCAAGCGGTACAGGCTGGACCCGAGGTACACCTATTACCGCAGCCACGGCTATCTCTATCGGGTCGATCCTGAAACCCGCAAGGTTCTGAACCTGATCGGTGCGGTTGCAGACATCCTGGAATAGTCTGAGCCGCGCCCATAGGGAGAGGCTGCCTTACTCGGCAGCCACCCTGCCCGCTTGCTCCAGCATCGGTTTCAGATAACGCCCGGTATGGCTGCGCGGTTCTGCGGCCACCTGTTCCGGCGTGCCGGTGGCGACGATTTCCCCGCCACCATCACCGCCTTCGGGTCCGATATCGATGATATGATCGGCGGTCTTGATGACATCAAGGTTATGTTCGATCACCACCACCGAATTCCCCTGATCCACCAACTCATGCAGCACTTCGAGCAGTTTTTTCACGTCTTCGAAATGCAGACCGGTGGTGGGTTCGTCCAAGATATAGAGTGTCCGGCCAGTGGAGCGTTTCGACAGTTCCTTGGACAGCTTTACCCGCTGCGCCTCACCGCCTGACAGCGTGGTCGCTTGCTGGCCCACCTTGATATAGCCAAGACCAACCCGCATCAGCGCGTCCATCTTGTCGCGGATCGATGGCACCGCGGCAAAGAACTGCTGCGCTTCCTCGACGGTCATATCCAGCACATCCGCGATGCTTTTGCCCTTGAAGGTGACCTCAAGCGTTTCGCGGTTATAGCGTTTGCCCTTGCAGGTTTCGCATTCAACGTAGACGTCCGGCAGGAAGTGCATCTCGATCTTGATGACACCATCCCCCTGACAAGCCTCACAGCGGCCGCCCTTGACGTTGAAGGAGAACCGCCCCGGCTTGTAGCCGCGCGTCTTGGCCTCTGGCAGGCCCGCGAACCAGTCGCGGATCGGAGTAAAGGCACCGGTATAGGTCGCCGGGTTCGAGCGCGGTGTGCGGCCGATGGGGCGCTGGTCGATGTCGATCACCTTGTCCAGATGTTCCAGCCCCTTGATGGTCTCACACGGCGCCGGGGTCTGCCGCGCCCCGTTGAGGCGCATCGAGGCGGTCTTGAACAGGGTTTCAATCGTCAGGGTGGATTTACCGCCCCCGGATACGCCGGATACGCAGACAAATCTGCCAAGCGGGAATTCGGCTGTCACCTCTTTCAGGTTGTTGCCGGTCGCCTTGACCACCTTGATTTTTTTCTTGTTGCCCTTGCGCCGTTTGGCGGGGATTTCGATTTCCCGCACGCCTGACAAATATTGCCCGGTGACCGAAGCCGCATCGGCGGCGATCTGCTGCGGCGTGCCGTGGCTCACCACCTGCCCGCCATGCACCCCGGCACCGGGGCCGATATCGAACACATAGTCGGCCTGACGGATCATATCCTCGTCATGCTCGACCACGATCACCGTATTGCCCTGATCACGCAGGTTTTTCAGGGTCGTTATCAGCCGGTCGTTGTCGCGCTGATGCAGGCCAATGGACGGCTCATCCAGAACATACAGGACTCCGGTCAAGCCTGAACCGATCTGGCTCGCCAGCCGGATCCGCTGGCTCTCGCCGCCCGAGAGCGTGCCGGAATTCCGGCTGAGCGTTAGATATTCAAGGCCGACGTTGTTGAGGAAACCCAGCCGTTCGCGGATTTCCTTGACGATGGCGCGGGCGATTTCCTGTTTCTGGGTGCTGAGGTGATCCGGCACCTCCTCGATCCAGGCGAGTGCCTCACGGATGGATTTCTGCACCACCTGACCGACGTGAATATCGGCGATCCGCACCGCCAGCGCCTCTTCCCGCAGGCGGTAGCCGCCGCAGGCGCCGCAAGGGCGGTTATTCTGATAGCGTTCGAATTCTTCGCGGATCCAATTGCTGTCCGTCTCGCGATAGCGGCGTTCCATGTTCGGAATGACGCCTTCGAAAACGCGGGTGACGTTATAGACCCGGCCGCCTTCGTCATAGCGGAACGGGATTTCCTCATCGCCCGAGCCATAAAGGAACACCTGCTTCACATGGGCAGGCAGATCCTTCCACGGCGTATTCTTGTCGAACTCATAGTGCTTGGCAATCGCTTCGATGGTCTGAAGGAAGTACGGCGATTTGCCCTTGCGCCAGGGCGCCAGCGCGCCGTCATAAACCTTGAGGCTCTGATCCGGCACCACCAGACGTTCGTCAAAAAACAGCTCCATTCCCAGCCCGTCACATTCCGGACAGGCCCCAAAGGGCGCATTGAAGGAGAACAGGCGCGGCTCGATCTCGGGGATGGTGAAGCCGCTCACCGGGCAGGCAAAGTTTTCCGAGAAGGTGATGCGCTCGGGATCGCCTTCACGCGGAGCCGTTTCCAGAATGGCGATGCCATCCGCCAGATCCAGCGCGGTGCGCAAGCTGTCCGCCAGCCGGGTTTCCAGCCCTTCGCGCACAACGATCCGATCAACGACAACGTCGATGTCATGGCGGAACTTCTTGTCCAGGGTTGGCGGTTCGTCCAGCTCATAGAATTCGCCGTCCACCTTGACCCGCTGGAAGCCCTGCTTCCGAAGTTCAAGGAATTCCTTTTTGTACTCGCCCTTGCGATCCCGCACGATGGGCGCCAGCAGATAGCCGCGCGTGCCCTCCTCCAGCGTCATGACACGGTCGACCATATCCTGCACCTGCTGCGCCTCGATCGGCAGGCCGGTCGCCGGGCTGTAGGGCGTCCCTGCCCGCGCGAACAACAGGCGCAGGTAGTCGTAGATTTCGGTCACGGTGCCAACGGTAGACCGCGGGTTTTTCGAGGTGGTCTTCTGCTCGATGGAGATCGCCGGAGATAGGCCGCTGATGTGATCCACATCGGGTTTTTCCATCATGTCGAGGAACTGGCGCGCATAGGCCGAGAGCGATTCCACATAGCGGCGCTGCCCTTCGGCATAGATGGTATCAAAGGCGAGCGACGACTTGCCCGAGCCGCTAAGGCCGGTGATCACCACCAATTCGTCGCGCGGAATGTCCACGTCGACGTTTTTCAGGTTGTGTTCGCGCGCGCCGCGCACCTCGATGGACTTCAGCTCAGCCATGGAACCCCCGTTATCCGCGCCCCGGCCTGCACCGGTCGCCCGCCCCTACAGATAGGCAAAGCTTTCCGAGTCTCCAACCTAAAATCGAGAACGTTCAGCGAACATTTGATTTTCTGCGCAGTGCCGCCAGCCAGCCATGCACCAAACATCCGCAGATGAACACAATGACGCCGGTCACGATCATGCCATTATAGCCCGCCAGCCCCAGCACCCAGACCATCAGCGGCGTGCCGATGGTATTGCCAAGATTACCGGCCATGGCGAGGGCGCCATTGGAGCTGGCCTGATCGACCGCCCCGGAATTGAGCTGCGCCACCGAGGCAAAACTCGGTCCCTGCACCAGCCCCAGCGCCCCGGCCAGCGCCAGACAGGCCAGCGGCGCGCCGGGATCGGCCCACATCCAGACCAGCGCCAGCGCGCTGAGCGCAAAGCCCGCCTGGATCAATGGCACTGCATGGATCCGCCGCAGCAGGAAAACCCCCAGCGTCATCGACACTGCGATGCTGGTCAGCGGCATCGCGCCCATCACAAAACCCCGCACCTGCGGCGCCAGATAGGGCGGCAGGACGGTCAGGATCGCAACGAAACAGATGGTGTAGAACAGCCAGCCAGCCGCAGGTGCCGCCAGCCAGGGAGAGCGGAAAATCTCCAGATGCAGACGCGGTAGATCGGCGAACCGGGGTAGCGGCTGGCGCGGCGGCACCGGCACATCGCGCAGCACCCGCAGCAGCAACAAAGCCAGCGCTGCCATGATCACGGCGTGGGTGGCAAACAGCGCCTGAACCCCAGCCATCCGTGCCAGCGGAACGCCAAACCACGAAAGGAACGCAAAGGCTACCGCGAAAAACGTGCTCCACAGCGTCAGCGCCGCGCCGCGGTGCCGATTAGAACTGATCTGGGCAATCAGGGTCGGTGCCGCCACCACCACGCCCAGATGCGACAGGCCTTCGATCACGCGGGTGGCCAGAAACAGCGAGAAAGGCAGATCTAGGCTTTGCAGGGCGGACATCGCAGCGCCGCTGGCCAGGGCCGCCACAAGCGTGCGACGGAAGCCGAAAGAGGCCACCACCATGCCCGCAATGACACCCAGCCCGATCCCGAGGAACCCAACCAGCGAGACCGTGAATCCGATGGCGCTGCCCGCATCCGGAAACAGCTCGGCCATCTCAGCGAAGACCACGCTCACCTTGCCATATTGCGCTGCAGCGCCAAGGCCAGCGCCCCAAATCAGAAGGATCACACTCCAGCGGGTGTCCTGGCTCGGTGTCATGCTGAAATCCCGTCTGAATAGGTCATGATAAATATGCCTCGCCGCAATACCCCGAAACAATTGCAGCGACCAGCCGCTCAATAAAAAACCGCCCAAAGCCGCGAATGGCCTTGGGCGGTGCGTGTGTCACATGTCGCAGCGCTTAGAAGTGAATGGTGCGGTCAAAGGCGTTCAGGACGCTTTCATGCATCATCTCGCTCAGCGTCGGATGCGGGAAGACGGTGTTCATCAGGTCTTCCTCGGTGGTTTCCAGCTGGCGGCCCACCACATAGCCCTGAATGAGCTCCGTCACCTCGGCGCCGATCATATGCGCGCCCAACAGCTCACCCGTCTTGGCGTCAAAGATAGTTTTGACCAGCCCTTCGGGTTCGCCAAGGGCGATGGCCTTGCCGTTGCCGACAAAGGGGAAACGACCAACCTTGATGTCGTACCCCAGCTCCTTGGCCTTCGCCTCGCTGTAGCCAACGCTGGCCACCTGCGGATGGCAATACGTGCAGCCCGCGATGCTTTCTGGCTTGACCGGATGGGCGTGTTTGCCTGCGATCAGCTCTGCCACCATGACGCCTTCGTGGCTGGCCTTATGCGCCAGCCAGGGCGCACCGGCGATATCCCCGATAGCGTAAAGCCCCTCGACGCCGGTGCGGCAGAATTCATCGGTCACCACATGGGTGCGGTCAACGTTGACGCCAAGCGCCTCCAGACCCAGCCCTTCGGTATTGCCAACGATGCCAACGGCCGAGATCACCGTGTCGAATTCCATCTTCTGGACCTTGCCGCCAGCCTCAATATGAGCGGTGACCTTGCCTTTTGCCCGATCCAACTGCTTGACCATGGATTTCTCCATGATCTTCATGCCTTGCTTCTCGAAGGCCTTCTTGGCCATGCCGGAAATCTCGGCATCCTCGACCGGCAGCACCCGGTCCATCACCTCGACCACGGTGGTGTCGGCGCCCAGGGTGTTGAAGAAGCTGGCAAATTCGATGCCGATGGCGCCCGATCCGATGACCAGCAGCTTTTTCGGCATCCGCGGTGCGGTCAGCGCGTGGCGGTAGGTCCAGACCAGATCACCGTCTGCCTCCAGCCCCGGCAGCTCCCGCGCGCGGGCGCCGGTCGCGAGGATGATGTTCTTGGCCGCCAGATCCTCGGTGCCCTTGTCGGTCTTGACCGAGACCTTGCCCTTGGCGGGGATCGTCGCCTCGCCCATGATCACGGTGACCTTGTTTTTCTTCAGTAGATGCGCGACGCCCGAGGACAGCTGTTTCGCCACCCCGCGCGAGCGTTTCACCACCGCGTCCAGATCGTAGCCGATGCCATCGGCGCTGAGCCCGAATTCCTTGGCCCGGTGCATCAGGTGGAACACTTCGGAGGAACGCAGCATCGCCTTGGTCGGGATGCAACCCCAGTTGAGGCAGATGCCGCCCAGGTTCTCACGCTCGATGACCGCGGTCTTGAGCCCCAGCTGGGCTGCGCGGATGGCAGCCACATAGCCGCCGGGGCCTGCGCCGATTACGATCACGTCATAGGTTTGTGCGGCCATGATATCCCTCGCCAAACTGGATCTGAAACTAGTTTACCGTTAAACCAATTTTTTGCACGCCGCAATCTCGCAGTGACAAAAGCCTTTGGGAACGTGGTGGGCATTTTCACCGACCGGTATCCACCGCGAGACCTGCGCGCCGGAACAACCATATGCACAGTCACTGCTACAGGCCACAAAAAATCCCGCTCCAGCGCAGTCATCCCGCGACGACCGTTTCAAGAAGATGTGATCACGGCTGGCCGCATAGAGGGATGGTAAAGGGATTGTCTGGCGCCGAAAGCCCGGCACAGAAAAGGCGCTGTCCGACCGGCCAGACAGCGCCTTTAGAATGTCAGCGTCAGGGATACCCCCTGATAGTCGTTCCCCTCGGTTCAGCTGGCTTGCTGAAAGGTCCGGATCGTGGCGCCATACCCCCCGGCTTCGACGTAGTCGCGCTCCGGTTCGGTGCTGTGGCGCAGCAATGCATCGTTGCGGTAGGGAAAGCGACCGAACTTGCGGATCACGTCGCGATGGGCCCGCGCGTGCAGCAGATTGGACTCACCATATTCGGGCATCCGTTCCTTCAGCAGGCGCACGCAGCGCTCCTGATCGCACAGGTTTTCCGAATGCATCAGCGGCAGATAAAAGAACTGACGCGCAGGTTCATCGATCTTCAGATCCCATTTCTTATTCAGCGCGTTCTTGGCCACTGCCAGCGCAATCTCATCCGAGGCAAAGGCCTGACCTTCACCGCGGAACATGTTGCGCGGGAACTGGTCCATCAGGATGATATAGGCAAGGGTTCCACTGGGATAGGTGAGCCAGAGCGAGAACTTGCCCTCGCAGGCCTCCTCCCAGGCCTTTCCGAACCGTTTGCGGATGGTCGCGTCCAGATCATCATCCTGCACATACCAGCCCTTTTCTCCGACCTCGTCGAGCCAGAATTCAAGGATTTCTTCGGGGCCAACCATCCCATTTACTCCACATGTGTTGCCTACCCCCAAGTTCAGAGGATTTTACCCCCTCATGGCAAGTCATAGAACCGTCACAAATTGCAACAGGAGCGGCAATTGGTGAAATATTGCTCACGTTTCCTGCAGGTTAGCGCAATCACCCGGCCTCATGCGCGGCTTCCTGCTCTTCCATCTCGGTTTCGATGACGTATTCCTGTGCAAATTCGACCGCCACGGGCGAGCCTGTCGGCGCCATCGGCGCGAAGGTGCCCGAATCCTCGGCTGCGATCGAGGCACGCTGCGTCGTCCGATAGAGCGCGTATGCCGCCAGCGCAAAGGTCAGCACCGCCATGATCAGGAAGAATCCCGGAGGGCCAAAGACGCTTTCGCCCATCAGCCAACCGGTGATCAGTGGCCCGGTAATGGCGCCAAGGCCGTTGATGAAGACCAGACCGCCCGAGGCCGCCGCCATATCGTCGTAATCCAGATAGTCGTTGGTGTGGGCGATCAGCAGCGAATAAAGCGGGTTGGTCATCCCGCCGATAAAAAAGGCCGCCAGCAGCAGCATCCAGAAATTCGCGCCCATCGCCATACCCAGAACCGCCGCTGCGCCACTGAAGGCCGCCGCGAACAGGATCACCACGCGCCGGTCCATGCGGTCGGAAATCCATCCCAGCGGATATTGCAGCACCAGCGCGCCGACATAGAAGGTCGCGACGAACAGCGAAATCTGCGGCAAGGTCAGCCCGGCCGAAGCCGCGTAGACCGCGCTCATCCCGAACTGGGCCGAGAAGACGCCGCCCAGCAGAAACATACCCACGCAGCCCAGAGGCGATGCATCCATCAGCTGGCGCAAGGTCATCGGTTTCGTAGTGTCAAAGGCAGGCGTCGGCGAAATCGACAGCAAAATTGGCGCAAAGGACACCGAAATCACAACCGAGGCGATCACAAAGGTCTCATAGCCCGACGGGTTACCAAGCAGCATCAGCGCCTGCGCCGAGACGATGCCCAGCATCTGCACCAGCATGTAAAGCGACAGCGCCTTGCCGCGGTTGGCATTGTCTGCCGCATTGTTCAGCCAGCTTTCAGCGGTGACATACACGCCGGAAAAGCAAAACCCGATCAGCACCCGCCCGGCCATCCAGGCAAAGGGATTGGTGATCGCGGGATAAAGAATCATCACGGCAGAAATCAGCGAGGCCAGCGCCGCAAAGACGCGGACATGGCCGACCCGCCGGATCATCTCCGGCGCCATCCGCGAGCCGCCCAGAAAGCCGACGAAATAGGCGGACATGACAAAGGACATCTGCAACGTCGAGAACCCTTCAAGGTCGCCGCGCACCCCAAGAATGGTGCCCTGAAGACCGTTCCCGATCATCAGCATTCCCATCCCCAGAAGCAGCGCCCATGCGCTTGAGAGTACCTGCAGCATTGCCCGTATCCTTTTGCATCCGCCGCCTGCCCCCGGTTTTGAATCCGGCAGGCGGTGTTTCATTTCGCATCTTCCGCCCTTATCTGCGGATGCGGTGTGTGGAAAGAACTATCGCAGATCGCAGAGACGATTTCATCCCGCCGTCACGTTTACAGCGGAATTCTCTGCATTTTCTGAAGGTCTGGCGCTGGCGATCTGGCGGGGCTCAGCTCTGCCGCGATCCCGCCCCGGAGGGGATCAGAAGCGACGCATCGCCATAGGAGAAGAACCTGTATCCGCTGTCGACGGCGTGGGCATAGATCTGCCGCACGGTCTCCTGCCCCATCAGCGCAGAAACCAGCATCATCAGGGTGGAGCGCGGCAGGTGGAAATTCGTCATCAGCGCATCGGCCACATGGAAGGTAAAGCCCGGGTAGATGAAAATATCGGTCTCCCCTTCCCATGGCGCGATCGCACCGCTGCGTGCGGCGCTTTCGATCAGACGCAGCGCTGTGGTGCCCACCGGGATGATGCGCCCGCCTGCAGCCTTAGTCGCCGCGATCTCGGCGGCAGCTTCGGGGCTGACCCGCCCCCATTCGGCGTGCATCTTGTGGGTGGTCACATCCTCCACCTTGACTGGCAAGAAGGTGCCTGCCCCCACGTGCAGGGTGACATAGCTGAACGCGATCCCGCGATCCTTAAGCGCCTGCAGCAGCGGTGCATCAAAATGCAGCGAGGCGGTCGGCGCCGCTACGGCGCCGGTGTGGCGCGCCCAGACCGTCTGGTAATCGGTCTTGTCCTGCGCATCCGCCGGGCGCTTGGCAGCAATGTAGGGTGGCAGCGGCATGGCGCCCGCCTCGGCCAGGGCCGCCTCGAATTCGTCGCCTTCCAGATTGAACCGCAGGGCGCCCTGCCCGTCGACAACACCCTCCAGCACGGCGCTGAAACCATCGGCAAAACGGATCGTCTCGCCCGGTTTTACCTTTTTCAGGGGTTTCAGCAGGGCATTCCAGGTACCGTCTGCGCCCGGCTCCAGCAAGGTGACTTCGATTCGGGCGGAGGTATCGCCTTGCGCACTGCTGCGATGGCGCTGCCCCGACAGGCGCGCAGGAATAACCTTGGTGTCGTTCAATACCAGACGATCGCCGGGCTGGAACCACTCCGGCAGGTCTGAAACCCGCGCATCGGTAATCCGGTCTCCTTCGGCCACCAGAAGACGGGCCGCGCTGCGCGGAGAGGCAGGGCGGGTTGCAATCAGATCCTCGGGGAGATCAAAGTCAAAATCGCTCAGTTTCATGCGGCGGCATATAGGAGCTTTGTGATGCCTTGGCTATGGCAATCTGCGCCAGATTGCCTGTGTACTCAGCGTTCGCCGGCCTGAGGAGCGGTCGGGGCGGCTGGCACCTCTTCGGGCGCCAATGGCCCGCTGGTGGGCGGCGGCGCGGCGGGGGTCTGCCCCGGCACCTCCGGCGCCCGGCCCCGGAACAGCTCGCGGAAGATGCCCGGCGCCAGGCCCGACAAAGGATTGACCTGCACCTTGGGATCATCCGCCGTGCCCCGCAGCCGGTAGGAAAAGCCGATCAACCCTTCGCCCTTGCGGGTCAGGACGCTGCCGATGGCGTTCAGCACATAGATCGGGGAAATCACCCCCCGCATATCCAGTGCCGTGGTCTCAAGATTGTAATTCCCGTCCATCGACAGACCGATCGACGGCCCCACTGCACTGCTTTCGTGAACGATCAGATGGGTGGCGCCAAGGCGGAACTTTGCTTCGACTTCAGAAAACTGAATCCCCTGCCCGGCGAGTTCATTGACCAGACCCACGAGGCTGATCGCGTTGACCAGCGCTGCCATGGAGGGCGCGTCCTTCACCCGCGTGTTGCGCACGGTCATGCGGCCATCGTATTCGCCCGGCGTGGCTGCAGGCACCAGCGTCATGTCAAAACTGCCGCCCTGACCGTGCCGCAGCACCCCGGCCGAGCGGAAGATCCCGCCGGCATCCTCGGACTTGATCCGCGTCGCCGTGCCGCCCTTGTCCGGGACCACAATACCGCTCAGCGGGGTCTGACCATTCAGCCGCGCGGTGAACTTGCCATTGAAGCCGCCCGCCGTGGAAAACCGCCCCTGAAACCCATTGAGGGCGATACTGTCAGTTACCTGCAGCCGATCAAGGCTCAAGAGGATCGGTCCGGTGCCGCCCGATCCGGAGCCACTGCCGCCGCTGGAACTGGTAAAAGGCACCCGGCGCATATCGATCACGCCGCCGCCAATACGGATTTCCGGTGCCGCCACCCCGCGCCCAACAAATGTCACCGGTCCGCGCAGCCAGCCATCCAGCGACACCGCGCTAAAGGCCGCTCGGTCCAGCCCGCCATCTTCCCGCGTGGTCACGGTGCCCTCGGCCTTCAACCCCGCAGCCTCGACCCGCAGCCGGTCCACTGAAGGCTGCGCCCGCAGCGTTACCACAAGATCCAGAAGACCCGTGTCCGCCTCCGCCTTGCGCCAGCTCAGCGCTGGAATACGCAGGCCGATCCCTTCGAGCGCCGAGCGCAGGTTCAACTCGGGTGGCACCCCGGGCGCAAGGCGGAGCACGAATTCGCCTTGACCGGTCCCAAAGACGGACCCCGTCGGCAAGCCGATATTGAACCTCTCCACCACCGCGTTCGAAAGCGCCACCTTACCGGTGACATAGCTGGTCGGATCGGTACCGGGGCCAACCGGCTGGCGCCATGTTGCCGTCAGCGGCACATCCGACAGGGTCGCAGCACCAGAGAGCTGCACGTGGCTTTGATCCCCCGACAGTTCCAGCCGCTCTGCGGCGACCGGATGTCCCGGGACCAGAACCCCGCTACTGACGCCGGTCACGCTGCCCGTGTAGTGATAAAGGATCTCCTCTGGCGGCACGCCCGCGCGCAGGGGCAGCGACAAGGTTCCGCTGACCTGCACCTGCCCCTCTGCCAGCTTCACCGGCAGCCCCGCCTTGGACATGATATTGAGCGGCGGACGTTCGAGCAGCGACAGCCCCGCCGTTACCGCACCCGAGGCCTTGACCCGGACGATCCCCGGCGCGCCGCCTTTGATCGAAGTGTCGGGAATGATGAAAGACGTGCCCGTCACATCCACAGCGCCACCGTCATCGGCGGTCACCGTGCCCCGGCTGGCGATCACCACCAGACGCGTGCCGTGGATGCTGAAATGGCCATCGGCGCCCCGCACCGGCGGCAGATGCTTCTGAAAGCGCGCATCGACCCCGGAAAAGGTGGTATCTAGATGCAGAAACGGCTTTTCCAGCCCGGCGCCACGCAGCGCCACATAGGCATCGCGGGCAGTGCCTTGATAAAGGTTATCCCGCACCCATTCGCGCGGTTTCGGCGGCGCCGCGGCTGGCCACAATTCCTTGATCCGATCCACCGACATCTGATCCACATGACCGTTCAGCGCATAGGTCCATCCTGCTTCTTCGGCGGAGACCTTGCCGTCGAGCAGGATGTTGGAATCCCCGTCCTGGATCAAAACCTCGCCCAGGGTCAGGCTAAAGGGTTCCGGCTCCAACCGAAAATCCACCCCAACGCCCGCCAGTTCCAGCGGCTGATCGTACAGGTCGCGCGGGTTGAGGCTGAGGTCGGAAAACTGCAACTGCCCGACCAGTTCCGTGAGCCGTCCGTTCTCGATCCCGCTCAGATGGGCGCGCCCCTCCATCGTACCTGAGACCCAGCCGCTTTCGACTTTCAGCTCATCGAACTGCAGGGCCTGCTGATCAGGGTAGTAGGTGAAATAGCTATGCGCGCTTTGGATCGGCACGGGGCGGGTTTCTTCCGACGGCTGGATCACACCACGCCCGATTTGCAAGCCAGCGGAAAGGGTCAGCAGCTCGCCTTCGCTGCCTAGGCCACCGCGGAGCGAGCCGGAAATCGGTGCCCGCAGCGCCTGAAGCCAGCCAAGCGCCGGCGCCTGAACCGCGATATCCTCGCTCGCGATCTCTTCGATCAGGAACCCGAATTCGGCTGAGGCATCGCCGATGTCGGATTTGTAGTTGGCCTCAATGGTGCCGACATACTGCCGCCCGCTCAGCACCGAAAAGCCGCCAGACAACGCCAGCGATCTGCCCTCACGCGCCAGCCGCACGGTGCCGCCGTCCAGTGTCCAGACCCGGTTCAGTCGGCCATCTTCATAGCGCAGCGTCAAACCTTCGGTCTCAACCTCGGACAGCGCCGCAAGGACCGGGCGTTCAAATTGGGTATCCCAGTGTTCGATCAATTGCGGCAGGTCGGATGCTTCGCGGAACGGCGATCCCGCCTCAGAGAGGCTGAGTTCGAACTTGCCATCCGCGCCGCGCCGCAAAGAGGCAAAGAGCCCGCTGAGCCAGATCTTGCGGGGCTGAAACTTGCCACTCAGCAAGGGTCGCATCGCCAGCGACACCTGCGCATCCGCCAGCCGGGCCACCGGCGTTCCATCCGCCTGCGCCAGAGATACATCGCGCAGCCCGAGCCGTGGGCGCCAGCCCTTGTTCACCACAAGGTGGATTTCCCCAAACTCGATCTGAAGACCGCCAAGGCTTTGTTCCAGGCGCGTTTCGACCTTCTGGCGCAGCCATTGCGGCGCATCGATGCGGGTGCCGATCCCGAAATAAACCGCGCCCGCCCCGAGAAAGCATAGGACGGCCACAACGCGCACCACGGCTTTCAGCCGCCGCCAGCGCCGCCGGTCTTTGGGGCGCGCCGCAAGCCCTTCCGCGGCCTCCGCATCAGCTGGACCAGCGACCTGCTCGGCCCGTGCAGCCTCCTGCCCGGACGCCGCCTGTTCGGCAGCCTCGGGTGCCGCGACTTCCTCCGAGTGATCCGCTGACCTCGCGATCTGTGCTTTTCCTTTGCTCGCCATAGCCTATTTATGGCACCCAATGATGCAAAACCAAGCGGAGACCCCATATGCTCGAACCATCCGATCTCGCCCCGATGTTCACCCTGCCCCGTGACGGCGGCGGTGAAATCTCGCTTGCCGACCTCAAGGGACGAGCCGTCGTCCTGTTTTTCTATCCGCGAGATGATACCCCGGGCTGCACCAAGGAATCCATTGGATTTTCAGGCGCTTTGCAGGCTTTTGCCGATGCCGGGGTCGAGGTTTACGGGATTTCCAAGGACACCGTGGCCAAACACGACAAATTCGTTGCCAAACATGAACTGACCACGCCGCTCCTCTCCGATGCCGAAGGCACCACCTGCGAGGATTACGGCGTGTGGAAGGAGAAGAACATGTACGGCAAAAAACACTGGGGCATCGAACGCTCCACCTTCCTGATCGACGCCGAGGGCCGCATCGCGCGGGTCTGGCGCAAGGTCAAGGTGGACGGACATGTTGAGGAGGTTCTGGAGGCCGCCAAAGCCCTGTAACCTGAAACGGATTGCCGCCACACCACCCGGCGCTGCGCAACGCGCAGCGCCGGGCCCAACGGGAGGCGGTCACGTCACAAGTGACCAACGACGGGCGGGAGGTCCCGGCCTTCGTCACAGACAAATCCGTTGCCATGGCGCGCGCCACAGGGCAGGAACGCGGCGCAGCACGAAACCCGACGGAGGCGAGATGACCGACACCCCCAATTCTGAGGCCGGGATGTCCCTGGCCGAAATGGCGATAGAGGTTCTGACCACCGCCGACGGCCGCCAGAAAACCGCCCTTTCCCGCCAGCACGCGGCCCGCTGGTTTGCCTATCGTCGCGGTGAGGCACCCGAGATCCCGGTCGGCACCGCCAGCCCGCCACTGCGCCCGGCCCGGCCCGAAAAGCCGGAACTTCTCGATCCCCGCGACGTGCCAAAACGCAAACCCGGCTCCGAGGCGGGCCGTATCGCGCTGCTCCATGCGGTGGCCCATATCGAACTCAACGCAGTCGATCTGCATTGGGATATCATCGCGCGGTTTTCCCATGTGCCGATGCCCATTGGTTTCTTTGACGACTGGGTCAAGGCGGCGGATGAAGAATCCAAGCATTTCAACTTGATGTGCGATTGCCTTGAAGGCCTTGGCAGCCACTACGGCGCCCTTCCGGCCCATGCTGGCATGTGGCGCGCTGCCGAAGACACCGCCGAGGACCTGATGGGCCGTCTTGCTGTGGTGCCGATGGTGCTTGAGGCCCGGGGTCTTGATGTCACCCCCGGCATGATCAAGATTTTCCGGCAGGCAAAGCTGACCCAGGCAGTGGAGGCCTTGGAGGTGATCTACAAGGAAGAAGTTGGCCATGTCGCCTATGGCTCAAAATGGTTCCATTTCCTTTGCGGGCGCGAGAACCTCGATCCCAAGGATGTCTTTCACGATCTGGTCCGAACCTATTTCCACAGCACGCTGAAACCGCCCTTCAACGAGGAAAAACGCGCCGAGGCCGGACTGCCGCCGGATTTCTACTGGCCGCTGACCGACACCGGCGCACAGCCCGCAGGCTGACAAAGCGGCCGGGCGGCGCGTGACCGCCGCCGCCCTGCTCCTACCCGGCAAATTTCCGCCAATATCCTGCCTTGCAGGCACAAATTCCTTACTGATTGGTCAACAGACTTGCCCAATGAAGCCCGGCTGGCTATTCAAATGGGCCATGGCGCCTGGGCTCACAGGAATGTGAGTGGCCCTGCGCCATGCAATTGGGATGGGACAAGGATCAGCGCGTGCGCACACGTCTGACTATTAAAATTCACGCGTTTCTCGAACGGCATTTCCCCGAACGGCGCGTTTTCCTCAAATCGGATGACGACACCAGATTCATTCGGCTCAGGCCGGAAACACAGCTTATTGCCGTTGCCGGTATCGTTCTTTTTGTCGCCTGGTCGATCATGGCAACAGCCATTGTGCTGATGGACGGGATCGGCGCCGGAAACTTCCGCGAGCAAGCCAAACGCGATCAGATGAACTACCGTGCCCGGCTCAACGCCCTATCGCTGGAGCGGGATAACCGCGCCGAAGAGGCTCTGGCAGCGCAGCAGCGGTTCAACGCAGCTCTGGCGCAGATTTCCGACATGCAGTCCGAATTGCTTGCCTCGGAAACTCGGCGCCGGGAGCTTGAAACCGGCATCGAAGTCATTCAGGCCACGCTGCGCGACACCATGACCCAGCGGGACAAGGCGCGCGATGCCCTTGCCGAATTGCGCAAGGAAACCGAGGAAGACAGCCCGGTCCAGATGATGGCTGCTGTTGCCCCGGTGCAGATGGAGTTCCTCGCCGACGCGCTGGCAGAGACCGCCGCCGAGCGGGATCAGGTCATGGCAGACGCACAATCGGCGCTGGAGCAGCGGGATTCGCTTGAGATGGAAATCAAGCTGATGGACGAGCGCAACAACCAGATCTTCCGGCAGTTGGAAGAGGCGGTTACCGTTTCCGTAGCGCCGCTGGACAAGATGTTCCGCAGCGCCGGTATGCCGCCGGATCGGATCCTGGAGCAGGTGCGCCGCGGCTATAATGGACAGGGGGGTGGTCCCCTCACCCCTTTAGCCCTGTCGACCCGCGGTGAAGAACCCACCGCGGAAGAGCGTCGGGCCAACAGCATTCTCAATGAGTTGGACCAGCTGAACCTTTATCGCATGGCCGCGCAGCAGGCGCCTTTTGCCACGCCGGTGAACCTTGGCCTCGTGCGGCAAAGCTCGGGCTTTGGCTATCGCCGCGACCCTAAGACCGGAGGCCGCCGGCTCCACAAAGGATCGGATTTCGCCGGCCGCACCGGCACAGATATCTACGCCACTGCTGATGGCGTTGTGACCCATGCCGGCTGGCAATCCGGCTATGGCAGGCTGGTCACGATCCGCCATGCCTTTGGTATTGAGACGAAATATGCCCATAACTCAAAACTCCGCGTGAAGGTCGGTCAAAGGGTCTCGCGCGGGGATCACATTGCTGATATGGGTAACACCGGACGGTCCACCGGGACCCACCTTCATTACGAGGTTCGGGTCAACGGAAAACCCGTAAACCCTATGATCTACATCAAGGCTGCGAGAAATGTTTTCTAAGAGCAAAATCAATGAGCCCGGGCCGAAGCAGGCCGAAGCAACTCCGGCGGCTGCAACGCCGAGCGCCCCGCCCTCTGCGCCCGCGAGCGATTACAAGGCCACGCCGCCCAAGGCAAAACCGCCGGCATCCGTGCTCAGCTCCGATCTGCATATCACCGGGAACCTGAAAACCACCGGCGACATCCAGGTTGAAGGCACCGTCGAAGGCGACATTCGCGCGCATCTGCTGACCATCGGCGAAACCGCGACGATCAAGGGTGAAGTTACGGCTGATGACGTGGTGATCAATGGCCGTATCGTGGGTCGCGTGCGCGGCCTGAAGGTCCGCCTGACCTCCACCGCCCGTGTCGAAGGCGATATCATCCACAAGACCATCGCCATCGAGAGCGGCGCCCATTTCGAAGGCTCCGTGCAGCGTCAGGACGATCCGCTGAATCCCGGCGGCAAGAAAGCCGCTCCGGCTGCCGCCGCTCCGGCGCGCCCTGCTGCCGCACCGGCAGGCTCGGCCCCCAGCTCCGACAGCTAAAAGTCACAGGGACCTCTCGGTCGCTGAACTGAATAGAAGACCGTAAACGCCGCAGAGCCCTGCGGCGTTTCGCATTTCAGGGCAAGGTTCAGGTTGTGCTCCTTCCCCTTCCTTCCCAGTTAGCCAAAACGTAACCCACTGGGATACTGCTCCTTTACCTTCCATCATTCTACCGCCATGGTTGATCCTATTATCCGTTCCGAGGCCGCACCTTTCAAACGCAGCCTGGGGCGGGCCTGGTTCATAGGGAATTTTGAAATTGGCAAATGTACGCATCCAGGACTCCAACGGCACCTGGTCCATCAATGATTTGAACTCGGCGGATTTTGCGGATCCGGTTATTACCCAGCAATCCGCGACGTCGATCAGTATGAGCGGAACCAACGGGCTGTCGCTCCGGTTTAACGGCGATTTTTCAAACGCCTCCCCCTATGTGTGGGAACTCACAGATCTCTACCTCTACAGCTACGGCAACGAGGTCTTCTCCATGACCGGCTTCAGCGAGAGCTTTTACGATCTGGCTACGATGAGCGGCGCCGCGCTGGAACGCAGTATTCTGGCGGGAACCGATACCATCACCTCCAACAGCGCTGTCGGTAACCTGTGGTACACCTATGGCGGCGATGACACCATTGCACTTGGGAGCGGCGATGACACCATTGACGCCGGAACCGGGACCGACACGCTGGTTCTGAATACGCATTCAAGCCAGGCCACGCTACGGGGGCTGGACGATCTGTTCTCATCCTACTCTTCGGTTCAGGTCAGCAGCGCCATGGGAACCGACCGGATTAGCAATATCGAAATTCTGAAGTTCATAGACCGCAGCGTGGCACTGTCCCTTGGCAACGCTGGCAACGACCGGCTTCGCGGCGACGCACAGTCCGTGACCAATAGTGATGTCATGGCCGGCGGCTTTGGCAATGACACGCTTGATGGCGGCCTGCAGGACGACCTGCTCTACGGCAACGCAAACGATGACCATCTGAGCGGCGGCAGCGGGCGCGACACGCTGTTCGGTGGAACCGGTGATGACCATCTGACTGGGAATACCGGCTCCGACCGGCTGGTGGGCGCCGCAGGCGACGATGTGATCGAGGGCGGCAGCGGCCGGGATCGGGGCCTTGGCGGCGCGGGCGCGGATGAAATCACTGGCGGCAATCACCGCGACATACTGAACGGCGGTGGCGGCAATGACACCCTAACCGGCGGCGCAGGCGGTGATCGCCTGATTGGTGGCAATGGCCGGGACCGGTTGATCGGTCACAAGGGCGACGACAAACTGACTGGCGGTGGCCGGGCCGATATCTTTGTCTTCAAAAAGGGCCACGGCGACGACACCATTTCGGACTTCACTGTCGGTACCGACAGGATCGAAATCGGTCGCGGAGCTTCCCGTTTTGGACAACTGGACATCGAGCAACGGCAAGACGATGTGCTGGTCTCCTTCGCCAATGTCACCATCCTGATCGAGGACGCGGAGGTGCAGGACATCGCACAGGCGGACAATTTCCTGTTCTAAGGCATTTGCAGGCCAACCCGACGCACGAGAACAGCAAAGCCCGCGCGGATTGGCGCGGGCTTTGACGTATTTGAAAGATCGGCAGGGCCGCAGCCCCGGTTGGCTTACTCGGTCACGGTGACCTTGGTCATGACATCGGGCTGGCCCTTGACCGAACCGCTCTGTCCCGAGCCGCGCTTGATCGCGTCGACCACATCCATGCCTTCGGTGACCTTGCCAACGACGGTATACTGGCCGTTGAGGAAATGCCCCGGCGCGAACATGATGAAGAACTGCGAATTGGCGCTGTTCGGGTTCTGCGAACGGGCCATGCCGACGACACCGCGGTCATAGGCAATGTCCGAGAACTCCGCCGGAAGGTCCGGACGTTCGGAGCCGCCCATACCGGCGCGGCGCATGTCCTCGCCAAGCTTGCCGAACTGGACGTCACCGGTTTGCGCCATGAAGCCTTCGATCACGCGGTGAAACACCACGCCATCGTATTTGCCCTCGGCGGCCAGCGCGGTGATCTGCTCCACGTGCTTCGGCGCAACATCCTCGAAGAGGTCGATCTTGACGGTACCGTTGGCGCCCTCGCCTTCGATCTGGATTTCAAGGCCAGAGGCAAAGGCAGAGCCCGCGATCAGGGAAAATGCAGCAGCCAGCTTAAGCATCTGCGGCCACCTTGACGCTGATCATACGGTCAGGGCTCGCAGGCGGCTCACCACGGGTGATCGCATCAACGTGCTCCATGCCTTCGATGACCCGGCCATAAACGGTGTACTGGCCGTTCAGGAAGTGGTTGTCCTTGAAGTTGATGAAAAACTGCGAGTTTGCCGAATCCGGGTTGGCAGAGCGCGCAGCGCCCAGGGTGCCACGGTCATGCGGCAGTTTGGAAAATTCCGCCGGAACGTTCGGCAGATCAGAGCCGCCAGTGCCCGCCATACGCAGGTTGAAACCGTCTTCCATGTCGCCGTGCTGGACGTCGCCGGTCTGCGCCATGAAACCGTCGATGACGCGGTGGAAGGCCACGTTGTCATATTCACCGGCGCGGGCCAGTTCCTTCATCCGTTCGCTGTGTTTGGGCGCCACATCGGGCAGCAGCTCGATCACCACATTGCCGTCTTTCAGCTCGACGATGATGGTGTTTTCCGGGTCCTTGATCTCGGCCATCTGGCTCTCCTGTCGTGTTTGCTTTGCCAGATACCTAAGGGCAGCGGTCGCAATTGCCAAGGGAGCATTGACTGGGCGCACAAAAGCCCCGAAACAGCACCAAACACATTCGCCAATGACCGGAAGGAGCCTGAGGATGGGCTGGAATACCCTTGATGACATGGATCTCAGCGGCAAACGCGTTCTGGTGCGCGTGGATATCAACGTGCCGATCGTGGATGGCGTGGTGACCGACTCCACCCGGATCCGCCGCATCGCCCCCACCGTGCACGATATTCTGGCGGCCGGTGGCAAACCGATCCTGCTGGCGCATTTCGGCCGCCCGGGCGGGGAGCGCCGCGAGAACCTGTCGCTGAACCAGCTGATCCCGACGCTGGAGCGTGCCTTTGAAACCAAGGTGCTGTTTGCCGCCGATTGCGTTGGCCCCGGTGCCGAGGCTGCCGCCGCCGCCCTGCAACCGGGCGAAGTGCTGCTGCTGGAAAACACCCGGTTCCACGCCGAGGAAACCAAGAACGACCCCGATCTGGCCGCAGGCATGGCACGGCTGGGCGATGTCTACTGCAACGACGCCTTCTCCGCCGCACACCGCGCGCACAGCTCGACCGAGGGCATTGCCCGCCTCCTGCCCGCCTGCGCGGGCCGATTGATGCAGGCAGAGCTGTCTGCCCTGGAAAGCGCCCTTGGCGCGCCGAAACGTCCGGTGACCGCCGTTGTCGGCGGCGCCAAGGTATCAACCAAGCTGGAATTGCTCGGCAACCTGATCAAGAAGGTCGATTACCTGATTATCGGCGGCGGCATGGCCAATACATTCCTGGTCGCCAAGGGCATCGATGTCGGCAAATCCCTGGCCGAACGGATCATGAAAGACACCGCAGCCGAAATCCTGGCCGAGGCTGAAAGCGCAGGCTGCAAGATCATCCTGCCGAGCGACGTTGTGGTGGCCGAGGCCTTTGCCTCCCATGCGCCGCATCAAGTGCTGCCCGCCGACCAATGCCCCGCAGAGGGTATGATCCTGGATGCCGGTCCTGACAGCATCGCCACGATCAACGAGATCTTCGAGCAGAGCCAGACCCTGATCTGGAACGGACCGCTGGGCGCCTTTGAACTGGAGCCCTTTGACGCGGCGACCAATGCGGCCGCGCTGAAGGCGGCGGCCCTGACCCGCGCTGGAAAACTGATCTCGGTTGCTGGTGGCGGCGATACCGTTGCGGCACTCAACGCCTCGGGTGCAGCGCGGGATTTCACCTATATCTCCACCGCAGGAGGCGCCTTCCTTGAATGGATGGAAGGCAAGACCCTGCCCGGCGTCGCCGCGCTCGATCAGGAGTGAAATCATACGTCCCGGCAGGGACTTCTGAACACCTGAAAACAACAAGGCCGGGCGCATCATCGCCCGGCCTTTTTCGTGCTCTTCCAATTGATTACTCACATTAATTTGTGTTTTCTTGAGCGCCCTTTCGGACCCCCGTTAAGACTTCATAGACCCCTGCCTTCCTAGGGCTGGCCGCGCGTATTAACGCCACGGAACACACCCTCAGGAGCACCACTCAGCCATGAGCCGTTTTTCACTCCGCAGCCAAGTGCTGCTATTCGCAACCGCCTTTATAGTGATGCTGCTTGCCAGCACCACTGTCGCCTGGCTCACCAGCCTCAAACTCACCGGGGCCATCTCTCAGGCCAGCTACGTCAACGCTCAGGTCAAAAGCCTTGATGACATGAAAGAAGATATCGAGCAGGGGATCGGAGACCTTCTTGCCTATGCTTTGGGTCGCGGCGCCAGTATCGGCGACCTGCGCGGAAATATCGAAGAGGTCGAGACCGAAGTCGCAATGGCGAAGGCCCGGTTTCTCGACATTCCTCTGACCATCGCCCGTCAGCCGGAGGTCTATGAGACCATCATGACGCTGCCCGGCATATTGACCACACTGCACGGCCAGGTACAGCAGCTGGAAGCGGCGAGCCTTGAGATGCGCCAGCGCATGGCCTTTGCTACAGTCCTGCCAACCGTTCAGAAACTCCGCGACACGGTGAACGACATGCAGGACATGCTGAGCGCCACCCACGACGAGGTCAGCACCCGCATCGACGACCTTGCGGCCTTTGCCGAGCTGCCGCAGCTGATCGTCGGCCTGGTGGCCGTTCTGATCTCCACCGGCATCGCCTTTGCCTTTGGCCGCCAGCTCAGCGGGCCAGTTACCGGCGCCGCCCAGGCGGTTCAGCAGATTATGGACAAAGACTATGACCAGGAGATCCAGGGCCTCACCCGAAAGGACGAAGTCGGCAGCATCGCCCGCAACCTGCAAGAGCTGAAGGAAATCCTGCGCACGGCAGAGGAAACCGACGCAAGAAACCGCGCCGAAAACGACCGTCGCGTGGCCTTGTTCCAGACCATGGGCGCTGCCATGAGCGGCCTGACGCGCGGAGATCTGGGACAACAGATTGAGGCCGAAGACTGGGCCGACCTGGGCGACACCTACGTCACCCTATGCGAGGATTTCAACGCGCTCTCAAGCAGCCTGTCCGGACTGGTGGAAGAACTCAAACAAAGCTCCGCCGCAGTCGAGCGCAACGCCCGCGAAATGGAGCAGATGTCAGACCAGATGTCGCAGCGCGCCGAAACCCAGGCCGCGACGCTGGAACAATCCGCTGCGGCGCTGGAAGAAATGTCAGCCAGCGTCCAATCCAGCGCAGCCCAGGCGCAGGATGCCGACCGCGAGGTCAAGGAAGGCCGCCAGCACGCGGAACAGGGTGGCAAGGTCATGGATCGCGCCCGCGAAGCGATGAGCGCCATCGCGCAGTCGTCCGAGCAGATCAGCCAGATCATCACCGCTATCGACGACATCGCGTTCCAGACCAGCCTGCTGGCCCTCAACGCCGGGGTCGAAGCAGCCCGCGCAGGCGAGGCAGGCCGTGGCTTTGCCGTCGTTGCCTCCGAAGTCCGCAGCCTTGCCTTGAAGTCCGCGCAATCGGCGAACGAAATCAAGGAGCTGGTCACGGAAGCCGCGCAACAGGTGAGCGCAGGTGAGCGTCTGGTGCAGGACACTGGCGACACCCTCAGCCTGATTGCCAGCAGCGTTACCCGGGTGTCCGGCATGGTCTCGTCGATCGCCAATTCCTCCAGCGAGCAGGCCCAGGGCATCAAGGAGATCAATTCCGGCGTTGCCCAATTGGACCGGGTCACTCAGGACAATGCGGCGATGGTACAGGAAAGCTATGGCGCCAGCCGCCAGATGCGCGCCGAGGCAAGCCGCCTGAGCGAGCTGCTGCTCAGCTTTACCGGGCAGGCGCAGGAGGGAACAGCCGTGGCTGGTGCGCTTGATGAGGCGGGAGAATTCGCTGAAGCCGCTTGGCTTGATGAGGCCGATGACGACGAGCTGCTTTCCGCCGCCTGAACGCAGAAACACCTGATTGCGGCCGGTCCCGCACCGCGCTGCGTCAGTCAAATCAAAGAGTCGATACAAACCGGCCGGGACAACAGTCCCGGCCGGTTCTTCATTGCGCAGCGCCGCCCGCAGTCTGTCGACGGGTCTCTCACTGGAACACGGCCTGTCCTGCGCTGCGGCCAGAGTCACAGCACTCCCCACAAGCCCTGGCTGCCGTTGCGATCATGACACAGGCGCGGACTGCGAAACAGAAACTGCCCGCGTTAATCATTTTTGGGATTCACAGAGTGATTCGGTTGTGGCATACAGGATGCAGACATCGAAACAATCGGTGCAAAAACAATACTTTGAGCAGTATCATACAGGCAAACTCAACGTGACCCGAAGCAATAAGCCGTCTCTCGGCGCATTCGCCTTCTTCTCCATCGCATTCGCGCTGAGCGCGTATTTTACCTTTGCGGCGGTGCAGGGCGATTTCGGGTTGTTCAGAAGGGTCGAGATCCAGGCAGAAGCCGAAGAGCTTCGTCAGGATCTCGATCTCCTTCAGGCTGACATCGATCGGATGGAAAATCGCACCCGGCGCCTGTCTGATGATTACCTTGATCTGGATCTTCTCGATCAGCAGGCCCGTTCCGTTCTGGGCATGCTGCGCGCCGACGAAATCGTCATTCGCTGATCCAGCACCTGCCTCACAAGGCTTACCCTCCCTTTACCAGTGCATGAAACCGGTTGTTGCTGCAGGCTCTTTGCCGTGCAACCATGGCGTCACGAAGATATGACCGCCCGGAATATGGGATTTTTATGCATTGTTGTGACCCCGCGTCATAAAAGCACTCGCCAGTCACAGCAAAATCGAATATGGATTAGTTTAACACTAAACTATCTGGCTTTGAGGGGAGTCCGCCATCATGGCTGCTAGGAAAAGCACCAAGAAACCAAATGTTTCCGCCGAAGACCTGACCCGCCACTATCGCGAAATGCTTCTGATCCGCCGATTCGAGGAAAAGGCCGGTCAGCTTTATGGCATGGGTCTGATCGGGGGCTTCTGTCACCTCTACATCGGCCAGGAAGCCGTCGTGGTCGGTCTGGAGGCCGCCGCGGAGGAAGGCGACAAGCGCATCACATCCTACCGCGACCACGGCCATATGTTGGCCTGTGGCATGGACCCGGATGGCGTCATGGCCGAGCTGACTGGTCGCGAGGGCGGCTACTCCAAGGGCAAAGGCGGCTCCATGCACATGTTCTCGAAAGAGAAGCATTTCTATGGTGGCCACGGTATCGTCGGCGCGCAGGTACCTCTGGGTGCCGGGCTTGCCTTTGCCGATAAATACAAGGGCAACGGCCGCGTAACCTTTGCCTATTTCGGCGATGGCGCCGCCAACCAGGGCCAGATCTACGAGACCTTCAACATGGCCGCGCTGTGGCAGCTGCCGGTGGTCTTTGTTATCGAGAACAACCAATACGCCATGGGCACCGCCCAGGCCCGGTCGACCTCCACGCCCGAGTTGTTCACCCGCGGCGAGGCCTTTGGCATTCCCGGCGAAGCGGTGGATGGCATGAACGTGCTGACCGTCAAGGACGCAGGCGAACGCGCCGTGGCCCACTGCCGCGCGGGCAAAGGTCCCTATATCCTTGAGGTGAAGACCTATCGTTATCGCGGCCACTCGATGTCGGACCCGGCCAAGTACCGGACCCGCGAAGAAGTCCAAAAGATGCGCAGCGAACGCGACCCGATCGAACAGGTCCGCGAAATGCTGCTGACCGGCAAGCACGCCAGCGAAGACGATCTCAAGGCGATCGACAAAGAGATCAAGGACATCGTCAACAAGTCTGCCGATTTCTCCAAGGAAAGCCCTGAGCCCGCCCTGGATGAGCTGTGGACCGATATCTACGCCGACGAAATTCCGCAGAAGAGCGCCTGAGGGAGAGATCAAGACTATGGCAACTGAAATTCTGATGCCCGCCCTGTCGCCGACCATGGAGGAAGGCACGCTGGCCAAATGGCTGGTCAAGGAAGGCGATACCGTGAATTCCGGCGATATCCTCGCCGAGATTGAAACCGACAAGGCGACGATGGAGTTCGAAGCCGTCGACGAAGGCGTGATCGGCAAGATTCTGATCGCCGAAGGCAGCGAAGGTGTGAAGGTGAATACCGCCATCGCCGTGCTGCTCGCCGAGGGCGAAAGCGCCGATGACATCGCCGACGCGGCGCCTGCCGCCAAGGTAGAAGCGCCGACCGCAGAGGCACCTGCGGCGCCCGCTCCGGCCGCCGCTGCTGCCGCGCCCCAAGAGGCCCCGCAGGTGGACGAAACACCGGATTGGCCCCAGGGCACCGCGCTCAAGCAGCAGACCGTGCGCGAGGCGCTGCGCGATGCCATGGCCGAGGAAATGCGCGGTAGCGAAGACGTCTACCTGATGGGCGAGGAAGTCGCCGAATATCAGGGCGCTTACAAGATCTCGCAGGGCCTTCTGGATGAATTCGGCGCCAAGCGCGTCATCGACACGCCGATCACCGAACACGGCTTTGCCGGGATCGCCGTGGGGTCGGCCTTTGGCGGGCTGAAGCCGATCGTCGAATTCATGACCTTCAACTTTGCCATGCAGGCGATCGACCAGATCATCAACTCGGCCGCCAAGACGCTCTATATGTCCGGCGGACAGATGGGCTGCCCTATCGTGTTCCGCGGCCCCAACGGCGCCGCCGCCCGCGTGGGCGCCCAGCACAGCCAGGACTATGCCGCCTGGTACATGCAGATCCCGGGCCTGAAGGTCGCCATGCCCTATTCCGCCTCTGATGCGAAGGGCCTACTGAAATCCGCGATCCGTGATCCCAACCCGGTGATCTTCCTGGAGAATGAGATCCTCTATGGCCGCTCCTTCGATGTGCCTGACATGGATGACTACACCGTTCCCTTTGGCAAGGCGCGCATCTGGCGGACCGGCGACGATGTCACCATCGTCTCCTTCGGAATCGGCATGCAATACGCGCTCGAAGCGGCGGACAAGCTGGCCGAAGAGGGCATCAATGCCGAGGTGATCGACCTGCGCACCCTGCGTCCGATGGACCTGCCCACGGTGATCAAATCGGTGATGAAGACCAACCGCCTTGTCACCGTCGAAGAAGGCTGGCCGCAGGGTTCCGTCGGCAGCTACATCGCCTCCGAAGTGATGCAGCAGGCGTTTGATTACCTTGATGCGCCCATCGTCACCTGCACCGGCAAGGACGTGCCGATGCCCTATGCCGCAAACCTCGAAAAACACGCGCTGGTTACCACGGATGAGGTAATCGCCGCCGTGAAACAAGTGACCTACCGGTAAGGAGAGACAGCGATGCCCACAGAAATCCTGATGCCCGCCCTCTCTCCCACCATGGAGGAAGGCACGCTGGCGAAATGGCTGGTCAAGGAAGGCGACACCGTCGCCTCTGGCGATCTTCTGGCCGAGATTGAAACCGACAAGGCCACGATGGAATTCGAAGCCGTCGACGAAGGCGTCATCGGCAAAATCCTGGTGCCTGAAGGCAGCGAAGGGGTGAAGGTCAATACCGCCATCGCCGTTCTGCTCGCCGATGGTGAAAGCGCTGATGACGTGGACGCAGCGCCTGCCGCGAAGCCGGAAGTTTCCGCGCCAGAAACCGGCGTTGGAAACGATAATGGCGGCCCCAAGGAAGTCCCGCCCCCCAAGACGGCGCCCTCTTCCCCTGCCCCGGCTGCGCCTGCCGCCGCCGACGGCAGCCGCATCTTTGCTTCGCCTCTGGCGCGGCGCATTGCGGCAGACAAAGGGCTGGATCTGGCTGCGATCAGCGGCTCCGGCCCGCGCGGTCGCATCGTCAAAGCCGACGTCGAAGGCGCTACAGCAGCACCAAAGGCCGAGGCCCAGCCTGCCGCTGCCCCGGCAACCGCCGCTCCGGCTGCTGCTGCCGCGCCTGATGGTCCTTCTGCGGATGGCGTGGCCAAAATGTACGAAGGTCGCGATTACGAAGAGGTCAAGCTCGACGGTATGCGCAAGACCATCGCCGCGCGCCTGAGCGAAGCAAAACAAACCATCCCGCATTTCTACCTGCGCCGGGATATCCAGCTGGATGCGTTGCTGAAATTCCGCGGTGAGCTGAACAAACAGTTGGAAGGACGCGGCGTGAAGCTGTCGGTCAACGACTTCATCATCAAGGCCGTGGCTCTTGCGCTGCAATCTGTGCCCGAAGCGAATGCCGTCTGGGCCGGTGACCGCGTACTGCAGATGAAAGCCTCGGACGTGGCGGTTGCCGTCGCCATCGAAGGCGGTCTGTTCACGCCCGTGCTGCAAGACGCCGACATGAAGTCACTCTCCAGCCTGTCGACCGAGATGAAGGACCTGGCCACCCGCGCCCGCGACCGAAAACTGGCGCCGCATGAATACCAGGGCGGCTCCTTTGCGATCTCCAACCTCGGCATGTTCGGCATCGACAATTTCGACGCCATCGTGAACCCGCCCCATGCAGGCATCCTCGCGGTTGGCTCTGGCGTGAAAAAACCGGTTGTCGGTGCCGATGGCGAGCTGAAGGTCGCCACGGTGATGAGCGTCACCATGTCCGTCGATCACCGCGTTATCGATGGCGCGCTTGGGGCGAACCTCCTGGCCGCCATCGTCGAGAACCTGGAAAACCCGATGGTCATGCTGGCCTGATCCCGGGTGCTATTCCTATCACACCAAACAGGGGCCGGGCTGAAACGTCCGGCCCTTTTGCATCCTGCAGCCCGGTGCTGGCGCCCAAAACAGCCTAGGCGAGCTTGTCGACCAGAATGGCATTCAGCGTTGATCCGGTTCGACGCAGGATCGCAAGCCTTTGAAACTCATCCGAATTCCAGAACCGTTGCGCATGGGCACGGTCGGGAAACTCAAGGATGAAAGCCGCATCGGGCAGCGGGTCGCTGCCTTCCATCATCTCCGGCTCGCCGCCCCGGACCAGAAACTCGCCGCTATGCGCCTCAACCACTTTGGGGATTTTGGCAAAATACTCCTCCATCCAGTCGCGGCTGTGGATTTGCATCTGCCCGATAATAAACGCTGTCATGCTGTAACCTCCCAGACCAGCAACACTGGGCGAAAAGGCTAATGGCAAATCACCTCTGCACCAAACCTTCCCGGCAAGCAGGCGGAGGAAATACCCTGCCGAAACACCGGGCCTTGCAGACCATAAAAACAAAAACGGGGCGGCTTCCATTTGGAAGGCGCCCCGCTCCGTGCCCCTTACGGAGCCTGAATTACTCGCCGCTGGCCAGAACCTGGTTCATGCTGACCGAAGGCTGATCGCAACCAGCCTCACCAACGATCTTGGCCGGGACGCCTGCCACCGTCTTGCACGGGGGGACATCGTTCAGAACGACAGAACCGGCAGCAATGCGGCTGCAGTGGCCGATGCGGATATTGCCGAGCACCTTGGCTCCGGCACCGATCAGCACGCCATCCTCGATCTTGGGGTGACGGTCCTCTTCTTCCTTGCCGGTGCCGCCCAGTGTCACAGAATGCAGCATCGACACGTTGTCGCCAACCACGGCGGTTTCACCGATCACGATGGAGTGGGCGTGGTCGATCATGATGCCCTGGCCGATCTTTGCAGCCGGGTGAATGTCGACGCCGAAGATCTCCGAAATCCGCATCTGGAAGAAATAGGCCAGATCGTAATCGCCCTGTTTCCACAACCAGTGCCCAACCCGATAGGCCTGAACGGCTTGGTAGCCCTTGAAGTACAGGATCGGCTGCAAAAGCCGGTGGCAGGCCGGATCGCGTTCATAGACCGCCATCAGATCGGCCCGCGCCGCTGCAATCAGCGACGGGTCGGAGGCATAGGCTGCATCGACGATCTCGCGCAGAATCACCATCGACATCTCGTTCGAGCACAGCTTGGCCGCCACGCGATAAGACAGCGCCTTTTCGATGGTTGGATGGTGCAGGATGCAGGCGTGAATCAGACCGCCCATCAGGGGCTGTTTATCAACGGCCTCCTGCGCTTCGGTTGCGATGCGGTCCCAGACAGGGTCCAGCGGAGTAACGGCTTTGCGTGTCTTGATCATGGTGAGGCATCCTTTTCTCACATCAGACTACGTATCTAACGCAAGTTTGGCCAAACGCAAATTTGTGAAGAGAAGTATTTTCATCATGAATGGATCGCGGGGCAGACGTCCCATGCGTGGCGCACAGGCTTACCCTATTCGCCCATGCACGGCGCGCAGGACCCGGATCGTGCAAGCAAGGTATTCGGCATCATCGAGCGGTGGCTCATCCGCCAGCGGAAACAGCCGTGCTGCCGCGCTGAGCGTGCCATCGCCCCACCTGGGGTGCAGCCCCATGCCCTGCTCCATATGGGCACAGGCCCGCGCGGCCCCCGCAAACAGGCAGGCACAAAGGCGGGTGCGCTTTGCCTCGGGGACATGCAACAGCGCGCGGGCGGCGGAGGAGATATCACCCGGCAAGACGGGCCGCCTCATATCAGCGCCGCCCCGGCCGCAAGCCCGGCGCCGAACCGGTCAGAAACCTGCGCCACCTCAATCCGGTCCCCGGGCAATGCCCCATCCGCCACCTGCATCACCGCCGAGTAACTCCAGCCCGGCGCAGATAGGGTCTCTTCCCGCAGAACCACGGGTCCGCGCAGGACGCGCAGCAGATATTCCTCACGCGCCTCTCCCAGCGGTACCTCCTGCAGATCCCAGCTGTCACCCTCGATCCGAGTGCGGCGGATCCAGCTGACCTGTATCGCCCCGCCCAGCGCGCCCTCTAGGCGCAGATGCACTGGCGCATAGGGGCGCAGGCCGTTGCCGTCAATGGCCTCGATCCGGTGCACATAGCTTGGGTCGTCATAGCCTCGGCGCGCGGGTCCGATCCGGTAGTGACGCGCCCTTCGCCGCTGCGCCAGCGGCAGGTCGAGCTGGCGCAGGGTATCATCCAGCAGCACCACGAATGAACCTTCAGGCCAGATATCAGGCATCAGCCCATCGCTGCCCAGCTGGCCGCGCAAACGCCCGCGCAGTAGATAGGTCTCGGGGGCCACCAGTTCGGCACTGCGGAACTGGAAAATCTCCCAATTGCCATTGCTGCCATCGCCGATTGCAGCCGCATTGGCCCCGTTCAGCACCGCCAGCATATCGCGGCTTTGCAACTGCCCGAAGATCAGCTTGACCTGCAGGTCGGCGCCCAGGTCCCAGCGCCCGACCGGCCCGCGCAGCAAGGGCGTCTGGGTGATCCCGACGACCGACCGGGCTGCGATCACCTCTTCCAGTGTGTAGCCCTCGTCGGCCTGGGCGCCATAGACCGCGACACTGCCTGGCCAGGGCTGGGCGGTAATGGCCAGATGCGGCGCATGCGGGGTTTCCTCGCCCGTCAGCAAGGGCAGGTCCATGAACAGCGGCAGCACCGGCACGGGCGCTGCGAATTCATTGATGCCGGGCAGCTCCTCGGTGCTGGGGGATGGGATATAGACACCGGGATCGATCCGCACCGCCTCTACCAGCTGCGCTTCGGCCATGTCGATACGATCCACCCGGTAAAGGGCGGGCGCGGCCTCGGCGCTCTCACTGCCCTGCCCCGAGGTCTCCCCCTCAGTGCCGGAGTCAGCAAACGGCAGGGCAACCACATCCCCCACCGCAATATCCAGCCGCGATGGAGGTAGCACAAAGCGCGCGCTGTCGCGGGCGATGCGGGCCTCGATCAACCAGCGCTCGGCGATCTGGCGCGCTTCGGCGCGGGTGAGCACCATCGGCAGGTCGTGCTGGCCTACCGCATGGGTCACCTGATCGGGCAGAACCGCCTCTTGTGCGGCGAGATCGTAATTGGCGCCCCATTCGGCATAGCGCAACCGTACCCTGCCCGTCAGCTCGGCCTCGGCGGCGCGCTGATGGGCGATGTCTCCTTCCACCTCGGAGCTGTCGACCAAATGCTGCGGCTCCAGCAGACACGCATCGGTGCCCGTGCGTGGCAGGAAGCGCAGGAGCCCATCCTGTTCGATCACATCAAAGCCATGGCGCAGCATCAGTGGTTGCAGCGCGGCGCGGGCAGTCTCTGTTCCCTCAAGGCTATAGCCATGCACGATCCCGTAAAGCGAGCTGACATCAGTCTCGCTCACTCCGGAGCGGTCGCAGATCTCACTCACCACCGACGACAGCGTGCGCTGGCCGACACGCCCGTTCAACCAGTGCCCCCTTAGGTAATTCTCCCCATCACTCCAGACGTCGCTCGCGGCGGGAAAGGCCGGAAAGGGCCGCGCGTCCCAGGCCCAGACATAGGCGTTATCCATATCCAGCATCGGCGCGTCATATTCTGCCGAGATGGGGTTGTTGGCCGGATCACTCCAATACCCCAGCAATGCGCGCAGGTATTGCAGCTGCATCAGGTCGTCCCGTTGGCCATTGGAATACTTCGGCAGTCTCGATTCCGAGCTTTTGGGATCAAGGAACTTGTTCGGCTGATTGGTGCCCCTATCAATGGCGGCGCAGCCAAGTTCCGTGAACCAGATCGGTTTGCTTTGCGGCTCCCACGCCGTGGGCAGCGGCTGACGCACGCCGCCGATCCGTTCGTGATGGGGATGGCCCCACCAGTTGCGCAGATCCTTGTAGCGCCAGATCCAGGGTTCCTGATGGGCGCCATCGGTGATTGGGGTGCGGATCTGGGCGCCTTCGGCCTCGGGCGAGTGGTAATACCAATCGTAGCCTTCGCCCCCCTCGATATTGCCACGTAGGTAATCCAGATCATAGATCGCAGGCACTCCGGCTTGGGCGTCCAGATGGTCCGTTCCCTGTCGCCAATCGGACAGCGGCATGTAATTGTCGATCCCGATGAAATCCACCTCCGCATCGGCCCAAAGGGGATCCAGGTGGAAATAGCGGTCACCTTCCGGGCTTTGGTAGCCCCAGTATTCCGACCAATCGGCCGCATAGCCGATCTTGACCTCCGCCCCCAGGATCTGGCGTACCTCGGCGGCCAGCGCCCGCAGGGCCGCCACAGCTGGGAAACCGCTGGCGCCCCGGATCTGGGTCAGCCCCCGCATTTCCGAACTGATGCAAAAGGCCGCCACCCCGCCCGCCGCGGCGCAAAGCGCGGCATTGTGCAGAATGAAGCGTCTCAGCCCCCAGTCTTCGGGTCCACTATAGGTGACCGTGCCATCGCCGATGGTGAAATCACTGGCCGAGGCCTGCCCCATGAAGGCGGCGACTTCGGCAGCGGCAGCGGCGCTTTGATCCGGGCTACCTGCGCGCCCCGGCGCCACCGACAGTGTGATGCGGCCCCGCCAGGGCAGATGCGGCTGGTCCGGATTATCGCTCCATGGATCCGGCAGACCGTTGCCTTCGGCCTGATCCATCAGGATGAAGGGATAGAACATCACCCGCTGCCCGGCGGCATTCAGCGCCTTGATTGCCTCCACCACCGCCGCATCGGCCGGGGTGCCGCCATAAAGGGGGTTACGCTCTTCGTCCTTCAGCACCTCCGCGGCGCTGCTGCGATCCGCTCCTGAGACCTGCCAGGGCATTCCGACGCCCTCGGCCAATTTCTGCTCCACCTTGGGTTTGATCTGGCACTCCCCGCAGCGCAGGTCATCACCAAACCAGGACACGATCAGCGAGGTCGCCTTGCAGGTTGGCAACTCCTCCTCCAGCGCTGCAAGCGAGGTCAGAAGGTCTGTTTGCCCCGAGGGCGAGTGGATATTGGCGGCGCGCATATCACCGGGCCCACCGGAGTAGTTCACCGCGCTGCTGGCCAGCGCATATTCGCCTGTCCCCGGCATCAGCGCCACGCCCCGCACCAACTGCGCCGGATCAAGGTCGAACTCGGCACCGCCAGGCTGCGCGCCACGTATCACCTCAAACGAGAACTGCGGCACCCGGTTGCCAAAGCCATCCAGCGCGATGTTCTCCATCACCACATAGGCGGTACCGCGATAGGCAGGCACCCTGCCTGCGCCCTCGATGGCCTCCATCACCGGATCGGGCGCTTGATCCGGGGTGCCGCGATAGACCGTCATGTTGAGATCCAGCGGCGAGACTTCCTCCCCATCGGCCCAGACCCGCGGCACCGAGGCGATCTCCCCTTCGCAAAGGGCAATCGCCAGCGAGACCGAATAGCTGTAGCGCGTGACGCTGGGCTGCCTTGGCCCGCCCTTGCCGCCACCCGTGGTGGTGGTACTTTCCTGAAAGTCAGAAGCCCAGATCACCTGCCCGCCAATACGGGTGCGGCCCAGAACCTGCGCGATGGGTTGGCCTTCGCTGGCCTGGGTCAGGCGGAACTGGCTGACCTTGCCGGTTTCCACCGGGTCCGACCCGGCGCCAAGCAACCGTTCGTCAATGGCCCGCCCCAGCGTTGCGCCCACCGCCCGGCCAATCGCCACCGAGGACAGCCCCGCGACCGTGCCACCCACGGCCCCGCCGATTGCGGCGCCCGCCGCAGAAAGAAGAATGGTCGCCATCAACTCACCTCATCGGGAAATGCAAAACGCGCCACGATGCGGCGCTGCCAGGGGCCGGTCAGCGCGCTCTCAACGACGCCGCGCGCGCTATAGGCATGAATGAAACGGGGCTGCCCCTGTGGCACCTCTGGCGCGCCCGTTGCGGATTGAATGCCAAGGTGTTTGGCCACGGCCCCGGCGCGCATGCGAAACAACAAGACATCGCCGACCTCGCAGGCGGAGAGCGGTTTTGCCCGCAGATAACGCAGGGCCGCCTGCCAGAGGCGTTCCTCGGCCTGCGGTTCGGACCAGTCCATCGTATAAGGCGGCAGCGGCGCCGGTTCCTGCCCGCAGCGTGCCCGCCAGATCCCCCGGATCAACCCCAGGCAATCGCAGCCCGCACCCCGGCAACTGGCCTGATGCACATAGGGCGTGCCAATCCAGTCCCGAGCAGCCTTGGCAATATCCGCGCCTGTCACCCTTCCGCCCGTCATCGGCGGCTGCCGCCGGTATTGGCGCCGGTGGAGCGCGGCACCGACATCACCCAGTCCTCTCCGGGGATATCTGGAAAGCCCTGAAAGTTGATGAGGTTGTTGAATTTGAAGCGGCAGGTCTCCATCCGCTTGTCACAGCCCGCATCAAGCCGCAGTAGATCACCAGGCGCCACCGGCGCGCGCAGCGGCTCCCACAGTTCGATCAGGCGGCCCGTGGCATCGCTGCGGTCCTGTTTGATCGCACTCCAAAGCCCCTCAGCCGTGCCCGTCAGCACCGTCAGGCGCCCACGGGTAAACCAATCGGGTTCAAAGCCTGCCAGATCCTTCCAATAGAACAGGCGGCCTTCCTCGTTGCACTCGACCAAGCGGGTCTCGCTATAGCCGGGCAAGTCCAGATCGAAGCGGCAGGTGTCATCGCCCAGAACCGCGCTGCAAGGTTTCTGATAGACCCGGCCCAGCGGGCGGTTCAGTGCCTCGCTCAGCCCGCGTAGCTCGGCCTCAAAGGCACTGCCCGCGCGGCGCAGCTCTCCGATCGATCCGCGAAACTGCAGCCAGCGCAGCGACAGGTCCTGCCAGTTCACCAGCCAGCAGCGCATATCCGCCGCATCAAACCGTCCCGCCTCGATATCCTCGGCCCGCAGCGTGGTATCGGACAGCGCCCCCAGCGCCTCGGTATTGTCCACCGACAGGCCCGTCGCCTGTTGCAACGCTCGTGCGGTCAGCCCGCTGCCCGCCTTGAACGTCATCCCATCAAATGCCAGATCACAGTCGTGGTCGGTAAAGCCAAAGAATTCGCCATCCCGGCAGGTCAGTCCCCAGGCCCGGCACAGTGTTGTCACCCCAGTGGCGAGGTGCTCCAGAAAAGGTTGCGACGGCCCGGCCATCAGATCCGCACCTCCACAATCGGCACATCCGGCACATCGCCCGCCTGAAAGGAGGCGACGCTGGTCAGGATCTGATCGGTGTCAAACCGCACCGGCACATCGAATTCAAAGCCCGCGACGACCTCCAGCCCGGCCTCGGGCGGATAGGCCAGCGTGATTTCACCCGTCGCGGTGTCGAGTTCGTAATCGACGCTCTCGCGCAATTCCTCCTGCTTCAGGCCCACGCGCACCGTTCCCGCCACCGGTTTGGCAATCGGGCGATGGTAGAGCGAGGTGCCGGAGCGATAGGACTTCACCAGTTGGAAGCGCGTAGTCTGCCCATCGCCGGTGCCGATCACCTCGTCCCGGAAATCGACCTCTGCGCTGGCGCGGGCCGATTTGTAATCCGACCAGTCCTTCCAGCGAAAGCCGTACATCTGCCCCTGACGGGCCTCGAAAAAGGCAATCAGAACCTCGATGTCCTCAAGCGAGCGCAGACCAAGCCCGGCATCATAGCGGCGCCGCGAATGCGCCCAGGGGGTGTTGCGCTCCTCATGGCCATTGGCGAGCGAGACGATATCAGTGCGCCGCTGCGGACCGCCGACCGAGCCGAAGCTGAGCGAGGCGGGAAATCGGACATCGTGGAAATTCATCGGAATACCCCCTTTTGGGATCTGTCGTTGGGTAGATCAGGCGGCGCGCAGATCAGCGATTGCGGTTGCCACGCGACAGGGCGCGGGACAGGCGCGCGGCGATCTGCCCTTCGCTGCGGCGGAACCCGGCCACATCCGGAGTGGTAATGTTCATCACCACCTGCGTTCCGCCGCTGCCGGAACTGGTGACGCCAAGCGATCCGTCGGCGGTGCGGCGCAGTGGCAAGATCGCCTCTGGCCCCGCTTCGCCCATCAATCCGGTGCCGCCGCGCATGGGAAACATCGTGGCGCCGCTAACCACGCCGCCCCGGGCAAAGGGCATCACCCGCCCCTGCGAAAAGGCAGCGCCATCGGCAAAGGGCAGTATGTCACTGACCAGATTGCCAACACCGCTGGCCAGCAGCCCGCCCACATGATCGGTGACCGGGCGAATAGCGGCGTTATAGCTGGTTCGGATCATCGAACGCGCAACGGTATCCAGCGCGTCCGACAGGCTCTTGCCATCAAACACCACGCCTTCAAAGGCGCGGCGCAGCCCGCGCGACATGCCGCGTTCAAGGCTTTGCACATCCTTGCCCGTCGCGGCAAAGGCCTGGCGCACCCGGCGCAATTCCGTGTCGAAACTGGCCGCCATGCCGGCGGCATCCCCCAGCGCGTCGCCCAATGCCTCGCTGCGCAGTTCCAGTTCGGCGATTTCACTCTCCGCCATGGTCAGGGTCCTTTGCTTTCGGAGTATCGGGAAAGGCTGCGATCAGATCCTCAAGCCCTGCACGGTCCAGCGCCCCGCCAGCGCCCGCAGGAGTCAGCATCAACCGCAACTCGGCCGGGGTCAGGCGCCAGAAGGTATCGGGGCTAAGGCGCAGACCAACCAGGCCGACACGCATCAACGCGGGCCAGTCAAAGCCGCTCATGCCTCTGTTCCGGGAAGCGAGAAACTGCCCACCAGCAGCTGCGCCGCCACCCGCGCTGCACCCATCGGTCCCGCCGCGATATCGGCCTGGGCCAGTTCCTCGGTGCTTAAGGAATTGCCGCCGCCCTCAAGACCCGCCACCAGCAGGGCAAGGATATCGCGGGCGGAAAACCGCCCCGCTTCGAACCGTTGCACCAGATCGACGAGGCTTCCCTCTGCAAGGCTTTGCTCCAGCCCGGCCAGGGCGCCAAGGGTCAGCTTCAGCACGTAAGGCGCGCCGTTGATGGTGATTTCCACCTCGCCTCTGTAGGGGTTCGCCATGGGTCACACCGCGGTAAAGCTGAGCATCCCGGCGCTGGCCAGCGCCAGCTCGTAGGTTGCCTCGCCATTGTGGGTGCCCGCATAATCCAGCGAGGTCACCTGAAACGGGCCTTCGATGATGCCGAAATCGGGGATCACCACCTGAAAATCCGGGGTGATACCGTCAAAGAACAGCTGCCGCGCCCGCTCATCCGTGCCCGCATCGCGAAACACCCCAGAGCCCGAGATATTGGCCGAGCGCACCCCGGCGCCAGAAAGGCGCTCGCGCCAGCCGCCCTGGCTTTCAAGGCTGGTCACATCGACGCTTTCGGCGTTGAAACTGATGCGGGTGGCGCGCAGCCCCGCGATGGAATCGAATTGCCCATCGCCGGTCATATCCACCTTGATCAATAGATCCTTGCCATTCTGTGCACCCATGAGGTCACTCCACTGTTGTCTGAATTAAAGAACCGGCAGAGCAGCATTCAGCTGTCTTCGACCCGGGCGGAAAACCGCAATACGATGCTACGCCCGCCGCCACTGAGCCGCTGTGCCGCGGCACGGTCGAACCAGAGGCCCACCAGCCGCCCCCGGCTGAGCAGCAGCGGCGCATCGCTCAATGCATCACAAACCGCCGCCGCCACGGATTTTGCATGGGCAAATCCGGCGGTGTCAGAAAACACACTGACCGTGAACCGGTGCCGCGCCCCGGCCCCTGTGGCATCCGAACGGTCCTCGACCTCCTCTGGCCCCAGAGCCACGTAGGTCTGTGGCAGGGTACCCGATGGCAGCGCATCATAAAGATCGCTGCCGATGAGAGCGCTTAGCGCCGGGTCCGCCAGCAGATGCTGATAGACCGCGGCCTGCAGCGCGGCGGAAATAGCATAGCTCATGCGCCCAGCTCCTCTACCGCGAAACAGGTCAGATAGCGCGCGCCGGGGTCCGCTTCGCTCACCGCGTCTATGCGAAACCGGCGGGTACCTTCGCGAAGCCGCTGATCAGGACGCGGCCGCGCCGTCGCCCCCACGGGGGCGGCCCGCACAGTGATGCGATAGCGTTGCAGCGACAGGCTGCCGCCCTGCTGGTCTGCGTTACGCCCGCTGAGCGCCGTGACCTCGGCCCAGAGGGTGCCAAGCGCGCTCCAGCTTTCGACATATCCGCCCGCGCCATCGGGCAGACGCCGCGGGTCCTCCAGCACCAACTGCCGGGACAGATGCGGACGGCGCGACGCCGCAGTCATTGCACCGCCCCCAGGGACAGGCGTATGGCGCGATAGCGTTCGATAAGGCTGGTGACACCAAATGGCATGCAACCGCCGTGCAGGCCGGTATCCCCGCGGTATTCGTAGTAATGCGCCGCCAGCATCAGAACCGCCTGCGCCAGATCGGCAGGCAAGCCGCCCCAATCCGGCGCCAACCCGGCCTCGAAACTGACCCGCACCGAACCGCCCTTGGCCACGATGGGCAGGAACCCGCGCTGCGGACAGAGTCTGGGATGGTGGGTGTCGCGCTCCAGCCGGTAGAGTGCAGGGTCCACGATCATTTCGCCGCCCTCAGCATCCCGCATCACGATCTCGGTCACCGAGGTCACCGGCGCGACCGGCAGAACCTCTGCCTCTGCGTTGCGCCAGCGCGTCTGCTCCCAGGTGAAACTGCGTGTTATCAGTATCTTTCCAGTCCGCGCCTCGATGGCAGAGAGAGCCGCACGCAAGAACCCGTTCAGAACACCATCCTGAAGGCTGTCTTCGGGAAACCCGGTGCCCAGTCGCAGGTGCGCCTTGAAGGCCTCCAGCGGCAAGGCGCTGTCCGGCAGCGGCGCCACATCGGTCAATATCATCACATTTCTCCGCACTTCCCGGCGTCCTCATGGCTTTGTCTCATCGGCTGCAGCGGGCGCACATCCTCCCTGCCGCTCGGACGGAGGGGGGGGCAGCTGGACGACAGGGAGTATCTGACATGCGCCCGCCGACGGGTCCGGGCTGCCGGTCCCGTCATCGGTCCCGGGCGGTTAGCTCAGGCCGAATTTCATCAGTTTGATGGCCGCAAAATCGCTGACATCACCGCCGATGCGTTTGGTTGCGTAAAACAGCACATGCGGTTTGGCGCTGAAGGGATCGCGCAGCACCCTGAGGTCGGGCCGTTCGGCAATTGTGTAGCCGGCCGCAAAATCGCCAAAGGCCACCGCGTAGCTGTCCGATGCCACATCGGGCATGTCCTCGGCCACCAACACCGGATAACCCATCAGCCGCGCCGGTTCGCCCGCAGCCAGACCGTCGGTCCACAGGAAGCGGCCGTCAGCGTCCTTCAGCTTGCGGATTACCCCGGCGGTCTTGGAATTCATCACAAAACTCGCGTTGGCCCGGTAGCGCGCCCCAAGGGCATAGACCAGATCGACAATCGCATCGCCCGAACCGATGCCGCCGTCGGTACCCGTTGCCACATAACCGAGGCTGCCCCAGCTCCAGCTGCTATTGTCGACCGCCGGGTGAGTCAGAATCCCGGTGGGTTTGTCGATCCCGTCACCGCTCAGAAAGGCCGCCGCCTCGGAGCGGGCAAATTTGTCGGCGATACGTCCGGCCAGCCAGCCTTCGATGTCAAAGGCGCTGTCGTCCAGCAGCCGTTGCGAGGCCTTGGGCAAGGCGCTGAGTTCATGCAGCGGGATGGTGATCCGGTCAATGGAGGGCGTGCCGGTTTCGACCGTGGGATCAGTTTCCCTGGCCCAGCCTGCCTCCACATCCGTATGATCGATCAGCACATCGAACGAGGTCGCCTCGACATTCACGACCGAGGCCACGGCCCGGATCGATGCTGTCGATTGCAGCACCGATTTCACCGTGTCCGCCGTTTGCGGATCCGCCAGGTAGCCGCCATCGCTGTTGACCACGGTGGACAGGGATTTACCGTCAAGATCCAGCCCGCGCAACGCGCTCTCATCCCCCGAGCGCAGATAGCTGCCAAAGGCCTTATTATGCGGGGCACCAATGTCTTCGCTTGCCGCCAGTTGCGGTCGATTCACCACCAGAGATTTTCGATCCAGCATTGTCATTCGCGCGTCCACCTGTTTCAGTTTTTCCTGCACTTCACCCCGGAACCCCCTGAAGTCTTTGACAAAGCCGGAAACCGCCTGCCGGACTTCCTGCGCCAGAGGCGCCGTATCTCCGGTGTCAGCCGGACTGTTGTGATTGCTCATCTGCCTGTCCTGTGTTGTGAAGGTTATGCGCGCCCGGGATCCCCTCGGCATCCGCGCAGGCATCGCGCAGCTCAGCCGCGAGGGTCCGCAGAGCCTCATCTGCGCCACGCCGCGATTTTGCCGACACCCGGGCCGTCGCCAGCATCGGGAAGGTCACCAGCGAAACCTCCCAGAGATCCAGCTCGGCCAGTTGCCGTCCGCCCACGGCCCGCCGGGTCGCCTTGACCGTGCGATAGCCAATCGACAGCCCGTCAATGGCCCCGGCCGTGATCAGGGAGACCGCCTCGGCGCCGCGGCGAGTATCGGTCAGGACCCGGCCGCTGACCCAAAGACCACGCGCATCTTCGCGTACCTCGTCCCAGACCCCAATGGGCTGCGCAGGATCGTGCTGCCACAGCATCTTGACCTTGCAGTCCCGCGAAGCCAGTGCCTGTAACGAGGCACCATAGGCCCCGGGCATCACCACATCGCCGCCCTGATCGACCTCGCCAAACAGGCTGGCGTAGCCCCGGATGACATTGTCCGCCGCAAGGGCAATCCCGCCGCCGCCTTTGGCAAACTTATGTTCCAATTCCATTTCAGGTGGCATGCAATACTCCCGATAACACTCTGAATTTGTGATCAAAGACCAACCAGAAAGGATTGAAACGCCTGCGCCAGGATCACCGCGGCGACGCCATAAACAGTCAGCCACAGGCGTTTTTCCAGCCGTTCCATCATCTGCTCCATCCGCTCCAGCCTGCGGTTCATCGCTTGGTTCTGGATCTCGGTGACGCGTTCATGCGCCGACAGCCGCAATCCCGGAGAACAATCAAACGGGGGCAAGGGTATCTCAGACATCCGTCTCTCCCTCTGCCAGCGGCGGCAGGCCCAGCAGGCGGCGTTTTTCATCCCGGCTCAGGAAATCGGCGCGGGAGATCCGGCGCCACTGCGCCTCGCGCTCGGCCGCAAGGGCCGTCACCTGATCAAGGTCTGGTTTCAACTCCAGCGCCTCACCCGTAAATCCCGACAGCCAATCCGAAAGCGCCGTTGCCACACGGCCCGCCAGCGGCAGCACGGTCAGCCGGTAAAACGCGCGGTTTGCCTCTTGATAATTGGCGTAGGCAGCATCGCCGGGCAGGCCCAGCAGCATCGGCGGCACCCCGAATGCCAGGGCGATTTCCCGCGCGGCGGCCTCCTTGGTTTTTTGGAATTCCATGTCCGAGGGCGAAAACCCCATCGGTTTCCAGTCAAGGCCGCCTTCCAAAACCATCGGGCGGCCAGCATTGCGTGCACCCTGGAAATTCGTTTCAATTTCATCACTTAACCGTCGAAACTGATCCTCGGGCATCATGCCCTGCCCATCGCTGCCGGACCAGACCAGCGCCCCAGATGGACGCGCAGCGTTATCCAGCAGCGCCTTGGACCAGCGCGAGGCGGCGTTGTGAACGTCCACAGCCGTCGCGGCGGCCTGCAAGGGTGCAAGCCCGTAGTGGTCGTCCTGCGGGTGGAAACTGCGGATGTGGCAGATCGGGCTGCGGGTGACAGTGGCGGCAAACCGGTGCTTGCGCCCGCCCACCGCATAGTCATAGGCCACCGGCCAGCCATCGCCCCCGGGAACGACGCTGATCCGGTCTGGGCGCAGCACGTGCAGCTCCGCCGGTAGTCCCTCCTCCCCGGCTACCGCCTCAACGTAGGCATTGCCAGACAGCAGGATATACCCAATCAGCGCCTCGATCAGGTCCGAGCGGGATTGCGCCGGGTTTGGCCCTGCGAGCAGGGTCAGCAGCGGATGGTGATCATAGCGTTGCGTCGCGTCCTGCAAGACCAGCGGCAAAGACGCGGCTGCCTCGGCGATCAGTTTGACGGCGCGAAAGCCAACGGGATTGCCTGCAAATCCGCTGCGGGTCAGCGAGACGGCGTCGCGCGGACTCCAGCCGACACCGCCCAGCCCGTGCCAGTTCACCACGCGGGCCGCCGCGCTTGCTTTCTGCTGCACCGGTGGTTCGGCTGCCCGTGTCTTGCGCCGCAGGAGGTCAAAGACCATGCTGCACTCCTCATGCTTGATCGGGCCAATCCGCCCTTTGCTGAGAAACAGTTGTGCCTGAGGGGAATGAAGATCCACGAAGTGCCGCGCCCGCCGGGGGCGCAACACCCCGGCCCCCGGATCAGAGCAGACGCGCCCGTGGCAGGCGCAGAGAGGCGGCAGGACGGATCATCAAATCGTGCAGGGCCCAGACCAGCGCATCCAGCCGGTCAGGCGATCCCTGGCCCAGATATCCCCGCGCCGTCATCTGGCACATCTGATCTTCCAGCGCAGCGAGCCCCTGCAGATGCGCCACCCGTCCCTGTTCATAAAGCGCCGCCACCGGTTCCGCCCGCGCCGCCTTGCCGCGCGCGGCGTGCAGGGCGCGAAAGGGCACCATTGGATCCACTTGCCGCAATACGCTTTCGACCAGTGCGCCGCCCTGATTAACCTCGGCCACCAGCCGGTCGGCGTCGAATTCCTCGCGCGCACGGATCGCCGCCTGGGCCCAGGCCAGCGGCTGCGCGCCCTCCTGGGTGCGGTCGGCCAGCACGAAGGCGCGCCAATCCTGCGGCGGCCCGTCGGTGATGGCACCGGCCACCACGATCCCACAGGCGTCCGAGGATTTCCCAGCGCTGACAGCAGGGTCCACCGCCACCACCACCCGGCTCAGCCGCGGCGCAGTCTCGACCCGGCCCCGCTCCAACTGTTCCGCCGACCAAAGCGCCCCCTCCACATCCGAGAGCAGCACCCCGTCCAGTTCCTGCCGCCCCAGCCGCGATCCGGTATAGCGCGCCCGTACCTCCGTCAGGAATGAGGGCGCCAGATTGGCCCGGTTTGCCTCGGTCGCGGCGTGGCTTTGTACTGTGCTGTCCCGCGCCAGCAAGTCTCGCAGCAGCCGGGTGTTGCGGGGCGTTGTGGTAACGCAGACCTGCGGGTGCGTGCCAAGCCGCAAGGCGAATTGCAGCATATCCCAGCAATCCCGGCCCTTTTTCCACTTGGCCAGCTCGTCCGCCCAGGCCGCATCAAACTGCGGGCCGCGCAGCGCCTCGGGATCATGGGCGGAAAAGGCCTGCGCCATCGCACCATTGGCCCAGATCAACTTGCGCTCGCTCGGCTTCCACATCGGACGGCGATCCGAGGGAGAGCAAGCCAGCAGCCCGCTGTCGCCATGGATCATCACATCACGCACCTGATCGTATGTCTCCGCAACCAGCGCGACCCGCCGGGCCTTTCCTGCGGCCAGGGGCGTCGCCCCCTCGACCTGCGCCCGCAGCCATTCTGCACCGGCCCGCGTCTTGCCCGCCCCGCGCCCCCCAAGGATCACCCAGCAGCGCCAATTGCCCTCTGGCGGCAGCTGATGGGGATGGGCCCAGACCTCAAACAGATAGGGCAGCGCCCGCGTGGCCTTGTCACTCAGCTCCTCCAGCAGGCGGTTCTGCAACTGCAGCGGCCCGGAGGCAATCCAGGCGGCGGCTGATTTCAGCCCGGGCCTCTTCAAGGTCGAGTTCAGAATCGCCTGCGGCAGTGTCATGGGTTCGCTCTGCAATCAACTTCTCCACTTTCTGGCTGTCCCGGATTAGGCTTTCGAGCTTCGCCACCTGCTGCCGCTCTCCCTGTGTCAGCGCCTCTGCACCGTTTTGCATCAGAGAGTCGTGCAAGCCCTCCGCCTCGTTGCGCAGTCGCAGCAGCGAGGCCTGCAAAGACCGCAAAAGATCGCGGACAGGCCGATGGTCATCGGCGAGGTCTGGTGTTGTCATGGGAATAATCGGGCCTCATACGGAAATGCTCCGGATGAGAGAAAGAAAGGACGGCCGCCGACATGCGCTGCGGGGCCGCCAAGTTTCCTTCCAACTGCAGCTCAACTTATACGGGTTTCTGCCCGTCATGTCAAGCGCTGCAGCAGGTTGGCAGAACGGCGGCGCCAATCCTTGTTAGGCTTTGCGGCCCGTCGGATGCAAAGCGACCGGGTGTCCCACGGTCAGCACGCAAAGAAAAAGGGCGCCGAGGCGCCCTTTTGTATCACTGTGAATTTGTCCTCCGCCGCTGGGTGCCAGCGTCAGATAAAGGACGCCTCAATCACTGCTACGCTCTGCCTCGATCTGGCGCCACTTGACCACGTTGCGGTTGTGCTCGGCCAGGGTTTCGGCAAAGGCATGGCCACCCGTGCCATCAGCGACGAAGAACAGGTAATCCGTTTCATCCGGATTGACCGCGGCCTCCAGGCTGGCAAAGCCAGGGTTGGCAATTGGGGTCGGCGGCAGCCCTTCGATGACATAGGTATTCCAAGGCGTTACCCGGCGCAGCTCGCTTTGACGCAGACCACGTCCCAGCACGCCCTCGCCTTGGGTGACACCATAGATCACCGTCGGGTCGGTCTGCAAACGCATGCCGCGTTTCAGACGGTTGGTAAAGACGCTGGCCACTTGCCCACGTTCCTCGGCAACACCGGTTTCCTTTTCGATGATCGAGGCGAGGATCAGCATCTCTTCGGGCGTTTCCACAGCAGCATCCGCAGAGCGGCCTTCCCAGGCGGCATTGATGCGCAGGACTTGACGTTCTTGCATTTCTGCAAGGATCGCTGCCCGCTCATCACCGGGCGTGACCTCATAGCTGTCCGGCGCCAGCATGCCCTCGGGCGGGCGCTCACCGGGATCGCCTTCAAGGATATCCATGGACTTTAGCGCCTCGGTCACCTGCCAGCTGGTCACACCTTCGGCCAGTGCGATACGGAACCGGGTGTCGGCTTCGGCCTTTTTCTCAAGGTATTCGGCAGGCGCTTCATCCTCGGCGGGGTTGAACTCTGCCCGCTCCACGAACCGGTTGCTGGCCGGATCCAATTCGCGCACCTCAGCCAGAACCCGGGTGACGCCGACGCGATAGACGATCTCGGTGCCGCAGGTGCTGGCGCCGCCACGGGTGATCTGATCGACGATCTCCTCCATCGAAGCGCCGGGCTGTACCAGGTAACTACCTGCCTTCAGCAGCGATGCCTTGTCGCTGTATTTCACACCAACCCGGAACAGGGCCCCGGAGGTCACCGCGCCCTGATCCTCCAGCGTGCGGGACACGCGGGTCATGTTGGAGCCGCTTTTGACGCGCAGGCAGATGGCCTGCTCCAGCGGTCCCTCAGAGGTGTATTGCGACTGGCCCCACATGATGACGCCGCCCAAGAGGAACAGCGCCACGATGAGGACCGTCAGCATGTTGGAGGCCAGTGCGCGCCACATTTATTTCGGCTTTCCGAAGATCACCGAAGCATTGGTGCCGCCAAAACCGAAGGAGTTCGACAGGGCCACGTCGATCTTGCGTTCGCGTTTGGCGTTGGGCGCCAGATCGACCCGGCTTTCGATGGCGGGGTTGTCCAGGTTGATGGTCGGCGGTGCCACCTGATCGCGGATCGCCAGGATCGAGAAGATCGCCTCGATCGCGCCGGCCGCACCCAGAAGGTGCCCGGTCGACGATTTGGTCGAGGACATGGTGACATTGCCCGCGTGATCGCCCAGCATCCGCTCAACCGCGCCCAGCTCGATCGTGTCGGCCATGGTCGAGGTGCCATGTGCGTTGATGTAATCCACGTCTGTCGGCTTCAGGCCCGCATTGGACAGCGCAGCCCGCATGGCGCGCTCGCCACCCTCACCCGATTCCGACGGGGCGGTGATGTGATAGGCGTCGCCCGACATGCCGTAACCCAGGACCTCGGCATAGATCTTGGCGCCGCGCGCCTTGGCGTGTTCGTATTCTTCCAGCACCACCACGCCGGCACCCTCGCCCATGACGAAACCATCGCGGTCCTCATCATAGGGGCGGCTCGCGGATTGCGGATCGTTGCCGTATTTGGTGCTGAGCGCCTTGCACGCGTTGAAACCGGCGATGCCGATCTCGCAGATCGCCGCCTCGGCGCCGCCGGCAACCATCACGTCAGCATCGCCTGCGCGGATGATGCGGCTGGCATCACCAATGGCATGCGCGCCGGTGGAACAGGCGGTGACGACCGAGTGGTTCGGGCCGCGGAAGCCATAACGGATCGACACCTGACCGGAGGCAAGGTTAATCAGCGAGCCAGGAATGAAGAAGGGAGAGACACGGCGCGGACCGCGTTCCTTGATCAGAACCGCGGTATCTGCGATCGAGCTGAGCCCGCCGATGCCGGAGCCGATCATCACGCCGGTGCGCAGCAGGCTTTCCTCATCGCTCGGGGTCCAGCCCGCATCCTTGACGGCCATATCCGCAGCCGCCATGCCATAGAGGATGAAATCATCCACCTTGCGCTGTTCCTTGGGGGCAAGGAACTCATCGGGGTTGAAGGTACCATCGGTGCCATCACCGCGCGGGACTTCGCAGGCATAGGTGGTGGCGACGCCGCTTTCATGGGCATCGAACAGGGTGATCGGCCCGGCGCCGGATTTACCTTCCAGCAGACGCGACCATGTTTCTTCTACCCCGCTGGCCAAAGGGGTAACCAGGCCAAGTCCGGTGACAACTACTCGACGCATTCCATGCTCTCCTCTGCCTCGGCATTTTTCGCCCATCCAGATACCTTGGATTTACCAAAAGGTGCAAGAGCGCCGACGCAGGTCCGCGCAGATGGGCCGGTCGGACTGTATTGTCGGAGAGCCACCAAAGAAAAACACCCTACGGCCTGCTGCGCCGAAGGATGTTTTCATTTCTTTTCAGCAGACTAAGCGACTGACCTATCACCTTGGTAGCCCGGAGCATCCGCCGCCGGAGCCCGCAGAGCGCCGAAGTAACGACCGCGTCATCGGTGCTTTAGCGAAATTCCGCGACGGGTTCGGGTTGCGGACGCGCGGTTTCCAGCGCTTCCTCAAGCGTCAGCGTCTTGCGGAACAGCGCCCGCCCGACCAAGGCACCGGCAATATTGGGGATGTATTTCAACCGCGAAATGTCATCCACGTTGCGCACCACGCCGCTGGCGATGACCGGCGCTTTCGCCTCGGCTGCGAGACCGGAAATCAGCCCCAGCTGCGCCTCGACCTCGGACATGTCGCTGTCGATATCGGTGACCAGGATTGCCGCGAAAGGCGCGTTTTCAAAGGCGGCGATATAGGCTTCAGGAGAGAACGCACCGGATTGACGCCAGCCTTCGGTCATCACCTGCCCCTGCCAGACATCCACCGCGAGCACGATCTGATCGGGGTGTTGCTTGGCCAGTTCGCTGACCAGCGCCGGATCCCGCGCGGCCAGGGTGCTGACGGTGACCCGCCCGGCACCAAGGTCGATCCAGTGCTCGACCTGCTCGCGGCTTCGCAGGCCGCCCCCCAGTTGCACCGGAATGCCGACGCTGCGGATGATTTCCTCGACAAGGGCGGCATTGGAATCATCGCCCTGCACCGCATTAAAGTCGGTCAGGTGCATCCATTCCGCTCCGGCGGCCGCAAAATCCTTGGCCGTCTTGACCGGATCCACATGCCAAAGAACCGGTTCCTCCAGGCGCCCCTTGTCCAGCGTTACGCAACCGCCGTTCATCAGCTCCATCGTGGGGTAGATCATCATGGCATAGGTCCTCCTAGCGGGTTGGATCAGGATATCGCCCCCAGCATACCACAGACTGGGGACGTCCATGATCACCTCGCCACAAAACCGTCCACCCTCCATGACGCAAAACGGCGCTTCCCGGTAGGAAAGCGCCGCCTTGGCATTCACAGATATGTGAATGACGTATCTTAGGAAGCTTCAGTGATGAATTTCACTGCGTCGCCGAAGGTCTGGATGGTTTCGGCTGCATCGTCCGGAATTTCGATTCCGAACTCTTCTTCAAAGGCCATAACCAGCTCGACCGTGTCCAGGCTGTCTGCGCCCAGGTCGTCGATGAACGAGGCATTCTCGGTCACTTTGGCTTCTTCAACACCCAGGTGCTCTACAACGATCTTTTTCACGCGGTCTGCGACGTCGCTCATATCCATTCCTCGTTTTTTCTTCAGGGCAATCTGCCCGGTTTTGCCCTTACCCGCTCGGGCTGGCGTGGTTTTGCCCGATCCGGGCGGTTGTGCCCCCGCCGGGCGGGGGCTGACCGAGACAGGGGTCAAACCCCTTCGTCAGCGGAAATATGGGCCGCCTATAGCACAGACGCGCCCAGAGGCAAACGTTTTCGCGCCGTTCCGGGTGATCCAGAGAACGGGTTAAAACGCGTGCTGCACTGGCAAATGGAGGTTGTGGGGAACGCCCACAAGCCCCGCGCCGCGGATTTCACCATAAAGTTTTTGTTAACAGATACTTGTGAAGGAGATCACCTCTGACGGGCGCAAAAAAGGAGCCCGAGAGGGCCCCTTTTTCATCATTCTGCAACGCCGCAATCCGGCGCGGCAAGGCTATTGCTAATCACAGCATCGCCATACCGCCATTCACGTGCAGGGTGCTGCCGGTCACATAAGCGGCCTCGGCGCTGGCAAGGTATAGAACCGCGGCAGCGATCTCTTTCGAATCTCCCATGCGGCCTGCTGGGATCTGTGTCAGGATCGCGTCCTTTTGGTTGTCGTTCAGCTTGTCGGTCATCGCCGTGGCAATGAAACCGGGGGCAACCGCATTGACGGTGATGCCCCGGTTGGCCACTTCGTAGGCGAGGGATTTGGACATGCCAACCATACCGGCCTTGGAGGCTGCGTAGTTGGCCTGCCCCGGGTTGCCGGTTGCACCGACCACTGAGGAAATATTGATGATCCGGCCCCAGCGCGCCTTCATCATGCCGCGCAGCACGCCCCGGCACAGGCGCATGGTGGACGTGAGGTTCACGTCCAGAACGCTCTGCCATTCCTCGTCCTTCATGCGCATGAACAGGTTGTCTTTGGTGATGCCTGCGTTGTTCACGAGGATATCAACGGAGCCCATTGCCTCAGCCGCCTGTTTCGGCAGCGCTTCGACGGCGTCCGCGTCGCTGAGGTTGCAAGGCAGCACAAAGGCGCGCTCGCCCAGTTCCTCGGCCAGGGCCTTCAACGGCTCTTCGCGGGTGCCGGAAAGGGCAACAGTGGCGCCAGCAGCATGCAGCGCGCGGGCGATATCGCCGCCAATACCGCCGGATGCGCCGGTGATGAGGGCAGTCTTGCCAGTCAGATCAAACATGTTCTTTTCCTCAAGTCTTTGAACGGCCTCATGCAGAGACGCTATTTATGGTCTTCTCCCGGCGCGCAAGCGTCGGGACGCGTCCGCCCGCCCCATGGCGGGCCCGTTTGCGCCCACCCGGGCGACCACGTCCCGCCGGGCAACCGGCAGACATATCGCTCAGGCCGCGCGTCAGCCTTCAACCGCTGCTTTGACGCCCTCGGCGGTGCCGAACTGACGGCAAGTCAGGCTGCGGTCGATCTTGCGGATCATACCGGACAGGGCCTTGCCCGCGCCGATTTCCCAGAATTCGGTCACCCCCTTGGCGGCCATCGCCTGCACGCTTTCGCGCCAGCGCACCGAGCCGGTGACCTGCTCGACCAGCAGCTGGCGGATGGTATCGGGATCGGTCACCTCATCAGCGCGGACATTGGCGATCAGCGGCACGGCAGGGGCTTTGATCTCAACACCTGCCAAGGCCTCGGCCATCACATCGGCGGCAGGCTGCATCAGCGCGCAGTGGAACGGGGCACTGACCGGCAGCATCACGGCGCGCTTGGCGCCCTTTTCCTTGGCAATCACGGCGGCGCGCTCAACAGCGGCCTTGGATCCGGAGACCACAACCTGCGTCGGGTCGTTATCATTGGCAGCCTGGCAAACCTCGCCCTGAGCGGCCTCTTCGGCAACGGCCCGCACTGCGTCAAGATCCAGCCCCAGGATCGCGGCCATGGCGCCCTCGCCCACCGGCACGGCGTCCTGCATGGCAGCGCCGCGGGTGCGCAGCAGACGCGCGGTATCGGCCACCGAGATCGCCCCGGCAGCAGCCAGCGCTGAATACTCACCCAGCGAATGCCCGGCGACAAAAGCGGCCTTGTTGATAGTGATACCTTCGGCCTCAAGTGCGCGCATCGCGGCCATGGAGGTCGCCATCAGCGCCGGCTGGGCATTGCGAGTCAGGGTCAAGGTTTCGATATCACCCTCCCAGATCAGGTTGCTAAGGGATTCCCCCAGCGCCGCGTCGACCTCGTCAAACACCGCTTTTGCGGCGGGATAGGCCTCGGCCAACTCCTTGCCCATGCCGATTGTCTGGGCACCCTGCCCGGGAAACACGAATGCGACAGTCATCAAAGACCCCATCTTTATTTGCCATTTCAGCCGGTTTAGACGCAGCTGACCCTGCGTACAAGGGATCTGCGCCCGATGCCGCGTCAGCGCACCTCCCATGTGCACCGGTTGACAGCTGCCCGCATTGCATGCGCGCCCCCGCACGGTAGGCTGTCGTCGTATCCCGTACCCAAGGAGGGTTTGTCCACGTGTCCCGCCGCAATTCATTCTCCAGCTATGGCAGTGTCGCCAAGACGTTTCACTGGCTGACAGCCTTGCTGATCCTTGCCGCCTTCCCGCTTGGCTATTTTGCCAACGAGCTGGCACACACCATTCAAAGCCCCGGCTTTGACGGCGCGCAGGAGACCATTTCCCGCGCCACGCTGTTGTTTTCCCTGCACAAGACGGTCGGCGTTGCCGTCTTCTTTGTGGCCCTGGCCCGGATTCTCTGGGCGGTGACGCAGGAGAAGCCGGGGCTGCTGCACCCGGACAACAAGCCCGAAGCACTGGCGGCCGAAATCGTGCACTGGATGCTCTATATCTCTCTGGTGGCGGTGCCGCTGACCGGCTGGATCCACCACGCCGCGACAACGGGCTTCGCACCGATCCTCTGGCCCTTTGGCCAGTCCCTGCCCTTTGTCGCCAAATCCGAAAGCGTTGCCAGCCTATTTGGCGCAGCACATGGTATTCTGGTCTGGACCCTGCTGGCCGCGCTGGTCCTGCACGTGGCGGGCGCGCTGAAGCATCATGTGATCGACAAGGATTCGACCTTGCGTCGTATGCTGCCCGGATCCGGTGATCTGCCCGTGCCCCCGGCGCAAAGCCACAGCGCCCTTCCTGCCCTTGCCGCCATTGTCGTCTTTGCAGTGGTCCTTGGTACCGGTGCGTTCCTTGGTCTCGACGACGACCAAACCGCCACAGCCACGCAGGCCGCAACCTCTGCACCGCAGCCCACCGCGAGTGCGGAAACCGAGACCGCAGATACCTCCGGCTGGCGCGTCGAGAGCGGCACCCTTGCCATCTCGGTTGTGCAGATGGGCAGCAGCGTAACCGGTCAGTTCGCCGACTGGAACGCAGACATCAATTTCGAAGAGCCGACAGCGCCGGGACCGGCTGGCGATGTTTCCGTCACCATCTCGATCGCTTCGCTGACCCTTGGATCTGTCACGGACCAGGCGATGGGCCCGGATTACTTCGATCAGGCGACCTATCCCACCGCAACCTTCGAAGGTGAGATCGAAAAGACCGCAGACGGCTATAAGGCGGTTGGACCGCTCACCATCCGCGATCAAAGCGTGCCCATCACCTTGCCATTCGAGCTGACCCTGGACGGTGACAAAGCCAGCATGCGCGGACAGACCACCGTCAACCGGCTGGATTTCAATATCGGTCAGGGCACCCAGGACGAAGGCACGCTTGCCTTTGCGGTGGAGATCTCGGTGGAGCTGGAGGCGACGCGCCACTGACGCGACCTTCCTCAACCCCAAGCGTTTCCTTGCGCGGGCCACTCCGGTGGCCCGCGTTTTCGTTTGGGCCATCGATAATCGTATATGGGTACAAAACGGCGGCAGAGCCTCCGCATGGGGGCGGCCCCGACAGGTACAGCCTCCACGGTGCAATGAGGCCAAGGGTATGAAAACCCGTACCTGTTGTCCTCCACGCCATAATCGGGGACGCAGCAGGGATCCTACGGCTCTCGCTGAGATGCCTCCCTGCCCGCGTCTCCTCCGGCCATCGCTAGAGCCTATTGAGCCCCCTAGAGCTCATCACACCTGCGGACATAAAAAAGCCGCCGGTCCCATACTGGAACCGGCGGCGGATCTTACGATCGTGTCAGTAGCTTATTCAGCTTTCATCGCTTCGATGGAGATCTGAACCTGAACTTCATCGCTGACGTAAGGAGCGAATTTTTCCAGACCGTAGTCGCTGCGCAGCAGCGAGGTGGTGGCGTTGAAACCAGCCCAAGGCTTGCCCGCCATCGGGTGATCACCCGACTGGTTCAGTTTGGCATCCAGAACCACGGATTTGGTCACACCGTTCAGCGTCAGGTCGCCAGTGATGTTTGCAGTGTTCTCGCCGGTCACTTCGATCCCGGTGGAGGTGAAGGTCACCATCTCGTCTTCGGTTGCCGCAAAGAAGTCGTTGGACATGAAGTGATCAAAACGGGCTTCCCAGCCGGTCAGCATCGACATCACCGGCATCGACACGGAAACGCTGGAGGCTGCCGGATCTTCCTTGTCGAACATGATCTCGCCTTCGAAGCCCGAGAACATGCCCCAAGTGGTCGAGAAGCCGAGGTGGTTGTAGTTGAACACCACTTGGCTGTGGCTGGAATCCAGCACGTATTTTTCAGGCGCGGCGACAGCGGCGGTGGCGGCGGCGCCGGTCAGGGCGGCGGCAAGCAGAAGGTTTTTCATCGTCAGAGGACTCCGTTGGAACGAATTTTGTATGCCCAACACCTGTGCCACCGGGCGACGAAATGAAACTGGCAATTTTCCACATTGTCTGTTCCTAACCGAACAGTTACCCGTGCCTCGGAAAGTTGTCTGTTTGATTGCAAGACCTTACCGAGCAACCGCGAAAATCCTGCGCCCATTTTTCAAGCGGTTTTCAGGTCAGCAGCGGCACAGATCCGCTGAGCTGATCGCGCAACAGGCTGCGGGACTGCACAGTACTCAGCGGCACCTCGAACAACAGGCTGCCATCCGCCTCGAACAACTGAACCGTGGCCGAGGTCAGCCGTGCTGCCCCAAGGCTGTCGTAGCGGCGGCGCAGAATAGTCCGGACCGCGCCTTGGCTATTGGTTCTCAGGACCCGCAATTCCCGCCGCACCGGATCGAAACACACTTCTGTGCCGGGCCGCAGGGGCCGTATGGTCAGCAGAACCATCCCCAGAAAGAAAAAGACCACGCAAACGCCCACCCGGATCACTTTGTCCCCCGGGTGCATCATTTCCGCGTTCATCATCCACAGCCCTGCCGCGCAGAGCAATAAAGCCACGCCCAGCATCTGCAGCAGCATCCTCCGCATCGGCCAATTCGCTTTGAACCCCAGCACAAGCGACCCGCCCCTCATGGCGCCAGGGGCTGTGGCAAAGGATCCGGGAATGAAGGGGTGCGGGATCTGGGCTAGGCGCATGGGGTCCTCACTGTAGCTGGCCGGGCAAACCGACGCTCGTTAATGCTTGATTAACCACGTTGAAGCCGATGAATGCGGCAGTATTTTGACCAAACCAAGGGGGTTTCCCGGACGCCACAGTGGCCTTAAGCATCACCTTAGGCCGGGCCCCGAGTGATTGCAGGCGTAGCGCTGCGTTTAACCCTTGCTCTTATCGGCAAAGCCTGTATATCGGGGCTTCCTTCCGCACGACATTCGATCCGCGCAGACTCTCGTGACAGGGCCGCGGAAGGCTACATCGCCCCGTCTATGAAATGCGCCTAGACACAAACAGGAGTTCGCATGCCCCTCTATGAGCATGTAATGATTGCGCGTCAGGACCTGTCCAACTCGCAAGCTGAAGGCCTCATCGAACACTTCGGTGCTGTTCTGTCCGACAACGGCGGTAAGCTGGTCGACCAGGAGTACTGGGGCGTCAAGACGATGGCCTACAAGATCAACAAGAACCGTAAAGGCCACTATGCCTTCCTGAAGACCGACGCACCGTCTGCGGCGATCCAGGAAATGGAACGCCTGATGCGCCTGCATGACGACGTCATGCGTGTTCTGACCATCAAGGTCGACGAACACGACGAAGGCCCCTCGGTCCAGATGCAGAAGCGTGACGACCGTGAAGGTCGCCGTGAACGCCGCTGATCAACGCTTGAGAAAAGGACGCTAAACCATGGCAGCCAAACCGTTTTTCCGCCGCCGCAAAGTGTGCCCCTTCTCGGGCGACAATGCGCCGAAGATCGATTACAAAGACACCCGTCTTCTGCAGCGCTACATCTCTGAGCGCGGCAAAATCGTTCCCTCCCGTATCACCGCCGTTTCGGCGAAGAAGCAGCGTGAACTGGCCCGCGCCATCAAGCGCGCCCGCTTCCTCGCCCTGCTGCCCTACGCCGTGAAGTAAGGAGACCTGACATGCAAGTTATCCTTCTTGAACGTGTGGCCAAGCTGGGTCAGATGGGCGACGTCGTAGACGTCAAACCCGGTTACGCCCGTAACTACCTGCTGCCGCAGAGCAAGGCCAAAGTTGCTTCCGAAGCCAACATCGCCTCTTTCGAAGCCCAGAAAGCGCAGCTGGAAGCGCGTAACCTGGAGACCAAGAAAGAAGCCGAAGCCCTGGGCGAAAAGTTCGACGGACAGCAGTTCATCGTGATTCGCTCCGCTTCCGATGGCGGCAACCTCTACGGCTCGGTCACCCCGCGTGACGCAGCCGACGTTGCCACCGAGGAAGGCTTCTCGGTCGACCGCAAGCAGGTCATCATCCGCGAGCCGATCAAGACCCTTGGTCTGCACGTGGCCGAAGTGCACCTGCACCCGGAAGTCATGGTCACCATCAAGCTGAACGTGGCCCGTTCGCCGGAAGAAGCCGAACTGCAAGCCTCGGGCAAATCGATCCAGGAGCTGGCCGCCGAAGAGGAAGCCGCTGCTGAATTCGAAATCTCCGAGCTGTTCGACGACATCGGTTCCGCTGCCTCCGACGATGAGGACGAAGGCGAAGCCGCTCCGGCCGCGACCGGCGACGAAGAGACCAACGCCTGATCCCAGCGGATCACAGCGAGAGAACACGAAGGCCGTGCCCCATATGGGCGCGGCCTTTTCCTTTGCCAGACAGCACACTGGCCATGATGGACCTTCCTGCCTACAGTGAATGGGCAAGAGATGCATTTGGACAAAGGAGAAACCCGATGATGCTGAGAACCATCGCGATTGCAGGGCTATGCGCCGCGACCCTTTCCGGATGCGACACGCCATCGGTTGACGCGCCCTTGTCGCTGGCCGGAACTCCGGGCCCGAACTATCAAACGGATCTGGCACAATGTCAGGCCTCGGCCCGTCAGATCGGACAAGGTCACATCGGAACAAGCGCCGCACTTGGTGGCGCAGGTGGTGCCTTGGTGGGGGCGACCGAAAACAGCGACAAGGCGCTTGTTGGTGCGATTGCCGGCGCCATGGCTGGTGCCGCCGTAGGCGACATACAGGTCAAACAGGCCCAGCGTGACTACGTGATCCGCTGCATGCAGAACCGCGGCCATCCGGTGACCGGCTGATCGCGGATTTCCGCCACATGGGCTGATGAGGTCGGCGGGAACCAGCTGGGTCCCGCCCCCGGCAAGCGCGCCTGCTGCGCTGCGCGGGGGCCTTGCACGCCCTTTCAGTTCTCGGGCGGCGTCTGCTCTGGCGGGTTTGGCTTTGTTTCAGCCGGTACTTCAGCCAATGATGCGAAACTCATTTGCGCTGTTATTATGGACCGCTCAGCTTATTGGGACCGCGGAAAGTGGGAAACGGCCGCGGCCCCTTTTTACTGCTCGTTTACGGGCACCGCTACAGGCGAAAGCAGGGCACCCTTCCTGAGGTATTATTTTTGCCTCAATGCGCATGGGTATTCTGGCGTTTCCAGCGAAAATTAACAAAGCCTTATAAATTAGAATTGTTTGCACTTTTCCGGATATCGGCGGAGGCCCGCCAAAGCTGCCGACGGTACGTGCCAATGGCTCCATAACGGGACTTTTGCGCGCCTGAAACGGGCGCTCACACCCCTTTCAGCGGCCTTGCCCCCCTCATGGATCGGTGAAGATTTGCCGATGAAACAGCGCTGCGCTTCCGCCCGATTGTGGCCATTCTCAAGCATGACTAGTCTGCCGTGACGGATCCCCCTGTGCCCATCGTCTCCCCAGACGGAGCGCCCTTCACGGATCCATTCTGTTACTGTTGCCCGGAGTTCCCCGATGCACCGACGTCATGTCTTCTCTCTGCTGGCCTTGCCGCTGCTTGCCGCGGGCTGCGGCTCTGCCCCTCAGGCCGTCAGCCGCAACGAGCCGCCACTGTTTCCCAATGAAACCCCGGACCTGCGCAGGAAGATCAATTACTGGTCCGACCATTACGAGGTACCACGCTCTCTGGTGCACCGGCTGGCGGTACGGGAGAGCACCCATCGCCCAACAGCCGTCAACCGGCCCTACTACGGCCTGTTGCAGATTCTGCCCGCCACCGCGCGTTCGATGGGCTTCAAAGGCAAGCCACAGGACCTGTTGGACCCAGACACCAACCTTGAATTCTCGGTGAAATACCTGCGCGGCGCCTGGCTGCTTGCCGATGGTAGCGAGGACACCGCAGTCAAACATTACTCGCGTGGCTACTACTACGAAGCCAAGCGTCGCGGCATGCTGAAGGAAACCGGCCTGAGGACCTGAACCGGCTTGTGGTGTCCATGTGGCCCGCATTCCCTGTACCAGAATGAAAAAGGGCCGCCCCTGACGGGCGGCCCTTTCAACAACCACTGGAAGAAGAGGATTACTCCTCGTCCAGCTCTTCAACAGCTTTCTGCAGATCGTCTTTCGAGACTTCTTTCTCGGTCACGGTCGCCTGATCAAACACGTGGTCGATGACCTTGTCTTCGAAGATCGGCGCACGCAGCTGCTGCTGCATCTGAGCGTTCTGCTGAATGAATTCAAAGAACTGGCGCTCCTGACCCGGGTACTGACGCGCCTGCGCCATGATCGCCTGGGTCATTTCCGCGTCGGTCACTTCAACCTCTGCCTTCTGGCCCAGCTCGGCCAGCAGCAGGCCAAGGCGCACGCGGCGTTCGGCCAGTTTGGTGTGCTCTTCGGTCGCTTCGATCTCACCGTGGTTGTGGTCGTGGACGTCCGGGTTGTCCTCGTGCCACAGCTGGTGCGCGATCTGCTGTGCTTCGGCCTCGACCAGCGACGGCGGCAGGTCAAAGGAGACCAGCTCGTCCAGCTTGTCCAGGGTGGCGCGCTTCATCACGGCGCGGGCTGCACCTGCGTATTCCGCTTCCAGACGCTCACGGATCTGGGCTTTCAGGCCTTCCAGATCTTCGGCACCGAATTTCTTCGCCAGTTCGTCGTCGATCTCGGCGGCCTTCGGCGCCTTGACCTCTTTGATGGTGCAGGAGAACACGGCTTCCTTACCCGCCAGGTGATCGGCCTGGTAGTCTTCGGGGAAGGTGACGGTAACGTCTTTTTCCTCACCGGCCTTCACGCCGACCAGCTGCTCTTCGAAGCCGGGGATGAAGGAGTTGGAGCCAAGCGCCAGCGGGTAATCTTCGGCGGAACCGCCTTCGAAGGCTTCGCCGTCAACCTTGCCAACGAAATCGATCACGACCTGATCGCCATCTTCCGACGCAGCGCCCTCTTCGCGGGCTTCGAAATCCTTGGCGGTGTCGGCCAGGTTCTGCAGCGCTTCCTCGACGGCTTCGTCTTCGGCTTTGACAACCATTTTCTCAACCGAGATGACGGAGAGGTCGACTTCGGGAATCTCAGGCAGTGCCTCGTAGGACATCTCGACGTTGACGTCGTCGCCTTCTTTCCAGTCTTCGTTGGTCATCTTGACTTCGGGCTGCATCGCCGGACGGTCGCCGCTGTCTTCGAAGTGCTTGTTCATGGCGCCATCGACGGCTTCCTGCATCACTTCGCCCAGCATACGCTGACCAAACTGCTTGCGCAGCAGGGCCATCGGCACCTTGCCCTTGCGGAAGCCTTTCAGCTCCACTTCGGGCTGCGCTTCTGCCAGCTTCTCGTTGACCTTCTCGTCCAGCTCGGCGGCTGTGACAGTGATGGCGTAGCCGCGTTTCAGACCTTCGTTCAGCGTCTCGGTGACCTGCATCCTATACCTCATAGAGATTCGGGGCGCGCGCGCAGGCTCCGCCCCCAGACAATTTGAGGCCTTCTATGTGTCTGGGGCCTTCGGTGCAAGAGGCATTGCCCGCTTCGGTGCGACATTGGGCAGGTTTATGAGGGTTTCGTTGTGTGAAACCGACCCCGAAAGGAAAAACACGCCCCGCAGGGCGTGTTCTCGTCTTTTGGCAGTCCGGATACCCGGGACTTAGAATTTCCAGCGCGCACCCGCCAGGATCACGTTGCTGTCCTGGTAGTTGGTCGCGGAAGTGTCCGCATAGGAGTAATCGCGGTAGGCCAGATAAGCTTCGACGTTGTACTTGTCGACTTTCTGAACGGCTGCGATGCCCCAGGATTCAGCAGAATCGCCCGAAGTAACCATGTCCGAACCATCGTAGTAGTCGACGGAGACGGAGGTGGAACCAGCCGAAATCAGGTTCGCGCTGTAGCCCAGTTTGGCGTAGGCATAGCTGCCAGCAATGTCACGCTCGCCTGCAGCAACGGTCAGCGACAGGCCGGTCGGCTTGTGCTCGACGCCGAAGGAGCCCGCGACGTCACGGATGTCTGCCTTGCCGGTTTCCTCGGTCCAGGCTGCGCCCAGAGCTGCGTCAAACCCGAAATCACCCAGCTCGTCATTGCTGTAGCGCACAGCGACGTCATAGGTTTCGCGGTCGTTGTTGGTTTTCAGGATGTCGGTACCGTAGGACGCCGAGAAGGTGAAACCGTTGAAGTTCACGGAGTCATAGCGCACACGGCCAAGACGGCTGCCGTCATAGTCCTTGAAGGCGTCGCCGACGGACACAGTGCTCAGAGCACCACCTGCGGTGCGGAACGCATACCCGCCAGCCGGGTCGGCAACCGCTGTGCCAGCAGCCAGACCGGTGCCGGAAGCATCGGCGAATGCAATGCCGTCAGAAGCCATCGAGCCCTGACCAGCCGAGAAACGGCCGTAACGCGCGGTATCGAATTGGAAGTCCACGTGGCGCAGGTTGGTGCGGGACCAGCTGACGTTGTCGCCTTTGGAGGTTTGGTTGACGCTGTAGGACGAGCGCAGACCAAATGCGGTTTCGAAGGCGAAGGTCAGCGTGTTTTCGCCATAGGCCTGCTTCAGGCGGAAACCGATGCGGGAGTTGGAACCGGAGTTGTCCACGAGACGGCTGTAGGTTTCAGCGCCATCATCGTAGTACTGGAACGCCGGGTCGAACTGGCCGTACCAGGTGAACGACCCGCCGGTGCTGTTTTCATAAGTCGGGCCTGCAAATGCAGGAGCCGCAAGCATCGCAGCCACAGTGGCAGCAATGGCTCTGGTTGTGAGTGTGGTGGTCATAAAGATGTCTCCTGACGTTTCGACGCGGCACGGCAGCCCCATCCCCGGCGGCTGCACCTCATACGTTGATTACCAAGGGCGTCTTCGCCGCAGCATCCTTGAAATTCCGGATGGACTGACGGCTGGAAACCCACGGCATGAACTGCGCGGAATGTTGCCAATCGCGCCCAGTGCCCGGCACCTTTAGGCCGATATCGCGTCTGTTTATGTGAGGAAGATCACACATCGCATGCGCTCAGTGCATTCCTGCCTTGACGGAAAAGCAGAGCTCCTCGCGACACATCAACTGTGCGTTATCACACTGAAAAATATCACGAAAAAGTAATCTCCTCCAAGGCCCGATTTAGCCCCGCCTCACCCCGCCAGACCGTCTAAGGGGAGATGCCATGAGACGTGCCCCCAGGCCGACCCCATGCAAACCCTGACCGCAAATAAAAAGGGGGCGGAGGCCATTTCCATAGCCCCCGCCCCCCCGGGCATGTCCGCTGACCCGATCGGGCCCGGTTAAGTCCAGCGCTAGATCCGGTCTGCCTGCGACAACACAAGCGTGCCGAGATCGCCCCCCCGGACCAGAGCGATCGGCGCGCGTGGCGGTGCCGCCTGCTCCGCAGCGATATCCTCTATGTCGTCAAGAAAGCTTTCCAGAGCTTGGGTCGGCTGGCCAAAGGCCTTGGACATCTTCAGCTGGTCGCGGGTCACCTCAATCAGGTCCATCTTTGCGTTGCTGTTTCCACGGGAAACCTCATATCCGGACTGCGCGAAGTCCTCTTGTAGATGGGCCTGGAAGGCCGCGCCCTTGGTCGTCAGCATCATAATAAACTTCATGTCGTCGAAACCTGCCGCCACCAATTCATCGGCCATCTGGTCAATTTCCTGCGGAGAGATATCGCTCAGGTCGTAGTTAGCAAAGATTGCATCAATCGCCTCTGCGTCAGGCGACTGCGGTGCAACATGGCTGGCAAAATCTTCTGTTTTCGCCTCTTTCACCCCCCTTTGCCCCACCAGGACATTGACAGACCTTGTGCTCGCCGGTGCATGGGTGGCAATCGTTGAAACCTGTGCGTAGCTCATATTGAAAACCTTCTGCCATTCAATGAACCGCACACTCAGCCGATATGGTAAAAACCCCCTAAAGCGCGCGGGTATAATCGGCGGTTTTCCAAGAAAATTATTGTCCCGCCACAGAGGAACCCACGCCAGCCGCCCCAGGCCCTTCCCTCAGCTGCTGCAGAAACGCCTCGGCCGCCATCGTGGGCTGCATTCCCTTTGGCCAAGCCACGTACCAATGACGCATGATCGGAAAGGACTTCACGTCTAGCTCCGTCAGATAGCTGTGGCGCAGCTCCAGCGCGACGGTAGCCCGGCTGAGCACAGACCAACCGAGGCCTGCAATCACCCCTTGTTTGACGGCCTCATTGGCGCCCAACTCCAACCGCACGGCGGGGGCTTTCCCTGCCTCTTCGAAACAGCGCTCGGCCGCCAGCCGGGTGCCTGATCCGCTTTCCCGGGTCAGGAATGGATAAACGGACAAGTCCGCCACGCTCAGCCCCTGCCGGGTGGCCAGAGGATGATCCGGCGGCGCAATGACGATCAGCGGGTTTTCGGCAAACCGTTCCACTTCGGCAGCCATGTTCTGCGGCGGCGTGCCCAGAATATAGAGGTCATCGGCATTTTGGGCGAAACGGGCCAGGATTTCCTCGCGATTGCAGACGGTCAGGGCAACCTCGATCCCAGGATAGTCGCTGTTATAGGCCCCGATGCGGGCGGGGATGTCGTACTTCGCGGTCGACACCACCGCCAGCCGCAACCGTCCCCGCGCCATACCGCGCAACTCCGCCAGGCGCATATCCAGATCCTCGGCCTCGCCCAGCATGCGCTGCGCCGACAACAACACCACCTCTCCCGCCTCGGTCAGGAACAGGGTCTTGCCCATCCGCTCGATCAGCTTGTGACCGGTCTGTTCTTCCAGCTGACGCACCTGCGCAAACACGGCCGGCTGCGTCAGATGCAGCGCCTCGGCAGCGCGAGTGTAAGAGAGGTGCTGCGCAACCTCTTGAAATATCTGCAATTGCCGAAGGGAATACCGCATATATACAGAATACCTTATTCTGAAACTAAAAACTATTCATTTCACTATATTTACCCTTTGTGGCTTTCTGATCCCAATGAAGTGGCCCGCCCCCGTCGGCGGCCAGGAGGAGGAAACAAGCCCATGAACATGCAAGCCCCAGCCAAGAAATACGATGCCGGCGTCAAGGACTACCGGTCAACCTACTGGGAACCCGCATACACCCCCAAGGACACCGATGTCCTGGCCGTCTTCAAGGTGATCCCGCAGGACGGTGTGCCGCGCGAAGAGGCAGCCGCAGCCGTGGCCGCCGAAAGCTCGACCGGCACCTGGACCACGGTCTGGACCGACCTTCTGACAGATCTCGACCACTACAAAGGCCGCGCCTACCGGATCGAGGACGTGCCGGGACAGGACGAAGCCTTTTATGCCTTCATCGCCTATCCGGCAGATCTGTTCGAGGAAGGTTCGGTCGTCAATGTCTTTACCTCCATCGTCGGCAATGTCTTCGGCTTCAAGGCCGTGCGCTCCTTGCGCCTTGAGGACGTGCGCTTCCCGATCTGGTTCGTGAAAACCTGCTTTGGCCCGCCGCACGGCATTCAGGTCGAGCGCGACAAGATGGACAAATACGGTCGTCCGCTCCTGGGCTGCACCATCAAGCCGAAACTGGGTCTGTCGGCCAAGAACTATGGCCGTGCCGTCTACGAGGTGCTGCGCGGCGGTCTGGACTTCTCGAAAGACGACGAGAACGTCAACTCCCAGCCCTTCATGCGCTGGCGCGACCGCTTCCTGTTCTGTCAGGAGGCCATCGACAAGGCGCAGGCAGAAACCGGTGAGCGCAAGGGGCACTATATGAATGTCACCGCCCCCACGGTCGAGGAGATGTTTCAGCGCGCCGAATTCGCCAAGGAAATCGGGACCCCGATCATCATGTCCGACTATCTGACCGTCGGCTGGGCCGCGCATAACTCGCTGTCGAAATGGTGCCGTGACAATGGCATGCTGCTGCATGTCCACCGCGCCATGCATGCGGTGATCGACCGCAACCCCAACCACGGCATCAACTTCCGCGTTCTGACCAAGCTTCTGCGCCTTCTGGGCGGGGATCACCTGCATTCGGGCACCGTCGTCGGCAAGCTCGAAGGCGACCGCAACGCGACCTTGGGCTGGATCAACCTGATGCGCGACAAATTCGTCAAGGAAGACCGCGAGATGGGCGTCTTCTTCGATCAGGACTGGGGCAGCATGCCGGGCGTCTTCCCGGTGGCCTCGGGCGGGATCCATGTCTGGCACATGCCCGCGCTGGTCTCGATCTTCGGCAATGATAGCGTTCTGCAATTCGGCGGCGGCACCCTGGGCCACCCCTGGGGCAATGCGGCGGGTGCTGCGGCCAACCGCGTGGCGCTGGAGGCCTGCGTTCAGGCCCGCAACGAGGGCCGCGAGCTGGAGAAGGAAGGCAAGGACATCCTGATGGCGGCGGCGAAACATTCGCCCGAGCTGAAATCCGCGATGGAGACCTGGAAGGAAATCAAGTTCGAGTTCGACACCGTCGACAAGCTGGACGTGCAGCACCGCTGATCGCGCCCCCTCGAACACATATCAAAAGGACCAAGACCAATGAGCACCATTCAGGACTACCCCTCCCGCCTGTCGGACCCCGCCTCGCGCAAGATGGAGACCTTCTCTTACCTGCCGGAAATGACCAAGGATCAGATCCGCAAACAGGTGGAATGGATCGTTTCCAACGGCTGGAACCCGGCGATCGAACACACCGAACCCAGCAATGCCTCGGGCTATTACTGGTACATGTGGAAGCTGCCGATGTTCGGCGAAACCGACGTGGACGCGATCCTGGCCGAGCTGGACGAATGCCATGCCGCCAACCCCAAGCACCATGTGCGCCTTCTGGGATATGACAACTTCACCCAAAGCCAGGGCGCCAACATGGTCGTCTACCGCGGCGAGATGGTCTGATGCCCCTTTGCTGCCCGGCGCTCCCTCGTGCCGGGCAGCAATTTCCAAGCCCAGCAGGAGGAGCCCGCCATGAAAGACATGCTTGACGACTTCCGCGTCACCGATGCGCCCTTCTGGCGGCAGACCGGCGACGAGGTGGAGCTGTTCACCGCCGCCTGGGATGCCCGCATTCCCGTCATGCTGAAAGGGCCAACCGGCTGCGGCAAGACGCGGTTCGTGGAACATATGGCCTGGAGGCTGGGCCGCCCGCTGGTCACCGTGGCCTGCAACGAGGATATGACCGCCTCGGATCTGGTGGGGCGCTATCTCTTGGATGCCGACGGCACCCGCTGGCAGGACGGCCCGCTGACCTTTGCCGCCCGCCACGGCGCGATCTGTTACCTGGATGAGGTGGTGGAGGCCCGCCAGGACACCACCGTCGCCATTCACCCGCTGACCGATGACCGCCGGGTACTGCCCCTGGAAAAGAAGGGAGAGCTTCTTCAGGCGCACCCCGACTTCCTGATCGTGATCAGCTACAACCCCGGCTACCAGTCCCTGATGAAGGATCTGAAACAGTCGACAAAACAACGCTTTGCGGCGATGAACTTTACCTGGCCCGAAGGCGAGACCGAGGCCGAGATCCTGGCCCATGAAGCCGGTATTGATCCCGAAACCGCAGGCAAGCTGGTCGAGATCGGCGCGCGCTCCCGCAATCTCAAGGGGCACGGGCTGGACGAAGGGGTGTCCACCCGGATGCTGATCCACGCCGGTCGCCTGATCAAGGGCGGGATCGCGCCGCGCGCCGCCTGTTCGATGGCGCTGGTCAACTCCATCACCGATGATCCGGATATGCGCGATGCTCTCGATGCCGCTGTTGCAACCTGGTTCTGAGACCCTGCCGGAAGACCGTGCAGAGCTGCTGAACAGCCTGCCGGCTGAGGTTGCCGAAGTCCTGCTGACCGCCCTGCCCGATGCGCGGCGCAAACTGTCGCCCCGCGCGCTGGATACATGGCTGCGCGGCTGTGACGCGCTGATGCAACTGGGCCGGGGCGCGGACCCGGTCGTGGCCTGGATCGAAGCTGCGCCCGCCCTAGCCCGCGATCTGGGTGAGGATGTCTTGGGCGATCTCTTGCCCCTGCTCCTTGGCTTTGCCTCGCGCACCTCGGGCGCGGTGATTGCGCGGCTGCTGGAGACATCTCCACAAGCCGCGATGCGGCTCGGCGATGCCACCCTCTTCATGGCTTACTTGCGTTTTCTGGAGCATCTTCTGGCCCGCGCGCCCCGCGCCGTGCGACCCATGCTGGATCACCTGTCCGAGCTGCTGGAGGTTCTGACCCTAGGGGGCTTGCGCCGCTGGGCCGACTGGGGGGTAGAGGCGCATCGCACCAACTTCAAGGAACTGCTCGCCTATTTCTCGCTTCAGACCGAGGAAAGCCGCGCCGTCATCCAGCGCGAGCGCAAGGGTACGCTTCTGGTCGATGTGCAGCGGCGGCTGATGATGTACCTGCGCGCCCTTTGGGGGCGGGATTTCATGCTGACGCCCACTGCGGGCGATTTCGAGGATCGCGCGGGCCTGCGCCCCTATTACGAGGGGTACAGCCTGCACCTGCCCGATGCGCTGGATGACTGGCAGGATGAGGCCGCGCTGGATCTTTACCGCGCCCAGGCCGCCCATCTGGCAGCACACCTCGCCTGCCTGCGCAAACCCATTCAGAGCGAGGGGCTGAATGCCTTGCAATCAGCCATGATCGGCCTTATTGAGGACGCCCGCGCCGAGGCCCTTGCCATCGCCCGCCTGCCCCGGCTGCGTGATCTTTGGGCGCCGTTTCATCAGGACACCGCCCCCGGCATCGCCGGAGAGTTCGACCGCATCGCCCGCGCGCTCTTGCTGCCGGATCAACCCGCCGAAAGCGATTTGGCGTCCTGGGTTCAGGGCGAATTCGCCGGTCTTGACCTGACGGATGCGCAGGCCGCCCACGATCTGGGCCTGCGCCTTGCCGAACGCCTGCGCGGCCAGCCCTATTCTGCTTATACCGATCATCCCTCCTGCCCCTATCGCTGCGACAACCGGCTTTTGTGGGAGTTCGAGGAACTGGAATTCGACACCGCATACGCCCCGCCGCCACAGGTGCGTAAATACGTCTCGGTCAGCGAAATGGTGAACGAGGTGGAGGTGGAAACCGCAGGCGAGGACGCGCAGGAGATCTGGGTGCAATCGGCGGAGTTTTTTGACGACGACGGTCAAAGCTTTAATGAGAAGGAAGGCCGCGAACCGCTGGCTCCGCCGGTGATGTACGATGAATTCGACCACACCATCCAGATGATGCGCCCGGCCTGGGCCACGGTGCTGGAACGGCGCCCGCGACTGGGCGACCCAACCGGGGCCGAGGCGATCCTGGCCGAACATCGCCCGGTGATGGAGCGGTTGAAACACCGGCTGGACGCCATGCGCCCGCAGGGCATGCAGCGCATCCGCAAGCTGGAGGGTGGCGACGTCATAGACATCGGAGCCGCCATCACCGCCGCCATCGACATACGCTTGGGCCGCCAGCCCGACCCGCGTGTGATGATGCGCCAGGTGCACAAGACGCGCGACACGGCCGTGATGGTGCTGCTGGATCTGTCGGAATCGACGAATGACCCCGTGGGCGATGGCTCTACCGTGATGGATCTGACCAAATCGGCCTGTGTGCTGTTGTCAGAGGCGATCAACCGGGTCGGCGATGCCTTTGCCATCCATGGCTTTTGCTCGGACGGGCGCGCGCAGGTCTACTATGAACGGTTCAAGGATTTCGACCAGCCGTGGGAGGATCTGGCCACCGCCCGCCTGATGGGGGCAAAGGGGCGGCTCTCGACCCGCATGGGAACGGCGATCCGCCATGCCACGGCGCAGATGAAGCGGGTAAAGGCCACGCGCAAGCTGATGCTGGTGCTGACCGATGGCGCGCCCGCCGATATCGACGTGCGCGATCCGCAATACCTGCGCGCCGACACCCGCCGCGCGGTGGAGGAAGCCAGCCAAAGCGGCATCACCCCCTTCTGCCTGACACTGGACCCCGGTGCGGATGCCTATGTGCAGTGCATCTTTGGCCCACGCGGTGCGATGATTCTGGACCGGGTCGAGCGCCTTCCCGAACGGCTGCCGCAGCTTTATGCGGCGCTGACCCGCTGAGATCACAAAGTTATCTGCGGCAGGTAAACACCTGACAAAGCGTCTATTTCCTGTGCACACAGCTGGGTTGCCGGTGACACGTCCTCGCCTTCGGCGGCCCCCGTGATCAGGTACCAATGCCGCATCACCGGCAGGCCCAGCCCCCTGAGCAGCGCCAGCCGCCCCGACGCCAGTTCGTCATGCACCGTGTGCAACGACAAGAAGGCGATCCCCAAACCCGCCAGCACCGCCTGCTTGATGGTCTCGTTCGAGGGCATCTCGACCTTCTTGGGCGTCTGCCCTTCCCCCATGCGTTCAATGAAGCGTTCCATAAGGATACGCGTCCCCGACCCTTCCTCACGGCTGAGGAACGTCTCCTGCATCAGCCGGTGCGGCTCATATCCGTCCTCCTGCGCGAGGGGATGGTCGGGCGGCAGGACAATCCCGTGCGGATGCGGACCCAAGGGGATCGCCCGATGGATCACGGTGCGCGGCGGTCGCCCCATGATGGCGAGGTCATATTCCCCACGGCCCAGCGCCTGCATCACCTCGGATCGGTTGGCAACCCGCAGGGAAATTTCCACATCCGGGATTCGGTCCTGCAACAGCCGCACCAGCCGTGGCACGAAATATTTCGCGGTGGAGACCGTCCCGAGCACCACATGGCCTCGCCGTCCCTCTGCCAGCGCCAGGATCTGACGTTCGGCATGCGACAAATTCGCCTCGATCCGATGGGCGGCGACCAGCATCTCCTGCCCGACGGCGGTCGGGTGAAACCCGGTGCCATCCTCTGCACGCTCCAGCAACACCTCACCAACTGCGCCCTCCAGATTCTTGATTTGACTATGAATTGTTGGTGGGGTTTGGTGCAGAAGATCTGCCGCCGCCGTCAGGGAGCCGGTTTCTGCCACCGCCAGCAGCGCGCGCAATTGTTTGAGGGTAAGGGCGTCACGGCGCATCTTCGAAAATTCCTAACATGGGTTCGCAATTTTTAAATTCCTTAAAATTTCATTTCTTTGCAAGTTCCGATTCCAGAGGGAGGAGGACCCCATGAAAATACTTGATGAGATACCGCAGGGTGCCGACACCGCGTTGGTTGCAGAACTCGACCGGCTGGCCGGGGTGGCGGCCTCGCTTGCGCGGCGCATCGCCCGCGGCGGTATCGACGAAAACCTCGGCGGCGCTGCTGGCACCAATACGGACGGCGATGCGCAAAAGGCGCTGGACGTGATCGCCGACGAGGCCTTCATGGAAGCCCTCGCCCAGGGAGATGTCCGTCACTATGCCTCGGAAGAGCAGGACAGCGTGGTCACCATGAACCCCGAAGGGCAGTTTGCGGTGGCGATTGATCCGCTGGATGGGTCTTCCAATATCGACACCAATGTCTCGATCGGCACCATCTTCGGCATCTACCCGGCGGCTGAAACACCCGAAGCCTCTTTCCTGCGTCCGGGCCATGATCTTCTGGCGGCGGGCTATGCCATCTTCGGGCCGCAATGCGCGCTGATGGTGACCCTTGGCGACGGAGTGTGGAAATACGTGCTGGATCCCGAAACCGGTCAGTTCCACCTGTTGGGCAAGCTGGACATGATCACGCCCGATTCCCGTGAATACGCGATCAACACCTCCAACTACCGCCACTGGGGCAAAGCCATCCGCGCCTATATCGACGACCGCGTTGCTGGCAGCGATGGCCCGGCGCGCAGCGATTTCAACATGCGCTGGATCGCCTCCCTTGTGGCGGAAACCCATCGCATCCTCACCCGCGGCGGCATCTTCCTTTATCCCGCCGACAACCGGAAGGGCTATGGCCAGGGTCGTCTGCGCTATGTCTACGAATGCGCCCCCATCGCCATGCTGATCGAACAGGCGGGCGGACGCGCCACCGACGGGCTGGAGCCGATCCTTGATAGGGTGCCGGACGCGCTGCACATGCGCACGCCCTTCGTCTTTGGCTCGGCAAACAAGGTGGCGCGGGTCGCCACCTACCACGATCTGCCGGACGAGGAGACATCCGCGCTCTTTGGCCTGCGCGGGCTGTTCCGCGCCTGACCCCAAAACCTTCAGGACATCGATATGAGCATCAAGCACCCGATCATCAGTGTCACGGGATCCTCCGGGGCTGGCACCTCGACCGTGAAAAAGACCTTTGACCAGATCTTTCGCCGCGAAGGCATCAGTTCCGTCTCGATCGAAGGCGACGCCTTCCACCGCTACAACCGCGCCGACATGCGCGCCGAGCTGGAGCGTCGGCAGGCCGAGGGCGATCACACGTTTTCGCATTTCTCCTATGACGCCAATGAGCTGGGAGAATTGGAGCGGGTCTTCCGCGAATACAGCCAGACGGGCAAAGGGCGCACCCGCACCTATGTGCACGACGCCGAGGAATCGGAGAAAACCGGTGTGCCGCCCGGGGAATTCACCGCCTGGGCCCCCTTTCCCGACGATTCCGACCTTCTGTTCTACGAAGGGCTGCATGGATCGGTGGTGAATGACGAGGTGAACCTTGCCGCGCTGGCGGACCTCAAGATCGGGGTGGTTCCGGTGATCAACCTCGAATGGATCCAGAAGATCCACCGCGACCGGGAATCGCGCGGCTATTCCACCGAGGCCGTGACCGAGACCATCCTGCGCCGGATGCAGGACTATGTGCATTGCATCTGCCCGCAGTTTTCCGAGACCGACATCAATTTCCAGCGCGTGCCGGTGGTGGATACCTCCAACCCCTTCATCGCGCGCTGGATCCCCACCCCGGACGAAAGCCTGGTGGTGATCCGCTTCAAGAACCCGCGCGGTATCGATTTCCCCTATCTGATGTCGATGATCGAGGGCAGCTGGATGACCCGCGCCAACAGCCTGGTGATCCCCGGCGGCAAAATGGATCTGGCGATGCAGCTGATCTTTACGCCGATGGTGATCCGCCTGGTCCGCGAAGCCAAACGTGCCTGAGGAGACTTCTCATGAATGTTCAAACCCCGGTGAAAGCCGATGAAACCCTGATGGCCAATGCCATCCGCGCTCTGACCATGGATGCGGTACAGGCTGCGAACTCCGGTCACCCCGGTGCGCCCATGGGTCTGGCGGATGTGGCAACGGTGCTGTTCAACCGCTTCATCAGGATCGACCCAAGCAGCCCCGACTGGCCCGACCGCGACCGTTTCGTGATGAGTGCGGGACATGGCTCCATGCTGGTCTATGCGATCCATCACCTGCTCGGTTACACGGATATGGACGCCGACCAACTGCGCAACTTCCGCCAGATGGGGGCGCGCACGGCGGGGCATCCAGAATACGGCCATGCCGCAGGGATCGAGACCACGACCGGCCCCCTGGGCCAGGGCATCTCGACCGCCGTCGGCATGGCGCTGGCCGAACGCATGATGCAGGCGCGGTTTGGCGATGATCTGGTCGATCACTACACCTATGTGCTGGCCGGGGATGGCTGCCTGATGGAGGGGATCAGCCATGAGGCCATCGATCTGGCCGGGCACCTTGGCCTGTCGCGGCTGATCGTATTCTGGGACGACAACCGGATCACCATCGACGGGCCCACGGATTTGTCGACCTCGATGAACCAGAAACAGCGGTTCGAGGCGGCAGGCTGGCACGTGCAGGCCGTGGATGGCCACGCACCCGAGGCGATCGCCGCCGCGATTGCTGCCGCCCGCGCCGATGACCGCCCGTCGATGATTGCCTGCCGCACGGTAATTGGCAAAGGCGCGCCCAATATGGGTGGCAGCCACAAGGTACACGGCGCCCCCCTGGGCGCGGAAGAGATCGCAGCCACCCGTGACGCCCTTGACTGGCCCCATGCTCCGTTTGTTATCCCCGATGGTGTGCGCAACGCCTGGGAAGACGTGGCAAAACGCGGCGCCAAGGCCAGGAAAGACTGGCAGGCACGCAAGGAGCACTCACCAAAGGCAGCGGAGTTCGACGCGGCCATGGCCCCGCCAGATGCAGAGGCGCTACACGCCGCGATCACCGCCTATAAGGCCCGCCTCAGCGCCGATGCGCCAAAGGTCGCAACCCGCAAGGCTTCGGAAATGGCGCTGGAGGTGGTCAATGCCACCCTGCCCAATCGCATTGGCGGCTCCGCGGACCTCACGGGATCGAACAACACCCGCAGCAGCGCCATGCGCCCGGTGACGGCACAAGATTTCAGCGGCGATTACATCCATTACGGCATCCGCGAACACGCCATGGCAGCCGCCATGAACGGCATCGCCCTGCACGGCGGGTTCAGAACCTATGGCGGTACTTTCCTCGCCTTTGCCGATTACTGCCGCCCCGCCATGCGGCTCTCGGCCCTGATGGGGGTGCCCGTCACATACGTGATGACCCATGATTCCATCGGCCTTGGCGAAGATGGCCCGACGCATCAGCCGGTCGAAACCATCGCATCGCTGCGCGCGATGCCGAACATGAACGTGATCCGCCCCGCAGATGCGGTGGAAACCGCCGAAGCCTGGGAAATGGCGGCCACTTCGGACACCACCCCCACGGTCTTGTGCCTGTCGCGCCAAGGCCTGCCCACCCTGCGCCGCAACCACAGCGCCGAGAACCTGACGGCGCGCGGCGCCTATGTGCTGCGCGGCGGCGGCGCGCGGGACGTGACCCTGATTGCCACCGGATCGGAAGTAGAGATTGCCATGGAGGCCGCCGATCTGTTGGAAGCAGACGGGATCAAGGCCGCCGTGGTCTCCGCCCCCTGTTTCGAGGCTTTCGCGGCCCAATCCCCGGACTACCGCGCCGCCGTGCGTGGCAGCGCCCCCCGGGTCGGCGTCGAGGCCGCCATACGCCAGGGCTGGGAGCTGTTCCTGGAGCGTGGCGACGGCTTTGTGGGGATGAGCGGCTTTGGCGCCTCCGCCCCCGCCGAGGAGCTTTACCGCCACTTCAACATCACGGCTGAGGCCATCGCCGCCTCGGCCCGCCGACAGATCGAGAAAAGGACGAAGGCATGACCACGAAAGTCGCCATCAACGGCTTTGGCCGAATCGGACGCTGCACCCTGGCCCATATCATCGAAAGCGGTCGCAACGACATCGAGGTGGTGAAGATCAACGCCACCGGCCCGATTGAAACCAACGCGCATCTTCTACGCTATGACAGCGTCCACGGGCGCTTCCCGCACCCCGTGGCCGTCAATGACGACACGCTGGATCTGGGCCGTGGCCCGATCAAGGTCTTCTCCACCTACAACCCCGAGGAACTCGACTGGAGCGGCGTCGATGTGGTGTTGGAATGCTCCGGTGTCTTCAATTCCAAGGAGCAATCTTCGGTCCACCTGAAACAGGGCGCGCGCCGGGTGCTGATCTCGGCCCCTGCCAAGAACGCCGACCGCACCGTGGTCTATGGCGTCAATCACCGCGATCTGCGCCCCGAGGAGAAAATCATCTCAAACGGCTCCTGCACCACCAACTGCCTCGCGCCGCTGGCAAAGGTGCTGAATGACGCCATCGGCATCGACAGCGGCATTGTCACCACGGTGCATTCCTATACAGGCGATCAGCCGACGCTGGACCGCCGCCACAAGGATCTCTATCGCGCCCGTGCGGCCTCGATGTCGATGATCCCCACCTCTACAGGTGCGGCCAAGGCCATTGGGGAGGTACTGCCGGAACTGTCGGGCCGTCTGGATGGATCCGCCATTCGGGTGCCCACCCCGAATGTATCAGCCGTCGATCTGACCTTCATGGCGGGCCGTGATGTGACCGAGGACGAGGTGAACGCCATCATGGCCGAGGCCGCAGCAGGAAACATGCAGCAGATCATCAGCTACGAGACCGAGCCGAAGGTCTCGATCGATTACAACCACGACAGCCATTCCTGCAATTTCGCTGCCGACCAGACCAAGGTTCTGGGCGCGCGTCTGGTGCGGGTGATGGCCTGGTATGACAACGAATGGGGCTTTTCCTGCCGCATGGCGGATACGGCCAATGCCATGGGGAGACTTCAGTGATGGACCTGCCGCAGATCGATCTTACCTCGGTCAAGGGCCGCCGCATCCTTGTACGCGCCGACCTCAACGTGCCGATGAATGAGGACGGCACAGTCAGCGATGACACCCGCATTCGCCGCTTTGCCGATGGGATGAAGCCCCTGCTGGCCGCAGGCGCGCGGCTGGTGATCCTGACCCACTTTGGCCGCCCCGAGCCGGGCGCCGAAGCCGGGCCGCATTCCGTCGAACCGCTGATACCAGCACTGGCACAGGCGCTGGGCCGCCCGGTCCGCTTCTGCCCGCACCTGATCGGAGAAGAGCCAGTCGCCCGCAGCCGGGGTCTGACGGATGGCACGGTCATGCTCTGCGAGAACCTGCGCCTGCATGCCGGGGAAACCGCCAATGATCTCGCCTTTGCCGCGCAACTGGCCAAGCTTGGCGATATCTACATGAACGATGCCTTCTCCTGTGCGCATCGTGCCCATGCTTCGACCGAAGCCTTGGCGCACCTGCTGCCCGCCGTGGCAGGCCCGCTGATGATCGAAGAGATCGAGGCCCTGTCGGCGGCACTGGAATGCCCGAAACGCCCCGCCGTGGCGGTGGTGGGCGGTGCCAAGGTCTCCAGCAAGATCGCGGTGCTGAAGAACCTGGTCCAGAAGGTCGATCACATCATCATCGGCGGCGGCATGGCGAACACGTTTCTTTTCGCAGATGGCGCGCCCATGGGGCGCTCGCTGCACGAGGCCGATCAGATCGACACCGTGCGGGAAATCCAGGCAGTGGCGCGGGCGGCGGGCTGCGCGCTGCATCTACCCGAGGATGTGGTGGCCGCCTATGATTTTGCCGCCGGTGCAGCCTATGACATCACCCCGGCAGATGCCTGCCCGACAGGCGCCATGATCCTCGATGCCGGACCGCGCGCGCTGAAACGGTTCCAGTCGGTGCTCACCTCCTGTAAGACGATCCTGTGGAACGGGCCCTTGGGGGCGTTTGAACTCTCTCCCTTTGACCTTGCGACCCGGCACCTGGCACAGACCGCAGCCGATCTGACCCGGCAAGGGCTGGCTGTTTCTGTCGCAGGTGGCGGAGATACGGTTGCGGCCCTGAACATGGCCGGTGTATCTGGCGATTTCACATATGTCTCCTCCGCCGGGGGGGCTTTCCTGGAATGGCTGGAGGGTAAGACGCTCCCCGGCATTGCGGCGCTGCAAGGCGCGGCAGAAGCGGCCTAAGAGGTTTTCATGGCACTTATCACTCTTCGTCAACTGCTCGACCATGCCGCCGAACGCGGCTACGGCGTGCCCGCCTTCAACATCAACAACATGGAGCAGGGTCTGGCGATCCTGAAGGCCGCCGCGAAATGCGACAGCCCGGTGATCCTGCAGGCCAGCCGGGGGGCGCGCTCTTATGCCGGCGACATCATGCTGCGGCACATGATCCAGGCGCTGGTGGAAATGTATCCGCAGATCCCGATCTGCATGCATCAGGACCACGGCAACAACGAACAGACCTGCCTTTCGGCGATCCGTCACGGCTTCACCAGCGTGATGATGGACGGCTCGCTTGAGGCGGACATGAAGACGCCGGCATCTTACGACTACAACGTCGAGATCACCGAGCGCGTCTCCCGCATGGCCCATTGGGTCGGTGCCTCTGTCGAGGGCGAGCTGGGCGTGCTTGGCTCGCTGGAAACCGGTGAGGCGGGCGAAGAGGACGGATCGGGCGCGGTGGGCAAACTCAGCCAGGAACAGCTTCTGACCGATCCCGATCAGGCCAAGGACTTTGTTGCCAAGACACAAGTCGATGCGCTTGCCATCGCCTGCGGCACCAGCCACGGCGCCTATAAGTTCAGCCGCAAGCCCACCGGCGATATCCTGGCGATCAGCCAGATCGAGGCGATCCACGCCAAGATCCCCAATGTGCACCTGGTGATGCACGGCTCCTCCTCCGTGCCGCAGTACCTTCAGGACCTGATCAACGAATACGGCGGCGAGATGCCCCAGACCTATGGCGTGCCGGTCGAAGAGATCGAGCGCGGCATCAAGTCGGGCGTGCGCAAGGTCAATATCGACACGGATAACCGCATGGCGATCACCGGCCAGTTCCGCAAGGTGGCACAGGAAAAACCGACCGAGTTCGACCCGCGCAAGTTCACCATCCCCGCGATGGAAGAGATGGAAAAACTCTGCCTTGACCGTTTTGAACGCTTCGGCACCGCGGGCAATGCCGCGAAGATCACGCCGATTGATCTCGATGAGATGGCAAAACGCTACAGCAGCGGCGCGCTGGCGGTCTGATCCCGCCGAGACGCAGCACATTCGGGGGGCGTTCGCGCCCCCTGCCCCTCCCCGATATGACGAGGCTCCCGATGTCCTTTGACCGCAGCGTGAAGATCGCGCCCTCCATCCTCTCTGCCGATTTCGCCAACTTCGGGCAGGAGATCCGCGCCATCGAGGCCGAAGGCGCCGACTGGGTGCATGTGGACGTGATGGATGGTCACTTCGTCCCCAACCTCACCTTTGGCCCGATGGCGGTGAAAGCCTTCCGCCCGCATGTGAAGACGGTGATGGACGTGCACCTGATGATCGCACCGGTGGACCCTTACATCGAGGCCTATGCCGATGCGGGCGCCGATGTGCTGACTGCGCATATCGAGGCCGGACCCCACATTCACCGCACCCTACAGGCCATTCGCGCGTCGGGCATGAAGGCGGGCGTTGCCCTCAATCCCGGCACCCCGGCCGAGGCGGTGGCGCATCTTCTGGACCTCACCGATCTGATCTGCGTGATGACGGTGAACCCTGGCTTCGGCGGGCAGAAGTTCATCGACATGACGAGCAAGATCACCGACCTGCGCCAGATGATCGGCGACCGCCCCGTGCATATCGAGATCGACGGCGGTGTTGATCCCACCACCGCCCCTAAGGTGCGCGCGGCAGGTGCCGATGTGCTGGTCGCCGGATCGGCGGTCTTCAAGGGCGGCTCGGTCGACAACACGGGCATCTATGGCGACAATATCCGCGCCATCCGCGCGGCGGCCAATGCCGCTTGAGGCGCTGATCTTTGATGTGGACGGCACCCTGGCCGAAACCGAGGAGCTGCACCGGCGTGCATTCAACGAGACATTCGCCAAAGAAGGCCTCGACTGGCACTGGAGCCAAGACGACTATCGCCGCTTGCTTCAGACCACCGGCGGCAAGGAACGCATTGCCCTCCACATGCGTGACCTTGACCTTGCCTCCGCAGGCATCGACATTCCCGCGCTGCACAGGGGCAAGACGGAGCGCTATGTGCGCCTGATGGGCGACGGCGGGTTAGACCTGCGCCCCGGCATTGCCGGGCTGATCACAGAGGCAAAGGATGCAGGGCTGACCGCGGCCATTGCCACCACCACCAGCCGCCCCAATGTCGATGCCCTTTGCCATGCCTGTTTCGGCGCGCCTGCCGACAGTATTTTCCCGGTCATTGCCTGCGGCGACGAGGTCGCTGCAAAGAAACCCGCGCCGGATGTCTATGAGCTGGCCTTGAAACGTCTGGACATCGCCCCGGAAAACGCCCTTGCGTTTGAGGACAGCAGCAACGGGTTACGCAGCGCCGACGCCGCCGGACTGGCCTGTATCGTCACCCCGTCGGTCTACACAGGCGACGATGATTTCACCGGCGCCGAATGCGTGGTCCCGGATGTCACTCACCTCGGCGGCATTGAGGCGCTCGCCCCCCTTCTGCCCACGGCGCAAACCGTCTGACAATAGGATCAAGATATGGCCGTCTCCCCTCCCGTTTGCGATTTCGGCTGGCGCGCGCCGGATTTCCGCCTGCCCGCCACCGATGGCAAGACCTACAGCCATACGGATATCGCAGGCCCCAAGGGCACGCTGGTGATGTTCATCTGCAATCACTGCCCCTATGTGATCACGGTGCTGGACAGGATCGAACGGGATGCCCGCGACCTGCAAGCCTTGGGCATCGGGATGGCCGCGATCTGTTCCAATGACGCGGAAACCTATCCCCGCGACAGTTTCGAGAAGATGGTCGAACTGGCCCGTGACCGAGCCTTTCCCTTTCCCTATCTGCATGACGCAGATCAAAGCGTCGCTCGCAGCTGGAATGCCGCCTGCACACCGGATTTCTTTGGCTTCAACGCCGCAGGCACGCTGCAGTACCGGGGCCGCCTCGATGCATCGGGACGCAATCCGCCGCCGGAAGGCGCCCGGCGCGAATTGTTTGAGGCCATGCGACAGGTCGCAGACACCGGCCAGGGCCCGGCGGATCAAGTGCCGTCGATGGGCTGTTCGATCAAATGGAAGGATCCCGCATGAGCCGCGCAATCGTTTTCGACCTTGACGGAACGCTGGTGGACAGCGCCGCCGACATCCACGCCGCCGTGACCCAAATGCTGACAGAGTTTGGCACGCCGCCGCTGACGCTGGCGCGGGTGACCAGCTTTATCGGCAATGGCATACCGAACCTTGTCCGGCTGGTCATGCGCGACAGCGGCATCCCCGAAGCCGATGAGAACCTAGCCATCACCCGGATGATGGCGTATTACGCAGCGCATCCCGCCGACCTGTCGCAGCCCTATCCAGGCGTGACCGACTGCCTTACGCGCCTGCAGGAGGCTGGCATTCGCCTTGGCGTCTGTACCAACAAATTCCGGGCCCCGGCGCTGCAAATCCTCGAAGCACTGGATCTGATGCAATATTTCGAGGTCGTCGTAGGCGGTGATACTCTGCCCGTCCGAAAACCCGACCCGGCCCCCTTGCACCACGCCTTTGAAGCCCTGGGCGGGACCTCGCGCATGTATGCGGGCGACAGCGAGGTCGATGCAGAGACGGCGCAGCGGGCGGGCATCGACTTTGCCCTTTTCACGCAGGGTTACCGGAAAACCCCGGTGGATCAGCTGGTCACGGCCTGCACCTTCGACGCCTTCCGGCATCTGCCCGCTATCGCAGACCGCGTCATGACGGTCAAAGCCGGGTCGGTCTGACCTGCCCCGCCGCCGCCCCCGGCAGGTGCTTCACCCGCCAAATGCTCCGGCCAGATGATCGATCAGCGCCCTGATGCGCGTGGTCAGATGCCTGTTGGGCGGGTAGACCGCATAAAGCGGCATATTCACCGTGCCCCGATCCGCAAAGAGCTGCTTCAGCTCGCCGCTCTCCAGAAAAGGGCGTGCCGCGTATTCCGGGACCCGGCCAATGCCCCGCCCCAGCGCTGCCATATTGACCACCGCGCGGGGGGAATTCGCCCTGAAATCCCCAGTGACCGTGACCGCGATCTGACGACGCCCCTGGCTGAAGGTCCAGACCTCTGGCTGCGACGAGGCTGTCATCAGCAGGCAATTATGTGTCGACAGCGCGTGGGGTTCCTTTGGCTCGCCATGGGCCGCCAGATAGGTGGGCGATGCGGCCACGACCACCGGCATATCGGTCAGCTTGCGCGCCACCAGCGAGGAATCCTTCAGCGTGCCGAACCGCACCGCAAGATCGACGCCTTCCTCAAGGATCGAAATATGCTGGTCAGAGAGCACAAGTTCGATCCGCACATCCGGATGCTCGGTTTGGAACGGCTGTAGCGCCTGCACCAATTCGCGGCTACCAAGCCCGGTCGGGGCCGTGATGCGGATCGGACCGACAAGCTGCTGCTGGCGCTGCTGCACCACGTCCTCAAGCTCTTCGAACTGATCAAGCAGGGCGATGCAGCGTTCCAGATAGGCCTGTCCGGTGTCGGTCAGAGTGACGCTGCGCGTGGTCCGGTGCAGCAATTGCGCGTCCAGTCTTTCCTCAAGCCGGGCCACATATTTGCTGGCCAGTTTGGTGCTGATTCCCACCTGCCGGGCACCCGCGGTAAAAGAGCGTTGCGCCGCCACGGCAGCAAAGGTGCGCATACAATCCAGCGTGTCCATTCTATGGAGTTCCTTGCATATTTTTTGTCGTCAATCCGTACATTATACTTCGTCAATTTCACCGGTTATCCTCACAATATGGCGAGTTTACCTTTGCCTTGTCGATAAGCCGCACAGGCATCAGACAAAGGAAGGAAACCCCAAATGTCCAATTCAATCCGTATTCACGGCTTCCCGCTCTCCGGCCACTCCCACCGGGTAGAACTGCTTGCGAACCTCGCCGGCATCGCACATGAGGTCATCACCGTTGACCTCGCTGCAGGCGCCCACAAGGTAGAGCCGTTCCTGTCGCTGAACCCCGCCGGTCAGGTGCCGGTAATCGAAGACGGTGACACCGTGATCGCTGACTCCAACGCCATCCTGGTCTACTTGGCGCGCAAATACGCACCGTCCTTCCTGCCCACCGATCCGGTGCTGGAAGCCGAGGTGCAGAAATTCCTCAGCCTGGCAGCTGGCGAAATCGCCTTTGGCCCGGCTGCAGCCCGTCTGATCAACGTCTTCAACGCACCCTTTGACGCAGAATTCTGCGCGGCAACCGCCGCCACCGTCTTTGGCAAGATCGAGGCGCATATGGAAGGCCGTGCATTCCTGGTGGGCACCGAGCCGACCATCGCCGACATCGCCATCTATTCCTATAGCGCGCATGCACCCGAAGGTGGCATCTCGCTGGAAGCCTACCCGAACCTGCGTCGCCTGCTGGCCAATATCGAAGGTCTGAAAGGCTTCAAAGCCATGCCCGTGACCAAGGTCGGCCTCGCAGCCTGATTGGTGTGGCCGTGGCGTCTATTTCGGCGTGGCGCCACGGCCCCCTCCATATGCCCGCCCCACTATCGGGGCATGTCTTGCAGGCAAACCGACATCTACGTCACCCAAATTGCCTGCTCCGTAGTGGTCCATTGGCCGATATCCATGCGCAAGAGTACCGCTCAACAACTCAGTTACCGCGCATTTCCGAACCGGTCGAAGGTCGCTTGAAGGTCCGGCAACCTTCCCTATAACGCGCGGCATGTCAGCAAAGATATTTTCAATGGAGCCGCGGGAGGGCGGCGGCGCCCGGTTTGTGCTCAACTACAAACACATCGGTCGCAGCGGAATTCAGCGTATTTCCTGTGATCTGACACAGACCGACCTTCTGCAAATGGTGCTATTCGCCGAAGCGCTCAACCTGCGCAATCGCCTCGGCCCCTCGGCTGCATCGGATGTGGCGATCGATGGGTTGCAGGTCTCCTTTGTCCCGGCGCAGCGGGAGCTCATTCTTGAGCGGCAAGCTGGCTACTCCCAAAAGACCGCCCGCATGCCGGTTGACGTCTTTCTCTCCGAAATGGCGGGCATAACCGACATTTGCCTTGCCCGCGCCGAGACGTCAAAGAATGGACCTGCCCTGAAGAGCATGCTGGCGGAGTGCAGACCGCCAGCAGAGTTCGAAAGGCTGTTGGGGCTAGACCTAGCTGATCTGGCTATGCACCAGCTGCGGGAGATTGCGCTGCTGATCCTAGCGCAGGACGCCGCCACCCGCGGCTCTGCGCTCGCGCGCAAGCTGCGCGGAAGGAAATCACAGGATCAAGCGCGTGAGGCGGTCATCGGCCTTGTTTTGACGCTCGCCGCTGAATGTGTGCCCGGCTCCACCTAGAGAAGCCCCCCAAGGCGAGCAGCCCGCTCTCGGCTCAGGCGCCGCCCAGCGTTTCTCTGCTCTGCGGTGCCATAACCCCAACGAGTAATACCGCCGCAAACGACCGCCGTATGCCGCGGTTAGGGTGAAAGGTCGATGCACCGCCGGGGTGTCGCGTCGCGGTACACAACTGAAACGCCGACATATCCAGACTTGAGGAATTTCAAAAGGTATGGCAGCCCGGAACCTCCAACTGAGCGACCATCGGAAGTCGATAACCACAATGCCGCACACAGACCGTCTCCAAACCGATTGCTCGAAATGCGCAGCCCTTTGCTGTGTTGTACTGGCTTTCGACAAGGGCGAAGACTTTGCTTTCGACAAGAACCCTGGCGAACCTTGCAGGAATCTCTCGGGGCATCGCTGCAGCATCCACGAAAAGCTGACGCAGGAAGGCCTGAAGGGGTGCGTTGCCTATGATTGTCTGGGTGCCGGTAACCGCGTGATCCAAGACGTATTCGGGGGGCAGACTTGGCGAACCGAGCCGCGCCTGATGCGTGTGATGATGGAGGCTTTTCATGGTATGTGCGAGGTTCATAAGCGTATCGACCTGCTGCGTGCCGCTGGGACCCTCCCCCTGAAGCCACAGGACGAGCAGATCCGTTGCAGCTTCCTTGACCGCCTCGAGGATGACCACTGGAGCGGCCCCGACCTCCACGATTTCGAGGTCGGCCTGGCGCTTGAAATCGACATTTTCATGCACGGGGTTCAGCGAGAGTTTCCAACCTTTCTGTCCGAATCTCCTTAAACCTGGAACCTGCAACGTTTTCAGGAACTGTTTCGGCCGCGCGGGCCTACGTGGGTCAGGTGCGTTAGTCGGGACCTGGACGATGCAACAGGACGTCAACCAGCCGCCGCTACCACCGCACAAAAAGGGGCAACCCTCAATTCCCCCAGCGGAATCCTGACAAAAGCGACTTGGACTTTTTATTTGAAATCAAAGTGGTGCGGGTGAAGGGACTTGAACCCCCACGCCTTGCGGCGCCAGAACCTAAATCTGGTGCGTCTACCAATTCCGCCACACCCGCACTGGCGCAGCACCTTCCGGCGCTGCGTGAGCCGCTGAATAGCAAAGCGCGCCGCAGGATGCGAGAGGAAATCGCACCGGAACCACACTATTCGATTGCGGCACCAAAGACACATCTCAGCCACAGCTTCCCCCATAAGCGAAAAATTGCGCAGACGCGGGCACGGCAAATGGCTAGTGTCTGAAAAAAAAATAAAATGCTACTGAGGCAGAGCGAGAGACCCCATGAAACCGCACGCGAATCCGCCTGCGCAGCATATCGTTGCGCGCATCCTGCAAAGCCGCCGCGAGCAGACCGGCAGCCACGCGGCCCAAAGTTCGGTTACGCTGATTACCGGCACTCCGATCCAGACCCAAGACGGCGCTTTGGCCGTTGAGACTCTGACAGCCGGGGATCAGTTGATTACACGGACGCAGGGCCTCACTCCGCTGAGCAAGATTCGCAAATCCCGCGCCATGATGCATGCGGTCCGCTTCACAGCCGGATCGCTTGGGCACACGCAGCCGGGCGGAGATTTGCTGCTGCCGCTGAACCAGCAGGTTCTGATCCGAGACTGGCGCGCCAAAGCAATGTTCGGCCAGCCGCAGGCCGTGGTTCCTGCGTTCGAACTGATCGATGAGGAGTTCATCCGCGACGAAGGCATGCAGATGTTGGAACTCTGCACCCTGACCTTTGACCGCCCCCATGTGATCTACGCGGGCGGCATGGAGATCGCCACCTCCCGCGCGGCAGGCGACAATCTGCGCCCGGCGGCTTAAAACCCTAGCTTGCGAAATACGGCTGGGATCTGCTCTGGCAGGTCCTCGGCGATCAGTCCGGGGCCGAATTCCAACGCGCAGTCCACATGCAGCCAGGCGGCGCTTTCCGCCGCCTGCATCGGGCTAAGGCCCCGCGCCAGCAAACCGGTGATAAATCCCGCCAGCACATCCCCCGACCCGGCCGTCGCCAGCCAGGGCGCTGCGCGATCAAAATGGGCGGAGTTGACGAAGCATCGCCCATTCGGCGCGGCGATGACCGTATCGGCGCCCTTGAACAGCACCACGCAGCCTGCCCGCACGGCGGCCTCCCGCGTGGCGTCCACCTTGGAATAGGCCGGGCCTTTGGTGGCGGGCGCATTCAGTTTCGCGGCAATATCCGGGAACAGCCGCGCAAATTCGCCGCCATGGGGCGTCAGCACGCAGTTTTCATGCAGCATGGGGAACAGCTCTTCCGGCGCATCGGCAAAGGCTGAGAGCGCATCGGCATCCAGCACCGTGGCCCGCTTGGCCGCCAGTGCCGCAGGAACAAGATCCCGCGCGCGATCAAGCCCCAATCCGGGGCCAAGGCAGAGCGCATTGAGGCGGGTATCCTTCAGCGCCTGAGCCAGAGCCACAGCATCTACCACCCGTTGCAGCATCAGGGCGGTGATCTGGCAGGCGACCTCCTGCTGGGCGCTTGGCGGCACACCGAGCGTCACCAGCCCCGCCCCGATCCGAAGCGCGCCCCGCGCCGACAGCCGTGCCGCACCTGTCTTGCCCGCACCGCCCGTCAGGATCAGGGCGTGGCCGTGGGAGAATTTGTGGCCGGAGCCTTTGCCAACCAAGGATGGATTGGCCAGTTGTACAATATCTCCCGGCGGGACCGCCGGGCAGCCCCCGACCGCCCCCATGGGCGGGGGCTTCACCCCCACCCGCGGACGGGGGATGCCCTTGAGACCAATGTCCTTGACCACGAGTTTCCCACAAAGCTCTGATCCGCCTCCAAGGAAATGACCCAGTTTTTGCTGATGGAATGTGACCGTTAGGTCCGCTCCAATAGCAGCACCAAGCGTCTGCCCACTATCTGAGCAGACACCACTGGGAAGGTCGACCCCAACGACCCGCACACCGTTTTCCGCCAATAGAGATCGTGCTGTTGAAAAGATAGTGAACAGACACTTTAACGGTCGCGTTAGGCCAGTTCCAAACAGCGCATCAACGAGAAGATCAAACCGATCAGGCGTTCTTAGGCCGTCATCCAGCAGCGGCGGAGGATCGATGGCCCGTACCGTCACATCTCCCATCTCCGACCACCGCTCATAATTCGCCTTCGCATCCGGCGGCAGTTTGGCCGGGTCGCCGTAAAGGAAAACCTCCACCGCCCAGCCGCGCTCCTTGAGCAGCCGCGCGACCACGAAACCGTCGCCACCGTTGTTGCCGGGACCGCATAGGACCACGGCGCGATTGCCGCCCGCGTCCAGATCGGGCCATTCCTCGAAAATCGCCTCCACCACGCCCTGCCCGGCCCGCTCCATCAGCTCCAGGCCGGTCACCTTACCTGACTCGATTGCGGCCTGTTCGATGGCGCGCATCTGGGCAGCTGTCAGCAGTTCGGTCATTCTCCAGGCTCCCGCGATTCAATTCTGATTATTTTTTGTGCGTAGTGACTATTTTTTAAACACATGCGCTCATTTTGCAGGCTGATTTTCCGGCATCTTTGGCCGCATCCATTGTCGCCAGCATTTAGAAATGATCTGACCAGCTTCGACAAGGTTGTGAGGAGCCCACGAGATGAAAAAGATCGAAGCCATCATCAAACCGTTCAAACTGGACGAGGTGAAAGAGGCGCTGCAGGACGTCGGTGTACAGGGCCTGTCCGTGATCGAGGTTAAGGGCTTTGGTCGCCAGAAGGGGCACACGGAACTTTATCGCGGCGCCGAATACGTCGTCGATTTTCTGCCCAAGGTGAAAATCGAGGTGGTTCTTGACGACGATCAGGTGGACGGCGCGATCGAATCCATCGTGAACGCGGCAAAGACAGACAAGATCGGCGACGGCAAGATCTTCGTCAGCCCGGTCGAGCAGGCCATCCGCATCCGGACCGGCGAAACCGGCCCCGACGCACTTTAATACCAGATACCGCCAGCGCGCCTAGATTGCCAAAGGCAGCGTAGCGGGTTGGCGCAGCAACACACGAATTTTCTTACGGAGAGGAAAGCACCAATGAGCAAGGACGCAGTTCTGAAGCTGATCAAGGACGAGGAAGTCGCCTATGTCGACATCCGGTTCACCGACGTACGTGGTAAACTGCAGCACGTCACCGTAGACGTGGACATGGTCGACGAGGATTTCCTCGAAGAAGGCTTCATGTTCGATGGCTCCTCCATCGCGGGCTGGAAATCGATCGAAGCTTCGGACATGAAGCTGATCCCCGACACCGAGAGCGCCTATATCGACCCGTTCTACGCGGAAAAAACCATCTGCATCCACTGCTCGGTTGTTGAGCCCGACACCGGCGAAGCCTACGAGCGTGACCCGCGCGGCACCGCACAGAAGGCCGAAGCCTACCTGAAGTCCAGCGGCATCGGCGATGCGGCGTTCATGGGCCCGGAAGCGGAATTCTTCCTGTTCGACGACGTGCGCTTCTCCAACTCGATCAACAAGGTGTCCTATGAAGTCGACGCGACCGACGCGTCCTGGAACACCGATGCCGAGTATGAAGTTGGCAACATGGGCCACCGTCCCGGCGTCAAGGGCGGCTACTTCCCGGTCAACCCCGTCGACGAAGCACAGGACCTGCGTTCCGAGATGCTGTCGACCATGAAGCGTCTGGGCATGAAGGTGGACAAGCACCACCACGAGGTTGCCTCCTGCCAGCACGAACTGGGCCTGATCTTCGACAGCCTGACCAAACAGGCGGACGAGCTGCAGAAATACAAATACGTGATCCACAACGTCGCGCACGCCTACGGCAAATCGGCAACCTTCATGCCGAAACCGATCGCAGGCGACAACGGCACCGGCATGCACGTGAACATGTCCATCTGGAAAGACGGCAAGCCGCTCTTTGCTGGTGACAAATATGCGGACCTGTCCGACGAAGCCCTGTGGTTCATCGGCGGCATCCTGAAGCACGCGAAAACGCTGAACGCCTTCACCAACCCGTCCACCAACTCCTACAAGCGTCTGATCCCCGGCTTCGAAGCTCCGGTTCTGCGCGCTTACTCCGCCCGTAACCGTTCCGGCTGCGTGCGTATTCCGTGGACCGAAAGCCCGAAAGCCAAGCGCGTCGAGGCCCGCTTCCCCGATCCGGCCGCAAACCCCTACCTGGCGTTTGCAGCCCTGCTGATGGCCGGCCTGGACGGCATCAAGAACAAGATCGATCCCGGCGAAGCCATGGACAAGAACCTCTATGATCTGCCCGCCGAAGAGCTGGCCGACATCCCGACCGTCTGCGGCTCCCTGCGCGAAGCGCTGGAATGCCTGGCGGCCGATCACGAGTTCCTGCTCCAGGGCGACGTGTTCACCAAAGACCAGATTGAGGGCTACATTGCGCTCAAGATGGAAGAGGTCGAAACCTACGAGCACACCCCGCACCCGGTTGAGTACGGCATGTACTACAGCTGCTAATAGCTGCGGCAGTCGAAACCATGAAAGAGCGCCCATCGGGCGCTCTTTTTCATTCACAGGTCCGGCCTTCAGTGGGGCACCCAGTGGCAGCCTTCAGATCTGGAGCGATGCGGGCGCTTCAGAAAAGGTTAAGCTCTGCCACCATAATGTCGTAGGGTGCGACATGAGTTTCTCAGAATAGCGAGCGTTCATAATGCAGAAATTCAGCCTCAGGGATCTTGAGCTGATCGACGGCCCGCCCCACCCGGAATTCGACAACCTGACCCGGTTGGCACAACGCACCATTGGCGCCCCGGTGGCTCTGCTCTCCACCATCGACAGCGACGCAAAACGTCAATTCTTCACCAGTCAGACCGGGCTTGGCGGCCCGGCGGCAGAGGATCGGCACGCGCCTCTGTCTCATTCCTTTTGCCAGCACGTGATCCAAAAGGATGCCCCCGTGGCTGTTGAAGATGCCCCAAACCCTCCCCCGGATCTGGGCACGGGTATTGCCCAGGGGCTTGGCATTGGTTCCTATCTTGGCGTGCCGGTTTATCGACCCGGCGGTGTACCCGCTGCGGTGCTGGCGGTAATCGATGACAAACCGCGCGCCTGGACTGAGGTGGACATATCCCTGCTGCGGCAACTGGCCTTTTGCGCCACCGATGCGATCCGGACGCGGGCAACCCTGCTTGAAATGGCACATATCAACCGGGAGAGGCGCGAATTCACTTATGCGGTTTCGCATGATCTGAAATCGCCAGCCAATACGCTCAACCTGCTGCTGCAGGAGCTGGATGCCGAACGCGACCGGCTGAGCGAGGACGGAATTTTCCTGCTGGAGCAAAGCCAGAAGACCGCAGCCCGCATGATGCGGCAGATGAATGACATTCTGGAATACTCCCGCGTGGTTGGCGCCCGCATCCAAAAGCGGGACATCGATCTCAACACGCTGGTGGGCGAGCTGGTGCAGGATCTGCAAGGCGAGATCCTGCATGCCGGGGCCACCGTCGACATTGGCCCCCTGCCGGTGGTGACTGGCAACCGAATGCAATTGCGCTGCCTATTTCAGAACCTGATCACCAATGGCATCACCTTCCGCTCAGGCGCGCGCAAACCCATCGTCTCCATTACGTCCGTTTCCGGGGCCAACAAGGGGCAGGAACGCATCGACGTCACCGACAATGGCGCTGGGATCTCAACCTCAGATCAGCAGCAGATTTTTCAGCTGTTCAAGAAGCTGCACAACCCGAATGAATACGATGGCACCGGCATCGGACTGACACTCAGCCGCCGGATCTGTTCCAACCACAATGGCCTGCTGGAAGTGTCCTCTGAGGTCGGACAAGGCTCCACCTTTCGGGTTACCTTACCAAGCGGATCCTCTGCGAACTGAACCGATCAACCGCGTTCGGCCATCGCTGTGGATGACAAAGGCAAATGCGCGGGGCAGTCATTCTTGAACCCCGCCCGTTCTGCCTGTAAAGCCGTCGCTCCCCGGACCCGCAGGAGACAGGCCAATGACCGCCCCCATGACTTTAGGCATCGATTTTGGCACCTCCAATTCGGCGGCAGGTGTGGCGGCGGGCGGGCGCCCCTGGCTGATTGAACTGGAACCGGGCGAACAGACCCTTCCCACTGCCGTTTTCTTTGATCCCGACAGCGGCAAGATGCGCATAGGACGCAGCGCCACCCGGGCGCTGATTTCCGGCGACGAGGGCCGCTTCATGCGCGCCCTCAAAAGCCTCCTTGGAACGCCCCTGCTGCACGAGGAACGTCGCCTTGGCTGGCAGCGAATGACCCTTTCGGCGGTAGTCACCCAGTTTCTGGCCGAGGTCAAAGCCCGCGCCGAGGCGCAGACCCACATGACATTCACCCATGCCCTGTCGGGCCGTCCGGTGCGGTTTCACAGCCGCGATGAGGCCCGCAATGCCCAGGCCGAAGACGACCTCCGTGCCTGCTACCTGGCTGCCGGATTTCAGGACGTGCGCTTCATGCTGGAGCCCGAAGCGGCGCTGCGCGCAACCGAGGCCCGCTCGGGGCTGGGGCTGATTGTCGATATCGGTGGGGGCACTTCGGACTTTACCGCCTTCCGGCAGGACGCTGACGGCACCACTGATATTCTGGCCTCCTACGGGATTCGTCTGGGCGGCACCGATTTCGACCAGAAGATCAGCCTAGCCCGTGTTATGCCGCTTCTGGGGCGTGGTAGCAGCATCCGCAACAGTTTCGGCAGCGGCACCCTGCCCGCGCCGAACCGGATCTACAACGATCTGTCCAGCTGGCAGATGATCCCGTTTCTTTATACGCCCGAGCACCGCCGCGCCGCACGTGACCTCCAGCAACAGGCGAGCGAGCCGGACAGGCTGGCGCGCCTCGTTAGCACGCTGGAGGATGAACTGGGCCACGACATCGCCTTTGCGGTGGAGCGCGGCAAGATCGCAGCCAACCAACCGCAGGACGCCGACGCACAGATCGATCTCAAGGTTCTGGAGCGCGGCCTGCAGGCCTCTCTTTCTGGCGATGACATCTCGGCCCTACTGGAGGCACAGATGCAGGAACTGGCCGAAACCGCCGCAGAGACACTGAAACTGGCAGGCACTGCTCCGGAAGAGGTTAACCGCATCGTTCTGGTTGGGGGCTCGGCGCTGCTGGGCTGTCTGCAGCAGGAAATTCAGCAGCTTTGCCCCGGCGCGACGGTGGAAAACCGTCATGCGCTGACGGCCGTGGCTGACGGATTGGCCATCGCCGCCGCCGAGGCCTTTGCCTGAGAGCAACACCAGCGCCGAAACGCGCCATATGTCCGTATATTTTCTGCGCGAGAGCGGTAGGCTGGAGGCATCCAGTTCCAGTTTCCGAAGGTTTCCGCCATGCGTATTTTGCCAGTTCTTTGCCTGACCCTGACCTCTTTGCTGCCGGTCGCCTCTGTGGCCGCCTCCTGTGGCAACACCTCTGCGGGCTTTGCCAGCTGGAAGGCAGAGTTTGCCGCCGAGGCCAAGCGCGCGGGCGTCAAGCGCAAGGGGCTGAAGGCATTGGCACAGGCACAATACGCCAGCCGCACCATCGCCGCCGACCGAAACCAGAAAAGCTTTCGTTACAGCCTGGAAAAATTCATGCAGCTGCGTGGATCAGCCACGATTGTTGCGCAGGGCCGCAAACGCAAGGCCCGCAATCCGGAATTCTATGCGGCGCTGGAAAAGAAATACGGCGTGCCCGCAGGTGTCCTGATCGCCATTCATGGTATGGAAACCGCCTTTGGCCATTTCATGGGCGACAGCCAGGTGGTCTCTGCCATCGTGACCCTGACCTACGATTGCCGCCGCTCTGATTTCTTCCGGCCCCATGCTATCGGCGCGCTGAAGCTGGTGGATCAGGGCGCGATCACCCCCGCGACACTCGGCGCCAAACATGGCGAGCTCGGCCATACGCAATTCCTGCCCGGAAATGCGCTGACCTATGGCGTGGACTGGACCCGCGACGGGCGCGTCGACTTCTATAATCAACAGGATGCGTTGGCCTCGACCGCGAATTACCTGCGCAAGAAAGGCTGGAAACGGGGCAAGGGATACCAGCCGGGGCAGCCGAATTACAAAGTCCTGAAACAATGGAATGCGGCAACCGTTTATCAGCAATCGCTGGCCATCATGGGGCAGCAGATCGACGGCTGAACGTAGGGCTTGGCGCGCGACCGCGGATTGCTGGCACGGGAGCCGACTGAGTCCACTCCCCCATACTGCGAACAGTCCGTCCATTTGCCGTGCATTGTAATCACTATGGCATCAACATGGCCGCAGGGCGCCCGGTTTCAGCCACATTCGGCTGGGGCTTGCGCCAAACACGACTGACATCACATTGTTTTTATTTGAATAAAAATTTACAGACCTGCCCTGGCGGGATTTTTTACCCCGCCCCTCAGAACCTGTTCTGATGCCTCACTTTGTGCCTTTTCCCTTTGTAATCTTGGGTTAACGGCACCCCGAACGAAGGAGGCTTGAGAATGACACAGGTAGAACAGTTCAAAGGCAGGCTCGGTTTCAAGACCCGCAGCAACCGGCTCCTCAACAAGGGGCTGATCCAGGCGGTCGATATGCTTGAGGAATACGGCCACCCGATGGCGCAGATCAACACTCGGGCGGCAAACCGGATCGAGATGGAAGGCGATCAGTACCGGGTTATCCTGCGGCTGCGGCGCCTACCGCTGCGGCTTGGCATTCATGTTCCGGCCGGCCTTTCTGCTCCGGCAATCTTCCTTGAGGTCACCATGGAGCGCCTCTACCCCAGCGGCAGTGATAGCGAGATCACCGAGATCCTGCTCGCGGTTCTCCTGCGCCGTCTGGCCGAAACGCTATCGCCCACGGTGGTGTTCTGGCAGGACGCGCCCAAGGCGATGACCTGCGACGCTTTTCTCGGCGTCTTCAACCTGCATCACGCGGAAGACATGGCAGATACGGCAGAGGCGCAGGCCACGGCCGAAAGGACGCCGGGCTCCCTGCTCAGCCGCCCGGCGTCCGACAATATCCACCCACGTAGTGCCTTACCGCGGCGCCGCTCCGCCCGGGCTGCCCTGCCCGCGCCCTCCCCGTTCAAACCGACCGGCAAATCGCGGACCTCGGCAAAACTGTTTGCCGCCCGCAGTGGCGCAAACCCGGCGCCCGTGGCCGGGAAGCCGCGCGGACGTTCCTGTTTCGCGCCGGTAGAGGCGATGGCAGATGATCTGGACCAGCAATGCGCCCGCCACGTGCGCACCGATCCAGCACACGCCGATCAGGTCGTGGATCTGTCGGGCCTAAAACCCGCTCAAGGCGGTGCGCGGGCGCAAGGCATCGTGACATGGGCTGCAACCGGACTGGTTGCGATGCTGTCGGCGCCCGCTGCCCTGCTGCTTTTGCTGGTTGAATTGCTCAGGGGCTCCCAGCTGACCCCGCGCAGGCAAGCCCTGAGCCTTGGTGTCTTTCTGGCCCTGCTGCAAAGTACGGAAATGGTTCAAGCCGCAGCAAAGGTCCTGAAGCTGCCTACCCCCTGAACTCCGGAGCCTCCGGACCAGAGGGCCCTTGCCGGATGCAGCCTATACGGTCTCGATATCCTGCTCGTCCTGCTGCCATTGGCGCAGGACGTCGGCGCGGCTCAGCACGAAGGTGTGGATCGAAAAGACAACCGCGCGGGTGCGAGGCAGACGCAGAATGCTCTGCGTTTCGCTGCGCATGAACCCGGCTTCTCCGCTGCGCGGCTGTTCGCGCGGCGCATTGGCGCTGCGGGGCTGGTGCAGCATCGGATCGTGATACCACAGCGCATTGAACCGCCACAGCGGGCGATCCACCTGCACGCCGTCAAACAGCCGCTGCACCCGGGCCGCAATATTGGCGTCATAGCTGTCGACCGGCACATGAATGGCAGTCAACGGACGCATGAATTTTTCAGACAATGTCCAGCTTGCCGGGAAACACAGAACCGCGCCGGTTAGCACGTGCTCCGCCGCGCCTTCCGGTTTCTCCAGAATGCAGAAATCCTGCTGGGTGATCCGGCCAAGGGTTCCCAGGGGATCCAGCCAATCGATCCGCACCGTCACCCCATCGGGGCGCTGCACTTGATCCTCAGCACCGGGGTACAGATGGGCCAGTACGCGTTCCAGCAATTCTTCGGCAGCGGGACGGCCGCCCTCATCCAGCATCAGGACCTTGTCCCGGGCCGTGTCCAGCAGGCGCTCACGCTCCGCCATCTGGTCGCCAAAGGCATCATCCGAACGCAGCCAATCGGCCACCGGCAGGGGTTTGATCCCCGGCAAACGTTGCGAGGCAAGCGGGTTGTACGGGATCTGGGTCTGTAGAATCGCTGTCATGTTATGGTGCTAGCATAAATTTGATCAAAAGGAGGAGACCCTGTGTCCCGTTCAGCCAAAAACCACTAAAAAATCACGCGACCCACCGTCGCAGAGGCAGGTCTAGGCGCACTGCCGTCAACAGGCACTGGCCCCGCGCAGAAATCCCGGCAGTTTCTCACGCACTACCAGCACACTAGGCGCTGTTGTTCGCTCTTCCAGCCGGTCCACAGGTACCCACTCCAGCGCGTGGGATTCGTGGCTGACCTGAATTTCCCCCGCCGCAGCGCGAAACAGGAAACGCACGTCATAGTGCAGATGTGCGCATTCTTTGGGCGATGCCGGAATTTCATGAATATCGACGTCAAACACCTGCGGCGACAACATCTCAAGCCGGGAAAGGCCACTTTCCTCATAGGCTTCCTTTTGGGCCACAAAGGGCGCATCGGCAATCCCGTCGCAATGGCCGCCGAGCTGCAGCCAGCGGTCCAGTTTTGCGTGGTGGGTCAACAGGACAGACGACATATCCGCAGAGAGAACAAAGGCCGAAGCGGTAACGTGCCCGGTGGCCGGATCGCGACCAAAGGCGCGGGGTTCTGACGCACAGAACCGGCCAAGACGGAACCACATGTCATGGTCGCGTACTGTTACAGGGCTGTACCCTCCGATGCCGATGATGTGCTCCATGGTCTCGCCCCTTCACCTTCACGTGTTATTTTCGGCCCGCGCCTTGCCGAACCCCGCCTGCTGCCGCACCTTAGGATTGAGAAAACCAAAGGCCAATCTTCCATGCCCACAGAACGCATCACGTTTCCCGGACACGCCGGGACCGCGCTAGCTGCGCGCCTCGACTTGCCCGAGGGGCCTGTCCTTGCCACCGCCCTGTTCGCACATTGCTTTACCTGCTCCAAGGACATCCCGGCCGCCCGGCGCATCGCGGGGCGTCTGGCCTCGATGGGTATTGCGGTTCTGCGCTTTGACTTTACCGGTCTTGGACATTCGGATGGGGAGTTCGAGAACACCAGCTTCTCCTCCAATGTCTCGGACCTGATTGCCGCCGCGCAGTATCTGGCGGGGCGTGATATGGCGCCGCAGCTGCTGATCGGGCATTCGCTGGGCGGCGCCGCGGTTCTGCGCGCCCGCGCGGGCATTCCTTCGGTGCGCGGTGTGGTGACCCTCGGCGCGCCTTATGATCCCGAACATGTGGCCCACAACTTTGGCTCCCAGCTGACCGAGATCGAAGCGGTCGGCGCCGCCGAAGTCTGCCTTGGCGGGCGTCCCTTCACCATTCGCCGCCAGTTTCTTGACGATATCCGCGCCAGCGCCTTGGGCCCCTGCATTGCAGGTCTGGATGCGGCCCTTCTGGTGATGCATGCCCCACGCGATGAAACCGTCGGGATCGACAACGCGGCCGAGATCTTTGCCGCCGCCAAACACCCCAAGAGCTTTGTCACGCTGGATGACGCGGACCATCTGATTTCCCGCGCGCAGGATGCCGAATACGCCGCCGAGGTGATTGCCGCCTGGGCCGGGCGCTATGTGGAGATGACACCGCCCGCCCCGCCCCCCGGCGCGCCCGAGGGGATCGTGCGGGTTGCCGAAGCCGATCCCGAAGGCTTCCTGCAGGACATTCAGTCCGGCCCCCATCACCACGCGCTGGCCGATGAACCGCTGGCCTATGGCGGCACCAATCGGGGGATGTCCCCCTATGGTTTCGTCGCAGCGGGGCTTGGCGCCTGCACCTCGATGACCATCCGGATGTATGCCCGGCGCAAGGAATGGCCGCTTGACAGCGTTTCGGTTGATGTGTGCCACGACAAGGTGCACGCGCAGGATGCTGCCCCGGCGGGTCCGGCCAAGATCGATCAATTCACCCGGAAAATCAGCCTCTGCGGCACCCTGACACCGGATCAGCGCGCAAGGCTGTTGGAGATCGCCGACAAATGCCCGGTGCATCGCACATTGGAAAGCGGTGCCCGGGTGATCACGGTAGACATTTCGCCTCACTAAGTTCAGCGCTGCTGAGCGTAGTCCATATACGACACGGACAGGCGGCTTTTTCGCCGCCCGTCCGCGCAATTCCTGCGCCGATTGATCGATATCAAGGCCCGCCCTTCGTTCTTAGCCATGATCGCCTGCAATGCATTCGCACCCTTATTGGCACGACAGGAGACGCAACATGGGACTGGTGAAGAAACTGGAGCAAAGCTCGGACCTCGTGAACGGCATGGCCGACCGCCTTGGTATCGACATGGGCGAGATCATCGCTCGTGACCCGGAGCACGAAGGCCCCAAGCTGATGCGCGCTATCATGCGCTGCAGCCATTGCGACGATCAGGCAGGCTGCACCCAGTTGCAAGCGGATCAGGACCATCTGGACGCGGCCCCGACCTATTGCCGCAACAAGGACGTCTTTGACCGTATCAGCCAGGGCTGACCCGATCAGCTAGGCTCCGCGGCGGGCGGACAATACGTCCCGCCCCCGCCGTGGCGGCTTGTTCCTTTGGGCAGAGCGGTCTATGACGCGGCGCAAGTGTTCCCGCAATTGCGAAAGGTGTTTCCGCCGATGATCCCCCGTTATGCCCGCCCCGACATGGTCGCCATCTGGTCCCCCGAGACCAAATTCCGCATCTGGTACGAGATCGAGGCGCACGCCTGTGACGCGATGGCCGATCTGGGCGTGATCCCGCGCGAAAACGCCGACGCCGTCTGGAAGGCCAAGGACGTGGAATTCGACGTCGCCCGCATCGACGAGATCGAAGCCGTTACCAAACACGACGTCATCGCCTTCCTGACCCATCTTGCAGAACACGTGGGCAGCGAAGAAGCGCGTTTCGTGCACCAGGGCATGACCTCATCAGACGTGCTGGACACCTGCCTCAACGTGCAACTGGTGCGCGCTGCCGACATCCTGCTTGCCGATATGGACAACCTGCTGGCCGCGCTGAAAAAGCGCGCGATGGAGCACAAGAACACCGTGCGCGTCGGCCGTAGCCACGCCATCCACGCCGAACCCACCACCATGGGGCTGACCTTCGCCCGTTTCTATGCCGAGATGGACCGCAACAAGGCGCGCCTGCAGCAGGCCCGCGAAGAGATCGCCACCGGCGCGATTTCCGGCGCGGTCGGCACCTTTGCCAATATCGACCCCGCGGTGGAAGAGCACGTCTGCGAGAAACTGGGCCTCAAGCCCGAACCGATTTCGACCCAGGTCATCCCGCGCGACCGTCACGCGATGTTCTTTGCCACGCTGGGCGTCATCGCCTCCTCGATCGAGAACGTCGCCATCGAAATCCGCCACATGCAGCGCACCGAAGTTCTGGAAGGCGCCGAATTCTTCTCGATGGGCCAGAAAGGCTCCTCGGCGATGCCGCACAAGAAGAACCCGGTGCTGACCGAGAACCTGACAGGTCTGGCGCGCCTGGTCCGCATGACCGTGATCCCGGCGATGGAGAACGTGGCGCTGTGGCACGAGCGCGATATCTCGCACTCCTCGGTCGAACGCGGCATTGGCCCGGACGCCACCGTGACGCTGGACTTTGCCCTGAACCGTCTGACCGGCGTCATCGACAAGATGCTGATCTTCCCCGAGAACATGCTGGAAAACATGAACAAGTTCCCCGGCCTGGTGATGTCGCAGCGGGTGCTGCTGGCGCTGACGCAAGCGGGCGTGTCCCGCGAAGACGCCTATTCCATGGTGCAGCGCAACGCGCTGAAGGTCTGGGAAGAGCGCCTTGATTTCCAAGAACTGCTGCTTGCAGACCCCGAGGTTGTTGCTGCCCTCGGCGAAGATGGCATCAAGGAAAAATTCGACATGGGTTATCACACCAAACATGTCGACACGATCTTCAAACGGGTGTTCGGCGCCTGAACGGTAGCCCCATCTGACATGTGACAGCGCCCCGCCAAAATGGCGGGGCGTTTTTCATTTACGCACCCGCCACTGGGCAAATATTCGCCAGAGAGTACCGGAAGCTCCCTTTTCCTAGGAATTCCCCTCCCTTGAGCTGGTAAATCAGGCTAGATTCCCTCCATAACCCGTAATGAGGATCCCCAATGCGTGCCATCGTTCTTGCAACCGTGATGTCCCTGCCCGCGATGTCACTTTCCGGGGCAGCCTTTGCCGCTGGCGACAATACCTTCACGGCTCCGACCACCACGCAAACCACCAAGGAATGTACCGGAGCGCAGGTCTGGGACGAAAAAAAAGGCAAATGCGTAGACGCCAAGGATTCGGCGCTGGATGCCGATACGCTGTATGACGCGGTGCGTGAACTGGCCTATGCGGGCCGACTGAAGGACGCGCAAATGGTTCTGGCCGCGATGCCGGATCAAAGCGAAGGTCGGGTCCTGACCTACTGGGGCTTCACCGCCCGTAAGCTCGGCCAGCCAGATGAGGCCAACGCCTATTACCAGCGCGCCATTGCTACCGATCCCGACAACCTTCTGGCCCGCTCCTATATGGGGCAAGGCTTTGTCGAGGAAGGAAAACTGGGGCTGGCCCTGGCACAGTGGAAGGAAATCCGTGCGCGTGGCGGCACTGGCAGCTGGCCTGAGGTCTCGCTCTACAAGGCGCTGCAGAGCGGACAAACCTCAAGCTATTGAGCTTTAGTCTTTCTTTACCGCTAATGGCCTATCTTGATCCCAACAGAAAGAGAATCTTTTTGGCAAGGGTCCTATAGATGCAAGACGACCAGATGTTGGCGCTCCCCATGGCGACAGGCGGTGATGGATTGGGAGATTTTTCGGCTCCGGCTCCGCTTGGTGGAATGGGGGAAGGAATGGATAGTCCCATGGGTGGATCGCTCGGCGGCTCCGCTTCCCATTTGAGCGGCAAGGCAAAGGCGGCGATCGTCGTACGCCTGCTGCTGAACGAAGGCGCCGACATCCCGATTGAAGAACTGCCCGATGAGCTGCAGATGGAATTGACCCAGCAGATGGGGAAGATGCGCATCGTCGACCGCGAAACGCTGTACGCTGTTGCCGCCGAGTTTGCCGAAATGCTCGACAACGTTGGCCTGACCTTCCCCAACGGGCTGGCTGGCGCGCTGACCGCCATGGATGGTAAGATCAGCCGCCATACCGCCAGCCGCCTGCGCAAAGAGGCCGGCGTGCGCCAATTCGGCAATCCCTGGGACCGTCTGAAACAGCTTGCACCCGAAGATCTCGCCTCGCTCGCCGAAGCAGAAAGCACCGAAGTTGCGGCCGTGCTGCTGTCGAAGCTCGACACCGCCAAGGCGGCACAGATGCTGGCTGCCCTGCCCGGCCCCGTGGCCCGGAAAATCGCCTATGCCGTCAGCCATACCAAAAACGTGACCCCGGACACCGTCGACCGGATCGGCCTGTCCCTGGCCGCGCAGGTGGAGGCCCGCCCGGATCTGGCCTTTGACACCACCCCGGGCCAGCGCGTCGGTGCCATCCTGACCGAAGCCGCCGCAGCCAAACGGGACGAGGTTCTGACCGCACTGGAAGAAGAAGACGAGGAATTCGCCGGCGACGTGCGAAAGGCGATCTTCACCTACGGCCTGATCGCTGAGCGCATGCACCCGCTGGATGTACCCAAGCTGATGCGCGTGCTGTCCCAGCCCGATGTGGTCACCGCCATCGCCTTTGCCAGCGCGGAAGAGGACGTTGCCTCTAGCGAATTCCTGCTGGAAAACATGTCGAACCGCATGGCCAACAACATCCGCGAAGAAGTTACCGAACGCGGCAAGGTCAAACGCGCCGATGGCGAAATCGCCTTCAGCCTGATCGTCAACGCCATGCGCGATCTGGTGAACAACGGGGAAATCGAGCTGAGGTCCGAGGACGGCGAAGAGGACGAGTAAGTCCTGATCTCTCCCGCTGTCTCTACCGATACGCTTCGGGTACCGGCTGACGGCTTGTACACAATGGCGGCCGGGATTAAGTAGACATGCTCTATGTGATCCCAGCCCAGCAGGCCCATACCCACAATGCCCGTCGCCGCCTCCGAGCTTTCTCCGGCCCAAAAAGCAAAGTATTTTGCCAGCAACCTCTTTCTGCGTGGCGTGATCGGCGCCATGGGGCTGATCCCCTATCGCGCGCGGCTGGCGGCCATGGGTCGTCTGGTGCGCGCCGCCGCGCCGCTGGCGGGCTTTGACCGGCGGATCCGTGACAATCTGGCCCTCGTCTGCCCCGACCTGCCGCCCGAGGAGGTGGACCGGCTCTGCCGCGAAGTCCCCGACAACGCCGGGCGCACCTTTGCCGAGCTCTATGCAGGCGCACCCTTCCTTGCCCGCGCCAAGGCTGCGCCAATCACCGGTGAGGGTCTGACCGCGCTCGAGAAAGCACGCGCTGACGGGCGCCCTGTGATTCTGGTCACCGGTCATTTCGGAAATTATGACGCTGCCCGGGCCGGGTTGATCGCACACGGTTTCCCGATGGGGTCGCTCTACCGGCGCATGGCCAATCCCTATTTCAATGATCACTACGTCCGTGCCATCGAAGGCAACGGCAAACCGATGTTCGAGCAGGGCAAACGCGGCATGGTCGAAATGGTCCGCCATCTGAAAAAGGGTGGCAATATCGCCATCGTCGCCGACCTGCACGTGCATGGCGGCGAGGAGATCCCATTCTTCGGCAAACCTGCCGTCACCTCTACCGTTCCTGCGGAACTGGCGCTGAAATACGGCGCGGCACTGATCCCGGTCTACGGCATCCGGCAACCCAATGGCGTTGATTTCGAAATCCGCCTCAACCCGGAAATTCCGGCGTCAGATCCCATCACCATGACCCGCGCGATCTGCGACGATCTGGAAAGCGTCATCCGCAAGCATATGGGGCAATGGTTCTGGATCCACCGGCGCTGGAAAGCATACACGCCGCCGAAAAAGCCCAATACCGATCCCGCGGGATAATGCCGACCACGGCAGGTACAGACGCCCCCAGGAATTGGCGCTGATTACTTCAGCTGCGCGGCGGCGATGATGGGGCCGCTGCCAGCCTCTTGCACCAGCACGGCAAGCGACTGATCCCCGGGCAGCGGTACCGTCAGGGTCAGACCCTCCTGTCCGTCCCATTCCGCGACCTGCTGCCAATCCTCGACGATATTGGCATAGGCCATGGTCCGCCCCGCCAATTCTCCGCGGCTGATTGATACCCGGCGCAACGGCGTGAACCGCACCACATCAACCCGCAGCGCCCCTTTGGGCAGCGCGCCGCGAGCCTGCACCGAGATTTCGACACCGGCCGCCGTTGCCGTCAGATCCAGCGCCACCGGCTGCGCGCCGGTCTGGTGCCGTTTGATCGCATCACCTACTTTCAGCGGGTCGGCGGCATGAACATCCTCCTGCCCCATCACGATCATCTGCGGAGTATGAACCATGTTACGGCCCATCGCCCGAGCATAATCCTTTTGCCGCTCAGTATAGGTCGGATCGGCAAAGACGTCCTTCCAGCCGATATAATCCCAGTAGTCGACATGGAACGCCAGCGCCAGAACGTCCTCACGTTCTACCAGTTTGTGCATTAGGGCATCGGCCGGCGGGCAGGACGCACAGCCCTGCGAGGTAAAGAGCTCTACCACCACCGGCTGATCCACCTCTTCCGCACGGATCGCGGCAGGCATCGCAAGGCACAACACACTGGCAAGAGCGGCAAAACGCATCATTGTTCGGAGTACCCCTTTGGTCGTGATCCGCAGGCCAACTCTCGCTGGCCCCCCGGTGTACCCCACCCCAATTCTGAACACCAATCAATCATTCTTGAGACTTGGTTTACCCTTTGCATGCGCTCTTGTGTACTATTGCATACAAAAAATGCACCAGAAGGCGTTTCCCCTATTGAAAGAAGGCCGAACCTGTTGCAGATAGCCTGCAGCGAATTCCCCATTATCACATCCAGAGGGAGGCCAACATGCCTATCACCGTCGGACAGGACAATGCCAAGACGCGCCGCACGCTCAGCGCCGGTGGCAAGTCGATTTCCTATTACTCGATCCCCGCAGCAACCGAAGCCGGCCTCGGCGATTTCTCGAAACTGCCGGCCGCGCTGAAGGTCGTTCTGGAAAACATGCTGCGCTTTGAAGACGGCGGTTTCTCGGTCTCGCTCGAAGACATCAAGGCCTTTGCGGAATGGGGCGCCAACGGCGGCCAGAACCCGCGCGAAATCGCCTATCGCCCGGCCCGCGTGCTGATGCAGGATTTCACCGGCGTTCCCGCCGTTGTGGACCTTGCCGCCATGCGCGACGGCATCAAGGCGCTGGGTGGCGACGCCCAGAAGATCAACCCGCTGAACCCGGTTGATCTGGTCATCGACCACTCGGTCATGATCGACGAATTCGGCAACCCGCGCGCGTTCCAGATGAACGTGGACCGCGAGTATGAGCGCAACATGGAGCGCTACCAGTTCCTGAAATGGGGTCAGGGCGCCTTCAACAACTTCCGCGTTGTGCCTCCGGGAACCGGCATCTGCCACCAGGTGAACTTGGAATACCTGGCCCAGACCATCTGGACCGACACCGATCAGGACGGCAATGAAGTCGCCTACCCTGACACACTGGTCGGCACCGACAGCCACACCACCATGGTCAACGGCGCGGCCGTTCTGGGCTGGGGTGTTGGCGGCATCGAAGCCGAAGCCGCGATGCTGGGTCAGCCGATCTCGATGCTGATCCCCGAAGTCATCGGGTTTGAACTGACCGGCGACATGGTCGAAGGCACCACAGGCACCGACCTGGTTCTGAAAGTCGTGGAAATGCTGCGCCAAAAAGGCGTTGTCGGCAAATTCGTCGAATTCTACGGCGAAGGTCTGGACCGTCTGCCGCTGGCGGACCGTGCCACCATCGCCAACATGGCACCGGAATATGGCGCGACCTGCGGCTTCTTCCCGATCGACGCGGAAACCATCCGTTACCTGCGCAACACCGGCCGCGACGAAGACCGTATCGCGCTGGTCGAAGCCTACGCCAAGGAAAACGGTTTCTGGCGCGATGCGGATTACGCACCGGTCTACACCGACACGCTGTCCCTCGACATGAGCAGCATCGTTCCGGCAATCTCCGGCCCCAAGCGTCCGCAGGATTACGTGCCGCTGACCAACGCCCAAGCCGCCTTCCGTCAGGAGATGGAAAACACCTTCAAACGCCCGATGGGCAAGGAAGTGGCCGTCAAGGGCGAAGACTACACCATGGAATCCGGCAAGGTCGTGATCGCTTCGATCACCTCCTGCACCAACACCTCCAACCCCTACGTGATGATCGGCGCAGGTCTGGTTGCGAAAAAGGCGCATGAGCTGGGCCTGAACCGCAAGCCCTGGGTGAAAACCTCGCTGGCGCCGGGGTCGCAGGTGGTGTCCGAGTACCTTGAGGCCGCAGGCCTGCAAGAGCATCTGGACGCTGTCGGCTTCAACCTCGTTGGCTATGGCTGCACCACCTGTATCGGTAACTCCGGTCCGATCCAGCAGGAACTCTCCGACGCCATCGCCGAAGGCGATCTGGTGGCAACCTCGGTCCTGTCGGGCAACCGGAACTTCGAAGGCCGCATCAGCCCCGATGTGCGTGCCAACTACCTGGCATCGCCGCCGCTGGTTGTCGCGTACGCGCTGGCAGGCACCATGGATATCGACCTGGCCAACGACCCGATCGCCCAAACTGCAGATGGCAAGGACGTCTACCTGAAAGACATCTGGCCCTCGACACAGGAAGTCGCGGACCTCGTGCAGGAAACCGTAACCCGCGAGGCCTTCCTGTCGAAATACGCCGATGTGTTCAAAGGCGACGAAAAATGGCAGGCGGTTGAAACCACCGATGCGGAAACCTATGACTGGCCCGCGACCTCGACCTACATCCAGAACCCGCCCTACTTCCAGGGCATGGGTACCGAGCCGGGCACCATCTCGAACATCGAAGGCGCCAAGCCGCTCTTGATCCTGGGCGACATGGTCACCACCGACCACATCTCCCCGGCGGGCTCTTTCGCAACCACCACACCGGCAGGTCAGTACCTGATCGAACGTCAGGTGGCCCCGCGTGAGTTCAACTCCTACGGTTCGCGTCGCGGCAACCACGAGATCATGATGCGCGGCACCTTTGCCAACATCCGCATCAAAAACGAGATGCTGGACGGCGTTGAAGGCGGCTACACCAAAGGCCCCGATGGCGAGCAGACCTCGATCTATGAAGCCTCGATGGCCTATCAGGAAGCGGGCACTCCGCTGGTCGTCTTTGGCGGTGAACAGTACGGCGCGGGCTCGTCGCGTGACTGGGCTGCAAAAGGCACCGCGCTGCTGGGCGTCAAGGCTGTGATCGCCGAAAGCTTTGAGCGTATCCACCGGTCCAACCTGGTTGGTATGGGCGTTATCCCGTTCGAGTTCACCGCTGGCGATACCCGCAAGTCGCTGAACCTGACTGGTGACGAAACCGTATCGATCCGTGGCCTCGACACCATCGAGCCGCAGCAGGAAGTGCCCTGCGACATCACCTACGCAGATGGCACCACCAAGGCCATCACGCTGAAGTGCCGCATCGATACCGCACCCGAGATCGAGTACATCGAACACGGCGGCGTGCTGCACTACGTGCTGCGCAACCTCGCGAAGTCGTAAGGCCCGCGCCACATGGAATCGCAAAAGGCGGCCCCCCGGGGTCGCCTTTTCTGTTAGAGGCCTTACCGAGAATAGCAAAAGAATAAGGGAGGAGTATCAGAGCATGACTGACACGACGAAGATAGGTCTGAAGGAGACTGGCTGCATCACCGGCTATCACGCCCATGTCTATTTCGATGCCGACACGGTGGAGCAGGCACTGGTCCTGTGCCAGCGCGCGGCAGAGATCTTTGGCGTCAAGATGGGCCGCGTCCATGACAAGCTGGTCGGCCCGCACCCGATGTGGTCCTGTCAGCTAGCCGCCGATCCGGAACAGTTTGCGCAGCTGCTGCCCTGGCTGGCGCTGAACCGGGACGGGCTGATTGTCTTTGCCCACCCCGAAACCGGCGATGAGCTGGCCGATCACCGTGATCATGGCATCTGGCTCGGCACCGGGCTGGAGCTGGAGCTGTCCCTGTTTGCCTAAATCAAAACGCGATGGCGCGGGACAAGGCTGCAAGGCCGCCGCGTATCGCCGACGCGCCCTCATGCGGCGGCGATTTGGCTACGGAACAGCTCCTCGGGTGCCTTCTACGGATGTGGCAAAGATAAACTGCCAAGCAGAAACACGGGGTTCGCCGCCCCGCGCATCGGCGATATCCGGCATTGCGGACAGATCCGAAAATCTACTGACCAGCCGCCTTTTCCATCGCGGGGCGCAACGTCTTTTCAACGACTGAGCTGGTCAGCGGCCCGGCAAAGCGCAGCACGATCTTACCCTCCCCATCGATCACATAGGTCTCGGGCACGCCATACAGGCCCCAGTCGATCGCCATGCGACCCTTTTCGTCCCGGCCAATGGCGGTATAGGGATCGCCCAGCTCGTTGAGGAAGGCCTCGGCGTTGTCCTGCTGGTCCTTATAGTTGACGCCGTAGATCGGCACGCCTTCGGCCGAGAGCGCCTCCAGCGTCGGGTGTTCGGCGCGGCAGGGCGCGCACCAGCTGGCCCAGTAGTTCACCAGCTTGACCGTACCATCGCGCAGGGTCGCATCGTCAAACGACGGCTTGCCGGTAAATTCATCCAGCACCACCGGCGGTGCTGTCTGCCCTTCGCGGGCAGATGGCAGGCTTTCGGGGTCCTCGCGGAACATACCCACCAGCGCTAGACCGACAAAACCGGCGAACACCACCACGGGCACCGCCATCAAAGGAGAGATCTTAGCCATTGCGCTTCACCCGGTTCTGCTCCAGCCGCTCCATCTCGGCCCGCACGCGGCGGCCACGCCACAGGGTGACGGCCACCAGAAGAACCAGCAGCAGGATCGACGCCGCGTAGGACGACAAGACAGTCTCCGAATATTTCCCCAGATCAGGCATCATGTGTCCAGTTTTTCCCGTGCCATCAGCGCCCGGATACGGCGGGCGCGAATTTCAGTTCCGGTGCGGTAGAACACCATTGCGAGAAAGAAAACCCCGAAGCCCAGCATGCAGACATAAAGCGGGTTGGAGAAAGCATCCGCGACGTTCTCTTTCTTATCAAGGCTGAGCGAGGCGCCCTGATGCAGACCCTGGTTCCAGAAGTTCACCGCATAGCGGCTGAGCACCGCAAAGACCGAGCCGACAAGGCACAGGATCGAGGTGAGATCCGCTGCCGTGTCCGGATCCTCAATCGCCTCCCACAAGGCGATATAGCCAAGGTAGAACAGGAACAGCACGAGGAAGGAGGTCAGGCGTGGATCCCATGCCCACCAGGTGCCCCACATCGGCTGCCCCCAGATCGCGCCGGTGACCAGCGCGATCAGCGTCATCACGATCCCAACCGGCGCGGCGGCACGGGCCGCAAGGGCGCTGACGTGGTGACGGCGCACCAGCCAGATCAGCGAGGCGACAAGCATCATGAACCAGGCGTTGATTGCCATCAGCGCCGAGGGCACGTGCAGGAAGATAATCTTGACGGTGGAGCCCTGACGATAATCGTCCGGTGTGAAGAAGAAACCCCAGATCAGCCCCACGGCCATCAGCAGGCCCGAGATCATCCACAGCGCAGGCATCACCCGCTCGGTGGTGGTCAGGAATTTCTTCGGATTGGCGTATTCCCAAATCGACATGGTGGCTATCTTGTTCCCCGCTCCCAAAGTTTCAAGTCTCTGTTCCCTGCTCTTTCGTCGCAGCTCTTCCGCAGCATCCCGGTCAGCGCAGATTGATACGCAAGACCGCGGCGCTGGCAAAGGGCAGAAGCGCGATCACCGCTGCGGAAATCCCAGCCAGCATCAACAGCGGCGTCTGCACGGCCATGCCTTCGGCTCCGCGGCGGGCCACTTCGGCGCCAAAGATCAGCGTCGGCACATATAGTGGCATCACCAACAGCGACAACAGCAGCCCACCGCGTTTCAGCCCCACGGTTAGCGCCGCGCCAAAGGTGCCGATCACCGACAGGGCCGGCGTGCCCAGAAACAGCGAAATTACCAGCCAGAAAAACCCCGGCATAGGCAGGTTCAGCAGCACTCCCAGCACCGGCGCCGCCAGCACCAGCGGCAGGCCCGTGGTGATCCAATGCGCCAGCGCCTTGATGGTAACAACAGATTCCAGCGGCAGCGGTGCGGTGGCCAGAAGATCCAGCGAGCCATCCTCCCAGTCCAGCGCCAGCAGCCGGTCCAGCGACAACAGGCACGAGAGCAGCGCCCCCAGCCACAGCACTCCCGGCGCGATCCGGGTCAACAGCTCGGAATTCGGCCCCACCGAGAATGGGACCATGACCGTCACGATCAGGAAAAACGCCAACCCAAGGCCAAAGCCACCCCCGGCCCGCACCGCCAGCCGCAGATCCCGCATCAGAAGAGCGATCATAAAAAGCCCTCGTCAAAATCATCGAGCGCAGGCAGGCGCGCCTTGAAGGGACCGACATCCAGCACCTCGGCCTCGGCAAGGCCGAGATCGATATGGGTGGCGATCAGGGCCGATCCGCCCTGCCCCAGATGCGCCCGCACCGCATCCGCGAACATGGTGACCGAGCGGGTATCGAGGCTGACGGTCGGCTCGTCCATCACCCAGATCGGGCGCCCTGTCACCAGCATCCGCGACAGGCCCAAACGGCGTTTCTGCCCGGCAGACAGCGCCACGGCGGGCCGGTCCTTCAAGGCAGTGAGGTCAAAGGCTTCAAGCGCGCGCGTGATGGAGGCAGAGCCAAAGACCCGCGCCCAGAATGTCAGGTTCTCCGTGACCGTCAGCGCCGGTTTCAACCCGTCTGAATGGGCCGCATAGGCGATCTGATCCTCGGCGCCGTCGATCTGCCCTGAGAGCGGCGATTGCAGCCCGGCGATGGTGCGCAACAGCGTTGTCTTGCCGATCCCATTCGGCCCCCGCAGGATCAGTGCACGGCCGGGCATAAGCTGAAAACTCAGCCCTTCCAGAACCGGCAACCCGCCACGGGCAATGCTGAGATCGGTTACATTCAATGTCATGAATAACTGACTATCCCATTGCGGCCCGGCGCAAAAGCCGTATTCCGCCCGGTCCGGTTCACACCGGCAATACGGCCAGGGCGATGCGGCGCCCTTCGGAAAGCAGAACGTTATAGGTCCGGCAGGCGGCGGGGGAATTCATCGTTTCCACCCCGATCCCGGCGCCTTCCAGCGCGCGGCGCAGATCTGCCGGGATATGCGCCACTTCGGCGCCGGTGCCGATGAACAGAACGTCAACCTCGTCCGCCAGCGCCAGAAGCGCCTCCTGATCATCATAGCCCCCCCAGGCCACCGTGCCGCGGGTGCCGGTCAGAACGGCGCCGTGATGCACCTCTCCGCCGATGCGAAAGAACCCCTCGCCATAGCCATCCACCGGCACGGCATCGGAATAGGTCACTTCATTCAGGCGCATGAGGCATCTCCCGGGAAACTGATTTGCCACTCTCCTACCACGGGGCAGGATGGGGCAAAAGCAAAAGGCCGCAAGCGATGCCTGCGGCCTTTGGTAGTTATTTGCTGCGCCCGGATCAGGCGTCGATATTGGCGAACTGATTGCCGGTCGGTGTCGATGGTTTCGACCAGTCGCGTTTGACCCCCAGCCAGAGCAGGATGGTCGAGGCCACGAAGACCGACGAATAGGTGCCGACAATGACGCCCCAGATCATCGCAAAGACAAAGCCACGGATCACATCGCCGCCCAGCACATAAAGCGAGATCAGAGCGATCAGCGTGGTGACCGAGGTCATCATGGTGCGGCTCAGCGTTTCGTTGATCGACAGGTTCAGCACCTCGGCCAGCGACTTCTTCTTGTAGCGGCGCAGATTCTCCCGAACCCGGTCGAAGACAACCACGGTATCGTTCAGCGAATAGCCGACGATGGTCAGCAGCGCCGCGATGATCGCCAGGTCGAACTTGATCTGCAATTCCGAGAAGATGCCGATGGTCAGCACCACGTCGTGCACCAGCGCCGCAACGGCCCCCAGCGCGAACTGCCATTCGAACCGCAGCCAGATGTAGACCAGCACCGCACCAATCGCCAGAACCACGGCGATGACGGCTGTCTGCACCAGCTCTCCGGACACCTTGGGACCAACGGATTCGACCGAAACGAACTTGATACCCGGCGCCACCGCATCCAACGCGGTGTTCAGCGCCTCGATCACATCGCCCGAAATCGCCTCGCCATCCGCCTGGGATTGGATGCGGATCATCGCAACGTGCTGGTCTTCGTCAAAGGTGGGGTCGAACACTTCGGTGATCGAAATATCGCCCAGCTCCAGCGGCGACATAGCATCGCGGTAGACCCCAACGTCGATGGCTTCGGTGCTTTCGGTGCGGATCGTGGTACCGCCGCGGAAGTCGATGCCAAAGTTCAACCCCTGAAGCATGAAGGAGGCAAAGCCCACCACCATCATCAGCGCCGAGACGCCCAGCCAGATCTTCCAGCGTTTGAAGAAATCGAAAGAGGTTCCTTCGGGAACAAGTTTCAGCCGCATCTTATACCTCAATCGTTTTCGGACGACGCCGTTCAAACCACATCACGATCATCACCCGGGTCACGAAGATCGCCGTGAACACCGAGGTCATGATGCCAAGGCCCAGCGTGATCGCAAATCCGCGTACCGGTCCAGATCCCATGGCGAACAGGATCACGGCGGTGATGAAGGTGGTGACATTGGCGTCAAGAATGGCGCTCAGCGCCTTGGAGTAGCCTTCGTCGATGGCGCGCGCCGGACCCCGGCCCGCTTTCAACTCTTCGCGGATCCGTTCGAACACCAGCACGTTGGCATCCACCGCCATACCGACGGTCAGCACGATCCCGGCAATGCCCGGCAACGTCAGCGTACCGCCAATCAGACTGAGTGCGCCAAAGATCAGCGCCACGTTCAGCATCAGCGCCAGATTGGCGAAGATCCCGAAGAGACCATAGGACAGCGTCATGAAGACGAGCACCGCGACAAAGGCAACAATGGTCGCGATCTTGCCCGCGTCGATACTGTCCTGCCCCAGTTCCGGGCCGATGGTGCGTTCTTCGAGGAACTCCAACCCGGCCGGTAGGGCACCTGCCCGCAGCAGAATGGCCAGGTTCGTGCTTTCCTCGATGGTGAAGTTACCGGTGATGATACCGGAGCCACCGGGGATATGCGCCTGAATGACCGGCGCCGAGACAACCTCGTCATCCAGTACGATCGCAAAGGGCGAGCCGATGTTTTCCGCCGTATAGTCGCCGAACTTGCGCGCGCCCGATGTATTGAAGCGGAAGGTCACCGCCGGGCGGCCGTTCTGGTCAAAGGACGGCTGCGCATCCACCAGCTCCTCGCCGGTCACCACCGGCGCGGCTTCGACGGTATAGAACACGCCCTCTTCATCCAGCGACGGGATCACCTTGTTGCCGACACCGGCGCGGGCGTCGGCGTCATTGCCGCGTCCCACAACCGGGTTGAACGTCAGCTGCGCGGTGGTGCCGATGATCTCTTTCAGCTCAGAGGCACTGCCGATACCCGGTACCTGGATCAGGATCCGGTCGGCGCCCTGACGCTGAATGGTGGGCTCACGGGTGCCAACCTCATCGATCCGGCGGCGCACGATTTCCAGCGACTGGCGCACCGTACGGTCATCCGAGGCAAGGCGCTCGGCCTCGCTCAGCTCGATGATGATCACATCACCCTCGGCAGAAACGACAATATCCGTTGCCCCGCCGCCGGTGAGGCTGGTGACCGGACTTGCCAGCCCACGCACCACTTCCAGCGCCCGGGCCATGCCATCGGGCTGGGAGATCTTGACGCGAATCTGCCCGTCCGGTGCCGGTTGCAGCCGGAAGGTGCCGATGGTGGCCCGCTCGGGGCGCAGTGCATCGCGCACCTCGGGCCAGAGCGCATCCATGCGCGCAGCATAGACATCGGCGACCTTGACCTCGGCCAGCAGATGCGCACCGCCGCGCAGATCAAGGCCCAGGTTGACCAGACCCGAAGGCATCCATTCGGGCCATTGCCCCGCCTGTTCGAGCCGCTCCGGAGTCTCCCCCTTCATCTCGATCGCGGCGACGGCATCATTGGCCTGTTCGACACGGGTGTAGAACGCATTTGGCAGGGCTAGCAAAAGGCCGGCCACACAGACCAGCCAGATCAGCACCCTCTTCCAGAGATCGATTTGCAGCATTGCCCTGCCTTTTCAGATATTTAAGATCAGAAGCTTACGCTGCCGGCTCGGTCTTGGACAGCACCTGAGCGATGGTCGAGCGCACAACGCGGACCTTGACGCCCTCGGCGACTTCGACTTCGACCTCGTTCTCTTCCTTGATCTTGGCAACCTTGCCGATCAGACCACCCTGGGTCACCACCTGATCGCCGCGGCGCAGGTTCTCGACCATTTTCTGGTGTTCCTTCATCTTCTTCTGCTGCGGGCGGATCAGCAGGAAGTACATGATCGCAAAGATCAGAATGAGCGGGAGAAACTGGCCAATCGTATTTGCGTCCAAGGGGATATTCCTTCTGTCTGGAGAGCCCATGCGGGGCTGCCTTATTTTGCAGGCGAACCTATGCGCTGGTCTGGACAGTTGCAAGGCAAAGGCGGTGCGACGATGTGCAGATTCCGCCTTGCAACACCCTTATACAAACCCCGTTGTGCCCTCTTCCTCTTTGGCTGCGGCTCGGGCATAGGTTTGGCACTGATTCAACGTCGTCTCTTATACAGGAGCCACCCCATGCACGACATCCGCGCGATCCGCGAAAATCCTGCCGCTTTTGACGCCGCTCTGGCGCGGCGTGGGGATGCGGCTGTGTCCTCTGAGGTGCTGGCCCTGGACGAGGCGCGCCGGGCCAAGATCCAGGCCGCCGAAGAAGCACAGGCCGCCCAGAACAAGGCCGCCAAGGCCATCGGCGCGGCCAAGGCCAAGGGCGACGAGGAAGAGTTCGAACGCCTGCGCAGCGAAGTTGCAGGCAAGAAGGCCGAGGTTGCAGCGCTGCAGACCGAAGCCAAGGAGCTCGACGCCAAGCTGACCGACATGCTGGCCCGCCTGCCCAACAACCCGGCCGAGGATGTGCCGGATGGGGCTGATGAGGACGACAACGTCGAGGTCAACCGCTGGGGCACGCCCGCGGAATTCGATTTCACCGCCAAGGAACATTTTGAGATCACCGGCGTCGCAACAGCCATGGACTTTGAGACCGCCGCCAAGGTTTCTGGCTCGCGCTTTGTCTTCCTGAAAGGCGCAGTAGCACGCATTCACCGGGCGCTGGCACAGTTCATGATCGACACCCACGTCGATGAGAATGGCCTGACCGAGGTGAACTCCCCTGTTCTGGTGCGCGACGAAGCAATGTATGGCACCGACAAGCTGCCGAAATTCGGCGAGGACAGCTATCAGACCACCAATGGCTGGTGGCTGGTGCCGACCTCCGAGGTGCCGCTGACCTATTCCGTCGCAGAGGATGTGCTCGATGCCAGCGCGCTGCCGATCCGCATGACCTCCCATACCCTGTGCTTCCGCTCCGAAGCGGGCTCCGCGGGCCGCGACACCTCGGGCATGCTGCGCCAGCACCAATTCGAAAAGGTCGAAATGGTTTCGGTCACCCACCCTGACGAGTCCGACGCCGAGCAGAAACGCATGCTGCGCTGCGCCGAAGGGTTGCTGGAGAAGCTGGGCGTGCCCTATCGCACCGTGATTCTGTGCACCGGTGACATGGGCTTTGGCGCGCGCCGCACCTATGACATCGAAGCCTGGCTGCCCGGCCAGAATGCCTATCGCGAGATTTCCTCGGTCTCGACCACCGGCGATTTCCAGGCCCGCCGCATGAACGCGCGTTTCCGCCCCGAAGGCGGTGGCAAGCCCGAGTTCGTGCACACCCTGAACGGATCGGGGCTGGCCGTGGGCCGCTGCCTGATCGCGGTTCTGGAAAATGGCCAGCAGGCGGATGGATCGGTCAAACTGCCCGAGGCGCTGGCGCCCTATCTGGGCGGCAAGCTGACCCTGACGGCAGAGGGCGCACTGGCCTGAGCCCAACTCCCCAGACCTGAAAACAAGAAAACCGGCCCCGAGAATGCGGGCCGGTTTTTCTTTGTCGTGCTACAGGCGCGTCGCAGGCGTTGGCTTCAACCCTTTGTCTTCTTGGATTTCTTCGCCTTTGCCGTTTTGTCCTTGGCTGGTTTGGCCTTTTCGGCTTTTGCCTTGCCCGGCTTTTCCTTTCCGGGTTTCTCCTTGGTGGCCTTATCGCTTGCATCCAGTTTTCCGCCGCTCTTCTTGCGGGCCAGGATGGCTTCAGCCTTGGCCTTTTCCCGCTCGATCGCCTTACGCGCCTTGGCCTTCACGCGTTTGGCTTTTTCCTTGGCCTTCACGCGCGCTTCGGCCATTTCCAGCGCCAGCGCCTCGGCCTTCTTGGCGGCCTTGCGCGCCTTGATCTTGGCCTTGGCAGCTTTTTCCTCGGCCGCGAGCCGGGCCGCCTCGGCGGCGGCGAGCGCGGCGTTCAGCTGGGTTGCATCCTCAGGCGGGACCTCACGGGTCACCTTCGCCGGCCTTGCGGCAGGGCGACCGGTGCGCACCGGCGCGGTCGGACGCTGCTGTGCGGGCGCAGCCACAGCCTGCGGTGCAACGGCGGCCTGCTTCAGGCGCGCGGCGCGCGCGGCCCCAATGCCGGGTACCTTGCTCAGATCTTTTTCGCTGATCGCTGCCAGCGCCTCGACCGACGTGATCCCCTGATCCTTCAGCGCCTTTTCCAGCGCGGGACCAACCCCTTTGAGATCCTTGAGAGCCGTCATTTCAATCTTCCTTTTCTTTTCCCGGCAGCTACACGGGCTGCCGGAATGGGCTGCCGTACCTGGCGTGCCCTTAGTATGCAATGCGCGTTTCAGGCCGGAAAGGGCACCAGGCGTTTTTGCTCTTCATCCCACAGTTTCAGGGACAAAGCGCGCAAAGCTTCATCAAATGAGATCCGCCGCAGCGCAAATTCAGGCGGCAGATTATAGTGGCACTTCCGCAGGCGATAGCTGGGGATCCGGGCGTTGAAGTGATGGATGTCGTGCAGGGTGATATTGGCGACGGCAAAATCGAAGAACCAGCCGAAATCCAGGCAGGAGGACCCCTGCAACGCTGCCTCCTGCGGGTTCAGATCCGGGCGACGATCCCAGTAGGTGTCTTCAAAGTTATGCTGCAGATAGACCAGAAATACCCCGATCATGCCGCCAAGGAAGGAAAACGCCAGCCACACCCACAGACCCGTCGGGCCTGCCACGTAATAAAGCAGGGAAATCAGCGCAATGATCACCATATTATGCAGCAGCACCCCCAGAATGCCGAACTTGGTGGTGTTCTTGGGCCAGCGGTAGCGAATGAAATAGGTAAAGGCCGATCCCACCGGCACCAGCACCAAGGGGTTGCGGTAAAGCCGATAGGTCAGCCGCTCCCAGAACCCCGCCTCCTTCCATTCGCGCAGTGTCATCGTGTGTATTTCGCCGGTTTCCCGGTGTTCCAGATTGCCGATATTGGCATGGTGCAGGTTGTGGTTCTGCTTCATCACCTCGAACGGCGCAAAGGTGAAAGGCGACAGGACGTGGCCCGCGATTTCGTTTTGCCTGCGGGTTTCGAACAGTGAATGGTGCCCGGTATCATGCTGCAGCACATAAAGCCGCACCGCCGCAAAGGCAAAGATCACCCCTGCTGGAATCAGGATATACCACCGCTCGACATAGGCGATGGCCAAGTAGAGGGATAGAAAGTAGACCGCGAAGGTGCCGAAATAACTCAATGCCGCCAGGCGGTTATCTTTCTTAGTATATTCACGCGTGTAAGTTCTCAGGTCCATGAGACTTCCCTTAAATACGCTCTGTGACGCCGGTGTAAAATCTCCGGGCGCTTGACGTTTAAAAACTCCATTGGCTGGGAAGATCAGAAAATCGGCTGACGCCCTGCCAATGCCATTTAATGTTAATGGCTTGGCAACGGATTTCAACGTGTGAAAAGGACCGGCCCGCAGATGCGAACCGGTCCAGCAAAAATTTTGGTCTTTGGCCTAGGGCGCGCAAGCCTCTAGAAGGCAGCGCCTGGAATCAGTCCCTGCGCCCTTCCAGGTGTTTGCGCAGCTTCGAGGGCGCGGCTTTCTTGCGGCCCTTGTAGGGGTTCTTGTCCGCCTGCCCGCGCATATAAAGCCGGATCGGCGTGCCGGGCATGTCGAAATCCTCGCGCAGGCCATTCACCAGATAACGGGTATAGCTGGCCGGGATTTTGTCCGGATGGGAACACATCACCACGAACCCCGGCGGGCGCGTCTTGGCTTGGGTCATATAGCGCAGCTTGATCCGCTTACCCTGCGGTGCGGGCGGCGGGTGCTGCTCCAGCATGCCAATCAGCCAGCGGTTCAACGCTGCGGTGGGCACCCGGCGGTTCCAGACGTCATAGGCGCGCATAATGGCAGCGTGCAGCCGGTCCAGCCCCTTGCCGGTCTTGGCCGACACCGTGACCAGCGGCGCACCGCGCAGCTGCGGCAGCAACCGGGCAAAGGCCTCTTTCAGGTTTTTCAGCTTTTCCTGCTTGTTGTCCTCGATGTCCCATTTGTTGACCGCGACGACAACCGCACGCCCTTCCCGCTCGGCCAGATCGGCGATCCGCAGGTCCTGCTGTTCAAAGGGAATGTCCGCATCGAGAAGCACCACCACGACCTCGGCGAATTTCACCGCGCGCAGCCCGTCCGATACGGACAGTTTTTCCAGCTTTTCCTGAACCTTGGCTTTTTTGCGCATACCCGCAGTGTCAAAGACCCGCATCGGCGTGCCTGCCCAGTCGATCTTCAGCGAGATCGCATCGCGGGTAATCCCCGCCTCGGGCCCGGTCAGCAGGCGATCCTCACCAAGGATCTTGTTGATCAGGGTCGATTTGCCCGCGTTGGGACGGCCGACGACTGCCACCTGCAGCGGCTTGTCCATCGTTGGCTGAGGGACCTCGTATTCGGCCTCCTCGTCGTCCAGATCCTCGTCCACAGACACGTCCGTCAGCGGAGCATTGTCCTGCGCGGTCTTTTCAAAACGTTCCGAAATCGGCAGCAGTTGCGAATAGAGATCATTCAGGCCCTCGCCATGCTCGCCGGACAGTCGGATCGGCTCACCGAGGCCTAGGCCATAGGCTTCCAAAACCCCCGCATCGGCCGCAGATCCTTCGGATTTGTTTGCCGCCAGAATGACATGCGCGGATTTTTTGCGCAGGATATCGGCAAACATCTCGTCCACCGGGGTCACACCCGTGCGCGCATCAATCATGAACAAGCAGACATCCGCCATATCCACCGCCCGTTCGGTCAGGCGGCGCATGCGCCCTTCGAGCGAGTTGTCGGTGGCATCCTCAAGGCCGGCGGTGTCGATGACGGTAAACCGCAGATCGCCCAGCCGGGCCTCACCTTCGCGCAGGTCACGGGTGACCCCCGGCTGGTCATCGACCAGGGCCAGTTTCTTGCCGACAAGGCGGTTGAACAGGGTGGACTTGCCCACATTCGGACGGCCCACGATAGCGAGGGTAAAAGACATCGGACCCAACTTTTTGCGATTCAGACGCGCCCCATAGCGCATCTGCTGTCTTACGGCCAGAGCCGATCGACGCTTTAACGGAAGGCGAGAAGCTCCCCTTTCGAGGAAACCACATAAAGGGTCTTGCCCGCAACAACCGGCGCGGTCGTCGCGCCGCCGGGGGCCTCGATGCTGCGCGTCAGGCTGCCGTCACGGGGATCGAACATGCGAATCTGACCATCGTTGGAGGTGATGATCACCCGACCACCTGCCAGCACCGGACCATAGTGGGCCACCACTGCGCCGCGTTTAGAAGGCTTGTCCTTCAGATAGCCCGGCAGATCCACAGCCCAGATCACCTCTCCGCTGGAGGCATCCAGACGCAGGAGCTGGTTGCGGTCGCTAATCTGGAACAGGCTGCCTCCCGCAGGCCAGACCGGACCGATGGCCCCTTCCTGTGCCGTCCAGATGCGATCGCCATTGTTGGTGTCGATCGCCACGGTGCGGCCCGAATGGTTCCCCACGAAGGCACGGTTTCCGACCACCACTGGCGCACCGGTGACATCGCTGATCCGCGCCAGCGTGGTGCCGACGCGCTGCCCCGCCACCGAGGCGTTCCAGCGGCGCACACCGCCACGGCGGAAACTTGCGACCAGATCGCCGGAGCCAAAGGCAAAGATGACGTAATCCCCGGCAATCACTGGCGACGGGGCGCCCAGCACGTTCGAGGGGCTCGGAACGCCTTCGACCTGCCATGCGATGCGGCCGTCCGAGGTGTTGACGGCCCAGCCGGTATCATCCCCGGCCACCAGATAAACCAGCCCGTCGCGCACCATCGGTTCGCCCGAACCGGTGGCTTCCAGTTTTTGACGCCAGATCTGTTTGCCGGTGCTGGCCTCCAGCGCGGTCAGAACGCCATAGCCAGAGGAGATGTAAAGAACACCCTTGTCATAGGCCATGCCGCCGCCGGTTGCCTGACCTTCGCTTTCGCGGGCGGGAATCAGATCGCTTTGCCACAGGATCTGACCAGACGGAGAGACCGCGCTGACGCGGGCCGCGCTGTCCAGCGTGTAGATACGCCCATCAGCCACAACGGGGCGCGCCGTGATGCGCTGGCGGCGGCTGTCGCCCTCGCCGATGGAAACGGCCCACTGCAATTGCGGCGCCGTCGACAGCGCCGGATGCGCGGTGCGCTGCGCCGGAAGCCCGTGCGTCTGCGCCCAGGAAGCGTTGACGGTCTGGCTGGGCAGGGAAATTGGCCGCGACTGGTTGACCACCTCGATATTGGCATCGGGACGGATGTCTTCGCGCTGCCCTTGCAGGATCACCTCTGGTTCGGCGCAGGCGGCCAGAACCAGAGCCATCGCGCTACCGCAAAAAAGCGCCCGCGCGCGAGAAATGGATTTAGCTGCCGTCATTGCCCTGCCCCGCAATTCGTTTCCCTCTCCGCGCACATTTCGCGCGGCGCCTTTTAACCTTCCGGCGCGTCTGCCGCGTCCGGTTTTCCACCAAGTGCTACAATCACTTGAGTTGCGCGGTCTTGCAAGTCCCGGCTGACAGTCGCATCCGCCGTAATCGCCTGCAGACGCTCGATTGCGGCCTCGGTCTCACCGGCTTCGATGTCCAGCAGTGCAAGTTGCTCGGACGCCAGCAGCGACAAAGGTGCACCGGGCTGTGCCAGGGCCTCGTATTGCAGGCGGCGCTCTTCAAGGCTCAGCGTCTCTGCCTGCAGGGCCAGCGCCTTGAAGCTGGCGATGTGACGGTAAACCAGCGGCAGTTCGCCATCGGTGGCGACTTCACTGAGGACCGCAACGGCGGTCTCGGTATCCTCGGCTTCGGCCAGGGCGCCTGCGCGCATCATCTTGGCCACGGCAGCGCCGGTTTCAGAGCCAGCGGCCACCTGCGCCAGTGCCTCGGCGCGGTCTGCAGGTTCATCAGCTGCCAGCGCGGCAATCATGCCATCGCCAAGCGCCTGCGCTGCAGCGAGTTCCTGCGCCTTGGAATACTCGCGATAGGCGGCACCGCCCACGATGACCACCACGGCCAGACCACCGATCCAGCCATAGCGTTTCAGCATCAGGAACAGGCGGTCCCGGCGCACCTCTTCGGTCACCTCTTCGATAAAGCTGTCGGTGTCGCTCATGAAAATGTCCCCGATATGCCCGGTCTGTGCCGGAAAATTGTCTCACGTGACGCCTCTCTTAACGCGCCTTCGGGTACAAGCCAAGAGCCGCAATATCCGGCAATCCGGGCGCAAGCCTGAAACAATGGGTAAAAATATGAAGTGAACTGCTTTGTTTAGTATGGACAATGCCTACATGCTTACTATGACTTTTCCCGGGTGTCTGGCGGAACCCTCTTGGAAAGCCCAGCCAATGGCTGTGGCTTACTCAGTGTTATTTGAGAAAGGCCCGAAATGCGTTTGATACCCCTTCTGACCGCGATTGCCGTCACCGCCGGACTGTATTTCCTGGTCCTGCAGCGGGAGGATCTGTTTGCCTTCGCCCGTGGCGAGACTGCTGCCGAAGCAACAGAGACCGTTGAAAGCGAACCCTCTGCCGAAGGCGCGGCCAGTGTCACGGTCACTGCAGAAAAACGCGTCGGCGTCGTCGTCAAACGCAGCGAAGCGCGGCCGCTCGACAGCGCTGTGATCCTGCGCGGCCAGACACAGGCCGCACGTCAGGTCGAGGTCAAGGCCGAAACAACATCCACCGTGCTGTCAGAGCCGCTGCGCAAGGGCACGCAGGTCAAGGCGGGCGATCTGTTGTGCGAGCTGGATCCGGGCACCCGGCTGGCCGCGCACCAGGAGGCGCAGGCCCGTCTGCTCGAAGCGCGCGCCCGTACCCCCGAAGCCGAAGCCAAGCTGGAAGAAGCCAACGCCCGCCTGAAAGAAGCGACAATCAACCTGACGGCGGCTGAAAAACTGTCGCAGGAAGGCTATGCCTCGGAAACACGGCTGGCGGCGGCGCGGGCGGCCGAACGCACGGCGGTTGCCGGGATCGCTGCGGCGCAGGGTGGTCTGGAAACCTCGCGTGCGGGCATCGAATCCGCGCTGGCGCTGGTCGCCTCCACCAGCAAGGAAATCGACAGGTTGCGTATTACCGCGCCTTTTGACGGCCTCCTGGAAAGCGACACCGCAGAGATCGGCAGCCTGATGCAGCCGGGCAGCCTTTGTGCGACCGTCATCCAGTTGGACACCATCAAGGTGGTGGGCTTTGTGCCGGAAACCGAAGTCAACCGGGTGCATCTTGGCGCGCTGGCCGGGGCCGAACTGGCCAATGGCGCGCGGGTTCAGGGCGAAGTTACATTCGTCAGCCGCTCGGCTGATCCGACCACCCGCACCTTTGAGGTCGAAGTCACCGTCGACAACCCCGACCTGAAGATCCGCGACGGGCAGACCGCCGATATCGCCATCTCGGCCGAAGGCACCAAGGCGCACCTGCTGCCGCAATCGGCGCTGACCCTTAACAACGATGGGCGGCTCGGCGTGCGGATCGTGCGCGAGGATCAGACCGCCGGCTTCGTTCTGGTCACCCTGCTGCGCGACACGGCGGAGGGCGTCTGGGTCAGCGGCCTGCCGGAAAAGGCTGACGTGATCGTCGTCGGTCAGGACTTCGTCACCGCAGGGGTGCCCGTTGCGCCCACCTATGAGGAGGCCATGCAATGACCGGCATAGTCTCCTGGGCCGCAGACCGGGCCCGTATGGTTCTGGCCTTCATCGTGATCTCGCTCCTGGTGGGCGGGTTTGCCTATGTCAGCCTTCCAAAAGAAGGCGAGCCGGACATCGACATTCCGATGCTGCACGTCTCGGTGCAGTTTCCCGGCATTTCCGCCGAAGACAGCGAAAGCCTGCTGGTCAAACCGATGGAATCGGAGCTTGTCGATCTCGACGGGCTGAAGGAAATGACCTCCACCGCGGCGGAGAATTACGCCGGTGTGCTGCTGGAGTTCGACTTTGGCTGGGACAAGAGCGCCACAATCGCCGATGTGCGCGATGCGATGAATACGGCGCAGGCGGATTTCCCGTCAGCGGCCGAGCAATACGTCATCAAGGAAATCAACTTTTCCGAATTCCCGATCGTCATCGTCAACCTGACCGGCGATGTGCCGGAACGGACCATGGCGCGGATTGCCAAGGACCTGCAGGACGATCTGGAATCGCTGGATGCGGTGCTGGAGGCCCCCATCGCGGGCAACCGCGATGAGATGGTCGAGGTGGTGATCGACCCGCTGCGGCTGGAATCCTACAACGTGACCGCGCTTGAACTGATCAACGTGGTGCAAAACAACAACCAGTTGATCGCGGCGGGTGAGGTTGAAACCGCGCAAGGCACCTTCTCGATCAAGATCCCGTCGTCCTTTGACGATGTGCGCGACATCTACGCGCTGCCGATCAAGACCAACGGCGACCGGGTGGTCAAGCTGGGGGAACTGGCTCAGATCAACTATACCTTCGAAGATCGCGAAGGCACCGCACGGTTTGACGGCGAAGACACCGTTGCCCTGCAAGTGGTCAAGCGCAAAGGGTTCAACCTGATCGACACCGTGGATCTGGTGAAAGAAACCATCGCCAAATCCGAGCAGAAGTGGCCCGCAGAACTGCGCGCGGCGATCTCGCTTGGTACCTCCAACGATCAGAGCCGCGTGGTCGGCTCCATGGTCAGCCAGCTGGAAGGCTCGGTCCTGACCGCGATTGCGCTGGTGATGATCGTGGTTCTGTCCTCGCTTGGCAGCCGGGCGGCGCTGTTGGTGGGCTTTGCCATTCCGACCTCTTTCCTTCTGTGCTTTGCCCTGCTGGCGCTGATGGGGATCTCTGTCTCCAACATCGTGATGTTCGGTCTGATCCTTGCCGTGGGCATGCTAGTCGATGGCGCCATCGTGGTGGTAGAATACGCCGACAAACGCATCAGCGAAGGCACCGGCCCGATGCACGCCTATGTGGAGGCTGCGCAGCGCATGTTCTGGCCGGTTGTCTCCTCGACCGCGACGACGCTCTGTGCCTTCTTGCCGATGCTATTCTGGCCCGGTGTGCCGGGTGAGTTCATGGGCATGCTGCCGGTAACGCTGATCTTCGTCCTCTCCGCATCGCTGGTGGTGGCGCTGGTCTACCTGCCGGTCATGGGCGGCGTCTCCGGTCGTATTAGCCGGGTGTTCGAAGGCACCTCGCAAGGCCTGCGCGCTGTGCTGCCATGGTGGGCACGGGCGCTGCTGGTGCCGCCGCCAATCTGGGGCATGTTCGCCGGTCTGATGCAGATGCTGAATCCGGGCTACCTACTGCCCGACGCCGCTGCTGCCGCCATGCCCGGTGCCATCCCGCCGCTCTTTGGCGCGCTGGTCTTTGTGCTGTCGGCCTTTGCCGCCTCCACCGCGCTGGGTGCAGCCCGGATCGAGCGCAAACCAAAGGTGGTCTCTGCAGGCTACCGCCATACGCCGTTTGGCTATTTCATCAAGTTCATCGCGGGCAATCCAATCATGCCTCTGGTCACGATTGCAGCGGTTGCCTTCAGCATCATGACGGTGTTCCAGATGTTCAGCGAGAACAACTATGGCGTCGAGTTCTTCGTGGAATCCGAACCGGAGCAAGCCACGGCATTTGTGCGGGCACGTGGCAATATCTCGCTGCATGAAAAGGACGAAATGGTGCGCCAGGCCGAAGAGGTCATCAAAGCGCATCCGGCGGTGATCAACGTCTTCTCCTTTGCAGGTGAAGGTGGTCTTGATACCGGTGGCCCCGGCGGCGGGCAATCGCCGCAGGATACCGTTGGTCAGGTCCAGTTCGAAATCATCCCCTGGGAAGATCGCCCGACGCAAACGGAAACATGGTTCTTCGATCTGCTGACCCGCGAGGTGACCGCTTCGGCCTATGACGGACATACAGTGATCGACGAACTGAACGCCGAGCTGGAAAAACTGCCGGGCTTTGTCGCCGAGCTGAAGGCGCTGGAACAGGGCCCCGGGTCGGGCAAACCCATCCATCTGCGGATCAAGGGCGACGGCTGGGAGGATCTGACATCCGCCACCGAAACCGCGCGCGCCTATTTCGACGAAATGCCGGGGCTGACGCTGGTTGAGGACACCCTGCCCCTGCCCGGTATCGACTGGCAGATCGACGTGGATGTGGAAAAGGCGGGCCGCTATGGCGCCGATGTGGCCACGGTGGGCGCCATGGTGCAGCTGGTGACACGTGGTATCCTGCTCGACACCATGCGGGTGGACAGCTCGGATGAGGAAATCGAGATCCGCGTGCGCCTGCCCGATGAAGACCGGGTGCTGTCGACGCTGGACAACCTCAAGGTCCGCACCACCGATGGCCTGGTTCCGCTCAGCAACTTCATCACCCGCCAGCCAGTGCCGAAACTGGCGCAGATCAGCCGCGTGCAGCAGCAGCGGTATTATGATGTGAAGGCGGATGTGGAGCCGGGTCTCAGCAAAGTCGTCACAGCCGATCCCGATACTGGCGATGACAAGGTCCTGGGCCTGCTAAAAGCGGTCCCCGACACAGTGACGGCGGCCGAGGGGCAAATCACCGCTGCCAATGGCAACCGCTATACGATCTTCGCCCTGGATCAGGCCGATACGGCTGAAGAGCTCGGCATTGCCGTCGCAGAGAACGCCCGAATCCTGCCGGTCAACGCCAATGAACGGCTGGCTGCGATCACCACCTGGCTCGACACCGATCCCTTCCCCAAATCCATCACATGGGAATGGACCGGCGATCAGGAGGAGCAAGAGGAAAGCGGCGCCTTTTTGTCCAAGGCCTTTGCCGGGGCGCTAGGGTTGATGTTCGTGATCCTTCTGGCGCAGTTCAACAGCTTCTACAATTCGGCGCTGGTGCTGCTGGCGGTGGTTCTCTCTACCACCGGGGTGCTGATCGGCATGATGGTGATGCAGCAGCCGTTCTCGATCATCATGACGGGCACGGGTATCGTGGCGCTGGCGGGGATCGTGGTGAACAACAACATTGTTCTGATCGACACCTATCAGGAGTTCAGCCAGCACATGCCGCGGATCGAGGCGATCATCCGCACCGCCGAGGCACGCATCCGTCCCGTGCTGCTGACCACCGTCACCACCATGGCCGGTCTGGCACCGATGATGTTCGGCATCAGCCTCGACTTCATCGACGGTGGCTACTCCATCAACAGCCCCACCGCGCTGTGGTGGAAGCAGCTGGCGACCGCCGTGGTCTTTGGCCTTGGCATCGCAACCGTGCTGACGCTGGTGGTGACGCCATCGCTGCTGTCGATCCGGGTGTGGCTGTCGACCTACCTGTCGTGGATGGGCCGCCTGCTGGCACGCATCACAGGTGGCCGGTCCAGCCGGATCGCGCAGGATATGCGTCTGGCGAAGAAAGCGCGCAAACTGCCCACGACCGAGCTGCTCTGGGAAGAGATCGACAGGAGCCCGGCAGACAACAGCGAGCCCGACGCAGGACCGGGCACAGGCCCCGCTCTGCGCGCGGCAGAGTAAACGTAGCGTCTGCGCAGACAACCAGATGAAAGAAAGGCCCCGCAGATGCGGGGCCTTTCTTTTCGCTGCGTAGCATTGCGCCTCTGGCGCCCGCACGGCTTACAGCAGGGCGGTTTCATCCGCGGATACGTTTTCAATCTTCTTCTGTGCCAGCTCTTCATCGCCTGGGCCGGGCGCGGGTTCCGGGTGCAGCTGACGCGCCCGCGGCGTGTGCTGCAGAACCACCTGAATGGGAAAGTGATCAGACCCGATATTGCGGTGCCGTTTCATTGAAACCAGCGTGAAATCCCCCGAGCAGAAGACGTGATCCAGCGGCCAGCGCAGCAGCGGGTAGCCTGCGTGAAAGGTGCTGAAGATCCCCCGCCCAATGCGCGGATCCAAAAGACCGCTCAACTTTTGGAATAGCCGGGTCGATGCCGACCAGGCCACATCGTTGAGATCCCCCATGACCACCACCGGTCCCGCGCTGGCTTCAATGGTCTTGGCCACCAGCAACAGCTCTCCGTCCCGTTCGGCAGAGGTCGGGTTCTCCGTCGGGCTGGGCGGCGCCGGGTGGAGGCAATGCAAGGCAACCCGCTGTCCCGAGGCAAGAACCACGGAGCCATGCATCGAGGGCACGCCCTCCTCCACCAAAAAGTGGACCTGCGGGTCGATCAACTCGAGCCGGGAATAAAGATGCATCCCGTAAAGGTTATCGAGCGGCTGCTTGACCCGGTAGGGATAAACCGCCTCGATCTTCTCCAGTTGTTCTTCCCACCACGCGTCCGTCTCCACTGTCAGGACCAGATCCGGCTTGGTCTCACGGATCAGGTCCAGCAGCGGCTGCGCGTTGCGGTTGGTCATCAGGACGTTGGCCACCAGAAGGTTCAACTGATCGTCAGGGCGCATCTGTCGCGCCGACTGGATCTGATAGGGAAAAAGCCGCGTATAGCGGATGATCCGCACGCACTGCAGCGCCGAGCAAAGCAACAACAGAACGATCAGCGCTTTATCGCCCTGCCCCTGCCAGCCGTAGACCCAGACATAGGCCAGCAAAGCAGCAACGGTGACCGTGGTGATCTGCAAGGCCGGGAATTCAAAGCCCCGCACCCACCAGCCTTCGTGCCGCAGCAGCGGCAGCAGGGTCAAAAGCGGCACTGCGCAGATGAACAGAAAAAGAGCCCAGTCCAGTATCACGTTCATCTTACACTCTTTATCCCGCTCACCCTACCGCGCGCCTTTGGAACGCCACCCGCGCTGACAGGCTCAGGCGACATCCTGATCCGCTTGCTGGCGCTGCCACAGATGGGCATAACGGCCACCGCGCGCAAGTAGATCCTCGTGAGAGCCTGCTTCCGCGATCTCTCCCTGCTCCAGCACCACGATCTGATCCGCCTCGGCGACGGTGGACAGGCGGTGCGCGATGGTGATCACCGTGCGCCCCTGCCCGGCCCGCGCCAGCGCTTCCTTGATCTCGCGCTCGGTATCGGTATCCAGCGCCGAAGTTGCCTCGTCCAGCAGCAGGATCGGCGGGTCCTTCAGTAGGGTACGGGCAATGCCGACGCGCTGTTTTTCACCGCCCGACAGCTTGAGCCCGCGTTCGCCCACCTGAGTGTCATAGCCCTGCGGAAGACCGGCGATGAAATCATGGATCTGCGCCGCCCGAGCGGCGTCTTCGATCTCTTGCTGGGTGGCGCCATCGCGGCCATAGGCGATGTTGTAGCGGATGGTGTCGTTGAACAGCACCGTGTCCTGCGGCACAACGCCAATTGCGGCATGCAGGCTTTTCTGGCTGACGTTGCGCACATCCTGCCCGTCGATGGTTAGGGCGCCGCCGGTGACATCGTAAAACCGGAACAACAGCCGCCCGATGGTGGATTTGCCGGACCCGGTGGAGCCGACGATGGCCACCGTCTCACCTGGTTTGGCCTCCATGGTGATGCCCTTCAGGATCTCGCGCTCCGGGTCATAACCGAAATGCAGGTCCTCCAACCGGATATGCCCCCTGCTGACCTTCAGCTCAGCCGCATTCGGACGGTCCTTCACATCTGGCGGCTGTTCCAGCAGGTCGAACATTTCGCCCATATCGACGAGGCTCTGGCGGATTTCCCGATAGACCGAGCCGAGGAAGTTCAGGGGCACTGTGATCTGGACCATATAGGCGTTGACCATCACGAAATCACCAACGCTGAGGCTGCCGTCCTGCACGCCGATGGCCGCCATCACCATTACCGTGATCAAACCACCGGTGATGATCACGCTCTGGCCAAAGTTCAGGAAGGCCAGCGAATAGGCGGTCTTCAGCGCCGCCTGCGCATAGGCACGCATGGCCCCGTCATAGCGCGCCGCCTCGCGCTCTTCAGCGCCAAAATATTTGACCGTTTCGAAATTCAGCAGGCTGTCGATCGCCTTTTGGTTGGCGTCAGTGTCCTGCTTGTTCATCTCGCGGCGCAGTTTCACCCGCCATTCGGTGATCGCCAGCGTGAACCAGACATAAAGCGCAATGGTGACCCCAACTGCCAGCAGATAGCGCGCGTCGAACAGCACCGTCAGAATGATGGCCACCAGCACCAGTTCCAGCACCAGCGGACCGATGGAGAACAGGAGGAACCGAAGCAGGAATTCGACGCCCTTGACCCCGCGTTCGATGATCCGGGACAATCCGCCGGTCTTGCGGGTGATATGATAGCGCATCGACAGTCGGTGAATGTGCTGAAATGTCTCCAGCGCCAGACCGCGTAGCGCCCGCTGGGTGACAGGCGCAAACACCGCATCCCGCAGCTGTTGGAATCCGTTCGTCAGCACCCGCGCCACACCATAGGCGACGGTCAGCCCCACCGCGCCGAGCGCCAGCGGCGGAACGCCTTCACCCGCCAACGCATCCACCGCGCCCTTGTACAGAACCGGCGTATAAACGGCGATTAGCTTGGCCAGGATCAACACCACCATGGCCAGCACGACCCGGTATTTCACGCTCTTCTGGTCTGCGGGCCAGAGGTAAGGAACCACCTTGCGCAGGGTGCGCAGGCTTGAGCGGCGTTCCTCTGCCGAGATGGAATCGATGGTAGTGGGGGATCGTCTCATGGCGTTCCTGCGGCTGGGCCTTCCGGCGGGCTGGCGATGTCTGATGCGTATCGCCTACTACATATCCCAAGCACAAAGCTGGGAAAGGATACGCCGCGCCCCCTGTGGCTGGGGACACGGCGCGTTTCTGGTACACCGAACAAATCAGTCCGGCAGGTTGAACACCTGCCCGGGATAGATCAGGTCGGGATCGCGGATCGCATCCTGGTTGGCCTGGAACACCCGGACATAAAGGAACCCGCTGCCATAGCGTTCCTGCGAGATCGCCCAAAGGGTATCGCCCTTTTGCACCGTGATGGCCCGTACCAGCGGAACCGGCTGATCCGGCGCCTGTCCCGGCTGCTGCGTCTGCGGTTGCAGCACCTCGGGCGCCTCGCGTTTGAAGGGGGTTTCAAGACGACTCAGGACTTCTGCGCCGCTAGCGGAAATTTCATCCAGACGCAGAGTGTAGATGCCCGGTTCCACGGCAGCCAGCGCGCCGCCCCAGCGGCCATCCTCGGCCACGAGGAATTCGGTCTTGAGCGCATTGTCCACGTAGACCCGCACCAAGGCACCCGCGCGGCCGCGTCCGGCCAGCAGCACCTCGCCGCTGTCGGAATAGCTGATGGTATCAAGCGCGACCTTGCCATTCAGAACCGGCGTGGCTGGCTGCACCAGCTCTACACCGTCTGCACCGGCCCTTAGCACGGCAACCGCCGTTGGCTCCGGCTGCGGCGCAGGAACGGTTTCCGCGCTGGCGAGTGTTTCCTCGGCCACCGGCTCGCTTTGGGGCGGTGTGGTATCGTCGGGGCCAACAGTGCCGGTCTCGCCCTCCGCGGTTGCCACCTCGACCTGTGCGGCCTCAGCCTCCACCGGTTGCTCCGGTGCCGCCGTTTCCGCCTCGACCTGCGGCGTGGTGGTTTCGGCTACGACGGGCTGTACTTCTCCCTCGGCTGCGACCGGAGCGGGCGCTCCGCCCTGCTCAGTTGGTTGTTCCTGTGAAGTGGCCTCAGATGTTTCAGCCTGCGCAACCTCCACGGCCTCTTCGCTCTGCGGGGCTGCGGTGTCCTCGGATACTGCCGCAGGCTCGGCCTCGGGCTTCGCGGCATCCTCGGCATCCGCCACCTGCGGCGCTGGCGCCGCGGAGATCGGTGCCAAAATGAACTGATCCTCAGAGGGTTGTTTCTGATCCTCGAACCGCGCCAGAAGCGAAATCACCCGCGGCTGGTCGCTGGGCAGGATGCTGGAGAAAATCACGAAATCGCCGCTGCCCTGAACCTCGGTCTGTTCCAGAACCGTACCATCCAGCAGGACCTCGACCGCGGCTCCGGCCTGTGCACGACCTGCAATCACAAGGGCACCGTCGGGGCCGACCCGCACCAGGTCCAGCATTGGCGCTTCCAACAGCGGCGCCGCCTCTTCCACAGGCGCCTCTGCAGTGGTGGCGGGGTCTTCAGAAACGGCTGCCTCTTCGGTCGCGGTATCAGCAGCAACATCCGCCTTTTGCGAATCTGCAACGGTGTCGCTGTCATCCGCCGCGGGAACCTCTGCCTCAGGTGCCTGGGCTACCGCCGTTTCGCTCTTACCTGTCTCTGTTGGCTCGGCGGTTTCGACGACGGCGCTGGTCTCTGCCGGTGTCTCAGGCGCTTCTGTCGGCGCGATGGTCTCGGCTTCGGCTTCTGCCGTCTCCTCAACTGCCGCAGGGGCCGCATCCTCTGCGGCTGTCTGCTGCGGCGCATCGGTCGCAGGTTCAGGCGCGCTTTCCGGAGCGGTCACAGTTTCAGGTTCAGCCGCGGAATTGGCGGTCTCAACCGTGGTGGTCACGCCAACCGGCTCTTTGGCCGCCGGGGACACCGTCACCTCGGGCTGCACCACCGTGCGCGATGCGGCCTCTTCAGGCCCATCGCCCCGGTCAAACACCCCCAGCTGCATCAGCACGACGCCGCCCACGATCACGACGACAGAAGCAATACCTCCCATCGCCAGGGGGCTGAGCCCCCCACTTCCAGATGTTTGCGCCATCTTGTTCCTTCCTTGTGCGAGATGTTTTCCCTCGCTTGGTTGAGCCAGCCTACCAATGGGGGTATCTGGGGTCAAAACAGCATACCTGTTTCGCTGCCAAACCCTGTCGAAAGGCTATCTCATGAGCATAAAATCCGTCTGTGTGTATTGCGGATCACGTTTTGGAGCAATGGCCAGCTATGCCGCAGCCGCCGAGACCCTTGGAAAAGGGCTCGCCGCACAAGGTCAGCGGCTCGTGTACGGCGCCGGAGACGTCGGCCTGATGGGCACCGTTGCCCGGGCGGCGCAGGCTGCAGGTGGTGAAACCTTTGGCGTGATCCCGGTGCATCTGGAACGGCGCGAGGTCGGCAAATCGGATCTCACAACCTATGTGGTGACCGAAACGATGCACGAGCGTAAGAAGGTCATGCTCTATAACGCCGACGCGGTGGTGGTGCTGCCCGGCGGCCCCGGATCGCTGGATGAGCTGTTCGAGGTGCTGACCTGGCGCCAGCTGGGCCTGCACGACAAACCGATCATCGTGGTCAACACCGATGGCTACTGGGACAAGCTGCGCGACCTCCTGGAGCATGTGGTGGCACAGGAATTCGCAGGCGCCGAGATGCAGGATTACCTGACCTGGGTCGACAGCGCCGAAGAAGCGCTAGCCAAGCTGAACTCCTGAACCGGAAGGCACTCCGGTTCAGGACCAAACCCAGCCCCCTGGCCCCGGCAAAACGGGGACCGAGATCACTCAAACAGGTGCCAGCGCAGTTTTCACGGCCTCGGCAATTTCTGGCACCGGGTGTTTGGTTAGATCTTTCGGCAGCTCCGCAATCAGCAGTTTGGCGGCATCCCCGCTTAGCTCGGGGCGCAGCGCGCCAAGGCTGCGCGGCGGTGCAATCAAAACCAGCCCGGAGCAGGCCCCGGCGGCCACCCATTTGTTGACCAGCGATGCTACCCCGGCAGCGAAGTCATCTTCGGCCATCTGATGCCAGTCCGCAGGTTCAACCGCGCCAAGCGCAGCTCCTGCTGCCCCGCTGAGCCGACCGGGCGCTTCTGACCCTTGCGCTCCGTTCGGCGGGTTGGCGATCTCATCGGCCCGCATCACGCGCAGGTCCGCATCCACCGTATCGCTGACGTTCTCCAGAAACAGCGCCTTCTGGCCGTCTGCAACGATGATCCATAGTCCTTTGGGCAATTTAATCATGCGTGTTCCCTTTCCTCCGTTCCGCTTCCTCTGTGCCGCCAGCCAACCGGAAAACATGGCAGGGAACCTTGACGCGTATCAAACTGCCACGAAAAAACCCGCGCCGGTCCGGCGCGGGTTTTCGTATCTCGTATCCTGTCGCGGATTACATGCGCGAAGCGACGTTTTCCCAGTTGACCAGGTTGTCCAGGAAGTTGGTCAGGTAGGCCGGGCGCTTGTTGCGGAAATCGATGTAGTAGGAGTGTTCCCACACGTCACAACCCAGCAGCGCGGTCTGGCCAAAGCACAGCGGGTTCACGCCATTCTCGGTCTTGGTGACTTTCAGGGCGCCATCGCTGTCTTTTACCAGCCAAGCCCAGCCGGAGCCGAACTGACCCGCGCCTGCGGCGGAGAATTCTTCCTTGAACTTGTCAACCGAGCCGAAGCTTTCGACCAGTGCCTTTTCCAGCTCACCCGGCATCGCGGAGGCGCCCGGACCCATCATTTCCCAGAACTGGTTGTGGTTCCACAGCTGGGAGATGTTGTTGAAGATGCCGTTCTGGGCGACGGCGGATTTGTCGTAGGTGCCGACAATGATCTCTTCCAGCGTCTTGCCATCCCATTCAGTACCGGCGATCAGCTTGTTGCCGTTGTCGACATAGGCCTTGTGGTGCAGATCGTGGTGGTATTCCAGGGTTTCGGCGGACATGCCCTTGGAAGCCAGCGCATCATGTGCATAAGGAAGATCGGGAAGTTCAAAAGCCATATCGGACCCCTGTCAATTTTGTTGCGTTCCTATGCAGATACATGCGGCGCAGCATTCGGCAGGTCAAGGGCCTAGACAAGAAATCCGCGCCATCTGACTGCGACGTCTATGTGCGCAAATGGGAGAGACCGCCATGATCGCCGAGGCCTGGATCCGCGCCCGCAAAGCGCTCTACCGCATGCGGGGCCACTATGCAGGTCAGTTGAACGGCGTTCCCTTTCGGCTGGATCCCTACCATTCCAAGTTCTGGCGCAAGGCCGCAGCAGGCAGGTGGGAGCCGGAGACCTTTCAGGTGCTGGATGCCCATCTCGACAAGGATCACGACTATCTCGACATTGGCGCCTGGATCGGTCCCACCGTCCTATACGGCGCGCACAAGGCGCGGCGGGTGATGTGTTTTGAACCTGACCCCGTTGCCTTCCGCCATCTGGCCTGGAACCTGGAACTGAACCGCGTCGACAATGTCTCGGCCTTCTCAGTCGCCATCAGCAGCGGTTTTGGTCTTGCCCGTATGGCATCTTTTGGTGGTGAGGCCGGAGACAGCATGAGCAGCCTTCTGAACGATGGCGATCACGGATCCGACGTGATGACGATCGGCTGGCAGGATTTCGCAGCAAAGGCGGATCTGTCGCGCGTGTCGCTGGTCAAGCTCGATATTGAAGGCGCCGAATTCGACGTTCTGCCGCAGATGATCCCCTGGCTGAAAGAGCGGCGCCCGGCCCTCTACCTTTCCACCCACGCGCCTTTCCTGCCGGAAGAGACCCGCAAGGCGCGGATGGCAGAGCTGGCCGATCTTCTGTCCTTTTACGGCGAATGCCACCCTGACAATGGGGCGCAGGCCGGGTTTGAGGCTCTCACCAGCCCCCGCGCCCTGACGCAGTTCCCGACGTTTCTGTTCAAGTGATGCGTCCTGCGGGGCAGATTATTTGACCCGTTTACACGCGCCGGTGCCGCGGTGGCTTCCGTCTCCGCCATGAACGCGCGCGCTGATCGTTGCCCTGGACCGCGCTGCATCAAGCCGCACAGTGTAGGTCGCCGTGGCTGTCCTATTTCCCTGAACGGGCAAGCCCGTCAGGGTCCATTTCATGAGGTATTTCTGCTCCTTCACCACGCTGAACGTCACAGGCAACGGGGCCTTATTGACGTGGTGAATATAAGCATCATAGGCCATCGCGGTTCCGGCGGCCTCATCCACCACGTAGGCGGCCTTTTCCGGGATCCAGCCATAGCTGGTATGGGCGGAATATTCGCATTCATAAACAATGGGCGCGCCTGCGGCGGCCAAGGGCAGCGTGCAAACCGACAGAGCTGCCGCTATTATGGATCCTTTAAACATGTTCAATCCTTGCTTTTAAATTCAGCGCCTCAAGACAGCAGAACAAACACCTGATCAAAAACAAAAAACGCGCCCCGAGGGTTCGGGGCACGTTATTGAATGGATCGATCTCGCACAACCCAGAAGGGCCGATGTCAGTAGACGCCAACCTTTGATTGCGGGTGGGCAGATGCTTTCAACAGGTTGAAGACATACCCCGCGACCGAGCGGAAGCAGACAATGTGGAAGGTCTCCTCTTCATCCAGCCAGAAGGCCGCAGCCACCTGCGCCATGCGGGTGCGGCGGAAATCGCCGGGGGTGAAGGCTGCCGCATCGAAATCCACCGGACAGACCTTGCCCAGAACCTCGCGCGCACCTGCGCCCGAGAGGTGGAAAAAAGCCCGCGCATCAGAGACATTCACCGCCAGAGCGTGCTCGCCCGACAGAGCTTCTGCCAGCGCCACGGTCTTGGCTTCGGCGTCGGCATATGGCAGCAGCAACAGCAACTCATCCGGGGACATCCAGGCCACGGCGCCGCTCTCGGTGGTGGTGATCCGGCGAGGCGCCGGCACATCTGCGCCGGTGGCCACCTTCACCGCCTGTTGCAGGGTCTTGGAGGACAGATCGCCGCGCAGGGTGATCATCCCCTGCAGACCGGCCTCTTCCAGCGTGGCCATTCCGGCGTAGCTGGCGCCGCCCAGGGCGCTCACAGGATTAGACATTCTGCTTTTCCCCTTCCTTGTCGTAGAAGACCGGATCGACGATCCGTGCCTTGAAAATGGTGCCATCGGTGCCGGGGAAGTCGAGAACCTCTCCCATGCGGTCGGGGCCGTGTTTCACCAGTCCCATCGCGATCCCCTTGCCCAAGGTCGGGGAATAATAGGTCGAGGTTACCCGGCCGATGGTGTTTTTCTGGCCATTGGCATTGACGCCATTGCCGACCGCGTAGGCGCCGTCCGGCAGCACCGACCCGTCGGTCGTCTCAAGCCCCACCAGTTTCCAGCGTTCCGGATCCGCCATATGGCTGCGCAGCTGCGCGCGCTTGCCGATGAAGTCTTCCTTCTTCTTGGAAATCGCCCAGTTGAGCCCCAGATCCTGCGGAATGACCGTACCGTCGGTTTCATCCCCGATCATGATAAAGCCCTTCTCCGCGCGCAGCACGTGCAGGCATTCAGTGCCATAGGGCATCACGCCAAACTCCTGCCCCGCCGCCATCAGCGCATCCCAGAAGGCCTGACCGTCAGAAGCAGCAACAGCGATCTCGTAGGACAACTCGCCCGAGAAGGAGATCCGGTAGACCCGGCATTTGAAGCCGCCGATCTCTCCGTCCTTCCACTCCATGAAGGGCAACGCCTCCTTGGAGACATCCAGACCGCCACCGGCCTCGCCGTTCAGCTTTTCCAGCACCTTGCGCGCCTTGGGACCGACCACCGCGATTTGAGCGTATTGCTCGGTCACATTGGCGACGAAGACTTTCCAGTCCCACCATTCGGTCTGCAGCCATTCTTCCATATGGGCATGGATGCGATCGGCGCCGCCGGTGGTGGTGTGGCACAGCCAAGTGTCCTCGTCGATGCGGGCAACCACGCCGTCATCCGACAGGAAGCCGTTCTCGGAGCACATCAGACCATAGCGACATTTGCCGACTTTCAGGGTCGACATCATGTTGGTGTACATCATGTCGAGGAACCGCCCGGCGTCGGGGCCTTTGACGATCAGCTTACCCAGGGTTGAGGCATCCAGCATCCCGACGTTCTGGCGGGTGTTGGTGATCTCGCGGTTGACCGCCTCCTTCACGCTTTCGCCGCTGCGCACATAGGCGTAGGGGCGGCGCCAATGGCCCACCGGTTCCCAGTCGGCGCCATTGCCATCGTGCCAGTCGTACATCGGCGTCTTGCGCAGGGGCTGGAAGATCTCGCCGCGCGCCTCGCCGCCGATCGCGCCCATGGAAATGGGGTGATAGGGCGGGCGGAAGGTGGTGGTGCCCACCTGCGGGATTTCCGACCCGAGGCTGTCAGCAAGGATCGCCAGACCGTTGATATTGCTGAGTTTACCCTGGTCCGTCGCCATGCCAAGCGTGGTGTAACGCTTGGTATGCTCGACGCTCTCATAGCCTTCGCGAGCCGCCAGCTGCACGTCAGAAACCTTGACGTCGTTCTGGAAGTCCAGCCAGGCCTTCATGCGCAGGTTGATTTCCGCACGGGCGGGCATCAGCCAGACCGGCTGCATCGGCGCTTCGTCCTGCGCTTCGCCCTTGGCGGCAGTGGCATCGGCTTTGAACCCGGCCGCAGCGGCGGCCTTGGCCCCGGCCTCGGCGCCATCGGCCAGCACCGCATCCAGTGTCAGCGGGCCGCTGGCAGCGCCAGCGGTCACCACAAAACCCGCACCATCCGCGCCGAGCGGCGGGCGGTTGGGATCGGGGCGGAAATGCGCCTGAGCATCATCCCAAGTAAGCTTGCCGCCACAATGGGACCACAGGTGCACCACCGGAGACCAGCCGCCGGACATGGCGACCGCATCGGCTTCGACCTCTTCCTGGGCGCCGCCCTGACCATTCTGGGCGCAGATCGCGACCTTGGTCACATGCTTGCCGTCCTTGACCTTGGCAATGCCGCGGCCGCATTCGACACGGATACCAAGCGCACGGACCTCATCCATCAGGGCGCCGCCACCGGCTTCGCGGGTGTCGAGCACGCGTACAACCTCGACGCCTGCACCATGCAGCGCCAGCGCGGTGCGATATGCATCATCGTTGTTGGTCGCTACCACCACGCGCTGCCCCGGGGTCGCGCCCCAGTTCACCACGTAATCGCGCATCGCTGCGGCCAGCATCACGCCGGGCACATCGTTGCCAGCAAACGACAGCGGCCGTTCAATGGCGCCAGTTGCGGTAACGATCTGTTTTGCACGGATCCGCCACAGGCGGTGGCGCGGACCACCCTGCCCCGGTGTGTGATCGGTCAGCCGTTCGTATCCCAGAGCATAACCGTGATCATAGACGCCCGATCCCATGCAGCGGTTGCGCAGGGTGACGTTCTCCATCGCGGTGAGTTCTGCCAGCGCCTGTTCCACCCAGGCTTCGGGATCGTCGCCATCGATGGTCCCGCCATCGACCGGCGCACGGCCGCCCCAATGGGCGTTCTGTTCGATCACCAGCACCTTGGCGCCCGAACGGCCCGCCGTTAGCGCCGCCTGAAGGCCTGCGACACCGCCGCCAACAACCAGAACATCAGCAAAGAAATAGAAGTGTTCGTAGGTATCCGCGTCCTTCAGTTCGCGGTCGGGTGCCTGACCCAGACCTGCGGATTTGCGGATGATCGGCTCGTAGACGTGTTTCCAGAAGGGTTTGGGATGGATGAACGTCTTGTAGTAGAAACCAGCGGGCAGGAACCGCGCCAGCTTGTTGTTCACCACGCCCACGTCGAACTCAAGGCTGGGCCAGTGGTTCTGCGACTGGGCGCTGAGGCCCGAGAACAGCTCGGTCGTGGTGGCGCGCTGGTTCGGTTCGAACCGCGCACCGGAGCCGAGGCCAACCAGCGCGTTGGGCTCTTCCGCGCCCGAGGCAACCAGCCCGCGTGGGCGGTGGTATTTGAAGGACCGGCCCACCAGCAGCTGATCATTGGCCAGCAGCGCCGAGGCCAGCGTATCCCCGGCATAGCCTGTCATCCGCGTGCCGTTAAAGGTGAACTCGATGGGTTTGGAGCGGTCGATCAACCGGCCCTGATTGGCAAGACGCGTGCTCATGCTGCGAACCTTTCACGATAAAAGGCGGTGGTATTCGGTGTGTGTTCCACGAAACGGGCCATGCCCGGCTGCGGTCGGTCTGTGCGACGAAGTGCGTCTGTCATGACTTGGCATCCGAAAACTCGCGCCAGCTCCAGCCGGGGCGTTTGGCGGTGATCGCGTCGCGGATTTCCTGCGGCGGCTCGGTGGTTTGCGCCGAATAGGTGCCAAAAACCTCAAGCGTCATGGTACAGCGGGCCGCGTGGAACCACTTGCCGCAGCCATTGACGTGCCGCCAGCGTTCGAAATGCACGCCTTTGGGATTTTCCCGCATGAACAGATAATCATGGAACTCATCATCCGAGGAGCCGGGACCAAAGCGCGTCAGATGCGCCTCACCGCCACCGTGCAGTTCGGTTTCTTCGGCTTTGACGCCGCAATAGGGGCATTCAAGGATCAGCATGGGCCATGCTCCGGTTTGATCTGGTCTACTGTGCCCGAACCGAGGGCGGGGATCGGGCACGATGCGGCGCAGGACGTCACATTGGATGAACGAAGGGAAGCAACCATCAGTGGGCGACCCCGGCTGCGACGCTCTCGTCGATGAATTTGCCTTCCTTGAAGCGCATCATCGAAAATTCCTCGGCCAGCGGCGAATGGCCGGTTGCCATCAGCTCGGCCATGGCCCAGCCAGATCCCGGAATGGCCTTGAAGCCGCCGGTGCCCCAGCCTGCGTTGACGAAACAGTTCTGTACCGGCGTGGAAGAGATGATGGGCGAGCGGTCGCCGGTGACATCCACGATACCGCCCCACTGGCGCAGCATCTTCAGGCGCGACACCATCGGGAAGGTTTCGTTCAGCGCACGCACGGTTTCCTCGATGTGGTGGAAGGACCCGCGCTGGGTGTAATTGTTGTAGCCATCGGTACCGCCACCAATCACCATCTCGCCCTTGTCGGACTGGCTCATGTAGCCGTGCACGGTGTTGGCCATGACGACCACATCCATGCAGGGTTTGATCGGTTCAGAGACCAGCGCCTGCAGCGCCACGCTTTCGACCGGCAGGCGGAAGCCCGCCATCTGGGAAAGGTGCGAACAGTTGCCTGCAACCACCATGCCCAGCTTATCGCAATCGATCGCGCCCTTACTGGTGTCGACACCGATGACCCGGCCGCCTTCAGTGCGCACGCCGGTGACTTCACATTGCTGGATGATGTCCATGCCCATGGCCGAACACGCCCGGGCATAGCCCCAGGCCACCGCATCGTGACGCGCGGTGCCGCCGCGCTCCTGCCACAGGCCACCCAGCACAGGGTAACGCGGCCCTTCAAGGTTGATGATCGGCACCAGTTCCTTGACGCGCGCGGGTTCGATCCACTCGGTAGACACGCCCTGCAGCGCGTTGGCATGGGCCGTGCGCTTGTAGCCGCGCACCTCATGCTCGGTCTGGGCCAGCATGATGACGCCGCGCGGAGAAAACATGACGTTATAGTTCAGATCCTGGCTCATATCCTCGTATAGGGAACGCGCCTTTTCATAGATCGCCGCCGACGGATCTTGCAGGTAGTTCGAGCGGATGATGGTGGTGTTGCGCCCGGTGTTGCCGCCGCCCAGCCAGCCCTTTTCCAGCACCGCCACATTGGTGATGCCGAAATTCTTGCCAAGGTAATAGGCCGTGGCAAGGCCGTGCCCGCCCGCGCCGACGATGATCACATCATAGTGGCGTTTGGGCTCGGGGGCGCGCCAGGCGCGTTCCCATCCGGTGTGGTAGCGCAGGGCCTCCCGCGCGACTGCAAAGGCTGAATAGCGTTTCATGAGCGAATCCGATGATGCGTGTCTGTTCTTGGGTATGCCCGAGGGGCGGTTCAGGGCCGTGCCGTTTATCGTCGCATTTGTGCATAGTTGCGACATCACCTTTCTACCACGTCTGCGACCGTGGCGCACGGGGTCTGCCTCGCCCGTGAGCCGACTGACATACCGGGCACGACAGGGTGACGCAGCAGTTAGGCCTTTTTTCCGCGCCTGCGGAGATATAGATGGAGATCAAACATCGGAGTAAGCATGGTTTTCTGGATCCTCATCGCATTCATGGCCCTGGCCATCGCCGGATTGATGGCATTGGTTCTGCTGCGCAGCCGCGCAACGGGAGAGCCGCCAGCCGCCTATGACCTGCGCGTCTATCGCCAGCAATTGCGCGACGTGGACAAGGATCTGGCGCGTGGCGTGATCAACGAAGCCGACGCCGGCCGCATCCGAACCGAGGTCTCCCGCCGCATTCTGGCCGCCGATGCGGAGCTGCAGGCACAGACCGAAGGCGCGCGGCAACCCCGGATGGCGACCCGCGCGGTGGCGGTGATCATCGTTCTGGGGATCTGTGGCGGAACACTGGGGATATACGCGACGCTGGGCGCACCAGGCTATGGTGACCTCAGCCTCAAGAGCCGCATCGCCATGGCGCAGGAGCGCGCCGACAGCCGCCCCCGGCAGGCCGAAGCTGAAGCCCAGGTGCCGCCTTTCCCGGCGCCCGAAGTCGAAGACAGCTACCGTCAGCTCGTCGATCAACTGCGCAAGACCGTGGCCAAGCGTGAAGACGACGCTCAGGGTCAGGCCCTGCTGGTACAGCACGAGGCGAACCTCGGCAATTTCATCGCGGCCTATCAGGCCAAGGAAAAGTATATCAACATCATGTCCGGCGATGTGGAAGCCGCCGATTTCGGCGAGCTGGCCGAGCTGATGATCATGGCAGCCGGTGGCTATGTCTCTCCCGAAGCGGAAAAGGCGCTAAGCCAGACGCTGCGGCTGGACCCGGAAAACGGACCGGCACGCTATTACTACGGGTTGATGCTGGGACAGGTGGGACGGCCTGACCTCTCCTACCAGATCTGGGCGGAAACCCTGCGCAAGGGCAATGCCGATGATCCCTGGGTCCGCGGCATTCAAAGCCAGATCGAAGAGATGGCCGTGCGTGCCGGGGTCGATTATCAGCCGATCCAGCCCAAAGGCGCGCCGACCCCGCCCTTTGCTGGCGCCATGCCCGGCCCCGATGCGGCGGACGTGGAGAACGCCGCCGAGATGAGCGAAGCCGACCGGGCCGAGATGATCCGCGGCATGGTGGCTCGCCTGTCGGACAGGCTCGCGACCGAAGGTGGCACGGTCCAGGAATGGTCCCGTCTGATCGGGGCGCTGGGGGTGCTTGGCGATCTGGATCAGGCCCGCGTCATCTATGACGAAGCCCGCCAGACCTTTGCCGGGGACGCCGCCGCGCTTGACATGATCAACGACGCCGCCCGTCAGGCAGGGGTGTCAGAATGATCCTTGATACCTTTGAAGAATTCGCCGCCGCCCTGCCCTCTTACTCTGCGCTGGTCGGGCTGGATCTGGGCGAGAAAACCATCGGGGTTGCCGTCTCGGACCGGATCGGCGCGGTGGCCACACCGCTGGAAACCATCCGGCGCAAGAAGTTCACCCTCGACAGTGCGCGCCTGCTGGAGATCATCAAGGAACGCGAGGTGGGCGGCATCCTGCTCGGCCTGCCGCGCAATATGGATGGCAGCGAAGGACCACGCTGCCAATCCACCCGCGCCTTTGCCCGCAACCTGACGCGACTGACCGAACTGCCGATCGGCTTCTGGGACGAAAGGCTGAGTACAGTTGCCGCAGAAAAAGCCCTGCTGGAGGCGGATACGTCCCGCAAACGCCGCTCCGAGGTGATCGACCATGTCGCCGCCTCCTATATCCTGCAGGGAGCGCTGGATCGGATGAGGCATTTGGGCAATGGATGACGGCATGAGCGACAAGGTCTGGAAACGCGACGAAATTCAGTCGCCTTGCATCAAGATCTGTGTGGTTCACCCCGCAGAGCGGATCTGTACCGGCTGCTACCGCTCGATTGACGAAATTACCCAGTGGTCTCGGATGAGCAATGATGAACGCGCTGCGGTGATGGAAGAACTGCCGGGGCGTGCCGCCGGGCTGACCAAACGCCGTGGCGGTCGCGCTGCCCGGCTGGAGCGCAAATAACGCCGCCCGCGTACAGCGGTCAGTCAGCACAGGATTGATGGTTCACCGGTCTCCTGCTGACGGATGCCTCAGGCGGCAGAGCGCTCTGCCACCTGTGACAGCGCTTCCAACACCAAATCAGGACCGGCCCCCGGACGGTTCGCCCTCTCGGAGAGGATCCGCCGCCATGCACGCGCGCCGGGTTTACCGGCAAAAAGACCCAGCATATGTCGGGTAATCTGATGCAGCCGCGCGCCATCGCTCAACTGCCGCTCGATATAGGGAAGCATCTCATGCACCACGGCGGATGCGTCGCGCGGCTCGCCGGTGCCATAGATCACCGGGTCGGCAGCCGACAGAATATCGGCGGGCTGGTGATAGGCCGCGCGTCCGACCATGACACCATCAAGACCCCGGTCCAGATGTTCCCGCGCCGCGTCCAGGGAGGCAATGCCACCGTTCAGTGAGATATGCAGATCGGGAAACGCCGCCTTCATCTGATGCACCAGATCGTAATCTAGCGGCGGGATATCCCTGTTTTCCTTGGGTGACAGCCCTTGCAACCAGGCTTTGCGCGCGTGGATCGTCACGCGTCGGCAACCCGCAGCGCGAATTTTCTCCAGAAACACCGGCAGGATGTCCTGCGGTTCCTGCTCATCAACGCCGATGCGGCATTTCACGGTGACATCGACCTGCACGTTACCGCGCATGGCCGCCACGCACTCCGCCACCAGATCCGGCGTTTGCATCAGAACCGCCCCGAAGGCACCGGATTGCACCCTATCGCTGGGACAACCGCAATTGAGGTTCACCTCATCATAGCCCGCCTCTTCGCCAAGCCGCGCGGCCTCGGCCAGTTCCTGCGGCTCGGACCCGCCCAGCTGCAGCGCCACCGGGTGCTCCTCGGGATTGAAGGCCAGCAGATGCAAGGCCCCACCCCGCACCAGCGCAGGTGCGGTGACCATTTCTGTGTATAGGAGTGTCTCACGGCTCAACAGGCGATGCAGGTAACGACAGTGCCTGTCGGTCCAATCCATCATCGGCGCCACACTCAGACGCGCTGCTTGTTCCAGCTTGGTATTCACAGCCTTGGCTCCATCCTCAATACGGCCTGCCTTCGGCGCAGGCCGGGGTGCCCAGTCATACACGATTCGACAGGGCTGGGGTGTAGCACATTTCACCGGAGGCAACAGGGAGCCACGGGAAACCCACAGCGCCGTGAACGTCGCCCCCCTGCCCCAAACCAGAACCAAACCAGATTTCGCGGCGAATAACCGCCCCGAACAAGGCAGGAATTGCCCACTGCGAGCATTGCAGACAGGCCATCCTGAAGGACCTTAGAATCGGACATTTCGCCCCTCGAAAAACATTGGATTTTTTGCCGAAAATGGTCTTGCAATCCCCCCCGAAATACATCAGAAGTGCGCCTCACGGAGAGGTGGCCGAGTGGTCGAAGGCGCACGCCTGGAAAGTGTGTAGGCGGGAAACCGTCTCCAGGGTTCGAATCCCTGTCTCTCCGCCATACCCCCCTTAGATGCTCAATTTTCAGACCTGGTTGTGGCTGGATATCGTTGCCATTTCAGGCGACCATGTGGGCGTGGCCCAGCGCCGGGCGTCTACGTCTCCATGGCTAAAGGAGCGGTCACACGAACGCTCTACGCCATTGATCTTTGTCAACGTGCTGGACCTGTGGGCTGCGATAATGCCCCAGCGCCCGGCAGAGCGGGCGCCCTGCGGAGGCACAGGGTGAAACACAGATCGAAACAATCGCATAAGCCGGAGCCGGCGCACCCCGAGCGGCGGCAAACGGACCTGCCTTGGAAAACCCCGAAGCCCTCTCATGAAGATCCGGAGGCTCTGTCTCTGGTACAGGCGATCATGAGGTCACCAGAGTACAGGCGCGCGGACGAGGACATCGATTACCTGCAAAGTGAAGACACCCGCGGCGTCCGGCTGCAGTTAGACTATCTCAAGGCAGAGCAGCTCCTTGAACACCATCGGATCAAACACTCCATTGTGGTGTTCGGAAGCACCCGGATCCCGGAGCCGAAAGCCGCTCAGCGCAAGGTGGCAGAGCTAGAGGCGGTTCAGAACGGTCCTGCAGAGCACTGGCCTTCGGGCCTCGAACGCGATCTGAGGATCGCAAGGCGTCTACTGGACAAAAGCCACTATTACGAGGTTGCGCGTGAATTCGGACGCATCGTCGGGGCACAGGAGCAAACGAACGGCGACAAGCTGGCACTGGTTACGGGCGGTGGGCCAGGCCTGATGGAAGCCGCAAACCGCGGTGCGCATGATATGGACGCAACAACCGTGGGACTGAACATTACCCTGCCGCACGAGCAGTTCCCAAACCCCTATCTGACCCCCGGATTTTGCTTCCGGTTCCACTATTTCGCGATCAGAAAGCTGCATTTCCTGCTCCGGGCACGTGCCCTGGTGATCTTTCCCGGTGGCTATGGCACGCTTGATGAGTTCTTTGAGGCCCTCACCCTGATCCAGACCCGTAAGATCGCGCCGATGCCGCTGATCCTGGTCGGGGAAGACTACTGGCGCGGCGCCTTTGATCCCGAATTTTTGGTCGACGAGGGTGTCATCGCCCCCGAGGACCGGGACCTTTTCTGGTTCGCCGAAACGGCCGAGGAAATCTGGGAGGACATCCAACGTTGGTACGCCCGTGCCGGAAAATCCATCGTCGAACAGGAGTAATAGAGGATGCAGATTTCGTTTCACGGCGCCGCTGGTACTGTCACCGGGTCCTGCCATCTGGTGACGGTTGGCAACCTCAAGATCCTGGTGGATTGCGGCATGTTTCAGGGCGGCCACGAACTCAAGGAAGAGAATGTCGGCGACTTCGGCTTCGACCCTGCCTCTATCGACGTCCTGCTGCTTACCCATGCGCATCTGGATCATTGCGGACGCATTCCGCTGCTGGTGAACCGGGGCTTCCGGGGCGACATCATCTGCACTGCCGCAACCCGGGATCTGGCCCGGCTGGTCATCCTCGATTCCGCGCATCTTCACGAAGAAGAGGCGCGTCGGCGGCAACGGCACTCCGAGAAAGGGCACAAACATCAGCCGCTCTATGACACGCTCGACGCGGTCATGAGCTTTGACCACTTCAATCGCATCGCTGACTACGGCGTGCCCATCCACCTCGGGCACGATGCAAGCGCCATCTTCTATGAGGCGGGCCATATCCTTGGCTCGGCCAGCATCCTACTTAGCGTCACCGAGGACGGGCGCAATCGCCGCATCCTGTTCTCGGGCGATATCGGCCCATCGGACAGGCCGTTCCTGAGCAATGCTCAGCCGCCGGGTGATGCGGATATCATCGTGATGGAAACCACCTATGGCGATCGCGATCACCGCTCGCTTGAGGCCTCGGTGGATGAATTGCTCGAAGCCATCTCTGATACGCAGGCACGGGGCGGCAATGTCATCATTCCAACCTTTGCCCTGGAGCGGGCGCAGGAGCTGCTCTTCTTCATGAATGAAGGCATCAAACGGGATATCCTGCCACAGGATTTGAGGGTATTTCTCGACTCCCCGATGGCGATTTCGGCCACAAAGATCTTTCGCAACCATCCCGAGGCGATGACCCGCGAAATCGCGGAGCAGATCCGGTCGGGGCAAGATCCCTTTTCACTGCCCGAGTTGGAATTCACGCGTGAGACGGCAGAATCGATGCAGCTCAACCACATACACTCTGGCGCGGTGATCATGGCGGGGTCGGGCATGTGCACGGGGGGTCGCGTCCGGCAACACCTGAGGCACAACCTCGCCCACGAAGAATGCAGCGTCATTTTCGTCGGCTTCGCTGCCGAGGGCACGCTCGCGCGTATCATCATCGACGGCGCTCAGTCGGTGAAACTGTTCGGCGATCACATCCCGGTCCGGGCTCGCATCCACACGATCAACGGATTTTCCGCCCATGCAGGCAAAAAGGAACTGCGCGCCTGGCATGAAAAGAACCGCACGCCCGACATTACCTTCCTGATCCACGGGGAAGAAGACGCACGAAAAACCTTTGCAAAGGGCCTTAAATCGGAGCGGATCGAGTTTCCGACCATGCATCAGAGTTTCGAAATCTGACGGCGCGCCGGAGCGAACCCGCCATCGGCGATGCCCGCCAAACAGACGCAATGCAGAAAGGACCGAAGGACAATGCTCAAAATCATGAAAGAAAGCGACGGGCCCGTCGTCGGTATACGGGCCTCCGGACTTTTGCACGAAGAGGACTACACCACTTTGTTGCCCGAACTCGAAGCGCGTTTTGACACCTACAGCAAACTGCGCCTCCTGTTCTTCACGGACAGCGATTTTGAAGGGTGGGACATCAGGGCCGCCTGGGACGACATGTCTTTCGGGCTAAAGCATGCCTCGGATTTTGAACGTCTCGCCCTTGTCGGCGCGCCCGATTGGGTCGTCTGGTGCCTCAAGCTCAGCGCGTTCCTGATGAAGGGGGAAGTCAAGGTGTTCGATGGCGATGCGCTTGATGCCGCCTGGGCTTGGGTGCGGGCTTAACCCTGTGGGCGTTATTTGCCTTCGACCGCCTCGGAGCCAACGATGACATCGAGCATGTCCGATGTCGTCTGCTCCTGCAGGGCCTGCCGTTCCTCTCTGCGCAACTTGTCGAAACGGGTGTCGATATTGCGCGTCGCCGCATCCATGGTCAGCAGCCGCACATTGTTTTCACAGGCAAGGCTTTCCATCAATGCATGGGCGATCTCGGCAAAGAGATATTCCCCCGCGAGCCGGTCCAGCAACTCTGGCGTGGGCAAATGGTGCAACGGCGGCGCAGCAGCGGCATTCTGCGGGGGATCTGCCGCGAGCGGCAGGACAGAGCGATTCACGACCGCGTAGGTGCCGCTTTTCTCATGCTGGGCAAAGACCACCCGCGCGTATGTCGCCCCTATCAACCGGTTGGTCGCCCGCCGCGCAAGTTGCGTCACACCGCTCACCCGCGAGGTCATCGGCAGCGCGATCTCCGGCTGCATGTGCATCTCGCCCGCAAGGATCTGACCGCGCCGCCCGATCAGCACAAGCCTCTCTTCTGGCATGCGGATCTCTTGCACATGCTCCATGATGCGCGTGTTGAAGCCGCCCACGAATCCGTTTTCCGAGGTGATCACCAGCAAGACAGGCGCGCCAGTCTCGTCTGGTGTCTTGCGCCCGGGCAATTGGCTGAGGCTCGCGATCGCGCGGTCCACCGTGGCACAGAAAGCCTGTGTGCCGATCAGCGCCTCCTGAGCTTCGCGTGCCCGCACAGCCGCCATGGACCGCATCGCCGTGACCAGAACGCCAAGCTGCCCAAGGCTTTCGAGCCGGGCCTCTATGCGGGCAAGTTCAACCACCTGACACGCCCTCAGCGCCGTGGATGCGGTTGAACTCATCCGCGCAGGACCGCGCGAACTCGCGCAGCGCATCGCGCGCCTCATCAGAAAGCGCATGCGTTTTGTCTATTTCGGCCACCACATTGGGGCGCTGGCTTGGCAGGCGCTGCGCCAGCATCTCCCGAAACTTGGGAATATCCGGCGGCGGCATCTCATCCAGCATGCCGTCGGATATGGCCAGCAGCAGGGCAACCTGCAGCGAAAGCGGCAAGGGCTGGTACTCGGGCTGCGCGAGGATCGCCCTTAACCGACGGCCATGAGCGATGGTTCTGGCGGTCTTGTCATCCACCATCGCACCAAAACGGGTGAAGATTTCCAGCTCAAGGTATTGCGCGTAGTCCAGCTTCAGCGATTGGGCGAGAGACTTGATTGCCTTGGCCTGCGTGGCGCCGCCGACGCGGCTGACACTCAACCCGACGTTCACCGCGGGCTTTTGCCCCTCATAGAACAGTTTCTGCCCCACGATGATCTGTCCATCGGTGATCGAGATCAGGTTGGTGGGAATATAGGCGGTCAGGTTCTCGGCCTGCGTCTCCGCAATCGGCAGGGCCGTCAGCGAGCCGCCACCAAGATCGGGCGCCAGTTTCGCAGCCCGTTCCAGCAAACGCGAATGCAGGTAGAAGACATCGCCGGGATAGGCCTCGCGCCCCGGGGGCTTGCGCAGCAGAAGCGACAATTGTCGGTAGACCATCGCATGTTTGGTCAGGTCGTCCATCACCAGCAGCGCATGCTGGCCCCGGTCGCGAAAATATTCGGCGATGCTACAGGCCGCAAAGGGGGTGATCCACTGCGCCCCGGGCGCAGCATCAGCGGCCCCCACAACGAAGATGCAGCGATCAATTGCCCCATGCGCGCGGATGGATTCGACCACGCGCGACACGGTCGAGCTTTTCTGCCCAATGGAGGCGTAGATGCAGACGACATCGGTGTCGCGCTGATTGATGATCGTATCGACCGCGATCGAGGTCTTACCCGTCTTCCGGTCCCCGATGATGAGCTGACGCTGCCCCCGCCCAAGGGGGATCATCGCGTCGACCACGGTCAGGCCAGTCAGCAAGGGTTCGGTGACAAGATCACGATCAACGATGCCGGGCGCAGGTTTTTCGATCGGATCATACCGCGCCGCGACAACCGGCGGCCCACCATCCAGAGGTTCTCCAAGCGGTGATATGATACGCCCCAGCAGCCCATCGCCAACCGGAACCCGCGCGATAGTCCCGGTATTGAAGACCCGGCTGCCTGCGGTGATTTCCTCGTAGGGCGACAGCAGCACGCAACCCAGGCTGTCTTCGGCGATGGTCATCGCCATTCCCATGCTGCCATCCTCAAAACGCAAAAGCTCATCAAGACGCGTCTGCCCCAATCCCGAAACATGCGCGACACCGTCCCCGATCTGCTCTACGCGTCCGACCTGCTCCAGCTCAGGCGCAAGACGGGTCTGCTCCAGCCGGTCGCGGGCGCCGGATATCCAATCAGAAAGCGGGGTTTCCAGAACCATGGCTCAGACCTCCAGCGCCTGCGCGGCGCGTTTCAGCCGGTCGGCCACGGAAAACCGCAGGGCGGCATGTGGGAAATGCAATTCCGCCCCGCCAAGGATCTCGGCCTTTTCAGTAAAAACCACAGCTACGTCCGCCCCGAAATACTTGGACAGGCAGGCATTCCAGGCTGCCTTCTCCTCATCCGAGAGATTATGAGCCGTCATCACGGTCATTGCAGCATTCTTGGCCTGCAGGTCGACCTTGAGCGTGTCGAGATCGCCCTGTGCCAGACCGTCAAGATGGGCCTGAACCTGCGCAAGCGTTTCCGGAAGCCTACAGGGACCACGAAGCGCCACCCGCGCCAGATCTGTCGCAAGCGCCTCAATCTGCTGTTTGAGCGATTGCAGCGCCTGATGTTTGTCCTCTTCGATTTTTGCACGCGCATCCGTCAGCAGCTGCGCTGCCTCTTTGCGCGCCGCCTCAAGGCGTTTATCCTTTTCGGCCTCCAGGGATTTGTGAAAGTCGGCTTCCCGTTCCTGCCGCTCTGCGGCAAGCTGCGCAGTCTTGTCCTCATAGGTGCGCCGGACGGCCTGCGCTTCTTCCAGTTTGTCCTTGGCCGCATCGCTTGCGGCCTTGTCCGCCGCTTCACGCTCTTCGATGATCCTGCGTATCGGACGGTAAAGGAACCGGCTGAGAAGCCAGATGACAATCAGGAAATTGACCGTCTGAAGTCCCAGTGTCCACCAGTCGATCTGCATTCTCAGCCCACAAACGGATTGGCGTAAAGAAGCAGCAGCGCGATGACGAGACAGTAGATCGCCATGGTTTCGATCATGGCGAGGCCGACAAACAGCGTCCGCGATAATGTCGCGGCGGCCTCTGGTTGCCTGGAAATTGCCTCCATCGCCGCCGCGATGGCACGCCCCTCGCTATAGGCGGGCATGATCGCACCGAATGACACGGCGACTGCCGCTCCGATGACGCTGACATGTTCGATATAGTCCATGATTTCCCTTTCCTTATGTCTCGACCGCGCCGACAGCGGCAGCGATGTAGACGGCGGCGAGAACGGTGAAGATGTAGGCCTGGATTATCCCGATCAGGATCCCGAGCAGCAGAAACGGGACCGGAACCAGTAGGCCGGTCAGAAACACCACGATGGCCAGGACGAACTCGTGGCTCATCATGTTGCCGAACAGGCGGATCATCAGCGAAAAGGTCCGCGTCAGCTCCGACAGGATATTCAGCGGCAGGAGAAGCGGGCTCGGCTCCAGATAGTGCCGCAGATATGGCCCCGTGCCGCGAATCTTCAGACCGTAGAAATGCACCGACAGGAAGACGATCAGCGCCAGCGCGGCGGGCGTCTCAATATGTCCGGTGGGCGGTGTGGCACCGGGCAGCACAGCCGCAAGATTGGCAAGGCAGAGGAACAGAAATAGTGACCCAAGCAGCGGCAGGAAGGGCCAGGGATCACGCCCGAGGATCTCGCGCAGCTGTTTCACGATGGCGAGCAGCACAACTTCGAGCGCCGCCTGAACAGGGCCGGCATCATGGGCGGGTTTACGCAAGGCGATGCGCAGGAACGCTGCCATGGCCAGCATCAACGCCCAGGTCGTCACCACGGCGCGGCTGATCGGCACCGGGCCGATGTGAAACAGGATATCGGGCAGCAGCGGGCTCGTGTCCATCAGCCCTGTCCTTTGACCCGCCGGATGGCGATCATGCGCGCCGCGATGAACCCCAGCAGCGTCAGGACCAGCGGCGCCGTGCCCTGCATGGCCGCCAATGCGAATGCCCCGGTTGCCAGCACCAGCCGCAGGCCAACGAACACCGCCGCGCGGCGCCATCCCGCATCAGCTTCGATTGCCGCAACCGTCCGCCCCAAAAGGACAAAATAGACAGCCCCCAGGACGAGGCCCGCAAGCAGCCAGGGAAGCAGGTTCACGAATTGGCTCAACAAAAGGTATAATGTCATTTCTCATTCATCCTGTGCCATGCAAGGAAAAAGCCGAAACAGGCGCCCGCAAATGTCAGGGCGCCGCTGAAGGTAACACCGGTGCCCAGCTTGCTATCAAGCCACCGGCCCAAAAAAACGCCGAGCAGCGTTGGCGCGACGATGAGCCAGCCCAGCGCGCCGATCATCGAAAGGTTCTTCCACAGGGGACGTTCGCCCTCCTCCTGCCATTTCTGGCGCCGGTCCTGGGTTGTGCGGATGACCTTCAGCATTTCATCGCGTTCGTTGTTGTCCGGATCGCTCATGATCGCGCCTCCCCTGCCCCCGGGCTGGCCCCGGCGTCCAGTCGTGGCGTGGTCGTCTCCTTGCGCGCGCCCCGCAGCAACCGTTCGAGCTGGCGCATCGTGGCCAGATGCAGGCGGTGTTCGGATTTGCGCGTCACATCTTCGTCGCTGTCCTCGCGCTGCAATTCCGCAATCGCGCTGGACCCGAGATCGGAAAGCTGATCCTCGCGCCAGGCGCCGCGGGCGGCGATGTCGATCCTGCTCCCGCCCTGCACCGTGAGGATGCCGCCCCGGATGACAACCACTCCGGAACGCGTCTTGGTCCGCCAGCTGACAACCGAAATTGGCAGGACCGTCAGGAAATCCGCATGTCCGGGCTGGATGCCAAAGGCGCCGGTATCGTCGCTTGCACGGACCGAGACGATGTCATCGACCTCCTCGACAATCTCCGTAGGGGTGGCGACGACAAGTTTCATGTGCTCTGCCGCAACTTGGCTTGCGCCGCCCGGGCGTCTTCCAGCGTGCCCACCATATAAAGCGCGCTTTCGTCCCAATCGTCGGTCTCACCGTCCAGAATGGACTCGCATCCGGTCAGCGTGTCTTCAAGACTGACCGAGACCCCGGCCCGTCCGGTAAATTGTGAGGTCACGACAAACGGCTGCGTCATGAACCGGATCAGACGCCGCGCGCGCCCGACGGCCTGCCGGTCCGTCGCGCTCAGCTCGTCGATCCCGAGCAGCGAGATGATCTCCTGCAGTTCCCTGTACTGCTCGATCAGGCGCCGCACCCGCTCGGCCGTATCATAGTGGCGCTGACCGATAATAAGGGGATCGTGGAGCGATGAGCTTGAGGCGAGCGGATCAATCGCGGGATACAGACCTTCGCTGGCCATGTCCCGGCTGAGCACGATGGCACTGTCGAGATGGGTGAAGGTTTCCGCGACCGCCGGATCGGTGAAATCATCTGCCGGGACATAGACCGCCTGGATCGAGGTAACCGCTGCGCTGCGGACCGAGGCAATCCGTTCCTCCAGCTCTGCGATTTCCGTCGCCAGCGTTGGCTGATAGCCCACGCGCGACGGCAAACGCCCCAGCAGACCCGAGACCTCTGAACCGGCCTGAACAAATCGAAAAACATTGTCGATCAGGAACAAGACGTCCTGCGCCATTTCATCTCGGAAATACTCGGCAACGGTAAGGGCAGAGAGCGCCACGCGCCAGCGCGCACCGGGTGGCTCATTCATCTGACCAAAGACCAGAACCGTTCTGTCGATCACGCCGGAGCGTTTGAGGTCGAGCCACAGCTCATGTCCCTCGCGGGACCGCTCACCGACCCCAGCAAAGACCGATTGCCCCTTGTAACGGTCAGCGATGGAGCGGATCAGTTCCATAATCAGAACGGTCTTGCCGACCCCGGCACCACCGAACATGGCGGCCTTTCCGCCGCGTGCAAGCGGAGCAAGAAGGTCGATCAGCTTGATCCCGCTCGAAAAAACCTCGGTGCCTGCATTCTGTACCGACAATAGCGGCGCGCGCCGGTGAATGCCGCGGCGTGGCGTGCTTTCGGGCAGGCCCGGCCCCTTGTCGATCGTCTCTCCGACCACGTTGATCATACGGCCCAACACCTGCTCTCCAACTGGCACAGTGATCGGGCTGCCGGTCGCCAGAACAGGCATTCCGCAAGCCAGCCCCGCCGTTTCATGAATGGCAACGCAGCGCACATGGGTCGGGTCGGCGTGTTGTTGTACCTCCAGCAGCAGTTTGCTCGGGCGGTCCCACTGTACCTCAAGCGCGCTATTGATCTCTGGCAAATCGCCCTCTGCAAAGCGCACCTCAATGACGGAGCCGTCAATGCGGGAGACGGCTCCATGCGCGCCTGTGCTGTCGCTTGGCGAGGGTGTCTGGATATCTGCTACGGTCTCGCTCATCTCAATGCATCATAAACAGAGAACGTTGGGCATGGTGTATCATATAGCGCGTGACGCCTCCGAAAATCGCCTCCCAGCTGCGGAAATGACCATATCCACCCATGACGATCAGCCCGCAGTGCAGATCGACTGCGGCTTCTGCCAGCACGGCACCGACGGGCTCGGCGCCCTTGCGGCGGGTCTCGACCGTGCAGGGAACACCGTGCCAGGCAAGATGGTCGCGGATATTGTCGCTGTTCGGCTGGTCCTCATGCGGGTCCGCCACGTGCACGAGAAAAACCTCCTGCAACGGCAAACCACTGGCGAGCCAGGCCGAGATCGCCCGTACGCAGGCGCTGCTGCCATCCCAGGCAATCATGACGCGGGATATATCTACCTGCTGGCCGTCTTCCCCCGGCAGATAGAGCACCGGGCGCCCTGACCGCAACAAGGCAGCCTCCAGAACATTATCCGCCATCAGAGTGTATCTAGCGGTCTCAGGCGTAAAGATCGTCGCATCTGCGCGTCTGGCCAGGGGGGTGATCATCTCCTGCGGCTCCCCCTTGATCCGGTGCCATGCGCCGCTGGCAGTCGACGCGAGCGACGGTTTTTGCCGCAGCTCCAACCCGGCCTCCTTACGTAGCTTGGCAAACATCCGGCGCGACGCCTCGGCCGCGCTGCGCCCGTGATCTTCCATGCAGTCTCGGATGTCGGACAAAGGACCGCCCTGTTCGGTCGGCTCAATGCCCGTATAGATGAATGTCTCTTTCGGGTCCGGAAGCAGAAAGACCACGTCCAGATGGCAGGGCAGACGCTTGGCCAGGGTGATGGCCCGGCGCAGGCTTGACGGGTCATAGCGCCCCGGTGCAATCGGCATCACGATATTCCGCATTGCCATGTTTTGTCCCTTTACCGACGCAGCCTTATCCCAAGAGACCACCAAAAAACTGGGATCGCCTCCAATTCCCGACCGACGATAAAGCGGTCCTGCGCCTACGCTTTGACATAAATCAGGGATCGCAGCTGCCGCCGTTCCTATGGTCGCGCCTATGTACCTGACGTTCAAAACATGTGCAGACTGGCTGAGGCTGTCATGACGGGGAGACCGGCATCGCAATGATGAGTTTCATGGTGCAGGCGACACGGGCGCTCTTCGCCCTGCCTTTTCTAATTCCGTCTTGTCAGGGACCCGATACGCATGTGGCGCTGGGCGTGCTTGCGCGCGAACGCGTTGCTCTCACCGCGACCGCCAACGAGATCATAACCGAATTGCCCGTCGCCGAAGGTCAGAGCGTGACGGCGGGGACGGTTCTAGTCCAACTTGATGACAGGCTGGCGCAAGCCAACCTTGATGTGACGCTGGCAAACCGGGCGCAGGCGCAGGCCGATCTGGAGCGGCTGCAAACCGGCGCGCGCGAGGAAGAAATCGCGATTGCACAATCCCGGGTCGATGGAACCCGGGCCGTCTATCACGAGGCGCAGAGTACGGTCGAGCGCAACAGCCAGTTGCTGAAACGCGGGACGATCACGCAGGCCAGCCTTGATCAGGACATCGCGCGGCGCAATGCCGCCCTGGCGGAACTGCAAAGCGCCGAACAGGCCTTGCTGGAAATCGAAACCGGCGCGCGCGAAGAGGACATTCGCATTGCCGAGGCCAAGCTGAGAGCAGCCGATGCGCAGGTCGCTGCCGAGCGGATCCGGCTGCAGAACCTCACAATCGTCGCATCCCGTGATGGCATTCTCGACAACCTGCCCTGGAGCCTTGGAGAGCGCGTGCCGATGGGCAGCCCGGTGGCAATCCTGTTAACGGATGATCGACCCTTTGCCCGGATCTATGTTCCGGAACCCGCCCGGGCAGGCCTCAAGATCGGCGCAGAAGTACTGGTTGAGGTCGATGGGATCGAGGGCCGCTTTTCCGGCACCGTTCGCTGGATTAAGTCCGAGCCTGCCTTCACGCCCTATTACGCCTTGAACAAGGAACAGCGCAGCCGCCTTGTCTATATGGCCGAAGTGGACATGCCACCGCAGGCCGGTGATCTTCCGGTCGGATTGCCCGTGACGGCCTATCTGCCATGAGCGGAGTTGTCGTGGAAACCCATGGGCTGACCCGCATGTTCGGGACCAAGACGGCGGTCGACAAGGTTGATTTGAAGATCACCAAAGGTACAGTCTACGGCCTGCTGGGCCCAAACGGATCGGGAAAGACCACCGCCATGCGCATGCTGCTTGGTTTGCTGAAACCCACCGCCGGTGAGGCTCTGGTTCTGGGTACGCGGCTTCCGGGCAATGCAGAACCGCTCAAACGCCATATCGGATATATGACGCAGGGCTTCACGCATTACCGCGACCTGACCGTTCTGGAGAACCTCGGCTTCATCGCCGATATCCACGATTTCGGCGGCCGCCGAAAACGCGCCCGGATCAAAGAGCTGCTGGATACCTACGATCTGGCCGCGCAGGCCGATAAATTTGCCGGTGAGATGAGCGGGGGGCAGCGCCAGCGTCTTGCGCTGGCCGCGACGGTTCTGCATCGGCCCGAGTTGTTGTTTCTGGATGAGCCCACTGCCGCGGTCGATCCGGAAACACGGCGCAGTTTCTGGGAACAGCTGTTTGATCTGGTCGAGGGCGGAACCACGATCATCGTTTCCACCCACCTGATGGATGAAGCCGAACGCTGCCACCAGATCGCGATCCTGGATCAGGGGCGAAAACGGGCAGAAGGTGCGCCACGTGATCTGATGGCGCGCGTGCAGGGGCGCGTCATCGAAGTCTCGGGTCCGGACCTGAGGCCCGTCCGCCGCCATCTTTCGACCACCACAGGTATTTTGTCGGTGGCGCAGGTCGGATCGCGGCTGCGTGTGCTTGTCGCCCCGGAAACCAATGATCCGCAAGCGACGGTGGCGGCGGCCGTTGCGGAGTTTGCAGAGGTCCAAACGCAGCCCACGCGCCCCAACCTTGAGGACGTGTTCGTGCTGGCCACAGGGGAAAGAGCCGCGGAGAGGGCGGCGTGATCTCCTACCGACATATCCTCGCCATCATCCGCAAGGAGTTACTGCAACTGCGTCGGGACCGGCTGACCTTTGGCATGATTGTGATGATCCCGCTGATCCAGCTGGTCCTGTTCGGCTATGCGATCAACACGGAGGTGCGCCACATCCCCGCCGCCATCGTCGATCAAAGCAATACGGACGTCAGCCGCGCGCTGGTGCAGATGGTAGAGGCCACGCAGGTGGTCCGCTTTGAAAGCCGGTTCGCCACGGTGGCCGAGGCCGAAGGCGCGATCATGCGGGCCGACGTCCGAGCGGCCTTCATCATTCCGAAGGACGTCAGCCAGCGCCTTGTCCGCAATCCGGCGGTGGGCGCACGGTTTTCCCAGGGCGCAACGGACACCACCGCGCGCCCCGTCGCCCAATGGATCGCGGATGGGTCGGACACGCTGGTGGCCGGCGCGATCCGGTCCCTGCGCACCATGCCGCTTGAGGCGCTGCTGCGCCAACCATCGACCCGTCCCACCCCCACCTTTGAAGTCGCCTTGTTTTACAACCCCGAGCAACGAACCGTGGTCAATATCGTGCCCGGTCTGGTCGGGATCATCCTGACGATGACGATGATCATGTTCACCGCCGCGGCAATCGTACGCGAATCCGAACGGGGCAATATGGAGATGCTCATCGCGACCCCCATCCGTCCGCTGGAGCTGATGATCGGGAAGATCGTGCCCTTTGTCGGGATCGGCCTGATACAGGTTACCATCATCCTCGGGCTTGGATGGGCCTTGTTTTCGGTCACCACCACCGCGTCGGTCTGGACCTTGCTGGTGGTGACCCTGCTTTTCATCATCGCGAGTCTGTCGCTTGGGCTGGTCATCTCCACGATTGCCAAGAACCAGCTGCAGGCGATGCAAATGACGATTTTCGTGCTGCTGCCCTCGATCCTTTTGTCGGGGTTCATGTTTCCCTACGAGGGCATGCCGGAAGGCGCGCAGCGCCTGGCCGATCTGCTGCCGGTCACGCATTTTCTGCGGATCATCCGCGGCGTCTTTCTACGCGATGCCGGATTGGCCGACGTTCTGCCCGACGCTGCCTGGTTGATCGGCTTTGCGGTGCTGGGAATGACCATTGCATCGCTGCGGTTCAGGAAAAGGCTTGATTGAATGCAGATGCTTGGAAACATGACACCGCAGAGAAGGGCGATGTCGAAACACGCCAAAGGAGCGGATCAAGGCCGATGATCGTGCAGCAACAGACCGGCGCAATTCAAGACCCCGAACTCAGGCACCGCATTATGGCGGGCTTTATCGGCAATGTCGTAGAATGGTACGACTTTGCGCTTTATGGCTACCTGGCGGGCATTATCGCGCCGGTGTTCTTTCCATCCCAAGACCCGACCGCAGGCCTGATCGCCACCTACGGTATCTTCGCGGCCGGTTTTCTGATGCGGCCACTCGGGGCGGCGGTCTTTGGCTGGTTCGGAGATCGCTATGGGCGCGCACGCACCATGCAGATCTCGGTAGCTATGATGGCGCTACCGACCCTGTTGCTGGGACTGCTGCCAACCTATGCGCAGGTCGGCGTTCTGGCACCGGTGCTGCTGGTTCTGGTGCGGATCCTGCAGGGCATTTCTGTCGGAGGCGAGTTTTCCTCCTCTGCGACCTATCTGGTTGAAACCGCACCGACGGGACGGCGCGGTCTGACCGGCAGCTGGGCGAATATCGGCTCCATGACTGGATCGCTCCTGGGTGTCGGCGCGGCCGCGCTGGTCACTACCCTGTTTGATGCGCAAACCATGCAGGACGGCGCCTGGCGCCTTCCGTTTCTGGGCGGAGCATTGCTTGGCGTTACCGCCATCCTGATGCGGCGCAACCTGCATGGGTCCGAACGTTTCGGCCAACATGACGCCGCACGCGAGGAAACCTCTCCCCTTTTGCAGGCCTTCACCACCAACCTGAAAGAAACCCTCCTCGCGCTGGGTTTTGCTGCCAGCTATGGGACGTGCTTTTACATCACCTTCGTCTACCTGCCGGAATGGCTGTCAGGTCAGAACCTGGTGGAGCGCAGCACAGCCTTGACCATCAACACCGCCATGACGATTCTGGTCATCCCCCTGATGCCGCTTGGCGCCATCGTCGGGGACAGGTTCCTCGCCCGGCGCACGTGGATCGCCGTGGCACTGTTGGGGCTGGGTCTCTTGAGCTGGCCAATGCACCTTTGGATGCTGCAATCTGGTGGCGCGATGCTGCCGGTCGTGCTGTTCCATCTGCTTGCCTTCGCCCTGCTTTCGGTTCCGCTTGGCTCTGGCCCGGCGTTGTTCGTAGAGATGTTCCCCGAAGAGGATCGCCTGTCTGGATATTCGGTTGCGTTCAACCTGGGGGTCGGCGTGTTCGGCGGCCTCACGCCAATGATCGCAACCAGCTTGATCGCCAGCACCGGGATCGCAACCGCCCCCGGGCTTTACATGATGCTGGCCTGCGCACTCGCAGTGTTATGCCTGGCCTTCGTCCCAGACCGCAGCCGTGCCGCGTTGCGCTGAGGTAAGCGCCGTCAACCTGCGAGGCTTGTCCGCAGAGTTCGCGCCGATCACGCGTCGCTTTGGGTTATCGGGCGCCCCCTTTCGGGCTGTTCTCCGCCCCCCACGGTCTACAGGCCGGGCATGAGCCTCAGTACCCGACGGCGCGCGGCAGCAACTCCAACGGAGCCTCCGACAGGCCCGCCCTGGTGACTCCGATAGGCACTGGTGCGTTCCCTGACACCCGGAAGGTTCCGACCAGTTCCGAAAGAACCTGCGTGTCCTGCTGCAGGGACATGATGGCGGCAGCCGTTTCCTCGACCATGGCCGCATTCTGCTGCGTCACGGTATCAAGCTGCGAGACGCCAACCGAAATCTCAGACAGACCAGTCGATTGAGCCCGCGCCGAGTTGACGATATCTGCCGTCAGCCCCGAAACCGTCTCAATCTCCTGAACGATACTGGTAAGCGCGGCCCCCGCCTGATCCACCATCGCGACGCCTGCATCGACATGCTGCGTGCTAGATGTCACGAGGCTTTTGATCTCCTTTGCGGAATTGGCGGCACGTTGGGCCAGGCCCCGCACCTCGGAGGCTACCACGGCAAAGCCACGACCGGCATCGCCTGCACGGGCCGCCTCGACCCCGGCATTCAGCGCCAGCAGGTTGGTCTGGAAGGCGATGTCGTCGATGACGCTGATGATCTGGGAAATCTGCACCGATGACTCCGAAATCTCGCGCATTTTCAGGACCGCCTGTTCGGCGACCTCATTTCCTGTTGCAGCGTTGTTCCGGGTGACGAGAACCACCTCTTCAGTCTTTGACGTCGATTCTGTTGAGGAACGCATGCTGTTGTTGATCTCTTCCACCGCCGCGGCGGTTTCTTCCAGCGTCGCCGCCTGGGTTTCGGTCCGGCGGGACAGATCCCCAGCAGACTGGCTCACCTCGCTGGCCACGCGGTTCAGATTGCCGGTCGAATCCTGAATGGTAACGATGATATCCCGCATAGAGCCCATCAACTCGTTGAACGACTGGCGCACCTGATCGTAGCGTGCGGGGTAATCGCTTTCATCGGGGCCGGGGATGCTCTGCGACAGATCCCGTTCCGACATCCGCCTAATTCCGTCACTCAGATACTTAAACGCCGTGTCCTGTTCTGCCTTCTGCGCCGCGAAATAGGCCTCAATCACCTGATAGGTGTCAAAGGCAAAGGCACGGGTCAATGTGCCAAGGATTTCTCCATGTTTGCGCTTGGCGAATTTACCCAAAAGCGCCCCAGAGCGTTCCAGCAAGCGCTGCTGGATATATGCATTGGCCCGCGAATAGCCGGAGAGGTACATCGAAAAGGGCAACTGGATCTTGAAATGCACCGTGCCGACACGTTCGGCTGAGGCGAAGTAGGCCTCGTCAAAGGTACCGGACAGAAGCCGCTGCCAGTGCTTTTTTTGCGCGGACCGGGCGTGGGCCATCACGCTGTCGTCCGGAAAGAATTGCGCGATCTCGGGATCTGCGACCGCGAACGAATAAAAATGTTCGAGGGCATCATCAAGGATCGGCATGACCATCTTGCCAGCCCGAACCAATTGTTCGTGGTCGTTCCCCGTCAAAGCAAACTTTGCAAGGGTATCCTGAGTGTCACGCACCATTGTTTGTCCTCACTACAATTTACAAGATCTCATCGTGATACAATTTTTCACGATGAATTTGCGGAATTAGCGCCTTCAATATTTAAGATTTAGACAATTGTGTTTCTCCGATCAAAAGTGCAGATGCGTGGCTGTAACATCCAAAAGGCGTAATCAAGCGCGCTTTCGCATGTGGATTGGGATGTCTACTTACTTTTCAAACGGATAACGCTCAAAAAATGAGCAGGCAGCAAAGTGATCGCATTGCGACCGCAGTTTCATTTATCGTACATTTAACGATCGCACCGGCGTTTCGAATCAGGAAAAGCCAGTACCCCAAGGCATACCCGCTACCCATTTTCCGGCTTTCAAACAAAAAACCGCCCCTCACAGAATGAGGGACGGCATGCTTTCTTTGTGCTGCGGTTTGCGTTTATCCAGCCAGCGATGGCAGGTAGAGCACAATCCCCGGGAAGGCGACCAACAGCGCGATGGTGATGGCATCGGCGATGAAGAAGGGTGTCACGCCCTTGAACACGTCCTGCACCGTCAGGTCATCCCGTACCCCGGCCACAACAAAGCAGTTGAGACCGATTGGCGGTGTAATCAGGCAGAACTCAGCCATCTTCACCACCAGAATGCCGAACCAGATCGCACACATGGTGCCGTTCATGCCGAATGCACTATCCGCAGCCGACACGGCTTCGCCGCCGTTCAGCGCCATCACCGCAGGGTAGACAACCGGCAAGGTCAGCAGCAGCATCCCGATGGCGTCCATGAACATCCCCAGCACCGCATAGGCCAACAGGATGCAGATCAGGATCAGCATCGGCGACATCTCAAGCGAGGTGATCCAGTCCGAAAACGCGCCCGGCAGATCGGCAAAACCGAGGAAGCGCACGTAGATCAGAACGCCCCAGATGATCGAGAAGATCATCACCGCCAGTTTCGCGGTTTCCAGCAGCGCCGACTTGAGCTCGGCCCATTTCATGCCGCGCCACAGCGCCATCAGGAAGACCACAAAGGCGCCGAGTGCGCCCCCTTCTGTCGGGGTGCCCCAGGCTTCGCCAAAGGGATTGTAGACAAAGAAGATGATGATCACGACCACGAACATGATCGGCAGCGCGCCCGGCAGGGCCGCAAACCGCTGCTTCCAGGTGAAGCCTTTGACCGGTGGGCCGACGGTTTTGAAGATCATCGCGATGCCGACGATCAGCAGCCCGTAGATCACTGCGGAGAAGGCGCCGGGGATAAAGCCCGCGAGCAACAGCTTGCCCACGTCCTGTTCAACGATGATGGCGTAGATCACCAAGATCGCCGAGGGCGGGATCAGCGAGGCCAGCGTGCCCCCTGCTGCCACAACGCCAGCCGCGAACTGCTTGTTATATCCGATGGCCAGCATTTCCGGGATCGCGATCCGTGCGAACACCGCCGAGGTCGCAACAGAGGCGCCAGACACGGCGGCGAAGCCGGCGGTCGCAAAAACGGTCGAAACCGCAAGTCCGCCCGGCAACCAAGCGATCCAGCGTTTGGCTGCCTCAAACAGCGCCTTGGTCAGACCTGCGTAATAGGCCAGATAGCCGATCAGGATGAAGGTCGGGATCAGCGACAATGCCTGGCTTGAGACCTTGGAATGCGGCACCTGCCCGGCGGTTTTGACGGCAATGGTCAGCGCCTTTGTAAAGCGGGAGGGATCATAGCCGAACTTGGCCCAGAAGATCCATGTCAGCCCCACCAGACCGGCCAGAGCTGCGGCAAAGGCAACGCGCATGCCGGTGACGACCAGGATCAACAGAAAACCCGTGACCCACAGGCCGATTTCAATCGGTTCCATGTGCTTTTCCTATCCTTGAGAGTTTCGGCTGTCGGCGCTGTCGCCGGGCGCGTCGTCATGGCCGGTCAGCATCTCTGCCTCATGGGCGGCTTGCGCGGCAGCATCCTGAATCAGCGGCACAGCTGCCGGAGCGTCCAGCCCCAGAACCAGCGCCCGACCATAGGCCCAAACCTGCAGCACAAGACGCAAGCACAGAACCGAGAAGGCCACCGGCGCCAGCAATTTGGCCGGCCAGAGCGGAATACCGATGTCGATCGAGCTGTCACGGCTCCACAGGGGCGCGGCGAAATCGAACGAACGCGCAAAATGCGCCCAGCTGCCCCAGACGAGGCAGATCATCAACGCAAGGATCAACAGCACCGAGAACAGTTCGAACAGCCACAGGGCCCGGCCGCGCAGGGCACCAATCACGATATCCATACGGATATGACCACCTTCGCGCTGCACATAGGCAATGCCCATGAAGGCGATCAGCGGCATCGCCTGTTCGATCCAGTCGACATACCCCGGCAGCGGGGCGTTAAAGGCATTCCGCCCGCCCACAGAAACCACTGCCAGCACCATAAGAGAAAAGACCGCCAGACCGCTGATCAGCGCCAGCACCTGTTCGACCTGCAACAAACGTCTGTCAAGACGACTGACAAGACTGTCGTCTTCCAATACCGCGGCGTTTCCCGCCATGGCCCCCACCTTTCATTTCAAGAGAACGGAAACAAAAACAGGCCGGGAGAGTGGTCCCGGCCTGCTCCTGCAACGCGGGATTTAGTTGCCCGCGCGTGTGTCTTCCAGAGTTTTCATCACCAGGTCATAGAGTTCCTGGCCCGGAATGCCCTGAGCGGTCATGTCCTTGATCCACTGTTCACGGATCGGGTCGGCAGCCTTGGCGCGGAACGCGGCCAGCTGTTCTTCCGAGATCATGACTTTCTCAACGCCTTTTTCTTCCAGCACGCTGTCCCATTTGGTCAGCAGCTTGCCGTAGTTGTCGAGGTAATGCGCAATCGCCTCGTCAACCGAGCTGTCCAGCGCCTCACGCTCGGCATCGCTCAGCATGTCGTAGGCATCGGTGTTGACCACAACCGGGCAGTTCACGGTGCCGGGGTTCAGGTTCGCGGTCCACCAGTCTGCTTTGTTGATGGTGCCAAAGGACAGATGCGCGTGCTGCGCAAAGGCAACCGTATCAACAACGCCCGACTCCATCGCGTTATAGGCTTCGGTCGCGGGCACCGAGGTCGGGACCCCGCCCACGGCTTCGAAGGCCTTGCCCAGACCACCGGTCGCGCGCACACGCATGCCGTCGAATTCAGCCAGCTCGTCGCGGGGCTCGCCGGTGCCGACCAGGTTGTACTGGGGCATGGGCGAAGTCATCAGCAGCTTGGCATTCCAGCGCGCCAGATCCTTGGCAGCGGCGGGATGTGCATAGACAGCGTGGCTGACGGCAACTTCTTCGGCCAGGTTGTTCACGCCCAGGAACGGCAGTTCCAGCACGGTGATCGACGGGTTCTTGTCGCGGTGATAGCCGGCGCAGAACTGTGCCATTTCGAAGGCACCGATGGAGATCCCGTCCAGGTTCTCACGCGGTTTCGACAGGCCGCCATAGCTGACGTTCATGGTAAAGGCGCCATCGGTCTTTTCGCTGACCAGTTCGGCCAGTTTCTCGACATGCTCAGTAAAGGCGCGGCGTTTGCCCCAGACCGACACGTTCCATTCGGTCGCAGCGGCCTCACCGGCAATTGCAAATCCCGCGGCAGCCGCCACGGCGGCAGTCAGAAGTTTATTCATGTTGTATCTCTCCCATTCTGCGTTCCTTGCAGTCGTGGACATTGTCCTTTGGAACGCTTGCGCAGTAAGCTACCTGTAAGGCGGCGCACTGCCAAGCCCCGGCCCGGACGTTTTGCTGACAGCTCCGTGAGCCCACCTCAGAACCCGGCAAAAGGTACGGCGTGCGGATCCGCGCGCGATTTGCCGCATGTCCGTACCGACAGCAACACCCCCTCCCTTCGGAAATCTTGCACAAAAGCCCCATACCCGCCCAGGCAGAGTGCCGGTATCGTTGACTCCCAATCACCCGTAAAAATTGGGTTTTGCACGGTTTTTGCCCTGAAAATTTACAAGCGCAAGGCACACAGGAAATTCATTCACAAACAAATCGTTACTTTCCGGCCCCTTATTCACAAATTTTCAACTTTCCCTATTATGGCCGTCGAGGAAGGAAACGGTTTGACACCCGGCCCCCGTGGCTGTCCGGTGACAAACTGAAGGGAAGTCAGGGAGGACACCAGATGACCACGCAGCCTGAAGGCAAAGTGTATCCGCCGTCGGACGACGTTGTTGCGCGCGCCCATGTGGACGCCGCCAAATACGAAGAGATGTATGCGGCCTCTATCGCAGATCCCGAAGGGTTCTGGAGTGAACAGGGCAAACGGATCGACTGGATCAAGCCTTTCACCTCGGTGAAGGATGTGAACTACAACTTCGGCAACGTGTCGATCAACTGGTATGCCGATGGCACGCTCAACGTGGCGGCCAACTGCATCGACCGCCATCTGGAGACCCGCGGCGACCAGACCGCCATCATTTTCGAGCCGGACGATCCCAACGAGGCCGCTCAGCACATCACCTACAAGGAACTGCACCGCCGCACCTGCCGGATGGCCAACATCCTGGAAACCATGGGTGTGCGCAAAGGCGACCGGGTCGTGATCTATATGCCGATGATCCCCGAGGCCGCCTATGCCATGCTGGCCTGCGCCCGGATCGGCGCCATCCACTCCATCGTCTTTGCCGGCTTCAGCCCCGATGCGCTGGCGGCACGGATCAACGGGTCGGACGCCAAGGTTGTCATCACCGCCGACGAAGCCCCCCGTGGTGGCCGCAAGACGCCGCTGAAATCCAATGCCGATGCGGCGCTGCTGCATTGCAAGGACACGGTGAAATGCCTCGTGGTGAAACGCACCGGCGGCCAGACCACCTGGATCGACGGGCGCGATTATGATTACAACGAGATGGCGATCGAGGCGAACGACTACTGCAAGCCCGCCGAGATGAACGCCGAAGATCCGCTGTTCATCCTCTACACCTCCGGCTCGACCGGTCAGCCCAAGGGCGTGGTGCACACCACCGGCGGCTATCTGGTCTATGCGGCGATGACGCATGAGATTACCTTTGATTACCACGATGGTGACATCTACTGGTGTACCGCCGATGTGGGCTGGGTCACCGGCCACAGCTATATCGTCTATGGTCCGCTGGCCAATGGCGCCACCACGCTGATGTTCGAAGGCGTGCCGACCTACCCCGACGCCAGCCGCTTCTGGCAGGTCTGCGAAAAGCACAAGGTCAACCAGTTCTACACCGCTCCCACCGCTCTGCGCGCGCTGATGGGTCAGGGCAACGAATGGGTCGAGAAATGCGATCTCTCCTCGCTGCGCCTGCTGGGCACAGTGGGTGAGCCGATCAACCCGGAAGCCTGGAACTGGTACAATGATGTCGTTGGCAAGGGCAAATGCCCCATCGTCGACACCTGGTGGCAGACCGAGACTGGCGGCCACCTGATGACCCCCCTGCCCGGCGCCCATGCGCTGAAACCCGGCGCGGCGATGAAGCCCTTCTTTGGCGTCAAACCGGTAGTTCTGGACCCTCAATCCGGCGAAGAGATCGAAGGCAACGGTGTCGAAGGTGTCCTGTGCATCAAGGACAGCTGGCCCGGCCAGATGCGCACCGTCTGGGGCGATCACGAACGGTTCGAGAAGACCTATTTCGCCGACTACAAAGGCTATTACTTCACCGGTGACGGCTGCCGCCGCGACGCAGATGGCGATTACTGGATCACCGGTCGTGTCGATGATGTGATCAACGTCTCCGGTCACCGAATGGGCACCGCCGAGGTCGAAAGTGCGCTGGTGGCGCATGCCGCAGTGGCCGAGGCCGCCGTGGTGGGCTACCCGCATGAGATCAAGGGACAGGGTATCTATTGCTATGTCACCCTGATGAACGACCGCGAGCCTTCGGACGAGCTGCTTAAGGAGTTGCGCACATGGGTTCGGACCGAGATCGGCCCGATTGCCAGCCCGGACGTGATCCAATGGGCACCCGGCCTGCCGAAAACCCGCTCGGGCAAGATCATGCGCCGCATCCTGCGCAAGATCGCCGAAAACGACTTTGCCTCGCTGGGCGATACCTCGACCCTCGCCGATCCGTCGGTGGTGGACGATCTGATCGCCAACCGCGCGAACAAGGGGTAACCGCATGTCGACGAATGTGATGACCCGCCCTGCCGTTCTGATCCTTCTCGGCCCTCCGGGCGCCGGGAAGGGCACACAGGCCCGCATGCTGGAAGACAGCTTTGGTCTGGTGCAGCTGTCGACCGGTGATCTGCTGCGCGCCGCCGTGGCTACAGGCACCGAGGCCGGCAAAGCCGCGAAATCCGTGATGGAATCCGGTGGTCTGGTCTCTGATGAGATCGTGATCGCCATCCTGCGCGACCGTCTGGGCGAACCCGACTGCGCCAAGGGCGTGATTCTGGATGGTTTCCCCCGCACCGCCGTTCAGGCCGAGGCGCTGGATGCGCTGCTGTCCGAAACCGGTCAGAAGATCAACGCCGCCATCAGCCTTGAGGTCGACGACGATGCCATGGTGACCCGCGTCGCCGGGCGCTACACCTGCGGCGGCTGCGGCGAAGGCTATCACGACACCTTCAAACAGCCGAAAGTGGCTGGCACCTGCGACAAATGCGGCGGCACCGAGATGAAGCGCCGCGCCGATGACAACGCCGAAACCGTGGCAAGCCGTCTTGCGGCCTATCACGAACAGACAGCCCCGCTGATCGCCTATTACGACGGCAAGGGCGTGCTGCAGAAGATCGACGCCATGGGCCAGATCGATGCGGTCGCCGAAGGGTTGGCAAAGATTGTAGAGACCGCCGCGCCCTAGGCCCGGCCAAGACCCGGATCCCCGGTCGGCTCTGCGGCCGCCGGGGGGCCATCCCAAACCCTGAAATACCCGATGGACCCGCCAAAGCCCGCTTTGGCGACCAAAGGACTAATGCCTGATGGCTGCCCGTTTCAACGTGGGCAACGCAGGCAAACAGAGAAGGCTTGCCCAGCGCCCGGCGTAAGGCAGGCAGAACCCGTAGCAAGGAGGAGCCGCCATGGCGGACCACACAACCAATGCCGCAAGGGCAGCCGAGGCCGACAAGGGCTATTGGCAGGCCAATGTGCGCATCATTCTCATCAGCCTGGTGATCTGGGCTGTCGTTTCATTCGGTTTCGGCATTCTGCTGCGCCCGATGCTCTCGGGCATCGCCGTCGGCGGCACCGACCTGGGCTTCTGGTTTGCCCAGCAGGGATCGATCCTGGTCTTCCTGGGCCTGATCTTTTTCTACGCCTGGCGGATGAACCGTCTCGACCGTGAATTCGGCGTCGAGGAGGAATGATCATGGATCAGTTTACCATCAACCTGCTGTTCGTGGGCGCGTCCTTTGCGCTCTATATCGGCATCGCGATCTGGGCCCGTGCGGGCTCCACTTCGGAATTCTACGCGGCAGGCCGGGGTGTGCACCCCGTCACCAACGGCATGGCCACGGCAGCGGACTGGATGTCGGCAGCCTCCTTCATCTCGATGGCGGGTCTCATCGCCTTTACCGGCTATGACAACTCCTCCTTCCTGATGGGCTGGACCGGTGGCTACGTGCTGCTGGCGCTGCTGCTGGCGCCTTACCTGCGCAAGTTCGGCAAGTTCACCGTGTCGGAATTCATCGGCGATCGCTTCTATAGCCCCACCGCGCGTATCGTGGCGGTGATTTGCCTGATCGTCGCCTCCACCACCTACGTGATCGGTCAGATGACTGGCGTGGGCGTCGCCTTTGGTCGCTTCCTTGAGGTCTCCAACACCGCCGGTCTCTTGATCGGTGCCTGTGTGGTCTTCGCCTATGCGGTCTTCGGCGGCATGAAGGGCGTGACCTATACGCAGGTCGCGCAATATGTCGTGCTGATCATGGCCTATACAATTCCGGCCATCTTCATCTCGCTGCAACTGACCGGCAACCCGATCCCGGCGTTGGGTCTCTTTGGCGATCACGTTGCCTCGGGGGAGCCTCTTCTGGCGAAACTCGACGCCATCGTGCGCGAGCTGGGTTTCAATGAATATACCGCCCACCACGCCGATACGCTGAACATGGTGCTGTTCACCCTGTCGCTGATGATCGGCACCGCCGGTCTGCCGCACGTGATCATGCGCTTCTTCACCGTTCCCAAGGTGTCCGATGCACGCTGGTCCGCAGGCTGGGCGCTGGTCTTCATCGCGCTGCTGTATCTGACTGCCCCGGCTGTTGGCGCCATGGCGCGTCTCAACATCACCGACATGATGTGGCCCAATGGCACAAACAGCGAAGCGGTCTCGGTCGAGCAGATCGAGAATGACGCCCGCTATGACTGGATGGCCACCTGGCAGAAAACCGGCCTGCTGGACTGGGAAGACAAGAACGGCGACGGCAAGATCCAGTATTACAACGACAAGAACGCCGAGATGCAGGCCAAAGCCGAGGAGAACGGCTGGCAGGGTAATGAGCTGACCAAGTTCAACCGGGATATCCTAGTGCTGGCCAACCCTGAAATCGCCAACCTGCCCTCTTGGGTGATCGGTCTGGTGGCTGCAGGCGGTCTGGCGGCGGCGCTATCTACTGCGGCGGGTCTGCTGCTGGCGATCTCTTCGGCGGTGTCGCACGACCTGATCAAGGGCTCGATCAATCCGAACATCTCGGAAAAAGGCGAGCTTCTTTCGGCCCGTGTTGCCATGGCGGTTGCCATCGCGGTGGCCACCTATCTGGGCCTCAACCCTCCGGGCTTTGCAGCGCAGACCGTGGCGCTGGCCTTTGGTCTGGCGGCGGCCTCGATCTTCCCGGCGCTGATGATGGGCATCTTCACCAAGGTGAACAACAAGGGCGCGGTTGCAGGCATGATCGCAGGTCTGGTGGTAACACTGGTCTACATCTTCCTGCACAAGGGCTGGTTCTTCATCCCCGGCACCAACAGCTTCTCGGATGCAGATCCGCTGCTGGGCACCATCAAATCCACCTCCTTTGGTGCGGTTGGCGCGATGGTGAACTTTGCGGTGGCCTATTTCGTGTCCAAATCGACCGACGCCATCCCGGCCGAGATCGAAGAGCTGGTGGAAAGCGTCCGCATCCCGCGCGGTGCAGGTGCTGCCCAGGACCACTGATCGAGGGTTTCCTCCCCGGGCGGGCCGCCTCCCTCGGTATTCTGGCCCGCCCTCTTTTCCTCACCATCCTGTCCGGGCACACTCGGGCAGGATGACTTTTATCCCGGCTTACCCAACAGGCTTTTGACATGCCCCTTTCCCCAGACGGTCTGATCCAGTTCCTGAAGACGGTGCACCCCTATGACAGCCTAGATGCCGCGCGCCTTGCGCAGCTTGCGCCGAAGTTCGAGGTGATCCACGCCAATGCGGGCGAAGAGATCTATGCCCTTGGTGCGCCAATGCAGGGTCTCTACCTCGTGCATCACGGCGAGGTGGAAGTCTTTGACGAGAATGGTATGGCCGTCTCCATCCTTGGGCCACGCAATTCCTTTGGCGAGCGTGGTCTCACCCGGGACGGCATCGCTGCTACCACCGCCTCTGCCAGCACCGAGAGCGCGCTTTTGCTCCTGCCGCGCGCCGATTTCGATGCGCTGATGCAGGCCGAACCCAAGGTCGCGCGCTTTTTCGACCGCCGCCGCCCGGGCGGACCTGCGCAAAGCAGCCTAGCCACCCGCCGAGTTGCGGATTTCATGGCCACGCAGCCGATCACCTGCTCCAGCGGCCTCACCTGTCAAAGCGCCGCGCAACTGATGCGGGAGCATCATATCTCTTCGGTCTGCGTGACCGATGGAGACACGCTGGAAGGCATTCTCACCAACCGCGACCTGACCGAAAAGGTTCTGGCAGAGGGCCTGCCCATCTCCACCCCCGTTGCGCGGATCATGACGCGCGGTCCACTGACGCTACCTTCCTCAGCCATTGCATCCGATGTGCTGCACGCGATGATGGAGCATCGGATCGGCCATGTTCCCGTGGTGGATGCGGGCAAGCTGTCGGGGATCGTCACCCAGACCGACCTGACGCGCCTTCAGGCGATGAGCTCGGCCGAGATGATTGCCGAAATCGCCAGCGCTCCGGATGCCGCTGCCATGGCCAGGGTCACCGACCGCATTCCGGCCCTGCTGCTGCAACTGGTGGCTGGCGGCAACCGGCACGAGGTGGTCACCCGCCTGATCACCGATATCGCCGATGCCGCCACCCGGCGCCTGCTGAAACTGGCCGAAGAGCGCCTTGGCCCGCCGCCCGTGCCTTACCTGTGGCTGGCCTGCGGGTCGCAGGGGCGGCAGGAACAGACGGGGGTTTCGGATCAGGACAACTGCCTGATGATCGATGATGCCATGCAAGAGGATGACGCCCCCTATTTCGAGGCGCTGGCGCAATTTGTCTGCGACGGGCTCAATACCTGCGGCTATGTCTATTGCCCCGGCGACATGATGGCGACCACCCCGCGCTGGCGTCAGCCCTTGCGCATATGGCGGCAGTATTTTGACGGCTGGATCAAGACCCCCGATCCCATGGCGCAGATGCTGGCTTCGGTGATGTTTGACCTGCGGCCCATCGGCGGCAACCGTGATCTGTTCAACGGACTGCAAGAGGAAGTGCTACAGGCGGCCAGTGCCAACTCCATCTTTACCGCCCATATGATTTCGAATTCGCTGAAACACACGCCGCCGCTTGGTCTCTTGCGCGGGATTGCCACTATCCGCTCGGGTGAGCATCGCAATACGCTGGATCTGAAACACAACGGCGTGGTGCCGGTGGTCGATCTGGGGCGGATCTATGCCTTGCAGGCGCGGCTCACCCCGGTCAACACCCGCGCCCGGTTGGAGGCGGCGGCGCTGACCTCGGCGCTTAGCCCTTCCGGCGCGCGGGATTTGCTGGATGCCTATGATCTGATTGCCGAAACCCGGCTGACCCATCAGGCAGACCAGATTCGCAGCGGTACAGCGCCCGACAACTTCCTGGCGCCCTCCGATCTGTCGGATTTTGAGCGAAGTCACCTGCGCGATGCCTTTGTCGTGGTAAAGACCATGCAATCGGCGCTGGGACACGGCAAGGGGATGCTGGGCTGAGGCCAGCAACGAGGGAGGAACACGGATGTTTCTGGAACTGATCGCGGTGATTTTTGCCGGTATTGCCGTCGCAGGCGTCGTCATGCTGGCGGGACGGATCAGCGGCGGACGGCTGCCAAAATGGCTGGCGCCTGTGGCCGCTGCCCTGGCAATGATCGGCGTTACGATTGCTTCGGAATACGGCTGGTATGATCGCATCCGCGCTTCCCTGCCCGATGGGGTCGTGGTGGCTGAAACCGGTCAGAACCGCAGCCTTTACCGGCCCTGGACCTATCTTGTGCCCTATACTGAACGGTTCGCCGCGGTTGATGTGGCCAGCGCGAAACGCCATGCCGAGCTGCCCGGGCAATATCTGGCAGAAGTCTATTTCTTTGGCCGCTGGTCCCCTGTCAGCACCCTGACCGCGCGGCTGGACTGCACCGGCTGGCGCCGCGCCGTGGTGGCCTCGGGCAGCGCCATTGGGACGAGTGATGCGGCAGTTGACTGGATCACCCCGCCCGAAAACGACGGCCTTCTGACCACATTCTGCGGAACGGTCTGATGCTGACACGGCTGAGCCTCAGACTGCGGATCTTCCTGTTTTTCTGCCTGATCGCGCTTGCCGCAATCGCCGCCGTCGTGGTCGCCCTGTGGATCGGTTATACCCGGGCCGCCGCGCCAGAGCTTTTGGATGCCTTCGTGTTTTCCGGCGCGCTCAGCCTCTTTGCCATCCTTGGGATCTGCGCCGGGATCTGGCTGCTGTTTGATGAAAACGTCGCCAAGCCGATCGAACGGCTGGCCGCGCATCTGCGCGCACGGGCCCATGGTGGCGTCACCTCCGCGCTGGATCAAAACACCGCACGCTACCTTGGCGATCTGGCCCCGGCGGCCTCGGATCTGGCTGGGCAGCTGGGCGCTGCGACCCTATCCACCGCCGAGGCCATCGCCCGCGAGACCGCGCGGCTGGAGGCGGAAAAGGCCCGGCTGACAACGCTACTCTCCGAGGTTCCCGTTGCTACCGTGATGGCGGCGCCCGATCACCGGATCGTTCTATATGACGCGCAGGCCGCGGCGGTTCTGTCCCAGATCGCCCCTGCCCGCCTTGGCGCCTCGCTGGGTGACTACCTCGAACGCGACCTGCTGGAGGCCGCCCATAAGAAGATGATCCGCACCGGCAAGGAGGTCAGCGCCCGTATCACCGGCACCGATGGGCGCCAGACCTATGGCGTGCAGCTGAAACCGCTCGGGGATTCGCACGGTTACGTGGTGATCTTTGACAGCGCCGAGGCGGAAATCCCACCCGAGGCCGCCCGCCCGCTGATCTATGACTTTGCCCTGCTCAACCCTGAGGCGCGCAGGATCGAGGACAGGCCCCTTTCCGATCTGTCCTTTGCCGTGTTTGACACCGAAACCACCGGTCTGCTGCCGCATAAGGACCACGTTGTGCAGTTGGGTGCGCTGCGGGTTCTGCGCGGCCGCATCGTCGAAGGTGAAACTCTGGACCTTCTGGTCAATCCCCGCGCGCCGATCCCGGCGGCCTCCACCCGGGTGCATGGCGTCACCGATGCCATGGTGAAAAACGCCCCCGACATCACAAGCGTTTCTGCCACCTTCCATCATTTCGCGACGGACGCGGTAATCGTCGCGCATAATGCGCCCTTTGACATGGCATTCCTGCGCCGCGCCGCCAAGGAAAGTGGCCTGACATGGGATCACCCGGTGCTGGATACGGTGCTGCTGAGCGCGGTTCTGTTCGGCGCCTCGGTGCCGCATACGCTGGATGCGCTCTGTGAGAGGCTAGATGTGACCATCCCGGCGGCGCTGCGACATACCGCGCTTGGCGATGCCCGCGCCACAGCCGAGGTCATGTGCCGGATGCTACCGATGCTGGAAGCGCGCGGGTTTACCACGCTGGGGGATGTGATCGCGCAGACACGCCAGCACGGTCGTCTTTTGCAGGACCTGAACCCTGTGGACAAACAGGGCGACGCATGGCAGGTCGGGAGCAAGACCTGACAGAAGGCGCGCGACATGCCGGAAACCACAATCACCCCCGGCCCGGAGACTCTCCGGGCCTATCGCGACGCACTGGGATGTTTCGCGACTGGCGTCACCGTGATCACCACCTTGACGGAAAACGGGCCGCTGGCGATCACCGCCAACAGTTTCACCTCGGTGTCGATGGATCCGCCCCTTCTGCTCTGGTGCCCGGCGCGCAGTTCCCTGCGGCACGATGCCTTTGTTTCGGCGCAGCGATTTTCCATTCATGTGATGGCGCAGGACCAACTGGATCTGGCGATCCATTTCGCCCGCAGCGGCGATGATTTCGCCCCGGTCGACTGGCAAGCCGCCGAGGATGGGACACCACACCTTGATGGAGTGATCGCGCGGTTTGACTGCGCCGCCCACAGCGCCCATCACGCGGGCGATCACACGATCATCCTCGGCCAGGTGACCGGCTTCACCAGGCAGGCGGGCAAAGGGCTGGTTTTCAAACAGGGTCTTTACGGTGGGTTCCTGGAGCAATCCTGAGGCGCCAGCCCAGGCTTCAACCACACAGGCATGAAAAAACCCGCCACTGCAGAGCGCAGCGGCGGGTCAGTTTTGTCCGGGACGTGCCCGAAAAGCCTTATTTCAGGGCTGCATCGGTGATGGCATGGGTCCAGGCGCCCTCGGGCGTCTTGGTGATCACCGGGGCAGAACCGCCTGTCAGCAGGGTTTCAACCGTACGCTCATAGTCGGCCACATCCAGCGCGCCGTTGCTGCCTGCGGTCAGCTTGGCAACTTCGCTCATCATGCGCTTCTGGTGCATTTCGGTCTGTGCGCCCGAGGCATCGTTGTCCAGAACGATCTCAGCCGCTTCGTCCGGGTTCGACTCGGCGTATTTCCAGCCTTTCATCGAGGCGCGCACGAAACGCTCCATCTTGTCGGTGAAGGCTTCGTCGCTGAGGTTTTCCTCAAGCACATAAAGACCGTCTTCCAGCGTCGCGACGCCCTGATCTTCGTACTTGAAGGTCACCAGCTCATCCGGGGAGACGCCTGCGTCGATGACCTGCCAGTATTCGTTATAAGTCATGGTCGAGATGCAGTCGGCCTGACGCTGCAGCAGCGGATCCACGTTGAAACCCTGCTTCAGCACTTCGACGCCCATCTCACCCTTGCCTTCGGTGGAGATGCCCAGCTTGCTCATCCAGCTCATGAAGGGGAACTCATTGCCGAAGAACCACACGCCCAGGGTCCGGTTGGCCAGGTCCGCAGGCTCGGAAATGCCGGTGTCTTTCCAGCAGGTCAGCATCATGCCCGAGGATTTGAACGGCTGTGCGATATTGACCAGCGGCAGGCCCTTTTCGCGGGCGGCAAGCGCGGCAGGCATCCATTCGACGGTCACGTCAGCGCCGCCACCTGCGATCACCTGCGTCGGAGCGATGTCCGGGCCGCCGGGCAGGATGGTGACGTTCAGGTCTTCTTCTTCGTAAAACCCTTTGTCGAGCGCCACGTAATAGCCAGCGAACTGTGCCTGTGTCACCCATTTCAACTGCAGCTTAACGTCGTCGGCTGCCTGCGCGGCTCCGGCTGCGCCAAGCGCCAGCGCGGCGGCTGTCAGAATGTGTTTCATTGGTAGGTTCTCCCTGTTGTTATGGATAGAGCTTGCGCGAATTTGACCATTTGTTCAAAGTTTTTTTACCATATCAAACTTGGGCATCGCTGCCCGCGCGCAAGGATTAAGCAGCGCGCTGCGCCCATGTTATGCGCGGCATTTTTACCGTTCAACCATGGGCCGCAGCGCCGTTCTTGCCACTACCCGAAGACGTATTTCCGGGTGGTGGATCACTCTTCAGCCCCGCTGCGAAGGGTGCCAGAAAGTCAGTGTTTTCTCGACCAGTGCGATCACGCCGTAAAAGGCGGACCCGGCCAGCGCGGCCACCAGGATTTCGGCCCAGACCATATCCAGCGCCAGCTGGCCGACACTGGTGGAAATACGGAAGCCCATGCCCACGGTGGGTGAGCCAAAGAACTCCGCAACGATTGCGCCAACCAGCGCAAGCGTCGTGGAAATCTTCAGCCCGTTGAAGATGAAGGGCAGCGCAGCCGGCAGGCGCAGCTTGAAAAAGCTCTGCCAATAGCTGGCCGCGTAGGTTTGCATCAGGTCGCGCTGCATGGCCGAGGTTTCCCGAAGACCGGCAACCGTGTTCACCAGCATCGGGAAGAAAACCATCACCACGACAACCGCCGCCTTGGACTGCCAGTCAAAGCCGAACCACATCACCAGAATGGGCGCGGTACCAACAATCGGCAGGGCCGCGACAAAGTTACCCACGGGCAGCAGCCCCCGGCGCAGGAAGTCGCTGCGATCCACAGCCACCGCCATCAGCAGCGCTGCCACGCAGCCCATGATGTAGCCGGACAAGGCGCCCTTGATGAAGGTCTGGGAGAAATCCTGCCACAGGATCGGGATCGAGGTCGCAAAACGTGCCGCGATCAGCGAAGGCGCAGGCAGGATCACCATGGAGACCTCAAGCCCCCGCACAAGCAGTTCCCAGACGATCAGCACGGTCACGCCAAAGATCAGCGGAACGGCCAGTTTCACAGCTTGCGTCTTGGCCGCGGGACTGTTGGCCAGACGGCTGTTGATCCACCAGCCCGCAATCCAGACCAGAGCAGCAAAAACAACTTCGATCATGCGCTCATCCCCATGCGTTTAAGAACAACTCGTTCGATCAGACCCAGAAGCGCCACCAGAAGCGCCGCAAGAATGGCCGCTGCGAACAGCGCCGACCAGATCTGCACCGTCTGCCCATAGTAGCTGCCCGCCAGAAGCCGCGCGCCAAGGCCCGCAACCGCACCAGTCGGGAGTTCCCCGACGATGGCCCCCACCAGCGAGGCAGCGATGCCGATCTTGAGCGAAGCAAAGAGATACGGCAGCGAGGACGGCAACCGGAGCTTCCAGAAGCCCTGCGATGTGCTCGCACTGTAGGTCTTCAACAGGTCGAGTTGCATGCTATCGGGGCTGCGCAAGCCCTTTACCATGCCAACAACGACCGGGAAGAAACTGAGATAGGCCGAGATGATCGCTTTTGGCAGGATCCCCTGAACGCCTATGGAATAAAGCACCACGATGATCATTGGTGCCAGAGCGATGATCGGAATGGTCTGGCTGACAATGGCCCAGGGCATCACCGACATATCCATCACCTTAGAATGCACGATACCCACGGCCAGAAGGATCCCCAGGCCCGTGCCGATGGCAAAACCCAGCAGCGTCGCGGAGAGCGTCACCTGCCCGTGGTAGATCAGGCTACGTTTTGAGGTGACCTTTTTCTGCACCGTGGTTTTCCACAGTTCCACCGCGACCTGATGCGGCGCGGGCAGACGCGGGCGGTCCTGCGCCCAGGTGTCCCCAATGGCAAAAGTGTTCTTCGCCACCAACCCAAAGGTGCCCATGTCACGGCGTTCCTTGGCAGTCGCCGGGGTGATTTCGGCCCCTGCCCGTTCTGCCTGATCCAGAACGCCCTTGATGTTCATCGGAACGCAGGCTGCATACCAGAAGGCAATGATAGCGGCGACAACGGTGAGAACGGCAAAAAAGCTCTTCATGCCTTGCCCTCCCCATTCGGGTTCAACGTGGCGTTATGCGTCATCGGAGTGCCCCGCGCGCAGACCTTCACGCACCCGGTGCGCGATGTCGATGAACTCTTGACTGTCACGAATATCGAGCGGCCGCTCCTTTGGCAGGGTGCTTTCGATCACATCGGTGATCCGGCCCGGACGCGGCGACATCACCACGATCTTGGTGCTGAGGTACACCGCCTCGGGGATCGAGTGGGTGACAAAACCGATGGTCTTGTCCGTACGCGCCCAAAGCTTCAGCAGCTGTTCGTTGAGGTGATCCCGCACGATCTCATCCAGCGCGCCAAAGGGTTCATCCATCAACAGGATATCGGCATCAAAGGCCAGCGCGCGGGCGATACTGGCCCGCTGCTGCATCCCGCCGGACAATTGCCAGGGGTATTTGCCGCCAAAACCGGAAAGTTCCACCAGTTCAAGGACCTGCGCGACGCGCTTGTCCTGTTCTTCCCTGGAGTATCCCATGATCTCAAGCGGCAGCTTGATGTTCTTGGCGATGGTGCGCCAGGGATAAAGCCCCGCCGCCTGAAACACATAGCCATAGGCGCGTTTCTGGCGCGCCTCATCCGGGGTCATGCCGTTAACCGTGATGCTGCCACCGGTCGGATGTTCCAGCGCCGCCATCACCCGCAAAAAGGTGGTCTTGCCGCAGCCCGAGGGGCCGATGAAGCTGACGAAATCGCCCTTGTTGATGGTGAGGTTTACATCCTTCAGCGCCTGCACCGGCCCGTCGTTGGTTTCAAACACCAGGTCCAGGTTGCGCGCTTCGACGACGGCCTGGGGGGATCCGGCCTGGGTAGTCGTTTCGTTGTTCATGTCGTTGCCTTAATAGGACGGGAGGCCGGGCCACCATGTGCGGAGGCCCGTCTCCTGTTTGATACCAATTACACGCCGGTTGCCGGAATACCGGACCGTTCCACCGGACGCGGCGCGGACAGCTCTTTCCAGGTCGACAGCGCCTTGTTGACGGTGGTGTTGGCCTCGCGCTCGACGAATTTGCCGTGGCCTTCCTGCGTGCGGATTTCCCCGTCGTAGACAGCGACATGGCCGCGCGTCAGAGTAAAGCGCGGCAGACCTTTGACCTCCTTGCCTTCGAAGACGTTGTAGTCGATGGACGACTGCTGAGTCTCGGCGCTGATGGTCTTGGTCTTGTTCGGGTCCAGAACCACCAGATCGGCATCGGCGCCCACCAGAACCGCACCTTTTTTCGGATAGCAATTCAGGATCTTGGCAATGTTGGTCGAGGTGACGGCCACGAATTCATTCGGCGTCAGGCGGCCGGTTTCAACACCATGGGTCCACAGCATCGGCATACGGTCTTCAAGGCCGCCGGTGCCATTCGGGATCTTGGTGAAATCGCCAACGCCATAGCGTTTCTGCTCGGTCGAGAAGGCGCAGTGGTCGGTGGCCACCACCGACAGCGAGCCGGACTGAAGGCCCGCCCAGAGGCTGTCCTGATGCTTTTTGTTGCGGAACGGCGGCGACATCACCCGGCGGGCGGCGTGATCCCAGTCCTGGTTGAAATACTCGCTTTCATCCAACGTCAGGTGCTGAATCAGCGGCTCACCCCAGACGCGTTTGCCCTGCATGCGGGCGCGGCGGATGGCCTCGTGGCTGTCCTCGCAGGAGGTATGCACCACGTAAAGCGGCACACCGGCCATATCGGCGATCATGATGGCACGGTTGGTGGCCTCGCCCTCGACTTGCGGCGGGCGGGAATAAGCGTGCCCCTCGGGGCCGTTGTTGCCCTCGGCCAGCAGTTTGGCGCTCAGCTCGGCCACCACATCGCCGTTTTCAGCGTGCACCATGGCGATACCGCCCAGTTCCGACAAGCGCTGGAACGAGGAGTACAGCTCATCATCGTTCACCATCAGCGCGCCTTTATAGGCCATGAAATGCTTGAAGGTGTTGATGCCGCGGGTTTCGATCACGGTCTTCATCTCGTCAAAGACCTGCTCGCCCCACCATGTCACGGCCATGTGGAAGGAATAGTCGCAGTTGGCGCGGGTCGATTTGTTGTCCCAGCGTTTCAGCGCATCCAGCAGACTTTCGCCCGGGTTCGGCAGGGCAAAGTCGACAACCATTGTAGTGCCGCCCGCCAGACCTGCGCGGGTGCCGCTTTCGAAATCATCCGAGGAATAGGTCCCCATGAAAGGCATTTCCAGATGGGTGTGCGGGTCGATCCCGCCCGGCATCACGTAACAGCCGGTCGCGTCCAACTGCTCGTCACCCTTCAGATCGGGGCCGATTTCGGTGATCACACCGTTTTCGATCAGCACGTCGGCCTTGTAGGTGAGGTCAGCCGTGACGATGGTCCCGTTCTTGATGACTTTACTCATGGTTTCTAACTCCCTGTTATTTATATGTTCGATCCGTTTCAGACTGAACTGAAACAACCGATTGCATGTCCGTGTACGCCGATGTCGAGCGGGCCGAAAACAGATTCAACGCAAAGCGAGAAGTAGCCCGCCAGCGGCAGATATATCACCCGGTAGTCGCCATTCGGCTGGGTGACGGCCCAACAGTCCTGTGTCAGGCCGCCGGAAAAATTGACGGTGACCTCTTCCGGCTCGCACAGTGCGCTGCGAAAGGCGGCAAGGGTTTCAAAGCCCACGTTACTGGTGATCGGGAATTCGGCGACCTCCGTCTCGATCAGATGTTTGATCCGATCGGGGATGGAGAGGTCGGCGCCGATCACCGTAGGACCATCCGCCGCAACAGCAGGGTCTGGAACATGGGCTTGAGGGTCACCGGATTATTCCACGATCTCAGCAGTTTCGACCACGGCGTGGAACAGGACGTTTGCCCCTGCTTCGGCCCAGTCCTTGCTGATCTCTTCGGCTTCATTGTGGCTTAGCCCGTCGACACAGGGGCACATGACCATTGCGGTCGGTGCCACGCGGTTGATCCAGCAGGCATCATGGCCGGCGCCCGAGATAATGTCGAGGTGGGAATAGCCCAGCCGCTCGGCGGCGCTGCGCACTGCGGTCACGCATGCATCATCGAATTTCACCGGATCAAAGCCGCCGACCTTCTCGAACTCGATCTGCACGCCCATGGCATCGGCGATTTCCTGTCCCTGCTCCCGCAGGCGCAGTTCCATATCCTCGATCACCTCCAGCTCGGGGCTGCGGAAATCGACAGTGAAAACCACTTTGCCGGGGATCACGTTGCGCGAATTGGGAAAGACATCGATATGACCCGCTGCACCAACCGCATGCGGCGCATGGGACCATGCGATTTCGTCCACCGCATCCAGCACCCGCGCCATGGCAAGGCCGGCATTGCGGCGCATCGGCATCGGGGTCGACCCGGTGTGCGCATCCTTGCCGGTGATCGTCACCTGCGTCCAGCTCAGCCCCTGCCCATGGGTGACAACGCCAATATCCTTGCCTTCGGCCTCAAGGATCGGGCCCTGTTCGATATGCAGTTCAAAGAAGGCGTGCATCTTGCGGGCACCAACTTCTTCGTCGCCGCGCCAGCCGATCCGCTTCAGCTCATCGCCGAATTTCTTGCCTTCCGCGTCTTCGCGGTCATAGGCCCAGTCCTGTGTATGGATGCCGGCAAAAACCCCGGACGACAGCATCGCCGGGGCGTAACGGGTGCCTTCCTCATTGGTGAAATTGGTCACCACAATGGGGTGTTTTGTCTTGATATTCATATCGTTGAGCGAGCGAATTAATTCGAGGCCGCCCAAAACACCAAGCACGCCGTCGTATTTGCCGCCCGTCGGCTGGGTATCGAGGTGCGAACCCACATAGACCGGCAGCGCATCGGGATCGGTGCCTTCGCGGCGGGCAAACATATTGCCCATCTGATCGAGCCCCATGGTGCATCCGGCATCCTCGCACCATTTCTGGAACAAGGCGCGCCCTTCGGCATCTTCATCGGTCAGGGTCTGACGGTTGTTGCCGCCCGCAACGCCGGGGCCGATCTTGGCCATCTCCATCAGACTGTCCCACAGCCGATCGCCATTGATCTTCAGATTCTGTCCAAGCGACGTCATCGCAGCTTCCTTCCTGTTGGTCCCGTCTGTTTTGCGGGCTATTTTTGGCTTGGCGCCATTTTGGTGGCTTTGAAGCGTTGGTCAAAGTCTTTTCGGACCGGATTTGACCAACTGGTCAAACTCAAGCTACCATGAGGGCGCAGTCAGTCAAGAAATTGCGTCACAAGGACTGGGAAAACACTTGGTTTACAGGTGAAATGTGTGAAATAGAGGCGTTCTTCCGACGCCCGGACACCCAAGGACAGAAAACCCGCCAATGCCCAAGGACAGATCCCCAACCCGCATTCAGAAAAAGAATCGCGCTGCCATCCTGGACGCCGCGCTTGAGGTGTTTTCCACCCATGGTTTCCGTGGCGCCACCGTGGATCAGATCGCGGGTGAGGCCGGGCTGTCGAAGCCAAATCTGCTGTACTATTTCCCGTCGAAAGAGGCGATTTTCACCGCGCTGCTCTCGGAACTTCTGGATACCTGGCTGGATCCCTTGCGGGAGTTGGATCCCGAGGGTGAGCCGCTGGAGGAAATGCTGGCCTATGTGCAGCGCAAATTGCAGATGAGCCAGGACTTCCCCCGCGAAAGCCGCCTGTTTGCCAACGAAATCGTGCAAGGCGCGCCGCGGATGCTGGAGGCGCTTTCGACCGATCTGAAACAGTTGGTCGAGGAAAAAGCCGCCGTGATCCGAGGCTGGATGGACGAAGGTAAACTGCAACCAAGCCACCCCAAACATCTGATTTTTTCGATCTGGTCGCTGACCCAGCACTATGCGGATTTCGACGTTCAGGTCCGCACCCTGATGGGAGAAGAAGATCCGTTCGAGGCAGCACCTGCGTTTCTGGATACCTTCTATCGACGCATGCTGACGCCAACGGGTTAAACCACGTCGCACCACCCGAAAGAGCAAAAGGGGCGCCCCCACCGGGCGCCCCTCTTTATTTGTTATCAGATTGTTAAGGGCGAAAGCTCACTCAGCAGCCGTGGCCGAGGGGTTGTTCGGATGCGTCGTCCAGTTGGCGTATTGATCCGACACCACCTTGCCCGTGCGCAGATCGACCTGACCGGCGGGCACCTCTTCCATGGTGATGCAGCCTTCGACCGGGCAGACGTTGACACACAGGTTACAGGCGACGCATTCGTCATCTTTCACCGTGAATGTGCGGTCTTCGCTCATCTCGATGGCCTGGTGCGAGGTGTCTTCGCAGGCGGCAAAGCAGCGACCGCATTTGATGCAGTCATCCTGGCTGATCTTCGCCTTGGCGACATAGTTCAGATCCAGATACTGCCAGTCGGTCACGTTCGGAACCGCCATGCCGATGAAGTCCTGGGTCGAGGTGTAGCCCTTTTCGTCCATCCAGGTGGACAGGCCCGAGATCATCTCTTTCACCACGTTGAAGCCATAGGTCATCGCCGCGGTGCAGACCTGAACATTACCCGCGCCAAGCGCCATGAATTCAGCCGCATCTTTCCAGGTGGTGACCCCGCCGATGGCCGAGATCGGCAGGCCATGTGTCTGCGGGTCGCGGGCGATTTCCGCAACCATGTTCATGGCAATCGGCTTTACCGCCGGGCCGCAATAGCCACCGTGGGTACCCTTGCCGCCGATAGTCGGCTCGGGCGCCATGTTGTCGAGGTCAACCGAGACGATGGAGTTGATGGTGTTGATCAGGCTCACCGCATCGCCGCCGCCTGCCTTGGCCGCGCGGGCCGGGAAGCGTACATCGGTGATGTTCGGCGTCAGCTTCACGATCACCGGCTTGGAATAGTATTTCTTGCACCATTCCGTGACCATCTGGATGTATTCCGGCACCTGCCCCACGGCAGAGCCCATGCCACGTTCGGCCATGCCGTGCGGGCAGCCGAAGTTCAGCTCGATCCCGTCGGCGCCGGTGGCTTCGACCTTGGGCAGGATCGCCTTCCAGGCTTCTTCCTCGCAAGGCACCATGATGGAGACGATCACCGCGCGGTCTGGGTAGTCCTTCTTGACGCGGGTGATTTCCTCAAGGTTGGTCTCAAGGCTGCGGTCGGTGATCAGCTCAATGTTGTTGAGACCCAGCAGACGCCGGTCCGCGCCCCAGATCGCGCCATAACGCGGCCCGTTGACGTTGACCACTGGCGGGCCTTCGGAGCCGAGGGTCTTCCAGACCACACCGCCCCAGCCAGCCTCAAAGGCGCGGCGGACGTTGTATTCCTTGTCGGTCGGCGGCGCCGAGGCCAGCCAGAACGGGTTCGGAGATTTAATCCCCAGAAATTCAGTTGTCAGATCAGCCATTTATCTGTTCCTTTTCGTGCTCGCCTGCCGTCCCTGTTTCAGGGACAGCCGGCTGGCTTAGCCCATCAGGCTGGAATGAATGTCCATTGCGGCGTCGCGGCCCTCGGCCACGGCGGTCACGGTCAGGTCTTCGCCACCCGAGGCACAGTCGCCCCCGGCCCAGACACCTGCAACCGAGGTCCGCCCGGTTTCCGTGACCTTGATCTTGCCACCGTCGATTTCCAGCCCGTCGGGCTGTCCCTCAAGGGTCTGACCGATCGCCTTGTAGATCTGATCCGCTGCCAGGCGCAGGGTCTCGCCAGTGCCGGTTACGCGGCCATCCTTGACCTCTGTGTATTCCAGCTCAATCTCGGCAGCGGCACCATTGCCATGGATCGCCTTTGGCATCACGTTGAACATCAGCTTGACGCCCTTGGAGGCCGCCAGATCCTGTTCGAACCGGCTTGCGCCCATGGCATCGCGGCCACGGCGATAGGCGATGGTGACGTTTTCGGCGCCCAAAAGTTTCGACTGCACAGCGGCATCGACCGCCGTCATGCCGCCACCAATGACCACGACATTACGCCCCACGGGCAGCGTGGTCAGATCGTCAGCCTGACGCAGATCGGCGATGAAATCCACTGCATCGCGCACGCCGTCCTTGTCTTCGCCTTCGCTGCGCAGCGCGTTGACGCCGCCCAGACCGATAGACAGGAACATCGCGTCAAAGTCGCCCTTCAGCGCCTCAAGCGACAGTTCGGACCCGAGCTTCTTGCCGTATTCCATTGAAATACCGCCGATCTGCAGCAGCCAGTCAACTTCACGCGCCGCAAAATCATTGGTGGACTTGTAGGCGGCAATACCGAATTCGTTCAGACCGCCGGCCTTGTCCTTGCTGTCATAGACGGTGACGTCGTGACCGAGCATCGCCAGACGGTGCGCGGCCGACAGGCCCGCAGGACCAGCGCCGACAACCGCAACGCGCTTGCCCGTCGCCTCGGCGCGGGTGAAGGGATGCTCCCCCTTGGCCATCAGCGTATCGGTGGCATAGCGCTGCAGGCGGCCGATCTCGACCGGCTTACCTTCGGCAGTTTCGCGCACGCAGACCTCTTCGCACAGGGTCTCGGTCGGGCAAACGCGGGCGCACATGCCGCCAAGGATGTTCTGATCCAGAATGGTCTTGGCCGCTGACGTCGGATGCCCAGCCTGAATTTCGCGAATAAACTGCGGAATATCGATCGAGGTCGGACAGGCCGTCATGCAGGGCGCGTCATAGCAGAAATAGCAACGATCCGCGGCAACGGCGGCTTCGTGGTGATCATAGGGGGCATGCAGATCCCCGAAATTCTCGGCGATCTCTGGGGCGGACAAACGTCCAGCCTGGATCCCGGATGCCTGATGGCTACTCGCCATTGGGTGTCTCCCTGACTGTTATTTTTCTGCAAGTCAGAGTGCCACAGTTTGTTTTTTTATCAACTGGTAAAATTTTTGACGAGCCAAAAAATATCGGCCAATTCTGAGGAATGGCCGACATGCTATTGATTTATATTATGAAAGACGCTTGCTTAGTTTTTCACCATCTCGGTCAGATGTCCCGATTTGATCCAGACACGCGCTCCATCTGGACCCGCTTTGGCATCCAGTTGCCCGCCCGGCGGCAGGCGCAGCCAGTCCCAGCGGCCAAAGGTTTCATCCCCATCCTGATAGCCTCCCTCCAGCACAAACAGCTCGGCGCCGCCCTCGGCCGTGAAGGAGACTTCCAGCCCCGGGGCCCAGTTCACCAGACACACATCCTCGTGCGGATCGGAGTAAAGCGGCAGATGCGGATCCTGGGCCTCAGCAGTGTCGATATGAACAGTCTGGCGGTCTTCGGGATCGAACTGGTGCAGTTTCACCAGGATCATCGCGCCATCTGCGGCTGCTGGCGCGTGGCGGGACGTGGGCGGGTTGCGCACGTAGGAACCAACCGGGAAGTCCCCCGTTTCGTCCTGAAATACGCCGTCCAGCACGAGGTATTCCTCGCCGCCGTCATGGGTATGCGCGGAAAAGGACGAGCCCGGCGCAAAGCGCACGATGGTCGTGGCGCGGGCGACTTCCTCGCCGATCCGGTCAAGCATCTTCCGCTCGACCCCGGCAGCCGGGCTTTGTACCCAGGGAATATCGTCAAAGTGAACCGCGACACGCTGTGAAAAATCGGCATTGATCCGCATCTGTGACTCCCCTCATCTGTCGGGGACAGATCTGGGACATCCCAGGGGAATTTCCAACCGAATTCACCAAATTGTGTGTCGGCGGGCCAAAACCAAAGGCATCTGGCCCGGCAGAGAGATCAGTTCGAAAGAACCGCAGTGGCTTCGATCTCGACCTTGGCTTCATCCTCGACCAGCGCCGAGACCACAACCATCGTCATGGCTGGGAAGTGATAGCCCATCACGTCACGGTAGGCTTTGCCCACTTCGGCCTGATGCGCCATATATTCCGCCTTGTCGGTGACATACCATGTCAGCCGGGTGATATCGCTGGCCGCGCCACCCGCGGTCTCGACCACATCGAGGATATTGCGCAGCGCCTGGCTCATCTGACCTATAAAGTCTTTGGCCTCAAAGACCTGATCTGCGGTCCAGCCGATCTGCCCGCCGACGAACAGCAGTTTGCCCTCGGCGACCATGCCATTGGCATAGCCCTTGGCCGGCTTCCAGCCTTCGGGGTGCACATTGATTGCGGGCATTGCCTGTCTCCTCAATTCGGTTCTGTTTGCAGTGCTGCTGGCAATATCCGCCAGCGCGCAAAGTATTTCAAGCTTAAAATTTCATACCTGAAGCGATTTGCATTGCGGGCGGCTTCCGTGCAGCGCCCTGCGGCGCTGATACCAGGGACCAAAGAAAAACCGCGCACCGAAAGGAGATGCGCGGTAGAATTCAATCTGCAAAGCGGCTGGAAGTCACATGCCAAGCGCTTCTTTATACATGTCCAGCACCGCCTCTTCTTCGGCGATGTCGTCCTTGTCCCGCTTGCGCAGGGCGATAACTTTGCGCATGACCTTGGTGTCATAGCCGCGCGCCTTGGCTTCGGCCATCACCTCTTTCTGCTGTTCGGCGATGTCCTTCTTTTCTGCGTCCAGACGTTCGAAACGTTCGATGAACTGGCGCAGTTCCCCGGCGGTCACCCGGTAGTTTTCACTCTTTTCGTCTTCGGTCAGATCCATGTGCGGCTCCGTCAGCAAGGCATGTCATTGCGGTCGAGAAAAGGGGATAGCGGTCCGGCCTGATCACCGCAAGCCGGGAAAGCCCGCCATTGTGCCTTCGGGCGATGTTTTGCGCGCTGCGCGGGCCCCTGATACCTGTCTCAGCCTGCAAGCATCTTGCATCCACAAGGCCAATCCGCTACCCGCAGCAGCATGCAAACCGCAGGAGACTGGCATGTTTGAAATCCTTGTCTGGGTGGGCGCGGCCCTGTCCGTGGGCGGTCTCTTGGGGCTGGTCTGGTGCATCCTGCGCGTCGCAAAGGCGCGGCGACAGAAACTGGACGACGAGGCGCTGCGCGCCGTGGTGCAATCCGTGCTACCGCTGAACCTTGGCGCTTTGCTGCTGTCGGTGATCGGGCTGATGCTGGTCATGGTCGGAATTTTCCTGTCCTGACCCCTGCCCTGCGCGCACTCCAAGGCCCCCTGCAATAGAACCTGCAAAACGCCTGAAGCGGACCCTACCAAGGATCCGCTTTTTCGTTGCTTACAAGTTTTGAAATGACCGCTCCGCGTGGTGGCAGCTCAGACCGGCATATTGTCGAACTGATCTTCCACCGCTTCTTCTTCCAGCTTGGCCTTGACCCGGCGCAGGGTGCCCGGAATGGCCGAGCCCGAAGCGCGCAGCCGGGTCAGCGCGCTGAAGAATTCATCCACCAGCCGTTCACGTGCCGGCCCCGATGCGGTGCGAATCTGTTTTTCAAGATGCTGCGCATTCTGCAGCAAAACTGCGTCTGTCATGTTTCATCCTCCCTGTCGTGCGGAACATTCTGGCAGGGGTTTGAAACAGAAATACAGCAAAACTCCTTGATTTGAGTCATCATCGGCGGAGGTTGGCGCAATATCGGGCAAATTGCACAGCAGACAGGCAAAATACCGGCCAAAATACCGGCAAAAACAGCAGTCCCGGATAGATGTTTTGCGCCCCTGCAGGACCCGGTTCGGGACGCGATTGAGCCAGATCAACACCGCCCTGCCACCGGGACAGCTAAGTTAACCACACGCGAAGGGTTGAAACACATTCTGATTTCAACATATGTATAGTGAAACGCAAGGGAGAGCCCCATCATGAATCCTATCGTCAAAGCCTTCTTCGACGAAGCGACCAATACTGTTTCCTATGTTGTCCGCGATCCCAACGGCAGCGCCTGTGCCATTATCGATTCGGTTCTGGATTTCGATCATGCGGCGGGCCGGACCGACACCAGCTCAGCGGATGAAATCATCGACTGGATCACCGCGGAAGGTTTGAAAACCGAGTGGATCCTGGAAAGCCACGTGCACGCCGACCACCTGTCGGCCGCGCCCTATCTGCAAGAGCGCCTGGGCGGAAAGATCGGTATCGGCGAGAACATCACCATCGTCCAGGATACCTTCGGCAAGGTCTTCAACGAAGGCACCGAATTCCAGCGCGACGGCAGCCAGTTCGATCAGCTGTTCAAGGAAGGTGATACCTTCATGATCGGCCAGCTGCGCGGCGAAGTGCTGCACACCCCCGGTCACACACCGGCCTGCCTGACCTATGTTATCGGCGATGCCGCCTTTGTCGGCGATACGCTGTTCATGCCCGATTTCGGTACCGCACGCTGCGACTTCCCCGGCGGCTCTTCCGAAACGCTGTTCAACTCGATCCAGAAGATCCTGGCCCTGCCCGATGAAACCCGCATTTTCGTCGGCCACGACTACAAGGCGCCGGGCCGGGACGAATACGCCTGGGAAACCACGGTCGGAGAGCAGAAAGCGCTGAACATTCACATTGGTCAGGGCAAAAGCATCGAAGACTTCGTGTCGATGCGCGATGCCCGCGACGCGACGCTGGGCATGCCCCGGCTGATCCTGCCGTCGCTGCAGGTCAATATGCGCGCAGGCCAGATGCCCGAGCCGGACGATCAGGGCGATGTCTTCCTGAAAATCCCGGTCAACAAGATCTAACACCAGAACCCCGGTTGCAGCGCCGCGCCCCTGTTGGCCCGGCGCTGCAGCTTCAAAACACGCGCTGTCAGCACGAATATCCGCAGCGCAAAGACCAAGGAAACGCGAACAATGGAAACAGACTGGATCTGGGGCCTCGTCGGAGGCGGTATTATCGGCCTCGGCGGTGCCGTCTACCTTTTGGGCAATGGCCGGATCATGGGCGCCAGTGGTATTTTTGGCGGGCTCATCGATGGCAGCGGCTGGAACACCCTGTGGGAACGGCTGGCTTTTCTGGTCGGCGTGATCGTCACCCCGCTGATCCTCTGGCCGATCTATAACGTTGAGATCGACACCCATATGACCACCAATGTCGGTGTGATCATTGCGGCCGGCCTTCTGGTTGGCGTCGGAACCCGTATCGCAAATGGCTGCACCTCCGGCCACGGGGTATGCGGAATTTCCCGACTGTCCCTGCGCGGCATCGTTGCCACCGTTTTCTATATCCTGGCCGGTGGTCTGACCCTGGCCATTTTCCGTCACGTTCTGGGGCTGATCTGATGCGTATTCTTCTTTCTCTTATCGCAGGCAGCCTGTTTGGCGGCGGACTTTTCATTTCCGGCATGACCGACACCACCAAGGTGCAGGGCTGGCTGGACGTCTTTGGCAATTGGGACCCGACACTGGCCTTCGTGATGGGCGGCGCCGTTATTCCGATGTTCTTTGCCTGGCGTCTGACCCATGCCCGCAAACCGCTGGTGGGCGGCGATTTCCCGACCCTTCCGCGTCCGGAACTGGATCACCGGCTGATCACCGGCTCGGTTCTGTTCGGCATGGGCTGGGGCTTGGCCGGTCTGTGCCCGGGGCCGGCACTCGCGTCTTTGACCTACAACGGCTGGGGTGGGCTGATTTTCCTTGCTGCCATGTCGGCCGGTATGCTGGCTTCTGCGCCGATCGGCGTGCAACTGGACCGGATGGCCGCAAAGGCGTAAAGGATTGCCCATGCAAGCTCGTGACATAACGCCCCGCTACGCCGTCTCGCCGCAAATTTCGGTCGAAGACATTCCCGCAATCGCCGAAGCCGGTTTCAAACTGGTGATCTGCAATCGCCCCGATTCCGAGGTTCAGCCGAGCCATCAGGCCGCTGCCATCCGCGCCGCGGCCGAGGCTGCCGGGCTGCGCTTTGAAGAATTGCCGCTGACGCATCAGACCATGACGCCGGAAAACGTCGCGCGCCAGCGTGAGCTTTTCGAAGGCGCCGAAGGTCAGGTGCTGGCCTATTGCGCATCGGGCACCCGCTCTTCGGTAGTCTGGGCGCTGGGTCAGGCGCAGGAGATGTCGGCGGATGAGATCCTCGGCAAAACCGCAGCAGCGGGCTACGCGCTGGATGGTTTGCGTCCTGCGCTTGAGGCTGCGGGCAAGTCCTGAGCCGAAGCGAGACAGATCAAAGAGTTATTTCCCACCCCCAACTTTTAAGACCATCACTCACAACACTCAAAGACCTCAGCCCTACGGCTGGGGTCTTTTTCATTGCTCTGACATCGAGGGGCGAACTGCGGATCATGCCCCCCTCTGGCATTTACGAGGAGTGGCCAGGAGTGCCCCCAAATAGCAAAACCCGGCATCTAAATATGCCGGGCTCGTGTTTCGCTCATCCTGTTGCGAACGGATCGGGAGGCCGCAATTCAGCTGCGCTTGCCGTGATCGCCTTGTCAGCCAGAGCCAAGTCCAGCCAGTTTGGATATTTCCGCCGCAGCATCATCCGGGTTGAACTCATCCATCCCGGTGTCCGGCAACGCGGGCAAATCGCCGCCCAGGCCACCTCCCAGATCCCCGCCGAAGTTGCCGCCAAGATCCCCTCCTCCAAGGGCCGCCGCAAAATCGTTCTCCAGGTCCGCACCCAGATCTCCCCCCATATCGGAGCCGAGGTCACCACCAAGGTTGGTCATATCACCCAGACCGCCGGTATCGAAATCACCACCCAGACCGGAACCGAGACCACCGCCGCCCATGCCGCTGTCCAAGGGGTCCTGCAGATCCTCGGCTGCAATGCCAAGATCAAGCGTGGGCATTTCGTCAGCGGCGGCAGGCATAGCGTCAGCCCCGACACCATCTGCAAACCCGGCTTGATCCGCTTCCATGTCATTCACCAGCTTGGTGCGCGGCTGATTGAGGCGCACCGCGCGCGCTCCATTCAACTGCCCAAGGCGCCCTTGAGCGATCGACTGACCGCTCACCGCCTGAAGATCCGTTTCATAAAGGAATGCCTGATCCAGCGGCAGCAGATCGCCGGTCTTAAGTCCGGAAAATTCGTTGAGCGGCACCCGCATCTTGCAAAGAACGGCGGACAATTCGGCCCGCATGGCCCCAAGGTTGCGCCCAAGCGACGGACCGGAGCCGCCCCCCTTGCCCAGTTCCTCGGGCGTGGGTTCGGGCAGGATCAGGTTCAATTCGCCCTGCATGGCGCCGATGGCCAGATCAACAGTCAGGGTCAGAACGCGATAATCGTCGGCTTCCAGCCCCAGGGCCAGACTGCGCAGGTCCTCGACTTGGGCGCCAAACTGATAGCCAGAGAAGATGGCCTGGTCGGATTGGCCTTCCAACATCACGACCACCTTTTTCAAGGCGCTTTCGAGGAAATCGGCTGTCATCGCAGCATCGGTCGGTGTGTAATGCCGCTCTGTAGGGGTTTTCCCCATGACCTGACCAATGGTCTGCTTCTGGATCAGAGCAGTCACGAGGGCGGCGTCCATTGTCGCAGCGCCAAGACGGCCATCAGGGCCATCCAGAACAACCAACAGATGCTTGTCAGACAGCATCTCGGGCAGTTCATCCGACGCACGGTTCACCTGGCGTGCGGCCAGAACCGCAAGCGGCAGTTCGCACAGCTCGGCTGCTGCCCGCGCAAGCGACCGCCGCAGCGCCTTGAGCGTCAGCGAACTGCTGAATGCTCCCGACCCCTCTTTGGTTGCCGCCAGCTTGCGGGCAAGAACCCCTGGCTTGCTTCCTGTCGAATCCTGTGTCGTCGTGTCAGACATACGTCGTGAACCTGAACCCTTAGCGCCTGTTGTCTCTGTTTTAGACTACGGAGGGTTACCAAGATCTTTATTTCTGGGCTTTATGCGGCTTTTTCACGGATACCGGAAAGGGTTACCCGGAAGGCGCCGCCAGAGGCGCCTGCAAGATAGGAAATATCGCCATCCAGCCGCTGCACAATCTCGCGGCAGATCGCCAGCCCGAGCCCCGCTCCGCCAGCCCGCTCCGGGCTAACCCTCGAAAACTTCTCGAAAATCATCTGCTGGAACTCGGGCGGAATGCCGCTGCCGTTGTCGATGAAATCGATCAGCACCTGCGAGCCCTCGCGGGACACGTGGATGCTCAGCTCCGGATGTTCCGCGTCGCAGTATTTCTGGGCATTGGCGATCAGGTTGATAAAGACCTGCGCCAGCCGGTCCAGATCCGATGAAATCTTAATATCTTCACTTGCAGGATCCCGCAGCACCCGCATTGGGGTATCAAATCCCGCTACAGCTGTGGAAACCGCATGGTCCAGCACCTCCTTCAGCGTGCCACGGGTCATGTTGAGGCTGACCTGGCCGCTTTCCAGCACGCTAAGATCCAGCAGGTCGTTCAGCAGGCGCGTTAGCCGCAACGCCTCGTCATGGATGATGGTCGCATATCGGGCCTTTCCCTCCTGCGCCAGGGTATCATCGTCCCGCAGGATTTCGGAAAAGGCTCGGATCGAGGTCATCGGCGTGCGCAATTCGTGGCTGACCTGGCTGAGGAAAGCATCCTTCTGGCGCGAAATCTGCGTCAGTTTTTCGTTGGTTTCCCGCAGCTTGCGCGCCGTCCTGGACAATTCGGCAGACTGCATTTCCAAACGGTTCGAATATTCCAGCATCTGCGCTGTCTCATCCGCCACCGCCAAAAGATCCTCAACCGAAACGGAAGAGCCACCAACGATCTGACCGATCATCGCATGCGCTGCGGCCGCCCCGATCGACGCGCTCAGCTCGCGTTCCAGCCGCTCAAGGAACACCGGCGTCGGCTCTGGAAGGCTACCCCGACCGCCCTGCCGGGCCAGTTCGCGCTGGAAGAATGCCTGTGCCTCGGTGGCGCCCAGGATCCTTTGCGACATCACCATCAGGTCTTCGCTCTGCGCCACCGAGCCGGTCCAGCCGCGCGGGCCGGATGAGTGATCGAAAACATTGACGAATTGCGCGCCCTGCAGCCGCTCCATCGGGCTTGGGAAACTGGCCAGCGACACGATGCAGAACACCACGGCATTGAGCCCAATGGACCAAAGGACGGCATGCACCGTGGGGTCCAGCGCCTCGATCCCGAAAAGGGCGTGCGGGCGCAGCCAGGACAGGCCGAACAGACCTTCGGCCAGCACTGCATCGGGCAGAACCCCTCCGCCGAGGGTCGGCAGCAGCATGGTATAGGCCCAGATGCCAAAGCCGACGGTCAGCCCTGCCAGGGCGCCGCTGCGGGTAGCACCGCGCCAGAACAAGCCGCCCACCAGCGCCGGCAGCATCTGCGCCACCCCGGCAAAGGAAATCAGGCCGATCGCTGCCAAAGCCGCGCCGCCGCCGGACAGCGTGTAATAGAAGTACCCCAGCGCCATGATCACCGCGATGGTCACACGGCGGGTAAACAGCACCACATCACGCACATCCCCGGAGACCGAGGCCCCCGCCGCGCCCTGCAGCCGCAGCCAGATCGGCATCACGATATGGTTCGACACCATGGTCGACAGGGCCATAGCCGCTACGATCACCATTGAGGTTGCCGAGGAAAAGCCGCCAAGGAAAGACAGCATCGCAAGGTTCTGCTGCCCCTGATGCAGCGGCAGCGTCAGAACGAAAAGATCCGGGTTCGCCCCCGTCGGCAGCAGCTCAAGCCCGATGGCGGCGATGGGCACCACGAACATCGACATGAGCAGCAGGTAGGTCGGAAATGCCCAGGCCGCTATGCGCAGATGACGCTCGTCCTCGTTTTCGACGACCATGACCTGAAACATGCGCGGCAGGCAGACAAAGGCGGCAGCGGCAAGGAAGGTAATGGTGGCCCAGCGGCCCCCGTCCACCTGCCACTGGCCAATACGCGAGGCATCAATCCGCGCAAACGTTTCTGGCAGCCCGCCAGCGATGCCCCAGACCACGAAGATCCCCACTGCCAGCAGGGCGACCAGCTTGACCACCGCCTCCAGCGCAATCGCCGTCACCACCCCGTGGTGGCGCTCGTTGGCATTGAGGTTACGGGTGCCGAACAGGATGGCAAAGACGGCAAGGCCCGCCGAGACCCAGAATACCGTCTTGGTCTCGTTATATCCGCGCAGGGGATCAGCCTCGGCGAAGATTGAAAAAGACAGGGTAATGGACTGCAATTGCAGTGAAATATATGGCGTCACCCCGATCACGGCCAAGATGGTCACGCCGATGGCCAGCGTGTTGGACTTGCCATAGCGCGCCGATAGAAGGTCGGCGATGGAGGTGACGCGCTGACTGCGCCCGACCCGCACCAGTTTGCGCAACCCCCACCACCAGCCCAGCATGACCAGCGTCGGCCCCAGATAGATGGTGATGAATTCCAGCCCCGAGCGCGCTGCGTATCCCACCGCGCCATAAAAGGTCCAGGCGGTGCAATAGATCGACAGTGACAGCGTATAGGTCAGCGGCGAGCGCATCCAGGCGGCACTGCGCCCCCGACTGGCCATCCGGTCCGCAAGAAAGGCCACAAGAAATAGCAGCGCAACATAGGTAAAACAGACCAGGACCAGAACATTGAGAGAGGCCATCAATCGCGCGGAGCCTCTGCGCTGCCCTGCTCTGTCCCAGAACCAACCGCCGCGTCCTGTGCCTGATAGGGCTCAGCTTCGGAATGCCCGCCTGCGGTCCAGTGTTCGGCCCAGCGGCGCACCGCTTCTCCAAAGGCAAGGCTGACCGCGATCAGGATCGCCCAGACCACAAAGATATAGATGATGGCCGAGGACATCGCCATGCCCCCATGGCTGCCCGGCGCAGGATAGGGATCGGGGTCGGGCCACATCAAAGGCATCAGGAACAGCAAGGCGCCCAGGATGGGCAACAGCCGGGCAATATCCATCAGGCGGCGACGGCGATAGGTGCGCCGCTCGACAAAGGGAGCAGAGATCTCATCCTGCCGCCCGGCCCCGTCACCCCGGATCATGAGCGTCCCCGGTCAGGGCGGCAGCCAAGGCTGCCTCCTGTTGAGTGCCAAATCCGACCGCTCGGGGTCATCCCTGGCTGGCCTGAGCGTGCAGGTCCCGCACGGCTGTCAGAACCTCGGAGTTGGAAAAGGGCTTGGTCATGAACCGGGTCACGCCAGCGCGTTCGGCCATTTCCCGGTCCTTCATCTGGCCGCGGGCGGTCAGCATCAGAACCGGTAAGGAGGCAAACCCGTCGACCTCACGCAGCTCACGGATGATCTCAAGCCCGCTTTTGCCCGGTAGCATCAGGTCCAGAATCACCAGATCCGGCTGGGCCTCGCGTATCACCTCGACAGCGCCGGTCCCATCGGCGTAGGCATCAACCTGCCAGCCATCGCGCGTCAGAAGAAAGCGGATCGCCTCAGTGATATTCGGCTCATCCTCGATCAGAATTACGTGTCTGCTCATTGGCAGAAGGTCCTCCCAGCGCCGCTCCCCGGACCCATAACGGTCCCGGCGCACATGCCCGTTTCACGTTAGAGTAGCCGCGCAGCCCCGCAGCTGTCAAAACTCTTCCTTCAGGATCGACGGCTCGCGGCGGGCCGGACATCCCCGGCGCGGGCAGATCCGGCAGCTGGCGCCCACAGGTTGCGCGCCTTCCGGCACTTCGCTTTGCGGCAGGATCAGCATCACCGCGTGATAGAGCGGATCGCTGTCGAAATCCGGTGTCACATGATCCCATGCCACCGCCAAACATTTAAACGCCAGCGCCGAGCGCCCCTGCTGCACCACGTTGCGGCGTACCGGCACGTGCGGGCGCGCCAACGCGGTATAAATCGGCCAGAGCGGGCATGAGGCGCCAAAACGCGGCAGTGCAAATCCGGTCACCGGTTTGCGCACCAAGATCGAGCCCGAGGCATCGCAGATCACCAGCCCGGCCTCCTGCCCCAGCACTTCAAAAGGCAGAAGACCGATACGGCGCAGCACCGTGGGCAGGTCACAGCCGAACTGTTCCGCCAGCGCCCCAGGGCGAATACCCCCCTTGTCCAGTGCCACCCGCAATGGCTCCAGCGGCAGCGCTGCGGCATCGCGCTGATATTGCTCCAGTGCGCCGCGGGCGATCAGCCTTGCTGCATCGCTGACCAGTTCCGGCGCGCCAGAAACCAATTCCTCCGGGCTGCCGCTGCCGGTTTCCAAATCCGGGAAATGATAGCCTTGGGCGAGGAAGAAAGCCTCGGCCTCTTCATGCGGCACTCCGCGCCGGTCTGCGCCCGTATTGCTTTCGTCAAGAAAACTCACCAAGGCGCGGCTACTTTCGGCCAGCCGCAGGGAATCCTCGTTCAGGTTCTTGTGGAACCGGTCGCTCCACTCCGGCTCCAGCTCATTGGTTTCGGCCAGGATCGACGCGGTCGAGCGGATCGCCGCAGCGGTCGACAGGACCTCGTGCAGCGAAGCGGCCAGATGCGGATCGTGTGTCAGCCGGTCCGACAGGGTCTGCACCGTCCGCTCCAGCGTGGCAACACGGCGGTGACTGGTGGCCAGCACCTCGGCCCAGCCGGGGAACCGGCCCGCGAACTCATCCGCCCGGTCCAGCTCAGCCACGGGCACGCCGCTGTCTGCTGCTGCTTCGCGCAGGCTGGCGATCAGCGCCGCTTCGGCGCCCTCGCTCAACATCGAAGGTTCAACCCCCAGAACCTGCGCGATCCCGACCAGCAGTTTGCCGCCGATTCTGCGCCTGTTGTGTTCGATCAGATTGAGATATGAGGCCGAAATACCGGCCGCGCGGGCAAGTTCCGCCTGACGCATCCCGAGGATGAGCCGCCGTTCGCGGATTCTGCTGCCGGTCAGAGTGTCACGTGCCATTTTACAGGTCTTTCCCAAAAGGCCGCTATTTCAAGGGCTTTCCGCGGCGCGGCATAAGTTTCTTTACAGAATGCCGTGGAATACTGTTCATTTATTTACAGAATAAGTCTGCTTTACAAGGGATTTATTGCGCGATTTTACAAGCTGCCCTCATACTGATTTTGCACGAAAACCGTGCCGACGCCGAGCGGAAGTGAGGAGCTGCTAGGCGTTAAAATCTTAAGGGAGGATTACATGTCCAAATCTGATGTCTCGCGTCGCGGGGTACTGAAGTCCGGTGCCATGATGGGCGCTGGCGTTGCGCTTCCGACGATCTTCACTGCGTCGTCCGCAGCCGCTTACACCAACGAGCCGACCGGCAGCACCGTCACCCTCGGCTTCAACGTGCCGCAGACCGGCCCCTACGCCGATGAGGGCGCAGACGAGCTGCGCGCATACCAGCTGGCAGTCGAGCACCTGAACGGTGGCGGCGACGGCGGCATGATGAACACCTTCAGCTCGAAGGCGCTGAAAGGGAACGGCATCCTGGGCAAGGAAGTCAAATTCGTCACCGGTGACACCCAGACCAAATCCGACGCGGCCCGTGCATCGGCCAAGTCGATGATCGAAAAAGACGGCGCGGTGATGATCACCGGCGGCTCGTCCTCGGGCGTTGCCATCGCGGTTCAGGGCCTGTGCCAGGAAGCCGGCGTGATCTTTATGGCGGGTCTGACCCACTCCAACGACACCACCGGTAAAGACAAGAAAGCCAACGGCTTCCGTCACTTCTTTAACGGTTACATGTCGGGTGCCGCGCTGGCGCCGGTGCTGAAGAACCTCTATGGCACCGACCGTAACGCCTATCACCTGACCGCCGACTACACCTGGGGCTGGACCCAGGAAGAATCGATCGCAGCCGCGACCGAAGCCCTGGGCTGGAACACCGTCAACAAGGTACGCACGCCGCTGGCCGCGACCGACTTCTCGTCCTATATCGCCCCGGTTCTGAACTCCGGCGCCGACGTTCTGGTTCTGAACCACTATGGCGGCAACATGGTGAACTCGCTGACCAACGCGGTTCAGTTCGGCCTGCGCGACAAGATCGTCAACGGCAAGCAGTTCGAAATCGTCGTTCCGCTCTACTCCCGCCTGATGGCGAAAGGCGCCGGCGAAAACGTGAAGGGCATTCACGGTTCCACCAACTGGCACTGGTCGCTGCAGGACGATGCATCGAAAGCCTTCGTGCAGTCCTTCGGCACCAAATACGGCTTCCCGCCCAGCCAGGCGGCGCATACCGTTTACTGCCAGACCCTGCTTTACGCAGATGCATGTGAGCGCGCAGGCACCTTCAACCCCTGCGGCGTGGCCGAGGCTCTGGAAGGCTTCGAATTTGACGGTCTGGGCAACGGCAAGACGCTGTATCGCGCCGAAGATCACCAGTGCTTCAAAGACGTTCTGGTTGTGCGCGGGAAAGAGAACCCGACCTCCGAGTTCGACCTCTTGGAAGTTGTCGAGGTCACCCCGGCCGCTCAGGTTACCTATCCGCCGGATCACCCGATGTTTGCAGGCGGTGCCCTTGGCACCTGCAACCCGGGCGCCTGATCCGAGTGAAAAGCCGGGCGCGTCTTGCGCCCGGCCCCTTTCAGAAACGTCCGTCCATTCATCTGCCATGCGGAGCGCCTCCGCACAGAACGCCGGGGCACGTCCCGCGAACGGTCGGACTCTATCACTTCCATACTGAAGAACCCGAAGGTGGGGACTATGGACGCAATCCTATTGCAAATCTTGAACGGGCTGGACAAAGGCTCGGCCTATGCGCTGATCGCGCTGGGTTTGACACTCATTTTCGGCACGCTGGGCGTTGTGAACTTCGCCCACGGCGCATTGTTCATGATCGGCGCCTTCTGCGCCGTGACCCTGCAGCGCATTCTGAACCTCAGCTTTGAGACCGTCGACGAGAGCCAGAAAGACTTCCTTGGCAACCCGCTGAAGGTCAAGACGCCCTATGTTGAATCCTGGTTCGGCCCCGAGGTGGGCGGCGCGATCATCGACTGGGCGGTGCCGCTGGCGATCCTGTTTGCGATCCCGATCATGATCTTCGTCGGCTACGTGATGGAACGCGGGCTGATCAAGCATTTCTACAAGCGCGAACATGCGGACCAGATCCTCGTGACCTTTGGCCTGGCCATCGTGCTGCAGGAAATCGTCAAGTATTTCTATGGCGCGAACCCGATCCAAACCCCGGCCCCCGAGGCACTGAACGGCGTTGTGAATCTCGGCGCGGTCATCGGCATGGACATCGTCTATCCGGTCTGGCGCGTGGTCTACTTCTTCTTTGCGGTGGTGATCATCGGTGGCATCTTCAGCTTCCTGCAATTCACCACCTTCGGCATGGTTGTGCGCGCCGGGATGGCAGACCGGGAAACCGTCGGCCTTCTGGGCATCAACATCGACCGCCGCTTTACCATCATGTTTGGTATTGCAGCTGCGGTCGCGGGACTTGCCGGTGTGATGTACACGCCGATCAACTCTCCCAACTACCACATGGGCATGGACTTCCTGGTTCTCAGCTTCGTGGTTGTGGTTGTGGGCGGCATGGGCTCCCTGCCCGGCGCCGTTCTGGCCGGCTTCCTTCTGGGGGTTCTCGAAAGCTTTGCTTCGATGAATGAAATCAAATCCATTCTCCCCGGCATCGACCAGATCATCATCTATGTGGTCGCGATCATCATTCTGCTCACCCGCCCGCGGGGCCTGATGGGCCGCAAAGGCGTGATGGAGGACTAAGCACATGTTCGGACTGGACAAAAAAGACACTCGAATGCTGCTGCTGGTCGCCATCCTGGCCCTGTGCGCACCATTCATCCTGAACCCCTTCCCGGCAGACAGCGCCATGGCGCAGTTCAACGCGGGCTATCCTGACCTGATGCAGCGTTTCGTGATCTTTGGGATCTTCGCAATCGGGTTCAACATTCTCTTCGGCCTCACCGGCTACCTCTCCTTTGGCCACGCGGCTTTTCTGGGGGTGGGCTCCTACTCGGCGGTCTGGATGTTCAAGCTCCTGAGCATGAACGTCGTCCCGGCCATCATCCTGTCGGTGATCATTGCGGGGCTGTTCGCGCTCCTGATCGGATTTGTGTCCCTGCGCCGCTCGGGCATCTACTTCTCGATCCTGACGCTGGCCTTTGCGCAGATGTCGTTCAACCTGGCCTATTCGGTGCTGACGCCGATCACCAACGGTGAAACCGGCCTGCAGCTGACGCTGGAAGACCCCCGCGTTCTGGGTGTCTCTGCCACCGCGGACGGCTCAATCCCTGTGACAAACTTCTTCGGGATGGAGATGCGCTCGACCTTTGAAATGGCTGTGGGTCCCTGGGCCTTCCAGTTCAACGCGGGCTACTATCTGTGCGCGCTCGTTATGCTGGCCTCCTTCTATCTGGCGATCCGCATCTTCCGCTCGCCCTTTGGCATGATGCTGCGGGCGGTGAAATCGAACCAGCAACGGATGAACTACACTGGCCTCAACACCCGTCCCTACACCCTGGCTGCCTTTGTGATCTCGGGCATGTACGCCGGCCTTGCTGGTGGCCTGATGGCTTCGATGGACCCGCTGGCAGGCGCCGAGCGCATGCAGTGGACCGCCTCGGGTGAGGTGGTTCTGATGACCATCCTCGGCGGTGCCGGCACGCTGATCGGTCCGGTTCTGGGCGCGGGCTTCATCAAATACTTCGAAAACATCTTTTCGAAGATCAACGACAACGTTCTGCACAGCTGGTTCAGCTTTATGCCCGACGGGATCGAAGACTTCATGGTCTTCATCGTCCACCCCTTCATCGGCAAAGGCTGGCACCTGACACTGGGCATCCTGTTCATGCTGGTGGTGATCTTCCTGCCGGGTGGCCTCGTCGAAGGCGGGCAGCGCATTGCAGGCTGGTTCAAAGGGCGCAAGTCCAAGGACAGCTCGGCCAGCAAAAAAACCGAACCTGCGGAATAAGGAGACAGGATCAATGGGTATCCTCGAAGTCAAAAACGTGGGCAAACGGTTCGGCGGCCTTCAGGCGCTGTCGGATGTGAACCTCAGCGTCAAGGAAAACTCCGTTCACGCCATTATCGGCCCAAACGGGGCGGGCAAATCCACCCTGCTGAACTGCCTGGTGGGCAAGCTGATCCCAGACACCGGATCGGTCATGTTCGACGGTCAGTCGGTGCTGGGCCGGGCGCCTTATGAGATCAACCAGATGGGCATTTCCCGCGTGTTCCAGACGCCCGAGATCTTTGGCGATCTCACCGTATTGGAAAACATGCTGATCCCCTGCTTTGCCAAACGGGACGGGGCGTTCGAGTTGAACGCCATCGCCTCGGTCGCCAAGCAGAAGGATGTGCTGGAAAAGGCCGAGCAGATGCTGGTGGAAATGAACATGGCGGACAAGCGGCACATGCATGCCGCCGCCATGTCGCGCGGCGACAAACGGCGTCTTGAGATCGGCATGTGCCTGTCTCAGGAACCCCGCCTGTTGCTGCTGGATGAACCCACCGCCGGCATGGCGCGGGCGGACACCAACAACACCATCGATCTCTTGAAACAGATCTCGGACGAGCGCGACATCACCATCGCCATTATCGAACACGACATGCATGTGGTGTTCAGCCTGGCCAACCGGATCACGGTTCTGGCGCAGGGCACGCCGCTGGTCGAAGACGATCCGCAGAACATCCGTGGCAACCCCAAGGTGCGCGAAGCGTACTTGGGCGAAAGCGCATAAGGAGAAACACAGATGAACGTCAAACCGGATTTCTCCAAGAACGCCAACCAGGCGACAACAGCTCCGGCCTTCCTGTCAGTCTGGGACATGCACGCCTATTACGGCGAAAGCTACATCGTGCAGGGCATCAACTTTAACGTCCACGAAGGCGAAATCCTTGCCCTGCTGGGCCGCAACGGCGCGGGCAAGACATCGACCCTGCGGTCGATCGCCCGCACCGGCAGCCCCTTGGTCACCCAGGGCGAGATCTGGCTGGACCACCAGCCGCTGCACAAGATGGAAAGCCATGAAGCGGCCGCCGCCGGTCTGGGTCTGGTACCCGAGGACAGGCGCATCATCCCCGGCCTGACGGTCGAGGAAAACCTGCAACTGGCACAGATCGCACCGCCCATCGGCTGGTCCATCGAGCGCCTTTACGACCTGTTCCCGCGCCTTGGTGAACGGCGCAAGCAGGAAGGCGTGACCCTTTCGGGGGGTGAGCAGCAGATGCTGGCCATTGCCCGCGCACTGGCCCGGGACATCAAGGTGCTACTACTGGATGAACCCTATGAAGGCCTCGCGCCGGTCATCGTGGACGAGATCGAAAAGACCCTCATCCACATCAAGGAACAGGGCATGACCACGATTCTGGTGGAACAGAACGCGGTGCGCGCGCTGGAACTTGCCGACCGGGCGGTCATTCTGGACACCGGCGGGATCGTCTTTGACGGCACCGCCTCCGAGGTTCTGGAAAACGCCGAGCTGCGCGCCGAATATCTGGCGATCTGATCTCAATTCTCCCCGTCGCACTGGAGTTGTGACTGGTGCGGTTACCTCAAGACCGGTTCCCCTCGGAGCCGGTCTTTTTTGTTTCGCAGCAGGGAAATAGCGCAAAAACCTGCATAAACCAGGGTTATACGCGCCCGGTTTAGCCTCCGCATCCATCCCGCGATCTATTCCAGATCCGCCCTGCCCGCTCCGATATGTCCACCACGGCCCGCATGGCGTGCCGCAGTCACATCAGACTGTCACATCAAGGAGACTTATCATGTTCAAACCTTCTGCCCGCATCCTGGCCCTCGCCCTTGTCCTGCCTCTGTCGCTGCCCGTCGCGGCGCTGGCCTCGGATGGCAAGCCCAGCGCCGAAGTCGAAGCGCAGATCCGCGCCACACTGACCGAACAGGGCTATGAGGTGCGCAAGATCGAATCCGAAGACGGCATGTACGAGGCCTACGCCCTGAAAGACGGCAAAAAGCTGGAGATCTATCTGAACGACAAGATGGAAATTATCCGCGTCAAGGAAGACTGATACCAGCCCGGGCGGAGCCGGGATGCACGTACCGCTCCGCCCGACCAAATGCCGCATCCATTCGATTGGGAGACCCTCATGCAACGTCACTATGTCTGGGATCCGCTGATCCGTCTGTTTCACTGGTCACTTGTCATTCTGTTCGCCGCTAATGCGCTGCTGACCGATCCGGACGAACGGATTCACGAGGTATTGGGGTACGTGATCGTTGGCCTGATCGGGGTGCGCATACTCTGGGGGGTGATTGGCAGCCGTTATGCCCGGTTTTCCAGTTTCCCCCCCAGTTTCTCGGGCGCTGTCGGGCAGCTGACGGATATTGCCACTGGGCGGGTGCGTCCGCACCGGGGCCATACGCCGCTTGGCGCCCTGATGATCTACAACCTGCTGCTGACGATCCTTGGCATCGGTCTCACCGGCTATCTGATGACCACCGACATGTTCTGGGGCATCGAATGGCCCGAAGAGCTGCACGAAGCACTGGTCACCTGGGCCGAAATCTCGGTCGTGCTGCATATCGCTGCGGTGATCTATGAAAGCCGCCGCACAAGGGTCAATCTGGCGCGCTCCATGGTCTCGGGGTACAAGGACCTACCGACGAGTCCCCCGGAGACCCAACAGTGACCAACAGCAGATTTGACCCGGCCCAACCCTCCGTTCTGATCGCCCTGATCGTCGTGCAGTCCATCTGCGCGGCGATCTTTCTGGGTGATATCATTGCCGATCTTCTGATGCCCGGCGCGATGAATACTGAAGGGCGGCACGCGGCGATCGAAGCGATTGCCACCTTCGGCCTGATCGCCGCCATCGTAGTCGAAGTCCGTATCCTGATGTGGCTCTTGCGGCGCAAGGCGCATCTGGAACAAAGCCTGAAGAGCGCGCAGGGCGCCATTCAGGAAGTCATCGATACCGAGTTTTCCACCTGGAACCTGACCCCGGCAGAGCGGGATGTGGCGACCTTTCTGGTCAAGGGGCTGAGCACTGGCGAAATCGCCCAGATGCGCGGCAGCGCCGAAGGCACCGTCAAGGCGCAACTCAATGCCATCTACCGCAAATCCGGCAGCGGCAACCGCGCCGAATTGATGAGCCTTCTGATCGACACGCTGATGGGTCACGGCAAGGACACCGCCCCGGAACCGCTGGCCAAATCTGGCTGACCGGCGCATCCGGGACGGTATGTTTTGGCGCCTACTGCGCGGTCCAGCCGCCATCAACCGGAATGGCGGTGCCGGTGACGTTATGCGCCACGGGTGCACAAAGCCACAGCGCCAGCGCGCCGATTTCCGACGGGTCAGACAGACGTTTGCTAGGCTGTTTTTCGGACAGAAGATCGGCGATCCCCGCCTCCCTGTCACCGCCCATCTGCGCTGCCCGCGCCGCCACCTGCGGCTCGATGATGGCGGTTTCGGTCCAGCCCGGACAGATGCAATTCACCGTCACGCCGCCGGTGTCTCGGCTGCCCTGATCGGCATACTCCAGCGCCGCCACCCGACCAAGACCAACGAGACCGAATTTCGCGGCCACATAGGGCGCCTTGTCTTTGCTGGCGACCAACCCGTGGACCGAGGCGATATTGATCACCCGGCCAAATCCGCGCGCCGCCATGCCCGGCAGCGCCGCCTGCATGATGTGAAAGGCCGCCGACAGATTGACCGCTAGGATCGCATCCCAGGTCTCGCGCGGCATTTCGGCCAAAGGCGCGGTTTTCTGGATCCCGGCATTGTTCACCACGATATCTGCGCCGCCCCAGTCCGCAACGGCGCTCATCAGCGCATCAATCTCCTCAGGCTGGCTCAGGTCCCCGGCAAAGAAGCGTGCTTCGGGCGCCCCAGCCTCCAGCAGGGCCTCCGTCGCCGCCTGCGCGGTTGCTTCATCGGCGATGCCATGCACCGCGATACGGGCGCCCGCGGCCGCCAGTTCCTTGGCGATGGCAATGCCGATCCCCTGAACCGATCCCGTCACCAGCGCCGTCTTTCCAGTCAGATCCGTCATGCGTTTTCCTCCAGCATTTTGCGCAGCTCGGTCTTCAGGACCTTGCCGTAGTTGTTCTTGGGCAGCTCCGCCGTGCGGATATAGGCCTTGGGCCGCTTGAAGCGCGCGATCTGATCGTTGCAAAGCGCATCCAGCTCTGCCTCGGGTGCTGTCCCCACGATAAAGGCCACCACCTCTTCGCCCCAGTCGGCGTGCCTGCGCCCCACGACCGAGACCTCCTGCACATCCGGGTGCATCAGCAGCACCTCTTCGACCTCGCGCGGGTAGACGTTCGACCCGCCGGTGATGATCATATCTTTGGAACGGTCCTGCAGCGTCAGATAGCCCGCTGCATCCATGACGCCCATGTCCCCGGTCATCAGCCAGCCGTCTTTCAACGTTTCTGCGGTGGCGGTCTCATTGTTCCAGTAGCCCGGCATCACCGCATCGCCACGCACCATGATCTCTCCGACCTCTCCTGGCGGCAGCGCTGTGCCATCCGGTGATCCGATCTGCACCTCAACCGGGCTTTGGGCGCGGCCCACACCAGCCAGGCGGGCGCGCCATTCGGGATGGCTGCGGTCGATCACGTCATGACGGCTGAGCGCGGTGATCCCCATCGGGCATTCGCCCTGTCCGTAGATCTGTACAAAGACCGGACCGAAATGATCGACCGCCTCGATGATGTCCGCCAGATACATCGGGCCGCCCGCGTAGACGACCGTGCGCAGACCGCGTCCGCTGCGCCCGGCCGCCTTGGCCTGCGCGGTCATGCGCGTCACCATGGTAGGCGCGGCGAACATCTGCACGCGGCCAAAATGCTCGGCCAGATCGAAAATCTCATGCGGTTCAAATCCCCCCGACGGCGGGCAGACATGGGCGGCGCCGACCAGCACATGCAACATGGCATAAAGGCCTGCGCCGTGGCTCATCGGGGCGGCATAGAGGATCTGATCCTCAGCGCTGGCCGCATCCACATCGTTGAGATAGGCCAGCGAGACCGTGACCAGCATCCGGTGGGTGATCATCACCCCCTTTGGCCTGCCGGTGGTCCCCGATGTGTAGAACAGCCAGGCCAGATCCTGTGGTGCCCGCCGGACCGGCGCAGTCGCAGGATCCGCAGCCAGCACAGCGGCACCGTCTGCACCGAAGAAGTCGATGATATCCAGCGTCACCCCGGCCTCGCGCAGGGCCGTATCCAGACCAGCCGAGGCAAAGACCAGCCGGGTGCCGGAGTTTTCCAGGATATAGGCCGCCTCGCGCCCATGCAGCTTTGCGTTGACCGGCACCGCCGCCGCCCCGGCATACCAGATCCCGAACAGGGCGATCAGATAGTCCGGGCAATTCTTCATGAAGATCGCGACGCGGTCCCCCGGCTCGACCCCTTGCGAGACCAGCCAGCCCGCAACCCGCGCAGCCTTTTGGTGAAAGTTGCCGTAATCCGCCACCTGATCGCGGCCCAGAAACAAGGCAGGACGGTCCCCGCCCGCCGCAGCCTGACGGGCCAGCCACATTCCGATATTCATGCTAATCCTCCCATAGCGCGCCCTGTTGAGCGGCAGAAATACATTTCCATGCGGCCTCGGCCTCTTCAATTCCGCAAAAATACCCGGTTAATAGAGGTCATGACAGATATCGCCTTTAGCCATGCGCCCGTCGGCCTTGCCGTGCTGGAACGCCGTGTGATCAAACGCTGCAATCTCCAGTTCGCCGCGACCTTTGGCGGGGAGCCAGCCGACTATGACGAAATGCTGATCGCGGATCTTTATCCCACCCAGGAAGAGTTCCGTCGTATTGGCGCGCTTTTGCAGGAAGAAGAGCACCGCACCGGCAGCTATAGCGACGAACGCATCATGCGCCGCCGATCAGGAGAACTCTTCTGGTGCCGGGTGCGCGGGCGATCCGTGTCGCCAGAAGCGCCGTTTCAGACTGGTGTCTGGTCCTTTGCCGATATCTCGGACGACCGCCCCGTGGTCAGCCTAACCCCGCGGGAACGCGAGGTTGCCATTCTGACCTGCAAGGGCCTGTCGGCCAAGGAAATCGGCGCCAAGCTGAACCTCTCCTACCGCACCATAGAAACCCACCGGGCGCACCTTCTGGAAAAGTTCGGCGCCCGCAAACTGCCCGAACTGGTGGCCAAGCTGACCGGGATGCCATTATGAGCCTTTAAGAGGCCGTGACAGCTGCCTTTGGCCAATCACAGGCCCCTCTGCAATTGCGAATCCCGCGCGACGCCCCCATGTTGGCGCTAATAGACCGCGCATGATCGGCAGCGCTTTCCTTGTGGTAAAGCTTGGCCTATAAGCGCTCTAATTTCCAGCCTGCGACATCTTCGCAGGCCTGTCGGAACCGGCTGAGGACAAAATGACAGAAAAATCTCACGAAGCTGACGTGGCATTCATCAAGGCGCTGGCGGAACTGCTGCGCGAAAACGACCTGACCGAACTGCAGGTCAAACGGGACTACGGTGAAGATGACAGCCTGAACGTGCGGGTTTCACGGCAAATCGCCGCCGCCCCTGCCCCGGTGCAGACGATCGCAGCGGCACCGGCCGCTGCCGCCGCACCGGCCCCTGCAGCAGCCGCTGCAGCTCCGGCACCGGAAGCCGCAGAAGACCCCGCCAGCCACCCCGGCGCGGTGACCTCGCCTATGGTTGGCACCGTCTATCTGCAGCCCGAACCCGGCGCGCCTTCCTTCATCAAGGTCGGTGACAGCGTCAAAGAGGGTGATACTCTGCTGATCGTCGAAGCGATGAAGACGATGAACCACATCCCCGCGCCGAAATCCGGCACGGTGAAGCGCATTCTGGTCGAAGACGGCGCCGCCGTGGAGTTCGGATCCCCCCTGGTCATCGTCGAGTAAGGATCCAGCATGTTTGACAAGATCCTGATTGCCAACCGCGGCGAGATCGCCCTGCGCGTGATCCGGGCCTGCCGAGAGATGGGCATCCAGTCCGTCGCGGTGCATTCCACCGCCGATGCCGATGCGATGCACGTGCGCATGGCAGATGAGTCGGTCTGCATCGGCCCGCCCGCCGGCAACCAAAGCTATCTGTCGATCCCGGCGATCATCTCGGCCTGTGAAATCACCGGCGCCCAGGCGATTCACCCCGGGTATGGCTTCCTGTCGGAAAACGCCAACTTCGTGCAGATCGTCGAGGATCACGGGCTGACCTTCATTGGCCCCTCGGCTGCGCATATCCGCATCATGGGCGACAAGATCACCGCCAAGGAAACCGCCAAGGAACTGGGCATCCCCGTGGTGCCGGGCTCCGAAGGCGGTGTGCCGGATCTGGCCACGGCCAAGGCCGCTGCGGCCGACATGGGCTATCCCGTGATCATCAAAGCTACCGCTGGTGGCGGTGGACGCGGCATGAAGGTGGCCAAGGACGAAGCCGAGCTCGAAATGGCCTTTTCCACCGCCCGCTCCGAAGCCAAGGCAGCCTTTGGCAATGACGAAGTCTATATGGAGAAATACCTCCAGAAGCCGCGTCATATCGAGGTTCAGGTCTTTGGCGACGGCAAGGGCACCGGTCTGCATCTTGCCGAGCGTGACTGCTCGCTACAGCGACGCCACCAGAAGGTTTTCGAAGAGGCCCCCGGCCCTTCGATCAGCCCGGAAGAGCGCGCCCGTATTGGCAAGATCTGCGCCGATGCTATTGGCAAGATGGGCTATTCCGGCGCCGGTACGGTCGAATTCCTTTACGAGGACGGCGAGTTCTACTTCATCGAGATGAACACGCGCCTGCAGGTGGAACACCCGGTGACCGAAGGTATTTTCGGTGTCGATCTGGTACGCGAACAGATCCGCGTTGCCTCGGGTCAGCCGTTGTCCTTTGGTCAGGACGATCTGCAGATCAATGGCCATGCCATCGAAGTGCGGATCAACGCTGAAAAACTGCCGAACTTTACCCCCTGTCCCGGCAAGATCACCGCGTTCCACGCGCCGGGCGGTCTGGGTGTACGGATGGATTCGGCGCTCTATGACGGCTATTCGATCCCGCCCTATTACGACAGCCTGATCGGGAAACTGATCGTGCACGGCCGCGACCGGCCCGAGGCGCTGGCGCGTCTCAGCCGCGCGTTGGGTGAGCTGATCGTCGATGGCATCGACACCACCGTTCCGCTGTTCCACGCCCTGCTGCAGGAGCGTGACGTGCTGGCCGGGGATTATGACATCCACTGGCTGGAGCACTGGCTGGAAGAAAACCTGCCCGCCTGAGGGCCGGGCTGCAAATGATCGCGACGGGGCGCGTCCATGCCCGCCCTGTCGCCTGAGGGCCTGCCAATAAGGAAAAGGCCACCAAGACGACCGAAGCCACCAAAGCCCCCGGGGGCACCCGCATGAGCCTTACGCCCGAACTCTTGCTGCATGCCTATTCCGTTGGCGTCTTCCCCATGTCAGAACACCGCGACGATCCGGAGATCTTCTGGGTTGATCCGAAACGGCGCGGTATCCTGCCTCTGGATGGGTTTCACATCTCCCGCTCGCTGGCCAAACGCATCCGCAACGGCGGCTTTTCGATCACCATCAACCGCGATTTCGCTGGTGTGGTCGCGGGCTGCGCCGACCGCCCGGATACCTGGATCAACGGCGAGATTTTCGACCGTTACATGGATCTGCACCGGATCGGCCATGCGCATTCGATTGAGGTGCGGCATGGCGATGAACTGGTTGGAGGCGTCTATGGGGTGTCGCTCGGCGCGGCGTTCTTTGGCGAAAGCATGTTCTCGCGCCAACGGGATGCATCAAAGGTGGCGCTGGCCTATCTGGTGGACCGGCTGCGGCAGGGCGGATTTGTTCTGTGCGACACACAGTTCCTGACCGATCATCTGGCCTCACTCGGCGCGATCGAGATCAGCCGTGCGGCCTATCGGCGACAATTACGCGACGCCATGGAAGGGAGTGGCGATTTCACCCGCCCGCAGACACCGACGCCTCACTCGCTTTTGCAGCGGATGACCCAGACGTCATAGCGGTTGTGATCCAGCGCGTTCAGCGCCGGGCTTGAGGCGATCATCCAGCCTTCAAAGAAGACTTCGCCATTGGCCGGGCTGCGCACGGTGAGGAAGGCATAGGCATCGCCGGTCGGGTTGTCAGCAGGATAACGGCATTCGCCCAAAGTCACGATCAAGCCCAGGATTTCTGCGCTGCCACCGACGGGGATCTCGGCATCCACCGTGCGCCCGTTGACCTTATCAAGGCCGCGCAAAACGGCAGCAGAGCCCGATGCGGCCTGTTCTTGTGCCGCCTGATCCTGTTCTGACAGCTCCTGCGTAATCACCGCCTGCGCCGCGGCATCCATCGCGGTCAGGCCGAACCCGGCACAAACAGCGCAGCCCCAAAGCAGCGCCGATCTGACAGTCCGCAGCCGGGCCGCAAGGAGCGTCACTGGTCTTCTCCACCACTTCCGGAAACGAATTTCACCAGAAGCGAAATCAGGCTGACGGCGCCTTGAGTGTCGAGGATCTCTTCCCCGGCCTCCAGGTTCAGCGGCGAACCACCGGGCATGATTTCGACGAAGTTACCACCCAGCAACCCTTCGGAGGAGATCACTGCAGAGCTGTCGTCGGGAATCACGATGCCATTGTCGACGGTAAAACTGGTATCGGCGCGGAAGGTCTGCGGGTTCAGCTCGACCCCGGTGACGGTGCCGATCTTGACCCCGGCCAGCCGCACATCGGTGCCGACGGTGACCCCTTCGAGAGAGCGAAAAGAGGCGCTGAGCGGATAGCCAGCCCCGCCGCGCGACAGGCCCGCAGCCTGTCCAGCGTAGACGGCAAAGGCAAGCGCCGCCGCAACGACAACGCCACCGGCCAGAACCTCTGTGGTATTATGGGACATATCGCCTGCCTAAATCGTTATTTGTCGTCAGCTGACACCGCAAAGGTATCAGGGGTTACTCGGGAACCCAGGCCTCGTAGTCGCTGCGCCGCTCAGGCTCACCGCCACGGCGGATCGATCCGGCCGGAGCATATGCCAGCGCGGTGCCGGTCAGGTTTTCCTGATGCGGTTTTTCCCAGGTCTTATGCGCCAGCGGCTTGTCGCTCGGCACCTCGTCAAAGGTCCGGTGCAGCCAGCCGTGCCAATCGGGGCTGACGCGCGAAGCTTCGGCCTCGCCGTTGAACATGACCCAGCGGCGGCTGTCATCGGCATTGCGGTAGAACACATTGCCCGCGTCATCCTCGCCCACTTTGATGCCTTTGCGGCGGGTGTAGATAGCGGTGTTGAGCGTGGAGCCGTTCCACCAGGTCACAGCGCGCAGAAGAGAGTTCAGGATTCCCATGGGTGCCTCCGAAAATGTTGCCCCTGATATGGCGTACTTTCGGCGCGAGGTCCAGTGGGTTGCCACCCTGTGGCTAACAGCATGGCAGGAATTGGCACGATCCCAGGTTTACTGGGGCAGAAGGGCCGTAACTTCGATTTCGATCCGGTACTTTGGATCGATCAGCCCGCATTCGATCATGGTTGCAGCGGGGGGATTATCCCCAAAGGTTTCGGCCAGCATCGGCCAGCAGGCGTCGAATTCAGCCCGGTCCGGCAGGTAATAGTTCACCCGCACCACATCGGCAAAGGAAGCGCCAGCCTCCGCCAGTGCCTTTGCAATGATATCCAGCGCCGAGCGGCACTGGGAGACAACATCCTCCCCCTGCCCCACGGTGCCTGCGACATGCACGAAACCACCCGCCACAACGGCCCGGCAATAGCCGACCTTTCTCTCAAATTCACCGCCGGATGAAATGCGTTTGATCGTCATGAAATGCCCCTCTCTGTATTGAAGCCCAAACCCCATAGAAAAAGGCGAACGTCAAAACGACGTTCGCCCCTTCCACGCAACAGCGCAAATGCAATCCACATCAGCGGGTTAACCGGCCGATGCGGATTCCTTTTCGTCAGCGTAGATCATCAGAGGCTGCGCATCCGATGTCACCGCTTCCTCGTTCACGACTACCTTGGTGACGTTCTCCATGCCCGGCAATTCGAACATGGTGTCGAGCAGGATATCTTCGAGGATCGAGCGCAGGCCCCGGGCACCGGTTTTGCGTTCGATGGCTTTCTTGGCAATTGCCATCAGCGCCTCGTCGGTGAAGTCCAGCTCGGTGTCTTCCAGCTCGAACAGGCGCTGGTACTGTTTGATCAGCGCGTTCTTCGGCTTGGTCAGGATGGTGACAAGCGCGTCCTCATCCAGATCTTCCAGCGTTGCCAGAACCGGCAGACGGCCAACAAATTCCGGGATCAGGCCGAATTTCAGCAGATCTTCGGGTTCCAGATCCTGGAAGATCTCGCCCACACCGCGGTCATCGTTGTCACGCACATCGGCGCCAAAGCCCATGGCAGAGCCCTTGCCGCGCTGCGCGATGATCCGGTCGAGACCGGCAAAGGCGCCACCGCAGATGAACAGGATATTGGTGGTGTCCACTTGCAGGAATTCCTGCTGCGGATGCTTGCGCCCACCCTGCGGCGGAACGGAGGCCACGGTACCTTCCATCAGTTTCAGCAGCGCCTGCTGCACGCCCTCACCCGACACGTCGCGGGTGATCGAGGGGTTTTCCGACTTGCGGGTGATCTTGTCGACCTCGTCGATATAGACGATGCCGCGCTGCGCGCGTTCGACGTTGTATTCCGACGCCTGCAACAGCTTGAGGATGATGTTCTCCACATCCTCGCCCACGTAACCGGCTTCGGTCAGCGTGGTGGCGTCAGCCATGGTAAAGGGCACATCCAGAATGCGCGCCAGCGTCTGCGCCAGCAGCGTCTTGCCGCAGCCGGTCGGGCCGATCAGCAGGATGTTGGATTTTGCCAGTTCGATATCGCTGGCGGTTTTCTGCGCGTGGTTCAGGCGCTTGTAGTGGTTGTGCACCGCCACCGAAAGAACCCGCTTTGCCGTGGCCTGACCGATCACATAATCGTCAAGAACCTCGCAGATGTCCTTGGGCGTGGGCACGCCATCGGTGGCCTTCAGCCCCGACGCCTTGGTTTCTTCGCGGATGATGTCCATGCACAGTTCGACGCATTCGTCGCAGATGAACACGGTCGGTCCTGCAATCAGCTTGCGCACCTCATGCTGGCTTTTGCCGCAGAAGGAACAGTAAAGCGTGTTCTTGCTGTCGCCGCTTGAGTTCGTTGCCATGATCTACCTTTCAGTCCGCTCGGGCCGAAAAAGAGCCGTCAGCCCCCTTCGCCTTTTTGACAGCTTAAGACACTGCTCAAGCGGTCACAATGTCAAAGTGTGCCCCAAAGGGATAGGGGCACACACCCAGTTGATCTACCGGGCTTAGCTGGTTTCGTCGTCGCCTTTGCTGCGGCTTTCGACGATTTCGTCAATCAGGCCAAAGGCCTTGGCTTCTTCGGGCGACATGAAATTGTCACGCTCCAGCGCGCTTTCGACCTTCTCGTATTCCTGGCCGGTGTGCTTCACGTAAATTTCATTGAGGCGGCGCTTCAGCTTCAGCGTTTCCTCGGCGTGGATCATGATATCGGTCGCCTGACCCTGATACCCGCCGGACGGCTGGTGTACCATCACGCGGCTGTTGGGCAGCGAAAAGCGCATGCCGGGCTCACCCGCGGTCAGCAGAAGCGAGCCCATCGAGGCCGCCTGACCAATCACCAGGGTCGAGACCTTGGGCTTGATGTACTGCATGGTGTCGTAGATCGACAGGCCCGAGGTCACAACACCGCCGGGGCTGTTGATATACATCGAGATTTCCTTGGACGGGTTTTCCGCCTCAAGGTGCAGCAGCTGCGCCACGACCAGCGAGCTCATCCCATCGTGAACCGGACCGTTGAGGAAGATGATACGCTCTTTCAGCAGGCGCGAGAAGATATCGTAAGCGCGCTCACCCCGGCTGGTCTGTTCAACCACCATGGGCACCAGAGTGTTCATGTATGTTTCTGTCGGATCAATCATTAGGACCTGCCTGCTTTGAATTATGTCCGCCATCATATCGGACCAACTGTTACCTGAGTCTTAGTGCTCGCCCAAAAGGCCTGCAAGGGGCGGTATGCGAATTTAAACTGCCTGCGCCCGTCCTGCCGCTCCTCCTGCGACCGGTTCCGCACCCCGGGTCAGCAGGTCGCTATTCGCGAATCCCCGGTCGCAATTCCCCGGCCTGCCTGCAAAACTCTGGCTTAAGACACAGAGACACTCCCGGCGGCGGATCCATGCCATGACAGATGACAGCTTCGTTCAAAAAGGTGCGGCGGCAAAGCTGGACGTGCCATTTGAAGGGGAACCGCAGGATTTCTATTTCCTGCTGCTGAAAAAGGCGACGATGCTGCCCGTCGCAGCCGCAATCGAACCTTTGCGGATCGCCAATCAGGTTACCAACACGCGGCTTTATCGCTGGTTCGTGATGACCGAGGATGGCGAACCGATCCGGTGTTCAAACGGGATGATGATTACGCCGGACATGCCCCTGCGCCCCCTGCCCGCCGACAGTCTTGGCTTTGTCTGTGCCGGGGTCGAACCCCAAAGCACCGCTGGCGAGGCCACGCTCAACTGGCTGCGCCGCGAAAGCCGCTTTGGCCGCTCCATCGGTGGCATCTGCACGGGCGCCTTTGCACTGGCGCAGGCCGGGCTGATCAAGGATCAGAAATTCACCCTGCACTGGGAGAACCAGCCGGGGTTCATCGAACGATTTCCGCGCTTGACCCCATCCGCCAATACATTCGAGGTTTCGGGCCCCCTGATGACCTGCGGCGGCGGCAATGCCGCGACCGACCTGATGCTGAGCCTCATTGAAGCGCGCCACGGCAAACAGCTGGCCATTATCGTGGCCGACATGTGCCTGCATGCCCGCTCCGGCGGACAGGCCGCACCGCAGAAGTCGAATTTCGCGGTGGCCATTGGCAGCCGCAATCAACGTCTGCTAAACGCCTTGCAGCTGATGCAGGAAGCGATCGAAGAACCGCTTCAGATCGGCGATCTTTGCGCCCGATTGGATATCTCCCGTCGCCAGCTGGAGCGGCTTTTTGCCCGCTACCTGAACCAGAGCCCGATGCACGTCTATTGCGATATGCGGCTCAGTCATGCCTTTGCCCTGATGAATGAAACCTCGATGTCGGTGACCGAGATCGCGCTGGCTTCGGGCTTCAACAGCACCACGCATTTTTCCCGCCAGTTCAAACGCAAATTCGGTGCCAGCCCGCATTTCTTCCGTAAAGGCTGGTCCTGACACCCAACAGGCTGATGCCCGGCGCCCAAGTAAGAACGCCCCGGCAAATGCCGGGGCGTTGGTTGTTTTTCGGACAGATCAGACAGGCCGTGTTCAGGCCAGATCGAAGCGATCTGCGTTCATCACCTTGGTCCAGGCCGCCACGAAGTCATTGACGAATTTCCCGCCATTGTCCGCCTGGGCATAGACCTCGGCCAGGGCGCGCAGTTGCGAGTTGGAGCCAAAGACCAGATCACAACGGGTGGCTGTCCATTTGACCTCTCCGCTGGCGCGGTCGCGGCCTTCGAACTCCTGTGCCTCGTCCGAGGTGGGTTTCCACTCGGTCGACATATCCAGAAGATTGACGAAAAAGTCGTTGGACAGGGTTTCAGGCTTATCCGTGAAAACACCATGGGTAGTCTGCCCGACGTTGGTGTTCAGAACCCGCAGGCCACCGACAAGTGCCGTCATTTCCGGCGCCGTCAGCGTCAGCAGCTGCGCCCGGTCCAGCATCATCTCTTCCGGCGCAACAGTGAATTGCGTCTTCTGGTAGTTGCGGAAACCATCAGCCACCGGTTCCAGCACCTCGAAGGATTCCACATCGGTCTGCTCAGCCGTTGCGTCTGCACGTCCCGGTGTGAAAGGCACAGTGATGTCCTGCCCAGCCTTCTTTGCAGCCTGCTCGATACCAACCGAGCCACCCAGCACGATCAGATCTGCCAGCGACACCTGTTTGCCATCGCTGCGGCCTGCGTTGAAGGCGCCCTGGATCCCTTCCAGCACGCCCAGAACACGGGCCAGCTGTTCGGGTTGGTTGGCTTCCCAGTCCTTTTGCGGCGCAAGACGGATACGGGCACCGTTGGCACCGCCCCGCTTGTCCGACCCACGGAAGGTCGAGGCCGAGGCCCAGGCGGTCGAAACCAGCTCAGGGATGGTCAGATCCGACGCCGCAATCTTCTCTTTCAGTTCGGCGATTTCCGCCTCACCAATGACCGGATGGGTCACGGCAGGGATCGGATCCTGCCAGATCAGATCTTCGGCGGGAACCTCATCGCCCAGGTAGCGCGATTTCGGCCCCATGTCGCGGTGGGTCAGCTTGAACCAAGCGCGGGCAAAGGCATCTGCGAACTCTTCCGGGTTCTCGTGGAAACGACGCGAGATCTTCTCATAGGCCGGGTCCATGCGCATTGCCATGTCGGCAGTGGACATGAAGATCGGAACCTTCTTGGACGGATCCTCCGGATCCGGCGCCATGTCCTCTTCCTGGATGTCCTTGGGAGTCCAGACCCAGGCACCGGCCGGGCTTTTGACCTTTTCCCATTCGTATTTGAACAGCACGTCAAAATAACCGTTGTCCCATTTGATCGGGTTCGACGTCCAGGCGCCTTCCAGACCCGAGGTGATGGTGTCACGGCCCTTGCCGGATTTGTAGCTGCTGAGCCAGCCAAAACCCATCGCCTCCATCGGCGCGGCTTCGGGTTCGGCGCCCACATGGGCGGCATCGCCTGCGCCGTGCATCTTGCCGAAAGTGTGGCCACCAGCGGTCAGCGCGACGGTTTCCTCGTCGTTCATCGCCATGCGGGCAAAGGTTTCGCGGATGTCGCGGCCCGAGGCGATGGGGTCCGGGTTACCGTCAGGACCTTCCGGGTTCACATAGATCAGGCCCATCTGTACGGCTGCCAGCGGGTTTTCCAGCTCACGATCGCCAGAATAACGGCTGTTTTCCGTGTCAGAGGTCGCCAGCCATTCGTCTTCGGCGCCCCAGTAGATGTCCTCTTCCGGCTCCCACACGTCAGCGCGGCCACCGGCAAAACCGAAGGTCTTGAAGCCCATGTCCTCAAGCGCGCAGTTGCCCGCAAGGATCATCAGGTCGGCCCAGGAAATCTTGTTGCCGTACTTCTGCTTGATCGGCCACAACAGGCGACGCGCCTTGTCGAGGTTGCCGTTATCCGGCCAGCTGTTCAGCGGCGCAAAACGCTGCTGCCCCGTGCCACCGCCCCCGCGGCCATCGCCGGTGCGGTAGGTGCCTGCGCTGTGCCATGCCATGCGGATGAACAGACCGCCATAGTGACCGTAATCCGCCGGCCACCAGTCCTGGCTGTCGGTCATCAGCGCATAAAGGTCTTTCTTCAGCGCCTTCAGGTCGAGTTTTTTGAATTCCTCTGCGTAATCAAAGGCCTGCCCCATCGGGTCGGACTTTGCGCTGTTCTGATGCAGGATCCGCAGGTTCAGCTGGTTCGGCCACCAATCGCTGTTGACGCGCGCGCCAAAGGTGGTTGTGCCGCCGTGCATCACCGGACATTTGCCGCTGGGAATATCATTGCCGTCCATTTTTTCCTCCGATTATTGCTACGTTTCTGTCGTCGTGGCGCGACCCCTGCCCCGGAATGCGTCATTCCAGAAGGACAAGTGTCTGTCAGGAGAAGAGCCTTTGCGTGGAGTGCAGAAACGCAGATAGGGTCCGCACCCCTAAAGGCCTCCCTCCCTTAACCTAGAAACGTTCTAACAAATCCGTGTGATAAAAATAAGTTATTTTTACTGATAGCAATCATAGTAAATTCCTATGCCCTTGTTCGCGGATGCGCGAACCACAGCGACCCAGCCAACAATCAATCCTGATCGGCAATAAAAAACAGGCGCGGAAGCGATCCGCACCTGTTTTCAGAAATGTATTGCCAGATGGACTGCCCGGCCCCGCCGCCCCATGAAGAGCGGCAATGCCAGAACCATATGGCCGTCAGACCATCAGCCGCCGAAGGACTTCAGATAGGCGATGACCGCTTCGATGTCGTCGTCTTTCTTCAGCCCAGCAAAGGACATTTTGGTCTTTTTCATGTATTTCTTAGGCTTTGCCAGGAAGGCAGAAAGCTCTTCTTCGGTCCAGACCAGACCGTCTTCATTGGCCGACTTCATGGCCTTGGAATAACGGAAGCCTTCCACAGCACCAGCAGCGTGACCAACGATTCCGTTCAGAACCGGACCGGTCTTGTTCTTGGCTTTGTCACCCACCTGGTGGCAAGACTTACACTTTTTGAAGACCTTTTCGCCATCTGCAACCAGTTCAGGGTCCAGCGCGGCAACCTCTTCCACCGGCTCAGCGGCGGCAGGCTCTTCCGCCTTGGCCTCTTCAACCACGGCTTCACCGGTTTCCGCTGGCGGGACTTCGCCGGTTTCGTCCGGGGTCACATCGAGAACCGCCGCACGCATGGTGATTTCCACGCTGTCCTTGCAGTTTTCCATGCAAGGCGTGTCGGTCCAGAAATGCGCTTCGGAGGTCAGGCGGTCATCGACGATGAAGCCATCCGCGTTGGGCATTTCCACATCCAGGAAGTTCTCGTTCGACAGGGTGAACTCGTCATCCACCAGATCGTTGGAGTACAGGATATAGGCCACGATGGCATAGACCTCATCCGGTTCCAGCGTCTGCGCCGCGCCAAACGGCATCGAGCGGTTGACGTAATCCCAGGTGGTCGACAGATGCGGCCAGTAGGAACCCACGGTCTTCAGCGGGTCCTCGTGGTCCAGCGTGTCGGCACCGCCCGCCAGTTTCGGCCAGTTTCCAACGCCCTCGGCGAAATCGCCATGGCAGACAGCGCATTGTTCGGCAAAGATTTCTTCGCCGGTGAACACGTCACCCGATCCTTCGGGCAGGCCGGTGCCATCGGGGCTGACGTCCTGGTTCCATGCGGCGATCTCTTCGGGCAGCGCCGGACGGCCCAGTCCGAATTTCTCTGCATAGGCAGGCACCGCCAAGGCGGTGGCCACTGCTGTTGCTGCGATCAGATTAGGAAACTTCGACATTTTCCGCCTCTCCGTTTGCCTTCACCCACCAGGTCTGGATGGAATTGTTGTGATAGATCGAGTTCAGACCACGCACGTCGCGCAGCTGGGTCTTGGTCGGCTGCACGTAGCCCGAGCTGTCGCGGGCGCGGCTTTGCAGGAACATTTCCTGACCATCCCAGTCGATATCGAGGTAGAAGCGCGTCAGCGCCTTGTCGGTTCCGGGCGCCGCAAGGCGGGCCTCATTCCAGGTCTTGCCGCCATCAATGGAGACATCAACGCCGGTGATGTGGCCGCGACCGGACCAGGCCAGACCGGTGATGACCAGCGGCCCCTTGCCGTGGGTAATCGGCGACTGCGGGCTGGGGCTGGTGACAACGGATTTCGCATCCATTTCCCACGTCCATTTGCGGCTGGTGCCGTCGGCCAGCGTGTCGGTGTACTTCGAGGTTTCCTCGCGGGATTCAACCGGGCCGTTGGTGACTTCGATGCGACGCAGCCACTTGACCCACATGTTGCCTTCCCAGCCGGGAACGACCAGACGCACCGGATAGCCGTGCTCTTTGCGCAGGGCTTCGCCGTTGGCCTTGAAAGCCACCAGAACGTCGTCCAGCGCCTTGTCCATCGGGATCGAACGGCCGTTAGAGGAGGCATCGGCGCCTTCCACATAGACCCATTTGTCCTTCAGATCGCCTGCAGCATCCAGACCGGCCTCTTCCAGCAGCGTGCGAAGGCTGACGCCGGAATATTCCATGTTGTGGATCATGCCGTGGGTGAACTGGGCGCCGTTCAGCTGGGCACCGGCCCATTCCATGCCCGAGTTCGCCGCGCATTCGCAGAAGTAGACGCGGTTTTCACGGGGAAAACGCTCCAGATCTGCGTAGGAGAAGACCAGCGGCGTGTCGACCAGACCGTTGATCATCAGGCGGTAGTCTTCTTTCTTCAGCTCGATCGCGCCCGAGTGGTGACGTTCGAACGCACAACCCTGCGGCGTGATGGTGCCATCCAGCGCGTGGATCGGGGTAAAGTTGATCGACGAAATCGTATCGGCGGTCAGCCATTCCACGTTGCGGCGGATCACATCCGATTCATAGCTGATCGGAAGACCATAGGGGGTGGCGTCGACGCCATCACCCAGGCCGCTGGCCCATTCCTGGACTTCCGTGATCAGCGGGTCAGGCCCGGCCGCCTGGGCCGCACCAGCAACCGCAGATCCGGCCCCGGCCGCAGCCGCACCTGCCAGAAACTGACGGCGCGACGGGGTGAAACCCTTTGAATTATCGCTCATCTTGTTCATGCCTCCATATTTAGATGAGTGCCCAGACAGGGCCTCATCGGCGCAAAATTTGCCCGTCAGGCGGCGGCGCTGATTAAGCGCCGACCACCTTGACCGAGTTGTTCGGGTTGACCGTGACGGTGCCCATTTTCTTGATGTGGTTTTCGACGACGTCCCAGATCTGCGGACCTTCGGTGCCTTCGTTGACGCTGGCCCAGCCGGCGACCATGTAGGTCTTCGCCGGATCGATCGCCTCACCATTCTTCAGCAGCGTCATCTCGGTGATCCGTTCGCCCTGCGGTTTGGTGATGTCGATGCGGTAGCCCATGCCACCGATGCGCACCATGTCGCCGCCCTGCTGGTAATAGGGGTCCGGGTTGAAGATGTTGTCAGCCACGTCTTCCAGGATCACCTTGATGAATTCACCGGTCATCTCGCTGCGATAGGCAGCGCCATAGCTCATCGAGGTGACGTTCCAGATGTCTTCGCGGGTGATATCGTCACCCGGCACCAGAGACGGGCCCCAGCGTACGCCGGGCGACATTGCGATATCAGCTTCCCGCTCGCTCAGCAGCGCATCGCAGATCAGATCGTCCCAGGTGCCGTTGAAGTTGCCGCGGCGATAGAGCAGCGAGTCGGTCTGGCCGATCACCTCTTCCAGCTCGGCTTTGAACGGCGCGCGCTGTTCGTCGATCAGCTTGGAGATCACAGGATCGGGCGCGATGACATCCGAGAAGATCGGGATCAGCTTGTGCTTCAGACCCATCATCTGGCCATCGCGCACGTCCAGATCCACGCGGGAGACGAATTTGCCGTTGGAACCGGAGGCGATGATGTGGGTCGTGCCCACCAGCACCGGTTCGGGCAGCGCATCGTGGGTGTGGCCCGACAGAATCACGTCGATACCGGTGACAACGCTGGCCATCTTCTTGTCCACGTCGAAACCATTGTGCGACAGGCAGACCACCACATCGGCGCCTGCTGCGCGCACTTCGTCCACCATCTCCTGCATATGCTCGTCACGGATCCCGAACGAGTATTCCGGGAACATCCAGCCGGGGTTCGCGATGGGCATATAGGGGAAGGCCTGACCGATGACGGCGACCTTGGCGCCGCCGCGTTCGAAGAACTTGTACGGCTTGAACAGCTCGGCCGGTTCGTCCCATTCCGAGTCAAAGATGTTCTGCCCCAGCGCGGCAAAGGGCAAACCTTCGACGATCTCATTCACACGGTCAGAGCCCAGCGTGAACTCCCAGTGGAAGGTCATCGCATCCGGTTTCAGCGCGTTCATCACGTTGACCATGTCCTGACCTTCGGTCTTGTGACAGGTCATGGAGCCGTGCCAGGTGTCACCGCCGTCCAGCAGCAGCGCATCAGGCCGATCCGCACGGATGGCATTGATCACTGTCGACATGCGGTCCAGACCGCCTACGCGCCCGTATCCTTTGGCGAGGGAGGAAAAATCGTCATAGGTAAGCGCGTAAGCGGAAGGACTGCCATCCGCGATGCCATAGGCCTTGCGGAAGTCGGCACCGGTGATATGCGGCACCTGACCCTTGTTCGCGCCCACCCCGAGGTTGATCGAGGGTTCACGGAAATAGATCGGTTTCAGCTGCGCATGAATGTCGGTGACATGGATGATGCTGATATTGCCGAAGGTATCAAACTCCAGCAATTGATCCTGAGTCAGGCTTTGCTGCGCCGCAAGACGCCCCCAATTGCCAAAACCAGATGCCCCGACCAGGGCAGAGGCGGCCATCGAAACCTGCAGAAAATCACGGCGCGAGATCATGGTACTCTGATATCCTGTGTAAACATACGACATATTCGCATGTGTGAATATTGAAAGAACGAAAGACCCCGCACCATGAACTGGCACGGGGTCGTTCCGGGTTTAGTTACGGACAGACGGTCCTTCGACCGACAGGCCGTTGCCGCGCGAAGCGACATAAAGCTCAAGTGCGACGAAATCCTGCGAACCGGGCTTGTAGGTTTCGGCGCGGGTATCACGTACGCAGCCTTTGAAACGGGCATGAACTGTGTTCAGCTTGGCGTTTTTCAGGCGGTAGGCCGGGAAGCCATTGATCTGGCCTTGGCTCAGGTGGTCGGCGCGGATCATGTTGCCATAGTTGTCTTCATGGCAGTTCGCGCAGGACAGCTCGAGCTGGCCGGTACGCGTGTAATACATTTCCTTACCTTTTTCCCACATCGCCTGAACCGGACCATCGGTGGCAACGTTGACGGGCATGCCACGCGACTGGACAGAGATCAGAGCCTCCATCGACGCCATGTCACCTCCAGTGTATTTCCACTTGTCGGCGCCCATCTGGTTTTCGCGGCAGTCGTTGATCTGCATGGCCAGGGTGCGGACTTCGCCAGCTTCTTCGTTCCACTTGGGATAGACTGCGCGCACGCCTTTCATGCTGTCGGCAACATCGTCGTGGCAGGACGCGCAGGACTTGCCTTCGGATCCTTCGACGGTTTCCCAGCTGTCCATTGCTTGATCAACAAAGACCATCGCGGGGTTTTCGAAATCGTCCATCTGCAGGGCCTGGGTCTCGTCCGAGCGGAAGTGCCAGCCAGACATGACTTCGTCCAATGCGTCAGCGACTGCAGCCGGAGCCGCAGTCTTGGTGACCATTTCGATCTCTTCGTTCACCACGAGCGTGTCGTCGTCTGCGCCGGCGAAGGCGGCCATCGGCAGGGCCAGCACGGCGGCAATGGCAGTGAGTGCCTTATATTTCATTCCATATCCTCCCTTGGGTATCCGCCTCGCCCGCCGGAGTGGCGGACGAGACGCTTGCCTTTGAGATCCGGAAAGGATCAGGCGATCTTGATCGACTTCGCCGTGTCGTAGACGGATCCATCATCGTCATACCATGTGAATTTGAAGTCGCCTGCTTCAGGCACGGTGGCTTCAAACTCAATGTAAGGGTTGGTGGAAATCGCCGGTTCCATCGTGACGTCGATCACCATGGCGCCGTTAAACTCGCAAGTGAAACGGTTGATGATCGAACGCGGAATGACGTTGCCTTCCTTGTCCTTACGCTGGCCGCTTTCCATCTTGTGGCTGATCAGCGTCTTGATGGTGACGGCTTCGCCAGCAGCGGCTTTCTTCGGGACCTTGACGCGGGGTTTTACACCGGATGCCATGTCTTAACTCCTTGAATTCGGAAAGGGATGCGGGGCGATCAGCCGCCGCAGCCTCCGATGGTCACTTTCACAGCGGCGCTTGCCTTGGCAAAGCTGCCGTCTGCCATTTTAGCAATGGCCACGACGTCCTGGGTACCAGCAAGGCGGATCCGGGTGGATGCGGACTGGCTGGCGGCACCGGGGCCGAAGTTGAAGGTTGCAACGCCGGGGGTCGGGTTGCCGGTGGCCAGAACCATGATCGCGGTCGCGCCGGGGGCGTTGACCGAAATCGGCACGGTGTTGCCATTTTCGGCAATCTCCGGCGCAGTCAGTTCAATACCGCTGTCGGCCATATCGGCACCGCCGGTGAACTCGGCGATCTTATCGTCTGCCGATGCGCTCAGGCGGTAAGGCAGAACCGTCAGCGCGGCGGCGCCCAGGCCCATAGCCAGGGTTTCGCGACGTGAGAACTCCATCATTTGTCTCCTTTGACTTCGCTCGGACAAGCAGCTGAGAGCTGCTGTCTCACTCTTCTTTCAGCGTCGCGAGGAAAGCGACGACATCTTCAATTTCCTGGGCGGTCAGGATCGGCGGCAGCGGCTCTGTGCCCGCTTTGCCGGTGTAGGCATCGCCCGGACGGATAAACCCGTCGACCTTGTAAAATGCGGGCATCATGGTGCCCTCGAAGGTCATTTTTGCGTTTGCCACCAGACCGCGCAGCTCAGCCTCGGTCCAGCGCTCCCCCGCGCCGTCCAGCATGGGGCCGATTTCGCCGTGGAACGGCACATCTGCCAGTGCGGTGACTTCGTGGCAGGCCACGCAGTTGCCCTTGGATTTGGTCCCGGCCACGATTGCGCCATTGGCCGCATCGCCAGCAACACCCGTCAACGATTCGGCAATTGCGCCATCCTCGGTGAATTTCACGTCTTTCGGCGCGACTTCGCCCGCCTGCGACATGGTCCCGGCCAGACACATGGCCAGTGTCAGAGATAGTCTCTTCATGGTTCCTCCCGTTGGCTGCCACCGCGAAGTGGCCTGCTTAGCTATTGCATACCGTAGGCCACCGAAGGCCTGGGACGCAACAACAAATTCATTAATGTGAATTTTAATTCTATTGCGCAAAGGATCAATCTGCCGATCCATTGTTGCGCTCCTGAATGCGGCGCGCGTGATACCTTTGGAAATCCTCCCCGTTATCAAGCTCGTACCGCTTCTCGTTGACCCAGGTGAACATATCGAGCGTGGTGCCCGGTCCAAAGGCCCCCGGCATGATGGACACGGCAGCCTGCACCGCGGTCTGATCTTCGGGCACCTCTTCCGGCAGGAAAAGAATCGTCGGTGTGAACAGCACGTTCCACTTCCGCGCCATCTCCCGCTCCTGCAGGGTTTCGCCGTCGAAATCCGTCACCTCGGTGGATCCGTGCAGGTTCAGCTGAACGACGAAATAATTCTCTTCGATGTAGTTGCTGACTTCCGGACGCGGGAACACCTCCTCGTGCATCTTGGCGCAGTAGATGCAGCCCCGCTGCTCAAAGAAAAGAACCAGCCGCTTGCCCTCTGCATTCGCCTCGGCAAGATCTTCCTGAAGGTCCTTGAAGGTGTCACGCATCCATGCGGTTTTATGAAGGCCGTCGTCGCCCACCTCGACCGCTGCCACCGGCCCGGCCAGAAGCACTGGAAGCGCCAGCGCGGCAAGCGGTGCGGAAATCATTTTGAGTAATCTATTCATTGCCTTGTCTCTCCCATTTATGGTGACAGTCAGCCAATTGTGGACAGTCCGGGCATCCAGCGGATCATTGCATCGGCAATGTAGCTGACACCTCCGGTGACAATCAGCACAGCGAACAGGATCAGCATAACCCCCATCGCCTTTTCCACCCAAGCAAAAGCGGTCCGGTGCCGCGCCACCCAGGCCAGGAACGGCTTTGCAAACAGGGCGGCAACGACGAAAGGCGCCGTCATTCCAACGCCGTAGACCAGCAAGAGCAGGCCACCGCGCCAGATGTCCCCCATGCCGGAGGCGATCATCAGGATCGACGCCAGCGCCGGTCCCACGCAGGGAGTCCAGCCAAAGCCAAAGGCCAGCCCCATCAGATAGGCCCCAATCAGCGTGGAAGGCTCGGCCGAGCTTTCCATGCGTGCCTCGCGGTATAGGAGCGGAATGCGCATCACGCCCAGGAAATGCAGGCCGAACAGGACCAGCACCCCGGCGGCGCCATAGGCCAGAATATCCATGTAGCGCCCGAATAACTGCCCCAGCGCGGTAGCTCCCATGCCCATCAACATGAAAACCGTGGTGACACCAGCTGCGAAACACAGCGCAGAGATCACCAGCCGACGCTGCGCCCCCGGCGCAATGCGCCCGTCGCCGCGCAGTTCAGCCATCGAAAGCCCGCCCATGTAGGACAGGTAAAACGGCACCATCGGCAGGATGCAGGGCGTGAAAAAGCTCAACAAACCGGCAAACAGGGCCCCAAAGTACGATATTTCGAGCATCTCAGCTCCTTTTTTGGGCGCATTAGCCGATATTCGGGGACGGCGCGCCTTGTCTCATTCACATATTCAAATTAAGTTGTGTTACATAAAGAACCTACTCACTGCACCTTCGTCAACGGCTTCGAACGGCTTCATCATGGTTTTTGCGTCCACAGTTCCTCTGCGGCCCTTGCTGCTGCTGCGCCGGTTGCTGGCCGGTTTTTTTGTGCTGTGCACGCTCAGCCTACCTGCCCGGGCAGTGGAACTGGTGATGGTCGAACAGCATGGCTGCGAATGGTGCGCGCGCTGGAACGAAGAAATCGCGCCAATCTATCCCAAAACGGCCGAAGGCGCCTTTGCGCCGCTGCGCCGGGTGGATCTGCGCAATATGCCGGATGACTTGGAAACAACTCGTCGCGTTCTTTTTACCCCGACCTTCTTGATTGTGGAGGACGGTCATGAGAAGGCCCGGCTCGAAGGATATCCGGGGGCCGATTTTTTCTGGCCCCTGCTGGAGGCGCTGCTGCGCGATCATGCAGACTTTGCGCCGGATGGAGAAGTGGGCGACAGCTGACCGGTCTGGAGACCGACACGTCTGGCTGACTGGGACAAGTATAGATGTGCGGGGCCATTCGGCCCGCCACAAAGGAGAATGAGCGATGGGGTTGCCGCAATTTTCGGTAGACATGGCAGATGACGATCTTGAGAAGATGATGGACAACGCCACCACGGCGTCCAATTTCCTCAAGGCGATCAGCCACGAAGGTCGTCTCATGATCCTGTGCCATCTGGTCACCGGCGAGAAATCCGTCACCGAGCTGGAAGAGCTGCTTTCGGCGCGTCAGGCAGCGGTATCGCAGCAACTGTCCCGCCTGCGCCTTGAAGGTCTGGTTGTGCCGCGCCGCGACGGCAAGGCCATCTACTACCGGCTGGCAGACGACCGTCCGCGCCGCATCCTCGAAGTGGTCTACGACCTCTTCTGCAACTAAGCACGACCTAGATTTTCTCCCTGCCCTACCCGTCTTGTCCCGGTCCGGGGCCAGCAAGATACGCACGGCCTGAGCGACCTGTAGATCCTTCAACATCTGTCCGCTCGGTTGTGTTCCCGAGCTCCCATAGCTGACCACCTGCCCATCGACAGCAGGCGGCGACAGCGCGATGCCGCTTGCATCGCACACCTCCTTTCTGCATGACTCGAAGGATAGGAAACCTGCCGGGAGGGGCGTCTCATGTTTGATATGCTGACAGAACATCACCTGGCGGCCATTGCAGGCCTCGTAGGCGGAATCCTTCTTGGCCTTGCTGCCCGGCTGGGCAGGTTCTGCACGCTTGGCGCGATCGAGGACGTCCTTTATGGCGGCTCCACCCTGCGCATGCGTATGTGGATATTGGCAATCGGCGTCGCCGTTATCGGCAGCTTTTCCCTTATTGCAGCAGGACTTATGGATGAAAGCGAAAGTTTCTACCTCAGCATCAGATGGATGCCTCTGGCTTCAATCATCGGGGGTTTGATGTTCGGCTACGGAATGGCGCTCAGCGGCAATTGCGGCTATGGCGCTATCGCCCGACTGGGCGGCGGTGATCTGCGCAGTTTCGTCATCGTGCTGGTCATGGGCGTGTCCACCTATGTGGTTCTTTCCGGTCCGCTTGCGCCCTTGCGCAATTTCTTCTTTGAGCAGCATCAGGTCACGACCGATATTCCCCCCGGGCTGGCCCATCACGCCGCTGCCCTGACGGGTCTGCCACTGCACACCATCGGGCTTGCCGTCGGCGCCGTGCTGGTCATCGCCGCGCTTTGCGGACGCGAACTGCGTCAGGACAAGAGCGCGGTCTTCTGGTCCGTGATCGTCGGCCTTGCCATCGTTTCGGGCTGGGGCCTGACCAGCGAGGTCAACCAGACCGGTTTCGAAGCCCTCCCGGTGGTGTCGCATTCCTTTTCTGCCCCTCTGGGTGAGACTATTTTGTGGACCATGACCGGCAGCCTGCGCCCCTTGTCCTTTGCCGTCGGCTCCATCGCAGGGGTCTGGGCCGGGGCCTTCATCGGCTCGCTGATCAAGGGGCATTTTCGCTGGGAGGCCTGCGAAGACCCCCGCGAATTGCGCCGCCAAATCGTGGGTGCGGGCATCATGGGCGCAGGTGCCGTCATCGCCATGGGCTGCACCGTCGGTCAGGGGCTCAGCGCCTTTTCGCTGCTGGCCGTTTCCGCGCCGGTCACCTTTCTGGCGATTTTTGCCGGGGCGGCGATTGGCCTGCGGCAGCTGATCGAAGGCTTCCGCCCCGCCGAGTGATCTGGATCCGCCCCTTCGCCGACGCTGCCACAGCTTGATATACGGGGCATCGGCTCCAGATGAAGTATCACGAACAGGCGAAAAACGGCCCAAGTTGTAACGGTTTGGTAAAACCTTGGAGCACGTCACGCAATTGTTACAGGTCCGCGCAACTTAGCACGCGACGACGCACCGTCGGCATCTGGAACTTTGGAGCAAGCCATGGACCGCAAGCAAATCATCAACGATCCCGAAATCGGCAACAAGGCGGAAGCCTATGAAGCCTTTGACGACATCCCTACCAATCCTCGGCTTGAACGCACCATCGGCGATGTGATCAACGCCCGCTATGGCCGTCGCGACCTGCTTAAGGGCATGCTGGGCGTCTCCGCCACCACTGCCCTGTTCGGCACCTCCGCCCTGACCGCCCCGACCGAAGCGGCTGCAGGCAGCCATGGCGCGGGTCGCTACAACTTCGAAGAACTAACCTGGGGCAACGACGAAACCCACCATATCGCCGATGGCTATGATGCCGACGTTCTGCTGCGCTGGGGAGATCCGATCACCGCCGATGCTCCGGAATTCGATGTGATGAACCAGACCGCCGAAGCCCAGCTGAAGCAATTCGGCTACAACAACGACTACGTCGGTTTCACCCCGCTGAACGCCGAAGGCACCCGCGGCCTGCTCTGCGTGAACCACGAATACACCAATGAAGAGGTCATGTTCCCGGGCCTTGGCCGTCAGGACAAGGCAGGCTTTGAAGGCATGACCAAGGAGCTGATCGACATCGAAATGGCCGCCCATGGTGGCACCGTGGTCGAGATCGCCAAGGGTGCAGACGGCAAATGGGCCGTGGTGCGCGATGGCAAGATGAACCGCCGCATCACGCCGCTCAATACCGAGATGACCATCGACGGCCCCGCCGCCGGTCATGACCGGATGAAAACCAACGCCGATCCTTCGGGTATGTCGGTCATCGGCACGCTCAACAACTGCGCCGGCGGCATGACCCCCTGGGGCACCTACCTGATGGCCGAAGAGAACTTCCACGGCTATTTCTGGACCGATACGGTCGACGGCGACGGCAAACCCGATATCTCGGCCCAGCCCGAAGCCAAGAACATGAAACGCTACGGCGTGCCGGGCCGCTGGTATGCCTGGGGCAAGTTCTACGACCGCTTCAACATCGACAAGGAGCCCAATGAGCCAAACCGCTTTGGCTGGGTTGTTGAAGTAGACCCGCGTAACCCCGACGCCAAGCCGGTAAAACACACCGCCCTGGGCCGTTTCCGCCACGAAGGCGCCGAAACCACTGTTTCCTCTTCGGGCAAGCTGGTCGTCTACATGGGCGACGACAACCGCTTTGACTACCAGTACAAATATGTCTCGAACGGCGTAGTGTCCGACGATGCCGTCGCCAACAGCGCCCTGCTCAGCGACGGGACCCTCTACGTGGCCCGCTTTAACGAAGACGGCAGCGTAGAATGGTTGCCGCTGGTGCATGGCACCGGCCCGCTGACCACTGAAAACGGTTTTGCCAGCCAGGCCGATGTCCTGATCGACACCCGCCTTGCAGCCGATGCCCTGGGCGCCACGCCGATGGACCGCCCCGAAGACGCGCAGCCGCGCGGCGACGGCACCGCCTACATCATGCTGACCAACAACTCCAAGCGTAAAGAAGAGCAGGTCAACGCGGCCAACCCCCGGGCGAAATCCAACTTCGGTCACATCATCGAGGTCAAGGAAGACGGCGGCGATCACGCGGCCACCCGTGGCACCTGGTCGATCCTGGTGAAATGCGGCGATCCCAAACTGGCCAAGGTCGGCGCCCAGTGGAACCCGGAAACCAGCGCGAACGGCTGGTTCGGCTCCCCGGACAACTGCGCCTTTGACGCCGATGGCCGCCTTTGGGTCTCCACCGACCAGGGCAGCAAATGGGGCAAGACCGGCAAATCCGATGGCCTTTACGGTGTCGAAACCGAAGGCGATCTGCGTGGCACCTCCAAGCTGTTCTTCCGCTGCCCCGTCGGCGGGGAGCTCTGCGGCCCCTACTTCACCGACAACGGTGAAACCCTGTTCCTGGCGGTGCAGCACCCCGGCACCGATGGCACCAAGGCCCTGAAAGGCTTCGAGCGCGCCTCGACTTTTGAGGATCCGGCCACCCGGTGGCCCGACTTTGATCCCAAGATGCCGCCGCGCCCCTCGGTCGTCGTGGTTACGAAAAAGGGCGGCGGCAAGATCGCCATGTAATCTTTACCCTTGGCATGAACAAAGCATTCAACGCGCCCTCAAAAGGGGCGCGTTTTTCTTTGCTGATGCCGCCCAACCTCCCGCCGGGGCATAGTCAGCAGCACGGGGATGTGACACCTGCGTGATTGCAATCCGGGTTAGGCTTGTGGTTCCACAAAGCAACGGAGCCAATGATGAACCTGCGCCCAATCCTCGTCGCACTTGCCTTCAGTCTGCCAATGCTGTCCGGACTGGCCTTTTCGACCGTTACCCTGAGCGCGCAGGCAAGCATCGCCGGAGAGGTGTCTGCCCGCCCCGGCTGGGAGGTGCATAACACGGCGAAATCCTACCAGCAGCTGTTGCAGGATACGCAGGCGGCGGTGCGCGCCAGCGATCTGGCCATCGTCACGCAGGCCGGTCCCACCGGCGCCGCAGCGGCGCGCGGGATCACCATTCCGGGCAACCGGGTCATCGGCGTCTTCAACAATGTCTTTGCGGTCAACATTCTGGAAACCTCGACCGCCGCCATGATCGAAGCCCCGATCCGCCTCTATGTCACCGAAATCCCGGGCGGCACGGCGCAGCTCTCTTACAAACGGCCCAGTCATGTCTTTGCCCCCTACCGGGACGAAGGCGGCGACAGGCTGATGGCGCTTGCAGAGGAGCTGGACCAGCGGTTTGATCAGATCGCACAGGAGGCAGTGAAGTAACGCCGCCAGGTCACAGAGCCGTGAGGGTGCTTGCACCCGGCGTCAGGGCAGGCAATCTGGCCGTGACATCAGATAGGAACAAATCGCCATGACTGACAGTTTACGCGCCGCCGACGTTCTGGCCCGGCGCCTTTATGCGGCCGGGTGCCGCCACGCCTTTGGCATGCCCGGTGGCGAGGTGCTGACGCTGGTCGACGCGCTTGAGGCAGCAGGCATCACCTTCCATCTGGCGAAACACGAAAACGCTGCCGGCTTCATGGGCGAAGGTGTGCATCATGCCGATGGTGCCCCGGTCATTCTGGTTGCCACCCTCGGCCCCGGCGCGCTCAACGGGGTCAATGTGGTGGCCAACGCCCATCAGGACCGGGTGCCGATGCTGGTTCTCACCGGCTGCGTCGATGCAGCCGAGGCGCAAAGCTACACCCATCAGGTGCTCGACCATGGCGCCGTCTTTGCCTCCATCACCAAGGCGACCTTCCGTCTGGATGCGGATGCGGCTGACGTGATCGCAGACAAGGCGGTCGCCATCGCGACCGAGCCGCGCAATGGTCCGGTGCATATCGACGTGCCGATCTCGGTCGCGGATGCGCCCGCCAGGGATCGCAACATCCGCCGCGCGCCTGCTGCGCCCACCCAGCCAGACAATGACACACTGGCGCAGGCGCGCAGCTGGCTGGCGCAGGCCGAGCGTCCCTTTGCCATCATCGGACTTGATGCGGTGGCCGAAGGCGCGGGTCCTGCCCTTCGCGCCTTTCTGGAGGCGCATCAGATCCCCTTTGTCACCAGCTACAAGGCGAAGGGCATCCTGCCCGAAGATCACCCCCTGTGCCTTGGCGGCGCCGGGCTGTCCCCCCTGGCGGACAGTCACCTGTTGCCGCTGGCGGCGCAGTCGGATCTGATCCTGTCGCTTGGCTATGATCCTATCGAAATGCGCCCCGGCTGGCGCAACGCCTGGGACCCTGCCCACCAGCGCGTGATCGAGATCGCTGCCGAACCCAACACCCATTACATGCATCAGGCCAGCCTCAACATCGTGGCGCCGCTTACCCCCGCGCTGGATGCCCTAACGGAAAAAGCCGAGACAGCGCCAACGCGCTGGCCCGGCGGAGAGCTGAGCACCGTGCAACAGGCGCTGCACGCCGCCTTTGATCCGCAGGATGACAGCTGGGGACCGGCGGCAGTGATCGCCGAATGCCGCGCCATCCTGCCTGCCGAGACGCTGGCCACGGCAGACAGTGGGGCCCACCGGATCTTGCTCAGCCAGATGTGGCAGTGCAACGAGGCGCGCGGGCTGATCCAGTCATCCGGGCTTTGCACAATGGGCTGCGCCGTGCCGATGGCGATCGGGCGCAAGCTGGCGCAACCGGACCGTCCCGTCGTCAGCTTTTCCGGCGATGCAGGCTTCCTGATGGTGGCCGGGGATCTGGCCATCGCTGCCGAATTGGATGTGGCGCCGATCTTCGTGGTCTTTGCCGATGCCAGCCTCGCCCTGATTGAGCTGAAACAGCGTCAACGCCAGCTTAAAAACCGCGGCGTCGATTTCGCCCGGCACGATTTTGCCGCGATGGGCCGGGCCTTTGGCGGCAACGGCGTGACGGTACGTAACCGGACGGAACTGCGCGCCGCCCTCACCGATGCCTTGGCTTCTGATCGTTTCACTGTCATCTCTGCCGAAATCGAACCCGGAGGATATGATGGACGCATCTGACACGCTGCCACACGGGGCCCTTGACGGGGTCAAGGTTCTCGACCTGTCGCGCATTCTGGCCGGCCCCACCTGTACCCAGCTGCTGGGCGATCTCGGCGCCACGGTCATCAAGGTGGAAAACCCGAAATCGGGGGGGGACGACACCCGCCAATGGGGCCCACCCTATGCCGTGGACGCCGACGGCAACCCCACGGATCTGTCGGCCTACTACATGGCCGCCAACCGCAACAAACGCTCGGTCGCGGTGGATATCACCACCTCCGAAGGTCAGGCCGAGATCCGCAGGCTCGCTGCCGAGGCCGATATCCTGATCGAGAATTTCAAACCCGGCGGACTGGCGAAATACGGGCTGGATTACGCCAGCCTCAAGGATGAGTTTCCCCGGCTGGTCTATTGCTCGATCTCGGGCTACGGGCAGACCGGCCCCAACAACCACCGCCCGGGATATGATCTTGTGGCACAGGGGTTTAGCGGCATCATGTCACTCACCGGCGATCCCGAGGGGCAGCCCGTGAAGGTTGGCACCGGCATCGCCGATGTGATGTGCGGTATGTATGCCTGCATTGGCATTCTGGCTGCGCTGCGCCACCAGGAAAAAACCGGTGAAGGGCAGCAGATCGACCTCGCTCTGGTCGACAGCACCATTGCCTGGCTGATCAACGAAGGCGTCGCCTATCTCAACACCGGCACCTTGCCGACCCGGCGCGGCAACGAACACCCCAGCATCATGCCTTATGGCGTCTACGAGACCTCGGACTCCCACGTCATCCTGGCGGTGGGCAACGATGCCCAGTTCCGGCGCGTGATGGAGTTCCTCGGGCTCGAAGGCCTTGCAGACGATCCCCGTTTTGCCACCAACCCGGCGCGGCTGGAGCATCGCGCAGCGCTCAACGACATCATGATCCCGGCGCTCAAACGCTTCACCATGGACGAGGTGATCGCCGCGATGGAGGCCCGCAAGGTGACGGCCGGTCCAGTGCAGACGCTCGACCGGGTCTTCGCCTCCGATCAGGTGGCTGCGCGGGGCATGGCCATCGACATGCAGGCCGGGGACACTCCCGTGAAACTGCTTGGAAATCCGCTCAATTTCTCGCGCACCCCGGTCACATACCGCCACGCACCGCCCAGCTGCGGCGCTGACAGCGACCGGATTCTCGGCTCCGAGGACCCGTTTTCCAAGGCTTAGGCCATATTCTGCCCGGCACGATCCGGCCGAATGTTACAAAAACCGGCAAACGCCTGCCTTCGTGGTGGGCGTTTTGCGTTTCAAAGACCCGTCTGGCGGGAAATTGCCCGCAAATATTACAGGTTTCAGCGGGTTTCCCCACCTTCAAACACGCGCCTTCACCAAAGCGAGAGCGCCCGTCGCGCGATGAAAACCACTGTTCTAACCTTCCCCTAGTGAACAACACCGGTGGTAAGGATTGGACCCAAATGACACATGATCTCTTCGGACAGGAGACGAGCCTGAAAGATCCCGAAATGCTGGATCTGTGGAACGCGGTTCAGATCGGGGTTCTGTCGCACAGCGCAGAGGCCCCGGTGCATCTGGGTAAGCTGTTGGAGGCTACCCCCGAATTCACCCTTGGGCAGGCAGCCAAGGGTTTGTTCCTGCTGCTGCTGGGCCGCCGCGAAATGCGCACCCCTGCCCGCGATGCGCTGGCTGCTGCCCGCATCGCCTATGCCTCTGCCCTGCCCCGGGAGCGGCTCTTCGCCGATGCGCTGGAGCTGTGGCTGGCGGGCCGCCCCACCGCCGCCGTTGAGAAGCTGGAGCAGGTCCTGCGCTCTCACCCTGCCGACAGCCTTGCCATGAAGATGAGCCAGGCGATCCGTTTCGTCCTTGGCGACAGCGCCGGGATGCGCCGGTCAGTGGAACGGGTGATGCCCGCCTATGCGCCGGATCACCCCGGACGCGGCTATCTGCTTGGCTGTCACGCCTTCGCGCTGGAGGAAACCGGCGACTATAATAAGGCGGAGACTGCGGGGCGTCAGGCACTCTGGATGGCGCCGGATGACGCCTGGGGCCTGCATGCGGTGGCGCATGTGCATGACATGACCGGCAATGCCAAGGCCGGGCTCGACTGGCTGACCGGCCGCGAAGAGGCCTGGAGCCATTGCAACAACTTCCGCTATCACGTCTGGTGGCACAAGGCGCTGATGCATCTGGACCTGGGCCAGACTGACACCGTTCTGGACCTATACGACCGCGAGATCCGCCAGGACAAGACCGACGATTACCGCGATATTTCCAATGCCACCTCGCTGCTGATGCGGCTGGAATTGGAAGGCATTGCCGTCGGCAACCGCTGGGAAGAACTTTCCGACCTCTGCGCCGCCCGGACCGAGGATGGCAGCCTGATCTTTGCCGATCTGCACTACCTTCTGGCGCTGGCCGGGCGCGGGCGCCCGGATGAAACCACCCGGATGGTGCAGCGTATCCACGCCGATGCGGCAGCCGCAGGCGGGGACGAGGCGCGGCAGCGCATGGCAGATCCCGGCCGCGCCGCCGCCAGCGGGCTGGAGGCATTTGGCGAAGGTGATTTCGCGCTGGCCTTTGACCACCTGGCGCAGGCCCGTGGCTCCATGCAACTGGCCGGTGGCAGCCACGCCCAGCGCGACGTTTTTGAACGCATGACCATCGATGCCGGGATCCGCGCAGGTCGCCTGAGCGAGGTATCCCGCATGTTGGACAGCCGCCGCGCCCAGCGCGGCGGCGCCGAGGACAACTATGCTCTGGCCCGCCGCGCCCTGATCAGCGAGGCGCGCAATCAGCCGGACAGCCGCAGCCTGCCGGCCGAGTGATCTGCGAAATGATCCGAGCGCGCCCGGATGCCGGTCCTGGCCTCGGGCGCGCCCTTACATCGCCGCCACAAAGTTTGATTGACAGGAAGGACACCGCTTAACGATGGCGCGTATTTCCAAGTTCCCCTCTCCCGCAGCAGAGATTCCGGCCGTGGCAGGTCCGGCAGCGGCCAACACCCGCCGTGCGCCCGCATCGGAGCATGCCCCAGCCCCGGCAGGCGGGCAAAAACGCGTCCGCGACCCGCGGCTCGATTTCTATCGCGGCATTGCCATGTTCATCATCCTGGTCGCTCATATTCCTGGCAACCGCTGGACCGGCTGGATCCCGGCCCGGTTCGGGTTTTCCGATGCGACCGAGATTTTTGTCTTCTGCTCGGGCATGGCCTCGGCCATCGCCTTTGGTGGGTCCTTTGCCCGCCGGGGCTGGCTGATGGGCACTGCGCGGGTGGTATTCCGCTGCTGGCAGGTATTCTGGGCTCATATCGGCCTGTTCTTCTTTGTCGCCATGACCATGGCGGCACTGGACCTGACCGGTGCCTTTGAAAAAAGCTACGTCAACTCTCTGAACCTTGGCCATTTCTTCAATGACCCGATGCCGCAGCTGGTGGGCCTGTTCACCCTGACCTATGTGCCGAACTACTTTGACATCCTGCCGATGTATCTTGTGGTTCTGGCCTTGATGCCGCTGATGATAGGGTTGGAGCGCATCGGTCTCTGGACCGTTGCCGCAGCTTCGGCGCTGATCTGGCTGGCCGCGAACCCCTATATGATCGGCCTTGGACCGGACGGAGCATCCCTGCCTGCCGAACCCTGGTCGGCGCGGGAATGGTTCTTCAACCCCTTCGGCTGGCAATTGCTGTTTTTCACCGGCTTTGCCTTCATGAAAGGCTGGCTTCCGGCGCCGCCCGTGTCGCGGGCACTGGTGCTTGTATCTGCAGCCTTCCTGATCTTCTCTGCCCCCTTTGGCTCCTGGAAGGTCTTCCTGTGGGTTGAGGCCTGGAACGACGATCTGGCCGCCGCCATCCGCCCGGCCTGGGCATTTACCGACCAGTGGCGCGAGAAAACCGATTTCGGCCTGTTGCGCTATGCGCACTTTCTGGCACTGGCCTATCTCGGCTGGGTGGCCGCCGGGGCTGGTGGTCAGCGGCTGATCACCTCCGGCCATTCGGAGCTGGCGCGGCTCTGGTCCTTTGCCCTGCGCATCATCACCAAGGTCGGGCAACAGTCCCTTGCGGTCTTCGTCTTCTCGATGGCGCTGGCCCGGCTGATCGGCTTTGCGCTGGATCAGACTGACCGGGGCATCCTGATCACCGCTGCGGCAAATATCGCCGGGTTCTGCCTGATCATCGCCTGTGCCTTTGCCGCCGCCTGGTTCAAATCCCACCCCTGGAGGGCAAAGCGATGAGCCGTCTTTCGCGCCGCGGTTTCCTTGCCGGTGTCTCCGGCCTTGCGCTGACAGCTCCGCTCGCGGCCAAGGCCGCCTCCGTTCCGTTCCGGCATCAGGATGTTATCGACAAGGCCCGCATGCTGGCACAGATGCCTTATCACACGCGTGCTAAGGTGCCGCAGGACTGGCTGGATCTCACCTATGAGGATTATCAGACCCGCTGGTTCCGCAGCCGCGACGCGCTGTGGAGCAAGACGGAACGCAGCTATAATGTCGATTTCTTCCTGCCGGGCCTCTATTTCCCCCGTGCGGTGCAGATGCACAGCGTCGCGGACGGGCTGGCGCAGCCTGTTGCCTTTGATCTGACCCTGTTCGACAAGACAGACAAGGCGCCGGATCTCAGCACCAAAGGAGCGCTGGGATATTCGGGCTTTCGCTTGCGCACCGAACTGAGCGAGCCGGGCAAGAAGAACGAATTCTGCGTCTTTCAGGGCGCCAGCTATTTTCGGGCCATCGGCATCGGGCAGGCCTATGGGCTGTCGGCGCGCGGGCTGGCCCTTCACACCGGCGACGCCGAAGGCGAGGAATTCCCCGAGTTCACCGAATTCTGGCTGGAGGCCCCTGCCCCCGGCCAACGCCACATGGTCGTGCATGCGCTGATGGATTCGCCCTCGGCCGCAGGCGCCTACCGGTTCACCATCACCCCAGGCGCCGCCTGCGTGATGGAGGTCGAAGCAACGCTGTTCCCACGCGAAGAGCTGACCCACGCGGGAATCGCGCCGCTGACCTCGATGTTCCTGTTTGATCGCACCAACCGCAACCGGTTCGACGATTTCCGCCCCGCCGTGCACGACAGCGACGGGCTTTTGATCGAGAATGGCAACGGCGAAACCCTGTGGCGACCACTGGCCAATCCGGCGCAGCTGCAGGTGTCCTCCTTTGTCGACGAGAACCCCCGAGGTTTCGGGTTGATGCAGCGCAGCCGCAACCTGTCGGACTTCGCCGATCTGGAGGCGCATTATCAGGACCGGCCCAGCCTCTGGGTCGAACCCAAGGGCGATTGGGGCAAGGGAGCCGTCACGCTGGTAGAGATCCCGGCGGACAAGGAAATCTACGACAATATCGTCGCCTATTGGCGCCCGCGCACGCCCTATCCTGCCGGAGCCGAGGTGCGGCTTGATTACCGCCTGACCTGGGGCACCGGCCCCACTGGTACGCTGGCGCAGGTGGTGGACACCGCCGCGGGCGCACGTGTCTTTGGCGATCCGGGGCGGATCATGACCGTGGATTTCGAAGATCATCCGCTTTTGGCAGGCGATCCCGAAAACGTCGACGTCGTGCTTTCCTCGCCGCATGTCGAGCTCAGCACCGGGGTCCTGCAGCGCAATCCGGCCACCGGTGGCCTGCGGCTCGCCTTCAGCTTTGAACCCGGTGACCGCTCCCTTGTGGAGCTACGGGCGGCGCTGCGCCGGGACGGGCAGCCTGCCACCGAAGTCTGGCTTTACAGGTGGACCGCATGAAAGATCTGATCTCCGCCCCCTCTGCGGCGAAAATGCTGCCGCCCGAACAGCCCATGGCGATGCCAGAGCAGAACTTTGGCGCCGCTTTCCGCGACATGAGCGCCCCCGGGACCGCGCCGCAGATGCGCGTGGCGCTCTGGCGGGTCATTGCCTTTTCACCGGCGATGGTTGCAACCGCCTTGCTGACCTTCGTGATGCAAGGCTGGTTTGCCGATGGCGGCTTCATGATGATCGAGGTTCTGCTTCTGGCGCTCATTGCCTTCAATTTCTTCTGGATCTGCTTTTCGGTCTCCACCGTGCTCCTGGGCCTGTTCAGCCTGTGGCAGCGCGGGCAAGAGGCCGAACGCCGGGTTCCGACCGGTACCATCGCACCCGACACGCCGCCGCTTACCGTTGCGGTGCTGGTGCCCGTCCACAACGAAGATCCGGCCGCCGTGTTCGGCAACGCCCGCACTATGCTGGAGGATCTGCATGCCTGGGGCGGTGCGCATGATTACGCCATGTTCATCCTGTCCGACACACGGGATGACCTGATCGCGGCGCAGGAACTGGCGGGCGTAGAGGCGCTGCGCGCCGCGCTGCCGCCCGGTATCCGGCTCTACTATCGCCACCGCGAGGACAACACCGGGCGCAAGGCGGGCAATATCGCGGATTGGGTGCGCCGCTGGGGTGGCGGCTATGACGCCATGCTGGTGCTGGATGCCGACAGTCTGATGACTGGCCGGGCGATTGCCCAACTGGCCGATGCGCTGCGCCGAGATCCGGCAGCCGGACTGATCCAGAGCTTCCCACAGCTGATCGGCGCCAGATCCGTCTTTGGCCGCATGCAGCAGTTTGCCAACGGGGTCTATGGCCTTGCCATGGCCGAAGGGCTGGCACGCTGGGTCGGCGCCGAGGGTAACTACTGGGGCCATAACGCCATCCTGCGCACCCGCGCCTTTGCCGCCTGCGCCGGACTGCCCGAGCTGCAACAGACATTCGGCGGCAAGACCCTGATCATGAGCCATGATTTCGTCGAGGCTGGTCTGTTACGCCGGGCCGGCTGGGGCGTGCATTTCCTGCCCCGTATCCAAGGTTCCTATGAAGAGACGCCGCCGACCCTGATCGATCACATCCTGCGCGACCGGCGCTGGTGCCAGGGCAATCTGCAGCACCTGAAACTGCTAAGCGCGCAGGGTTTCTGCGCGATTTCACGGTTCCATCTCTTGCATGGGGCGATCGGGTACCTGATGGCGCCGATCTGGTTTGCGCTTCTGGTGATATGGGCGCTGATCGGTGAAGACGGAGAGACATCGGCGCTGCAGTATTTCAGCCCCGCCGACCCGCTGCGCCCCTCCTGGCCGGATATGTCAGAGCCGCGCCATGTCGCCGTGATCCTGGTTATCTATGCGATGCTGCTGGCGCCGAAACTTCTGGCCCTTGCCGCGCTGCCCCTGACTGGTGCGCGGCTATCGGATTATGGCGGAGGGCGACATTTCGCGCTCTCCGTGACCTCCGAAATCCTGCTGGCAATCCTTTATGCGCCGATCCTGATGGTGCAGCAGATGATCGCCGTCCTGCGTAGCGCCTTGCGCTTGCAACGGGGCTGGGCGCCGCAGGCGCGTGACGGCGGGCGCTATGGGCTGAAGACCATGCTGATCTGTCATGCACTCGAATTCACCAGCGGTCTTGCGCTCAGCGCCGGGATCCTGGCCGGGATGGTTTCCGTCTGGCTGGCGCCAATTGCCCTGTCGCTGTTACTGGTGCTGCCGCTGTCGGCCCTGTCGGGGATGCGTCCCGCACTTCGGCTCAGGTTCTGGATGGGCACGCGCGAGGTTTTTGCCGAACCCCGTATCGCCCAGACCGCCCGGACCTATCGCAAAGCGGTTGAACGCGTCTTTGCCGGGGCACCTGACCACCGTTCAGCGGCGGAATAGAAGAACCCCGTACCCCGGGCGTCAGTCCGGGGTACGCTCAAACCACTCGACTACCCGCGTCGGCCAAGTGTCCGGAATGCGGTGCCCCCCCGGACCGAGCGTCAGTTCAATATCGCCCCCGGATTGGCAATCCCAGCGGCGATGCAGCTCTGCTCCGGTAACCCACAGGCGATCAGGCGCGTCATCGGCGCAGCCGTTCACCTGCCGCCACAGGGCCAGCCCGGCAAAGATATCATCCTGTTCGCGCGTGCTGCTGCCCAGAATGCGCCCCTCCAGTGGCACGACCTTGTCGGCCCAGCCGTGAGTATGCAGCAACCGCACCGGACCGGCGCAAGTCTCGGGCCGTGGCCGCCAGAATCCCCCCGCCACCGGAGCGAAGGCGGCAAAATCCCCGGGATGGGCGCAAGCGAGGTAGTTCACCATAAAGGCCCCGGCGGAAAATCCAGCAAGAACAACCCGCTGCCGGTCGATGCCGAACCGCGACTCCGCATCGCCAAGGACCTGTTGCAGGAACTGCGCCTCATCCCGTCCCTCGGCGCCAGGCAGGAAGTTCCACGACCTCTTGCCATTCCAGCGCGGCAAGGCGGTCGGCGCGATCAGCGCATAGCCCCGGTCCTGCAACTTCTGAACCAAGGCGCGGTTGCGCAGCACCCCGGCGCCCGAACCGCCATAGCCGTGCAGAAACACCACCGCCGGAGTGCCTTTTGCTTCCGCACTGGCCGAGGCGCCCGGATCGGGTGTGGCGATGTGGTAGTCACCGGACGGCAGATCGCAAGCTTCTGCTGCAGCGCCGCAGCCTGCCAGCGCAGAGCCCGAGCAGAGTGCCGTCACGAACAACGAAAGAAGAATTCTTCCGGCCCGGCGCCGGAACAGGCTGCGCCAGTGGCGCGTGGGGCCTAGCCCTGCCACCGCGCCACCGGCAGGTTGCCCGCGATCCATCCCGGTCCGGCACCAGAGCCGAGCATACCTTCGGGTACATCCATGATCTGTGAAAACCCTGCCTCTGCCATGCGCCGCACCATCCGGGCCGAACGCACACCGCGGGCGCAGATCAGCGCCACCGGCGCGGCGCGGTTTCCACCCAAAGCGCGGGACAGCGCCTCAGTAAAATCGTCACGACGCATGTCAATCTGGACGCTACCGACCGGAACGCCGGTACTGCGCCATTCCCGGGGTGTGCGGATGTCCACCAAGGTAATCGACCCCGCTCCGGCAGCGGAAAACGCCTCGGCCACGGACAGGCGCGGACGGTCGTGATCCGGCGCGGGCCGATAGCGCCAGGCCACCGCGCCGACCGCCGCAGCGCCCAGAAGGATGCCCGCAGAGGACAACAGCTTGCGCCGCGACATAGTGACCGGCCGCCCGCTGGCCTCCTGCGTCTCCGCACTGATTGGGTCTTGCATCTGCGTCTCTCCAATAACCGGGAAAACACGCCCCGCAGCGCCGTGTTTCAGGCGGGTGTCATCCCTTTGGACACCGTTCTAGCAGCATTTGTATTCCCGATCAGCACAGAGGGCGAATTTTGGCCATTCAAAATCTTGTCAACTCCGCCCCCCAGCCCCAAGTAGTGGCGCAACGTCCAACAATTCCAGCGTCATTTGCCCGATCTTCCTCAGAACCGGGCCTGCGGGGCTGGCACAGAAGCGAAAAATTGCTTAGGCAAAGTCAAAATTCGCCTAGCCCTACCAGGAGATCTGCACGTGTCCCTGTTTTTGATTGCGGCCCTGCCTTTTCTAGGAGCGGTCTTTCCCGCTCTGCTGATCCGGGCGGGGCGTAACGCCTCCGCTTCGGCGGCTGGTCTGACCACCTTCCTGGCCCTAACCGGCCTTCTGCTGCATGCCCCCGCTGTATTTCGCGGAGAGGTCATCACAGCCACATTCGACTGGCTGCCCGGTCTGGGGCTCAATGCGAATTTCTTTCTGGATGGGCTTGGGTTTCTCTTTGCTACGCTGATCCTTGGGATCGGAATGCTGATCATCCTCTACGCGCGGTTTTACCTGTCGCGCGAAGATCCTATGGGACAGTTCTACACCTACCTGTTGCTGTTCCAGGGTGCGATGGTCGGCATCGTCCTCTCAGATAACATCTTGTTGTTGCTGGTGTTCTGGGAGCTGACCTCGCTGTCCTCCTTCCTGCTCATCGGATACTGGAAACACCTGCCCGAAGGGCGTCAGGGCGCGCGCATGGCGCTGACCGTGACTGGCTCCGGTGGCCTAGCGATGATCGGGGGCATGCTGATCCTCGGCAATATCGTCGGTTCTTATGATCTGAGCGTGATCCTGGAGAACAAGGACCTTATCCAGGCGTCGCCGCTCTACCTGCCCGCGCTGATCCTGATCCTGCTGGGCTGTTTCACCAAATCGGCACAGTTCCCGTTCCATTTCTGGCTGCCCCACGCCATGGCGGCGCCGACGCCGGTTTCGGCCTATCTGCACTCCGCCACCATGGTGAAAGCAGGCCTGTTCCTGATGGCGCGGATGTGGCCGGTTCTGGCCGGCACGCCCGAGTGGTTCTATATCGTGGCGACCACCGGCCTTGTGACAATGCTCATCGGTGCCGTGATTGCCCTGTTCAAGGATGATCTCAAAGGTCTGCTGGCCTTTTCCACCGTCAGCCATCTGGGCCTGATCACCATGCTTCTGGGGTTTGGCACCAAGATCGCAGCGGTTGCCGCAGTATTCCACATCATCAACCACGCCACCTTCAAGGCGGCGTTGTTCATGTCGGCCGGAATCGTCGATCACGAAGCGCACACCCGCGACATCAAACGTTTGGGCGGTCTGCGCCACCTGATGCCGGTGACCTTCACCATCGCCTTTGTCGCCGCCCTGTCGATGGCGGGTATCCCGCCCTTCAACGGCTTCCTGTCCAAGGAGATGATGCTGGAGGAAACCGTACACACGGTCTGGGCCGGATCGCACTATCTGGTGCCGGGCCTTGCACTGATCGCGGCGCTGTTCTCGGCAGCCTATTCCTTCCGCTTCATCGTTCATGTCTTCTTTGGCCCCAAGCGGGACGACTATCCCGCGCATCCCCATGATCCGGGTGCGGGCATGTGGCTGGCCCCGGCCTTCCTGATCACGCTGGTGGTGCTGATCGGCCTGTTCTCGGCCAAGATCGCCGGGCCACTGGTGGCCGTGGCCGCTGGCGCCGTGATTGGTGGAGAAGAACTGCCCTATTACTCGCTGAAACTCTGGCATGGTTTGACGCCCGCCCTTTACATGTCGCTGGTGGCTGTGGGCGGCGGTGGGCTGCTGCTCGCGCTGCACAAGCCCCTGATGCGCGCCTGGAACGCCGCCCCCCGCCCCGAGGCCAAGGATATCTTTGATGCCCTGATGGCGGTGCTGGCGCGTCTGGCAAAGGCGGTGACCGACGGGCTGCACAATGGCTCCATCACCCGCTATGGCGCGGTGATGATCAGCTTTACCGTGGCGATCAGTTGGTATGCCTATTCCACCGGCACCACTGGCCCGGCAACCCGCAGCCTGCAGGAAATCGGCGCGATCCCGGCACTCGGGTGGCTCAGCCTGGTTCTCGCAACGCTGCTGATCGTTGCGCGTCACCGCAACCGCCTGCTGGCACTGGTCCTGATCGGCGTCGTGGGTCTGGTGGTCTCCATGTCGTTCAACTACCTGTCGGCCCCCGATCTGGCGCTGACCCAGCTGTCGGTCGAGGTTGTGACCATCGTGCTGATGCTTCTGGCGCTGAACTTCATGCCCAAGGAAACCCCGGTCGAGACCCCGGCGCTGATCCGGCTGCGCGATGGTGCCATCGCCGTTGTGGCTGGTCTTGGCGCAGGCGGGCTGATCTATGCGCTGATGACGCGCGATTTCGCGGCGCCCAGCATTTCCGAATTCCACCTCGCCAACTCTTACAAGGGCGGCGGCGGCACCAATGTGGTGAACGTCATTCTAGTGGATTTCCGGGGCTTTGATACCTTTGGCGAGATTATCGTTCTCGGCATCGCGGCACTGGTCATCTATGCCCTGACCGAGGCGGTTCTGGGCACCCGCGTGCGGGCCTATCTGCTGAACCGCAAACCGGATCTGCCGCAGGCAGGCGATGCCCACCCGATGATGATGGTAGTCGCGACCCGCGTGATGATGCCGCTGGCGTTGATGGTGGCGGCCTATATCTTCTTCCGCGGCCACAACCTGCCGGGCGGTGGTTTCATCGCCGGTCTGATCGCGGCCATTGCTGTCATCATGCAATACATGGCCTCGGGCTTTGCCTGGACCTCTGAACGGCAGCGGTTCTACTACCACGGTATCATCGGCTCCGGCGTGCTGATCGCCGCCGCCACCGGTATCGGTGCCTGGTTCAACGACATGCCGTTCCTGACCTCGGCCTTTGGCTATATCCACTGGCCGCCGCTGAAAGAATTCGAATGGGCAACCGCCGCCCTGTTCGACCTCGGCGTCTTCCTTGCGGTGGTCGGCGCGGTGCTGCTGGCACTGGAAAGCCTCTCCCGCTTTGCCTGGCAGCCGGGGATTTCCTCGGAGTACGCCATGGACATCAACCCGGCCCGCGATGACGAGCCCAAGAACGAAAACGAGGTCTGAGCATGGAACTTCTGGTTGCTTCGGCTGTTGGTATCCTGACCGCCGCAGGGATTTACCTGATCCTGCGCAAACGCACCTTTCCGGTGATTCTGGGCCTGTCGCTGGTATCCTATGCGGTGAACGTCTTCCTGTTCGCCACTGGGCGCCTGATGGTCAACGCGCCGCCCATCCTCAACAAATACGAGGAAGTCGCCTACACCGATCCGCTGCCGCAGGCGCTGGTTCTGACGGCGATCGTGATCTCTTTCGGGATGACGGCGGTCGTGGTGATGATCGCGCTGGGGGCGTTCCTGTCCTCGCGCGATGACCGCATCGACATGACCCGCGATACGCAGACGGGAGAGGACACATGAACCATCTTCTGATTGCCCCTATCGTTCTGCCCGCGATCGTTGCACCCTTCATCATCATGGTGGTGCGCTACCATCTGGATCTGCAGCGCATCTTCTCGATTGCCAGCACGGTTGCGATTGCCCTGATTACCCTCGTTCTGGCCAGTCAGGCCGCCGATGGCACGGTACAGGTCTATGAGCTCGGCGACTGGCCTGCGCCCTTTGGCATCGTGCTGGTGCTGGACCGGCTGTCGGCGATGATGATCGTCCTGACGGCGGTGCTTGCGCTGGCGGTGGTTCTATACGCCATCGGAACCGGCTGGGACGCGCGCGGCGCCAATTTCCATGCGCTCTTCCAGTTCCAGCTGATGGGCATCATCGGTGCCTTCCTGACCGGCGACGCCTTCAACCTCTTCGTTTTCTTCGAGGTTTTGCTGATCGCCTCTTATGGTCTGATGATCCACGCAGGCGGCGCCACAAGGTTCCAGGCCGGTGTGCAATATGTCGTCTACAACCTGCTGGGATCGACACTGTTCCTGTTTGCGCTTGGCACGCTCTATTCCGTGACCGGCACGCTCAACATGGCCGATCTGGCGGTGCGGGTGGCCGAGCTTCCGGCCGAGGACACTGCCCTGTTGCGGGTCGGCGCGATCATGCTCTTGTTGGTCTTTGCCATCAAAGCCGCGGTGCTGCCGCTGCATTTCTGGCTGCCAGCCTCTTATGCCAACGCGCCTTTGCCGGTGGCGGCCCTGTTTGCGATCATGACCAAGGTCGGCGCCTATGCCATCCTGCGTATGTACACGCTGGTCTTTGGCCCCGAGGCCGAGATCACCGCGGGTCTGGCCGGCGACTGGCTGCTGCCCGCGGCGCTGCTGACGCTTGCCGTGGGGGCCATCGGTGTTCTTGGCGCGCGTGAGATCGGGCGGCTTGTCGCCTTTGGCGCCATCACCTCGATGGGGACCCTGCTGACGGCGGTGGCGCTTTTCACCCCGGATTCTGTAGGCGCTGCGCTTTACTACACCGTGCATTCGACGCTTGCGACGGCCTTCCTGTTCCTGGTCGCCGACATGGTGATGGAACGTCAAGGCGGCGAGATCGCCCCGAAACCGGTGATGAAGCAAAGCGGGCTGATCGCGGCGCTGTTCTTTGGGGGATCCATCGCCATGGCGGGTATGCCGCCCCTGTCCGGTTTCCTGGGCAAGCTTCTGGTGATGGATGCGGCGCGCGGGCATGATCTGGTCTGGTGGATCTGGGGCGTCATTCTGGTGTCGTCGCTGATTACCATCATCGGTCTGGCGCGGGCTGGCAGCCTGATCTTCTGGAAAAGTCACGGACTTGCTCCGCAAGAGGATGCTGAAAGCGAAGTGGAAGCGGATGACACAGAAGAGGCGCCGGTGCAGGCGCAACGCGGCTCGTCCCTGCCTTTCGTGGCCAGCTTCGGTCTTCTGGCCGGGCTGATCCTGCTGACCGTCTTTGCAGGTCCGATGATGGACTACGCCGAGGCCACCTCCGCGCAACTCTTTGCGCCGGATGCCTATATTGACACCGTCCTGGGGAGGACCGGGGAATGAAACTGATGCATCGACTTCTGCCGCACCCGGTGCTGACGCTGCTGCTGACCCTCACCTGGGTTCTCATCGTCAACAGCTTCACGCTGAACTCGCTGGTCTTCGGCTTTCTGCTGGGCCTGCTGATCCCCTTCCTGACCCAGCCGTTCTGGCCGCAGCAACTGCGCATGAAACACCCGGTCAAGATCGCAGCCTATATCCTGATCGTGATCTGGGACATCGTTGTTGCCAATATCACCGTGGCGCGGATCGTGGTGTTCAAGTCCAACGCAAAACGGCACCCCAACTGGGTCACCGTTCCGCTGGAGCTGCGCACCCCCGAGGCGATCACCGTGCTGGCCGGCACCATCACCATGACGCCGGGCACCGTCACCGCAGACGTCTCCGCCGAAGGTCACGCCCTGCTGGTGCATTGCCTTGATTGCGACGCCCCTGATGCGGTTCGGGACGAAATCAAAGAGCGCTACGAGCGCCGCCTGATGGAGATTTTCGAATGATTGAAACTGCGGCTCTTTTTGCTTTTGTCTGCTTTGCGCTGGCGCTTTTGATGAACCTCTGGAAGGTGATGTTCGCCGCCGCCATGGCTGATCGTATCCTTGCGCTTGATACCATGTTCATCAACGCAATCGCGCTGATGGTTCTTTATGGGCTGGCGCTCGGAACCGAGATCTTTTTCGAAGCGGCGATGATCATCGCCATGCTCGGTTTCGTTTCAACCGTGGCCTACGCGCGCTTTATCCTGCGCGGCAATATCATCGAGTGAGGCTCTTATGGATATGATACTCGACGTTCTGATTGCAGGCTTTCTGGTCATGGCCGGTGTGTTCGGCTTTGTTGGCTCCTACGGCCTGTTGAAACTCAATGACCCGATGTCGCGGCTGCACGCTCCGACCAAGGCGACGACGCTGGGCGTGGGCGGGGTCCTTCTAGCCTCGATGGTGCACGCTATCGCCTTTGAAGGGCGCCTGTCGCTACACGAATTGATGATCACGCTGTTTCTGTTCTTGACCGCCCCGGTGACCGCGCATTTCATCGCCAAGGTGCACATTCACCGTCGCGAGGAAACAGGCACTCTGCCTTCGGCTGGACCGGATGCGATCTGGGCCACCCACAACACCCCGCCGGAAGATCCCGAAAGCACAGATCAGCCGCAATAGCCCCACCCCGGGCCATTGGCCCACGGCCCCAGAAACAGAAAGTGAGCCACCGAAATGGATACCTCCCGCCTGCCCCAAACCAAAGATGTGGTTTTGATCGGAGGCGGGCATGCCCATGCGCTGGTGCTGCTGAAATGGGGGATGCGCCCGCTGCCCGGCGCGCGGCTGACGCTGATCAACCCCGGCCCCACCGCGCCCTATTCGGGGATGCTGCCCGGCTTTGTCGCCGGTCACTACGCGCGGGGCGATCTTGATATCGATCTGGTCCGGCTGGCGCGCTTTGCCGGGGCGCGACTGGTGCAGGGCGCGGCCGAGGGACTTGATCCCGAAACCCGCAATGTCCGGGTGCCGGGCCGACCTGACATCACTTATGACGTGGCCTCGGTCGATGTGGGGATTACCTCTGACATGCCAAACCTGCCCGGGTTTGCAGAACATGGCATCCCGGCGAAGCCGCTTGGTAGTTTTGCCCGCCGCTGGGACGCGTTCCGCGGCGGCGATGGCCCTGCCCGCATCGCGGTGATCGGCGGCGGCGTGGCCGGAGCCGAGCTGGTTCTGGCGATGGCTCATGCCCTGCGCAGCCGGGGCCGTCTGGAACAAGCCACCCTGATCGACAGCGGCCCGGTTCTGGGCACCGCCAGCGCCGGGATCCGCGAGCGGCTGCGCCGCGCCTTTTCCGAGCAAGGCGTCACCGTCGTTGAAAACACCGCCGTCAATCGCATCCATTCCAGCCATATCGAGCTGGAAGGCGGGCGCGAGATCCTGTCCGATTTCACCACCGGCGCTGCCGGGGCGCGCCCTCATGACTGGCTGGCCGATACCGGGCTTGAGGTACAGGACGGCTTCCTTACGGTTTCGGACAGCCTGCAAACCTCGGACCCGCAGGTTTTTGCTGCCGGGGATTGCGCCCATCTGGCCTATGCCCCGCGCCCCAAGGCCGGCGTCTACGCGGTGCGGCAAGCCCCGGTTCTGCTGCACAATCTGCGCGCCGCCATCACCGGCGATCCGATGCGCCACTACCGGCCGCAGAAGGATTACCTGAAACTGATCTCCATGGGCGCCAAGGAAGCGCTGGGAGAAAGGTTCGGCACCCAGTTTTCCGGCCCGATGATCTGGCGCTGGAAGGACCGGATCGATCAGAATTTTATGGAGCAATTCCGCAGCCTGCCCGAAATGGAGGTGCCGGATCTGCCGCCCGAACATACGCTGGACCTGCCCGCAGTGCTGGGCGACAAACCCATGTGCGGCGGCTGTGGTGCCAAGGCCGGGCGCGCCGCCTTGCATGCGGCAGGCGTGTCGCGCGTGGCAAGTCTGCGTGAGGATGTCACCGCCCTGCCCGGAGATGATGCCGCGCTACTGACCATGGGCGATGTGCGGCAGGTGATCAGCACCGACCATCTGCGCGCCTTCAGCCTTGATCCCTTCGTGATGGCCCGTATCGCAGCGGTGCACGCGCTTGGCGATATCTGGGCCATGGGCGCCGCCCCGCAGGCCGCCACAGCCAACTTGATCCTGCCGCGTCTGGCGCCAGCCCTGCAGCAACGGACCCTGATTGAAATCATGACCGCCGCGCGCAGCGTGATGGAGGATGCAGGCGCCGAGATCATCGGCGGTCATACCTCGCTGGGGGATGAGCTGACTGTGGGGTTCACCGTCACAGGGCTTTGCAACCAGGATCCTGTGACCCTTGCCGGGGCGCAGCCGGGCGATGCATTGGTTCTGACCAAACCGCTCGGCTCCGGCGTAATCATGGCCGCCGAAATGGCAGGCAAGGCCGAAGGCGCCTGGGTCACCGCTGCGCTTGAACAGATGGCACAGCCGCAGGCCGCAGCCTCCCGCATTCTGGCACCCGAAGCCCACGCGATGACCGACGTCACTGGCTTTGGTCTGGCCGGGCATCTCCTTGGCATCTGCGAGGCTTCAGGCGTCAGTGCAGAGATTGATTTTGCCGCCGTGCCGCTGATGGAGGGCGCCGCTCAACTGGCCGACAGCGGCATCCGCTCCTCGCTATTCCCGGAAAACGCCGCGTTGCTGCCGGAATGGCGCACCAATGGCGCGCAGGATCTGCTGTTCGACCCGCAGACCGCTGGCGGCCTGCTCGCGGCCCTACCGCAGGACAAGGCCGAAGGGGTGCTGCAGCAGCTGAAAGAGGCAGGTTACCCGGCGGCGATCATCGGGAAGATTACCCAAGGCGCAGGGCAAATTGTTCTGACTTAAAAGCCCTTTGCGGCCAGACCTTCAAGCGTGTCGCAGATGGTTGTGGCGGCAGATTGCAGCGTCTGATCGTCCAGATCCTTCAGTTGTACTTCTGCCACGGCATCAGCGCCGATGTTGCGGCGTGAACTGCGGTAGGCCGGATCGTAATGCTGTTCCATCAGGGCCCGTGCCAGGCCTGCCATATCGCCCTCTTCGATCAGGGACAGCCAGCCATCCACCACCGCATTCGAGCGACGCGCACGAAGCCGCTCCAGCATTTCGGACAGTGTATCCGCATCTGGCAGACCGTCGCTGTAGGTCCGCAGCAGGTAGCGGCAGCGTTCTTCGACCGAGGCGCTGACCTCGATCCGTGGCGCCTGTTTCATCAGGCTCCAGAGGCTGGGGGGAATGATCCGGTCTCCAACCTTGCTCGATTCCGCCTCGACAAGCACAGGGCGGCTGGGGTCCAGACGGCTCAGCGCACCCGCAAGCGCAGATTCAAAGGCCTTCTGGCCGGGCTGGTCCTCCGGCATGCCCCCCAAAAGCGAGCCGCGATGGTTGGCCAGCCCTTCCAGATCCAGCACCTGCGCGCCCAGTTCTGCCACATGCTTCAGAAGGTCGGTCTTCGCCGTGCCGGTATAGCCATCCAACAGCACAAGCCGGTAAGGCAGATCATCCTCATACAACATCTGATGCACCAGCCTGCGGTAGGACTGGTAGCCGCCTGAGATCATCTCGGCCCGCCAGCCGATCTGCTGCAAGAGATAGGTGAAACTGCCGGAGCGCTGCCCACCGCGCCAGCAATAGACCAGCGGCCGCCAGCCGCCTTCGTATTGGCTCAGCGTCTCTTCGATGTGCCGCGCGGCATTGCGGAACACCATGGCAGCACCCAGCTTGCGCGCCAGAAAGGGGCTTTCTTGCACATAGATCGTGCCAACCTCGGCCCGTTCTTCATTGTTCAGGACCGGCAGGTTGATGGCACCGGGGACGTGATCCTCTGCAAATTCGGCCGGGCTACGTACATCAATGATGGTGTCATAGCCATGATCGTACATATCCTGAAGGGAAGAAAAACTTTTTACCATGAAACAGGGTCTAGCCCGCTGCATCCACAAGGGAAAGCGGGTTTTACCGGCCAGGCCGCCGATTGACCGGCTGCGACACCGTATATGGTGGCCATTTACCCACTATTCTGGTTTATCTGTGCATCACAGTCGGACGAGACAGCAACAGCCGGAACAGGGTTTATGGACGCACAAGACGAGGATGATCACGCGTTGGATCTGCATCAGTTTCCCGGTCACCTGATCCGCCGCTTGCATCAGATTTCAGTGGCCCAGTTCACCGAAAAGGTCGCCGCCCACGACATCGACCTCACCCCTGTTCAATACGCCGCGCTGAAAGCCATTGATGCCAACCCTGGCATTGATCAGGCCTCGGTTGCGGGGCTTATTGCCTATGACCGGGCGACACTCGGCAAGGTGATCGACCGGCTGGAAGCGAAACAGCTGATCGACCGCACCGTCAGCCCGCGGGATCGCCGCGCGCGACAGCTGACCCTGACCGAAACTGGCAAAGAGGTTCTGGCCCGGGCGCACCCCCTTGTGCGCGAGGTGCAAGGCGAGATCCTGACCGGCCTCAGCCCTGAAGAGCAGGAACAATTCATGGCGCTGCTGCAAAAGGCGACAGCCGCTGGCAACGAACGCAGCCGCGCCCCCCTGCGCAGACCGCCCCGGCAGCCCTAGCGCGTATAGCCTAAAAGGCATTCGCGTGAAGGCTTATGCTTTGGCCGCGTGTTTCGACAGCCCCGGAACACGTCTGTAAAAACGCAAAACGACCAGTTTTCAGAACGCGGGGCGCGAAACGCGCCACCCGACTGAAAACCGGTCGTTTTTGCCTAAAGCGCCTGCGCTCTTAGGCCGCTTTCAGCGCCTGGGACTCGGTGGCTCCGAAGAACTCCGAATGCAGCAGTGCAATGGCTGCGTCCTTATCCTCGCGCTGCAGGATGAACTGGGTGTCCACATTGCGTGGCCCCTGCGTTGCACCGCGCGGCAGAATATCCTTCTTCTCAAGGGCATTCATCCCGCGGGCCAGGACGTGCAGGCCACTCAGATCGCGTCCCACGACGGAGATCAGCGACAGCTTTTCGCTGTTGACCTCGGCCTGCGGGAAGCGGGCCAGCAGATCGGCCTCGACCCGGCGCATCGATTTTAGCGAGGCGTCCAGATAGTGGGTCACCGTATTGGCATTGGTCACCTTCGACACGATCCGCACGTTGTGGCGTGTCAGGATGTCCAACACCGCAGCGTCATAGCCTTTGACGCCGACCATGTCCTGTTCGAACAGCTCCAGCGCAATAATATCAAGGCCGGTGACGATTTCGGCCGCTGCCTTGGGCGCGGGTTGATCGTCGATAACCGTGCCCGGATCATTGGGCTCAAAGCAGTTGGTGACGCGCAGCGGCACACCGGACTGACGCAGGGTCTTTGCCGCCGAGGGGTGGATCGCCTCCATGCCGAGGTTTGCCATCTGGTCCGCCACGTCATAGTTGGTGTGGCCCAGTTTGCGGGCGTTCTCGGCACCGACCAGTTTGGGATCGGCAGAGGACAGGTGGAATTCCTTGTGAATGATCGCCTCACGCGCGCCGGTCTGTGCTGCCAACTGCGAGAAGGTCACCTCAGAATAGCCCCGGTCGAATTCCCGCATCAGGCCTTCGGTGCATTGCGCGTAGCCGGTGACGATGGGCATTTCCTGCGCCGGGTCGACCCCTTCCAGAGCCGTTTCAATCCGCTGTTCCAGCGACATATCCGCATCGCCGCGCCAGCCGGACAGATCCACCAGGCGCGCGTTGACGCCCGCCCGCTGCAACATCAGCACGGCCACCAGCGCCGAATGCGCCTCGCCGAGACCAGAGAGCAGCTCCCGGATCTGCAGCAGATGCGTGTTGAGGCGGAAATGTCCGTAGGAGCACAGGCGCTGCAGGTCGATCAGACAGTTGCGGGCGCCTTCGATACGTTCCTGCACAAAGGCCGTTGCCTGGGCAACATCGCCGGCATTGTCCAGAACCGCCTCATGCGCGGCGATCATCGCGGCCGACACCTCGTTCAGGGCATCGAACCAGCCGTGGTCATCCTCGGCATTGGCAAAGCGGGCATAGACACCAGGGGCACCGGTCTTCTTGTGCTCCAACAGTAGGTTGGTGATGCCACCAAAGGCGGACACCACGAAAATACGCCCGTATTCGGGCTCATCGTTCTTGATGAACAGCGTATCCCGTAGCTCGTTCAGGCGGGACATGGATGTCCCGCCGATCTTTTCTACAGTATGGGTCATGGCTTAAGCCTCGACGGTTTCTGGCGCCGCGTAGGATCCGTCTTCCCGGTGTACTTCGGTTCCCGTAACGGGCGGATTGAAGCAGCAGGCCATCACGAGCTGTTCGTCAGCCTTCAGCACGTGGCGGTCGTGTTTGTCGAGCGCATACATCACACCGGGGCGGATGTGATGCGTCTCGCCGGTCGCCAGGTCGGTGATCGACCCGCTGCCCTGCATGCAATAGACGCTTTCAAAGTGGTTCTTGTATTCGAACGTATGTTCCGAGCCTGCCTCAAGGAAGGTGATGTGGAACGAGAAGCCCATTCCATCATCGGCCAGAAGCATACGGACGCTGGTCCACTCCGCATCGCTGACCACGCGGTCGCGGTCTTTTTCAAGGATATCGTTATAGTCACGGACAATCATTGTCTTACTCCGCTGCAACTTTGGTTGTTCCGATCACGTCCCGCGCGGCATCCTTGAGAATGCTGAGGCCAGCTTCGAGCTGGGCGTCGGGCGTGGTCAGGGGGGCGAGGATCTTGACGACCTCATCATTGGGGCCGGAGGTTTCGACAATCAGGCCATTCTGGAACGCACGGGCGCAGATATCGCCAGCCAGTTCACCAGATCCGACATCGACACCGCGCATCATGCTGCGACCCTTGAGCCGCGAGCCGGGCACCATGTCGGCGATTTCCTGCAGGGCCTTTTCGACGATCTTCGCCCGGCGGGCGATGTCATCCTGAAAGGCGTTATCCGACCAGAATTTCTCGATCGCGACGCGGGCCGTGATAAAGGCATGGGTGTTGCCGCGGAAGGTGCCGTTGTGTTCGGCCGGGCCCATCACATCATGCTCGGGCTTCACCAGAACCAGCGCCATCGGCAGGCCAAAGCCCGAAACCGATTTCGCCATGGTGACGATGTCGGGGTCGATGCCGAACTCCTCGAAAGAGAAGAAGGTGCCGGTGCGGCCGCAACCGGCCTGAATGTCGTCGATGATCAGCAGAGCGCCTGCTTCCTTGGCAAGACGTGCAACGCGCTGCACCCATTCAGGGCGCGCAGCGTTCAGGCCGCCTTCGCCCTGCACGGTTTCCAGCAGGATTGCGGCAGGTGCGTCCAGACCCGAAGACGGATCGTTCAGCATCGCCTCCAGGTAATCGGCAGTGTCGGTGCCCTGCCCCATGTAGCCGTCAAACGGCAGACGGGTCACGTTATTGAGGGGCAGCCCGGCGCCGCCGCGGTGATAGCCGTTGCCGGTGGCGGCCAGCGCACCCTGCGTCACACCGTGGAACCCATTGGTGAAGGCCACGATATTGCTGCGTCCGGTCACCTTGCGGGCAATTTTCATCGCCGCTTCGACCGCGTTGGCACCGGTGGGACCGGTGAACATCACCTTGTGGTCCATGTTACGCGGACGCAGGATGACGTTCTCGAAGGTCTCGAGGAAATCGGCCTTGGTATCGGTGTGCATGTCCAGACCATGGGCGATGCCATCGGCCTGCAGATGCGCGATCAGCGCCTCTTTCATGTCCGGGTCGTTGTGCCCGTAGTTGAGCGACGAGCAGCCGGCCAGAAAATCGATATAGGTTTGACCGTCGCGGGCAGTCATTTCAGAGCCCTGCGCGGAGGTAAAGACGGTATCAAAGCCGCGGCAATAGCTGCGTGCCTCGGATTCCCGACGTTTGAATACAGTTGTGGTGGAGGTGTTCGTAGACATACGACCTCTTTTGGGTGGGAGAAGAGTTGAAAGTGAAAACCGACGTCTGCGCGGCTCAAGCAGCCAGCTGAGCGCGCTCGTCCAGGGGGATGGTCACCAGGTTTTCCGTTTTGTGACGATCCTGGAAATGCAGCGCCTGCGTGTAGTAGGGCTGAATATCCAGACCGCTGTCCTGAAGCTTGGCGAACTTGCGGAACAACGCCCAGGAGGCGTCATTGTCGGCGGTAATCGTGGTTTGCAGGCGGGTGACGCCTTCACAGGCTTCACGCTGCATGATCGATTGCAGCATCAACGCGCCCAGACCGCGACCACGTGCCTTTTCGGACACGGCAACCTGCCAGACAAACAGCGTTTCGGGATCATTGGGCATGACGTAGGCAGAGATCCACCCCACAGCCTCGCCCGACAGCTCGGCCAGTACGCATGTGTCGGCAAAATGATCGCACTGCAGCAAGTTGCAGTACATCGAATTCTCGTCAAGCGGCCTGCAGCTGCGGACCAGCTCCCAGATATCCGCGCCATCCGACGCTGTCGGTTTGCGCAGAGTGGGCAGCGGGATCCGCCTCGGGTCAGCGTGGTATTGCATGTGTTCGCTCCTTTCGCTTCGGCAATCGAAATAGCAGCGCCTCACGAAAACTTCAACAGGCAAAGCAAAATTTGCGACACAAACGTCGCTTTTAGGCATTATGTCGCGGATATCGTCGCATTTAGCCCCCTTCATCCTTTATATTTCAAAGTGTATTCTGCTTTGAATAGCGTCATATCTTCCTATATAGTTTGATGATCAAAACAACGGAGTCTTCATGGATCGCATCGACAGCAGCTTGATCGCGCTTCGGCGCATCGTCCGGGCCACCGAATTGTTCGGACGTGAGATACGACAAACCACTGGCGTGACACCTGCACAGTTCCGGGTTCTTCAGATCATCGGAGAACAGGGCTACAGCACTGCCAAGGCGATTTCTCTGCGGATGCGGGTGTCCCAGGGCACCATCACCTCGTTTGTCGACAAGCTGGTGCGTGACGGTCTGGTGCTGCGTGAAAAGTCGAGCCAGGACCGGCGGCAGACCAATATCCTGCTGACCGATGCCGGTCGTCAGGTCCTGACTGAGGCACCCGATCCGCTGCAACAACGCTTTGTACGCAAGTTCAACGCGATGGAAGACTGGGAGCAGGCGATGCTGGTGGCGGGCCTTGAACGCGTGGCGGCGATGCTGGATGCCGACGACATCGACGCGTCCCCAGTGCTGGACACAGGCGACATCCGCCACGCCGTCGACCACTAGGCCGGGCACCGCGGGGCGCCGGGCTTACACTGCGCCGCGCAAAGTGCCCCTTGCGAAAACGCGACCCCATACAGACAGACGACCCCAAGGGCGGGCGCGCATAGCCTTCCCCTTTTGCAGGGGTCGGGCGGTTTTGGAGCCCAGACATAGCCCCCCTTGCCCCACGGAGGCATGGAAACCCCAGCCACTCATCCCTCTTCACGGCAATATTTTAAGACGATTTATCAATGACCTACAAAGTAAATGTAAAAAACATTTACTTGCAGACTTGCAGGGCGCAGGCGAGCGCACGATATTGAGGATGTGAAGGTGATTTACATCAACCCAATACCGGAGGTTCCAATGACGAGTATCACCCCCACCGCAGCCGCCCCGCATGACCAGGGCTGGTTTTCCCGCAGCGAGGCCTGGCTGGACAGCAAGGGCAAAGGCGCCTGGATTGCTGCCATGGTGCTTGGCTTTGTGTTCTTCTGGCCAATCGGCCTCGCCCTGTTGTTTTACATGATCTGGAGCAAACGTATGTTCAACAAATCCTGCCGCCACCGCAAATCCTGGACCCGCCACGGCATGTCCGCCATGACCTCGAGCGGCAACAGTGCCTTTGACGCCTACAAGGCCGATACGCTGCGCCGCCTGGAACAGGAACAGGATGATTTCAACGCCTTCCTGCAGCGCCTGCGCGAAGCCAAGGACAAGGCGGAATTCGACGAATTCATGGAACAGCGCGCCGCCGCCCCTGCCGAAGCGCAGGACATCGGCAACGAGGATATCGGCGACAAACGCCACTGATCCTTACTGACATCAGCGCCTCCCGCCCATAGATACGGGTGGGAGGCGCTCGCTTGCTTGCCTGCCCCACACGCCCGCAAAACAGGACACCTGAGATGACCGCCCTGCCCGACCCGGATTACCAAGCTGAATTCTACGCATCGGTTGCCCCCAAACGGCTGCTGGCCTGGGTCGTCGACAGCCTGATCATATTCGGCCTGTGTATGGCGACAGTGGTGATGACTGCCTTTGTCGGGCTCTTCATCTGGCCGCTGCTCTATCTGACGATCGGCTTTGCCTACCGGACGATTACCATCGCCAACGGCTCTGCCACGCTGGGGATGCGCTTTGCCGGGATCGAGCTGCGCGACCTTTCCGGCCAGCGGATGGATCTGCAGATGGCCGCGCTGCATACGGGTGCTTATACGGTTGCTCTGGCCGTGCCGCTTTTGCAGGTGGTCTCGGTGATCATGATGCTGACATCGGCACGCGGTCAGGGGCTGGGCGATGCCATTCTCGGCACGGTGATGCTGAACCGGCGCAGCATCCAGCGATAGCGGTCAACTCGGGGCAAACATCCCGCTTGGCAATCACTGTTAAACCATTTGTGCAGACCGGCCTTGGCGGGCGGGTTGGTCGTTGCTATCGTGAACTTCAGCCTTATTGTGTTTTTTGACAAGCCTTGGACTCAAGCCCGACCCTATGCGCCATACACTTCCGATCGCACCGCAGTTCTATGTGACTGCGCCCCAACCATGCCCCTATCTGGAGGGGCGGATGGAGCGGAAGCTGTTCACGGCGTTGCAGGGCGATGGTGTCGAGCAGCTGAACAATAGCCTCTCGCAACAGGGGTTCCGGCGCTCTCAGAACGTGCTGTATCGTCCGTCCTGTTCGGAATGTTCGGCCTGCCTGTCGGCGCGCATCAACGTGGCAGAGTTCACGCCCAGCCGCAGCCAGAAACGCACCAGCAAGCGCAACGCGCATCTGGTCCGCCGGGCGACATCGCCCTGGGCGACCGAGGATCAGTACCAGCTGTTCCGCGACTATCTGGACAACCGCCATGCGGATGGCGGCATGGCCGATATGGACGTGTTCGAATATGCCGCGATGATTGAGGAAACTCCGGTGCGCAGTCGGGTGGTGGAATACACCAATCCCGAAGACAACGCACTGACTGCGGTGTCGCTGACCGATGTGCTCGAAGACGGGTTGAGCATGGTCTATTCCTTCTACAACCCGAACCTGCCGCAGAATTCGCTGGGCACCTATATGATCCTCGATCACATTGACATCGCGCGCGATGCCGGGCTGCCCTATGTCTACCTCGGCTACTGGGTCAAAGGCAGCCCCAAGATGGGGTATAAGGTCAAGTTCTCGGGCCTTGAGGTCTATCAAGGGGGCAAGTGGACCGCGATGTCCGAGGTTCAAGATACTGCGGACAGCCCTGCGACCGATACGATTTCCGAACAGGTCGCCAATATTCAGCTTCCCCAGCAGCCGGTCCACCGCGGGCGGTAACTCTCCAGCAGTCGGGGCCCTAGCCCCCAACCACGCAGCCAACGGCTGAAGGCGCCCCTTGGGGCTGCACGTGCGTCTCCACAGCTCGACCTCTACGCTATCCGGCGGATCTCGCCGGGTCCGGCCTGTCTGCCTGTGCGCTCCAGTCACTACCATCTGCACCGCCGCCATGAAAAAGGGGCCCACGAGGGGCCCCTTAAGTCTTTGTGATATCCTGAACCGGATCAGCCCGGCATCAGCGCCGGTACGATGGTCACGATCGACGGGAACAGCCACAGGATCGCCAGACCCACCACCTGGATCAGCACGAAGGGTAGAACCCCGCGATAGATATGACCCGTCGTCACCTCCTTCGGTGCAACCCCGCGCAGGTAGAAAAGCGCAAAGCCGAAGGGCGGTGTCAGGAACGAGGTCTGCAGGTTCACCGCAACCATGATGGTCACCCATTTCGGATCGAAGGAGCCGCCGTAGATCACCGGCCCGACAATTGGGATCACGATGTAGATGATCTCAAGGAAGTCGAGCACGAAGCCCAGGAAGAACAGCACCAGCATCACGATCAGGAAGACCGTCATCTCGTTATCAAAGCTCTTCAGGAACTGCTGGATGTAGTGCTCACCGCCAAAGGAGATCACCACCAGGTTCAGAAGCTGCGAGCCGATCAGAATGGTGAAGACCATCGAGGTCACCTTCGCCGTCTCACGCACGATCGGCGTCAGAACGCCGCCCTTGAACAGCACCCAGCAGCCAAACAGCAGGCCGAACAGCGCATAAAGGTAGGCCGCATAAGCGAAGAAGAAGGCCACCCAGCTTTCGAACGACACATTGTCCTGATTGATCCGCAGATCGAAGTTCACCCCGATCAGGATGCACAGGATCACCGCGGAGGTGGACCAGATGATCACCTTGCCCGAGCGTCCCTCGTCCTGCAGACGGCGATACGCCGCCAGCATGATGGCACCGCCTGCCCCCAGCGCCGCAGCGGGCGTCGGGTTGGTGATACCGCCAAGGATCGAGCCGAGCACGGCCACGATCAGAACCAGCGGCGGGAAGACCACCCGGATCAGATCGTTGCGCGCACAGCGGATCGCCGCCTCTTTACAGCCGTAAAGCGCGATCGCCAGCGGGATCAGCATCAGCAGCACCGTCGCCCCGGGGGACGTGGTCGGCGCGATCAGCAGAATGTCGACCAGTGCCAGCAGCAGAAGACCGATGGCCCCTACGATCAGCGGCTTGGTATCGCGCGACGGCGCAACACCGCGGCCAACGGCCAGAACCAGGCCCAGCAGAACGATGATCACCGCGATACCGGTGCCAATCGGCGCCGCGTTGGCAATCTTCTCAACCTCTGCCGCAGCGATCTCTTCCTCGCTCAGACGCTCAGCCGAGGCGACACCGCCAGCGGCATCAATCGCCTTCTGCTCTTCCACCGCTGCATCCCAGGCTTCCTGACCATGCAGTTCGATCATCGAGGCCTGACATTCCGCCCCGACCGAGGTGCGCAGCGACGCGGTCTGACCAGCGTCGGAGAAGCTGGACACATTGATGTTCTGCGAGCCAACGACGCCGAACGAGCCAAGCAGCACGGTACCGACGATGATCGCAGCAGGCGCGCCCAGGAACCAGGTCAGGGCCTCGGTGCGGGTCACCGGTTCGTCACTGGCGCCGCCGAGCTCAACCGCAGGTGCCTTTTCCGGGTTCATCAGCGCATAGCCAAAGGCATAAAGCGCATAAAGAAGCGCCAGCATGATGCCCGGCAGCAGCGCCGCCTGGAACAGGGTCCCGACCGAAACGACCGCAGGCTCACCCAGGAAGGTCAGCGCATCGGTACAGCCCGCTTCCTGCGCACGGTTTTCCTGCGCAGTGGAGTAAAGATCCCCTGCCAGCGTGCCCAGAAGAACGATCACGATAGAGGGCGGGATGATCTGCCCCAGCGTGCCCGAAGCCGCAATCACACCCGTCGCCAGCTCCGGCGAGTAGTTGTTGCGCAGCATGGTGGGCAACGCCAGAAGCCCCATGGTCACCACAGTCGCGCCCACGATGCCGGTCGAAGCGGCCAGGAAGGCCCCCACAACCACGATGGACACGGCCAGACCGCCGGGCAGCGGGCCAAAGACGCGCGCCATGGTGGTCAGCAGATCGTTGGCGATCTTCGACCGCTCCAGGGTGATCCCCATCAGAACGAACATCAGAACCGCCAGCAGCGTTTCAATCGACGCCCCTGCCAGAACCCGCTCGTTCATGCGGTTCACGATGAAGGAGACGTTGCGATCCATCGCGCTTTCCCAGCCCTGCGGGAACACATGCTCGGCAACGCGTGGAAGATCCGGATATCGGAAGATGGATATGACATCGGGTTTGACGCCCGAATTCACCAGATCCCGGTAGACCTGCGACGAGGTGTCGATGGCCTGGTGAACCAGAAGCCCGGCACTGTCGAGCGCCGCGATAATCCCGAAGGAGATGATGCCGGCGCCGCCGATGGCAAAGGCCACCGGGAAGCCGGAAAGAATGCCTCCGAAAAGGCAGAAGAATACGATGATCAGGCCGATTTCGACGCCATCAAGACCGAATAGCATGTCAGCTGTCCCTTAGTTTAATGCGCGCCTTCATAGGCTTCTTCGCCCTCTCCAAGGGTATCCTTGTCGAGGTATTTGTTTTCACTACCCTGACCTTCGACGAACTCGAGGAACGAGCGGTAGAAGAAGGCAATGGCGTGCAGGAAGACGATGCCTGCAAACGAGACCAGCAGGATCTTGAACAGGAAGTACCCGTTGAAGCCGTTCGGGCTGAACCCGATGGTTTCCACGTTCCAGCGCAGCGCACGTGCTTTCATCACCAGCCGGTCAAGCCCATCAGAGGCCGAAGGCTTCGGCACGATCAGGTGGCGCCACAGGAAGAACCAGCCATACATCCAGGTCAGAACAGCCGCAGGCATCATGAAGATCAGCGAGCCGATCATGTCGATGACCCGCTTGGCGCGGAAACTGATGCCGGAGTAGATCAGGTCAACCCGCACATGGCCGCCCTGCACGAATGTGTAGGCAACGCACATACAGACCACCAGCGCGTTATAGAGCTTCAGCTCTTCGGCAAACCACGAGATGTCCATCTGCAGTTCGATCCCCAGACCGAAACTCATGTCCGGCCGGGCAAAGACCCGCTGCATGAAGACAATGATGATCTGCTGGATCACCATGATCAGACCGGCCCAGGCGAACAGGCGGCCGATGGTATTGGCAAAGCCTTCCAGCCCGCGCACCACGCCCCACATGACTTGGCGCTGGTAAATCCCCACCGCTGTCAGAACCAGAAACGCGGTAAACACTACAAAGAAGAACTCGACCGAGCCACCGAAGTAGACAAAGCGCATAAGCGACTGTTTGTCCTCTACGGACTCCAGCCCTCCGGTCCATGCCAGCCATTCGCTGGTATGGGAGAGCGCGTAGCCAAGATTGTAAAAGGCGCCAGCGATGTTCTGGACCAGCCAGACAAGACCACCCCACAGGGCGCCGAAAAAGGAAATGCCACTGTCGTCCTGCATTGTTCCCCCGGGATCATTGATTGCGGCGGGTCTTTAGATGAGCTGGCGGTGCTCCACAAGGAGCTGGCTTGCCCGGTTCGACCTGCTGCAATGGAAAAGGGATCCCCCGCACAATGGCGGAGGATCCGATGAAAGCGTAAGTACGCCGCTTAGCCCAGAACGCGGTCGCGCTGCGACACGTAGGTGCCCGAGGAAGTCTTGATCCAGGCAGAGGAGGACTTCATCGAAGCCATGGCGCTGTCGTGGATCTTCTTGTAGAGATCGTCGCCCATGTTTTCCGCATGCACTTCCATGGAAGCCTTACCGAAGGCATCCCAGACGGAGTCCGGGAATTCCATCAGTTTCACGCCACCGGCCTGCAGACGCTGCAGAGCGGCACCGTTGTTGGCCAGGAACTGTGCCAGGTTCCACTGGTGGCATTCAGCCGACGCGATTTCGATGATCTTCTGATGCGCGGGGCTCAGGCTCTCGAATACGTCGCGGTTGGTTGCAACCGACAGACCCGCACCCGGCTCGTGGAAGCCAGCGGTGTAGTAGGTCTTGGTGATTTCCTGGAAGCCGGCTTTTTCGTCCGCCCAGGGGCCGATCCACTCGGTGCCGTCGATGGCGCCAGAGGACAGAGCCTGGTACACTTCGGAACCCGGGATGTTCTGAACGGAAGCGCCCAGTTTACCCAGTGCCTTGCCGCCCAGACCCGGCATACGGAACTTCAGACCGTTGAAGTCTTCGGGGCTGTTGATCTCTTTGGAGAACCAGCCGCCAGCCTGCGCGCCGGTGTTGCCGCCGAGGAAGGATTTCAGACCAAAGATCTGACCCAGCTCGTCGTGCAGCTCCATACCGCCGTCGAAGTAGTACCAGTTGGACAGTTCCTGCGCGGTCATGCCGAAGGGCACGGCGGTAAAGAAGGCATAGCCCGGGTGCTGACCAACGAAGTAGTAGTCGGCGCCGTGGTACATGTCAGCCTGACCCGAGGAAACGGCGTCAAACACTTCAAACGCGCCAACCAGTTCGCCTGCGGCTTTGATGTCGACAGTCAGGTTGCCATCGGACATGGCGGTGACGTTGTCTGCAACGCGCTGCGCGGCGTCAAACACGCCAGCCAGGCCACGACCCCAGGTGGTAACCATGGTCAGGGTGCGCTTACCCTGAGCATAAGCCGGAGCTGCCAGAGTGGACGCAGCAGCGGCGGTACCGCCCAGAGCGGATGTTTTCAAAAAGGAACGACGATCCATGATGTTTTCCTCCCAGATATATGGATTGCCCGCAGCAAAGCCTTGGGCGGATCGGTTCGAGTGGCGTCAGCCTAGCCACGGGGCCAAACTTGTGAATACCTAGTACTGCGTAGATCGGCGCTTTTTTGGTAAGTTTCAGTCCGATTGTTGCACTAATTTTGAGCGCAGGCTTCTTTTGTTACGCAGGTGACGGCAAAATCTGCCTCAAAGCCCCCTTTGCTTTCGGATTTCGATTGCGTAACGATTCGCCTTCCCTCTCTCACAGCCGCCGGACAGCCCTATGCCCCCGTTCTCCAGCCTGTTTTCCAGCCTGTTTCGACCAAACTATGCGCAGAAACTTTCGCTTCTGGCGACGCTGCCTCTGGTGGTGGCAGTGGCGGCGATTGCGCTCTTGGTGGCCAATCAGTCCCGCGCCCTCGCCGAGCGGGAGATCAAGGCCTTGGAGCGCCAGCTGATCGAAGCCAAGAAGGCCGAATTGCGCAACTATGTCACCCAGGCCCGCAATGCCTTTTCCCATATCTATGGTCTGGCTGCGCCGGATGATGCGGATGCAAAGGAACGGGTGACGCAAATCCTTAGCGCGATGATCTACGGCCAGGACGGGTTCTTTTTCGTCTATGATTATGACGGCAACAATCTGGTCAGCCCCCGACAGACCGAGTTCATCAATCAGAACTGGCGCGGGCTTACCGACAGCCAGGGCACGCCGGTCGTGGACACCTTCATCGAGCAGGCGCGCCAAGGCGCAGGCTGGCACAGTTTCATGTGGGAAAAACCATCGACTGGCGAAGAAGCGCAGATGGTAACCTACGTCCTTGGCCTGCAGGACTGGCAATGGGCGGTCGGGACCGGCGTCTTCATCGACGATGTACTGGCCTCGGTCGCCGCCAGCCGCGCCGAGGTGGAAGCCCGGGTGCGCCGGACCTTTATCTATATTGGCGGAATTACCCTTGTCGCACTGGTCCTTGTCTTTGCATCGGGCATGGTTCTGAACATCCGCGAACGCCGCCTTGCCGATGCCAAGCTGAAGGAACTGACACAGCGGGTTTTCGACGCGCAGGAAGAAGAGCGTGGACGCGTGGCCCGCGAGCTGCACGACGGGATCAGCCAGCTTCTTGTCGGGGTGCGCTATGCGCTGGACAACACCCGGCGGCGCCTGATGCGGGGCGATCACGATGGCGCTTCGGATCCGCTCGACAAGGGCATCGAACACCTTGGCATCGCCATCTCCGAAGTGCGCCGCATCAGCCGGGATCTGCGCCCGGGAGTGCTGGATGATCTGGGCCTTGGTCCTGCGCTGAAGGCGCTGACCGATGATTTTGCGGCCCGCACCGGAATCGAAACGGATTTTACCACTGTGGTTTTCCGCAACCGGCTGGATCAGGACGCCAAGATCGCCATGTACCGCATCGCGCAGGAGGCGCTGACCAATATAGAACGGCACGCGGATGCAAGCCATGTCAGTATAGACCTGCGTGGCCACGCCCGCGGCGCCACCATGCGCATCAGCGACAATGGCCGTGGCCTGCCCCAGAAAAAGCCCGAAGGCGAGCCGGGCATCGGCCTGCGCAACATGCAAGAGCGGATCGATCAGCTTGACGGCACCTTGCGGATTCTGTCATCACGGGGCACCCAGAGCGGCACGGTGATCGAAGCGACACTCCCTTTGAGCCATCTGCTGCCTCCGGGGAACGAAGCCGCTCCGAAACGCGTGTCGTAGTGGCAGATGCAGGATCCGTATCTCTGCCGGGTCCGAAGCATATAGGCAGTTGGGGGATGGCACTCTGCTGAAAGACGGAAATTGCGAGCCTGTGCGTGTCCTGATCGTGGACGACCACCCGATGGTCGCCGAGGGCATCCAGTCGATTCTCGAAAGCTATGATGACATCGCGGTGGTCGGATCGTTGACCGACGGCGAAGAAGCGGTGAGCCGCGTCGCCGAGCTGGCGCCCGATGTGATCCTGATGGATCTCAACATGCCCCGGTTGGGTGGCCTCGGCGCCACCGAAATCATATTGGAGCGCAGCCCCAGCACTCGTATCCTGATCCTGTCGATGCACGACAGCCCGGAATATATCTCTACCGCGCTCAGCCATGGCGCCATGGGATATGTGCTAAAGGACGTGCCCACCGAAGAGATCAAGGATGCTATCGACGCGGTGATGCGCGGTGAACGCTATCTCTGCACCGGCGCCGAAGGGTCGCTGAAGCCCAAGGACAGCGGTTTGCGCGAGGCGCTGACCGGGCGCGAACAGACCATCCTCTTGGAACTGGCTCAGGGCAAATCCAACAAGGAAGTTGCCCTTGCGCTCGATATCTCGGTGCGCACAGTGGAAACCCACCGCAAGAACATCAAGCGCAAGCTGGGCATTTCCTCGACCGCCGGCCTCACCCGCTATGCGCTGCAACACGGCGTTCTACAGGGCACTGGCGTCGGGCTGTAGCCCCTGCTCCCCCCATTTCTGGAGCACGCGACACCTGCGGCTGAGTCCCTGCGGCTCGGGTTTCGGTCACATTTCCGGGATTCTCCTTTTGAGAAATGTCGCAACGCGCCCCTTGAGCGCAAGAAAATGTCGAAAGACGGGCATTTTTGATGGGTTTGCCTGTTGACGCCCCTGCCGGCCGGTCATAGTCTGCGCTTCAACGCAAAAGAGGAGCCTGGGGTAAATGACCTCCCTAGTCGTCATTGTAGGAACCAAGCGCATGGGCCGGTAACGGTTGACCATAATCTGACCCATGCGCCTCCGACCTAGAAAATCGGGGGCTTTTTTTATGCGGAATGGACGTTGCCGCCAACTGGAGCAAAAGCAGATGACACGTGAAATGACCGGCGCAAAAATGGTTGTTCAGGCCCTGAAGGATCAGGGCGTGGACACGGTATTCGGATACCCCGGTGGCGCCGTGCTTCCGATCTATGATGAAATCTTCCTGCAGAACGATATCCGCCACATTCTGGTCCGCCACGAGCAAGGCGCGGTTCACGCCGCCGAAGGATATGCGCGTTCGACCGGAAAGCCGGGCGTCGTTCTTGTCACCTCGGGGCCCGGTGCAACCAATGCGGTGACCGGCCTCACCGATGCGCTGCTCGATTCCATTCCGCTTGTGGTGCTGACCGGTCAGGTGCCGACCTTCATGATCGGTTCAGACGCCTTCCAGGAGGCGGACACCGTTGGCATCACCCGCCCCTGCACCAAGCACAACTGGCTGGTGAAGGACACCGACAAGCTGTCCGGTACCCTGCACGAGGCGTTCCATGTCGCCACCTCGGGCCGCCCCGGTCCGGTTTTGATCGACATTCCGAAAGACGTGCAATTCGCCACCGGAACCTACACGACGCCGCGCCCCTCGGCCTCGCATTACCAGCCGCCGGTCAAGGGCGATATGGAAGAGATCACCGAACTGGTGGCCGCCATCGAGACCGCCAAACGCCCGGTGTTCTATACCGGCGGCGGCGTGATCAACTCCGGCCCCGGCGCCAGCCAGCTGCTGCGCGAACTGGTGGATGCCACTGGCATTCCCGTAACCTCGACCCTGATGGGCCTTGGCGCCTATCCTGCCTCGGGCCCGAACTGGCTCGGCATGCTGGGCATGCACGGTCTTTATGAGGCCAACATGGCGATGCACGACTGCGATCTGATGATCAATATCGGCGCGCGGTTCGATGACCGGATCACTGGCCGCATCGATGCCTTCAGCCCGAAATCGACCAAGGCGCATATCGATATCGATCCTTCCTCGATCAACAAGGTGATCCGCGTCGATATCCCGATCGTCGGTGATGTGGGCCACGTGCTGGAAGATCTGCTGAAGGTCTGGAAATCCCGCGGTCGCAAGACCAACAAGGAGGCGCTGGCCAAATGGCAGGCCAAGATCTCCGAATGGCGCGCGGTCAATTGCCTGTCCTACACCCCGTCCGAAGGCACCATCAAACCGCAATACGCGCTGCAACGCCTTGAGGAGCTGACCAAGGGTCACGACCGCTATGTCACCACCGAGGTTGGGCAGCACCAGATGTGGGCGGCGCAGTTCCTTGGCTTTGAGGATCCCAACCGCTGGATGACCTCAGGCGGACTTGGCACCATGGGCTATGGATTCCCGGCCTCCATCGGCGTGCAGATGGCGCACCCCGACGCGCTGGTGATCAACGTTGCCGGTGAGGCATCCTGGCTGATGAACATGCAAGAACTCGGCACCGCCGCGCAATACCGCTTGCCGGTAAAACAGTTCATCCTCAACAACGAACGCCTTGGCATGGTGCGCCAGTGGCAGGAACTGCTGCACGGTGAACGCTACAGCCACTCCTGGTCCGAAGCGCTGCCCGATTTCGTGAAGCTCGCCGAGGCCTTTGGCGCCAAGGGCATCATCTGCAAGGACCCCAAGGATCTGGACGATGCGATCATGGAAATGATCAACCACGACGGTCCGGTTGTCTTTGATTGTTTGGTCGAAAAGCACGAGAACTGCTTCCCGATGATCCCCTCGGGCAAACCCCACAACGAAATGCTGCTGGGCGAAGCCGAAACCCAGGGCGCCATTCAGGCCGGAGGTGCGGTGCTGGTTTGATCCACACCGCTCCCCCTTCACCGAATTGATGGGCCCGGCAATCGCCGACACGGCCCGATAGGAATGAAAAAGGACAATTCCATGTCTGCCCTACACATCAAAAAAGGCGCCAGCAAACATTCGGCGTATAACCTGCGGCCCACGTTTTCCGACGTACAGGAACGTCACACGCTGGCATTGCTGGTTGAAAACGAACCCGGCGTTTTGGCCCGTGTCATCGGCCTGTTCTCCGGCCGCGGCTACAACATCGAAAGCCTGACCGTCGCCGAAGTCGATCACACCGGGCACCTGAGCCGCATCACCGTGGTCACCACCGGCACGCCGCAGGTGATCGAACAGATCAAGGCACAGCTGGGCCGTATCGTTCCAGTCCACGAGGTGCACGATCTGACCGTCGAAGGCCCTGCGGTCGAGCGGGAACTGGCAATCCTCAAGGTCGTGAGCGATGGTGACAAGCGGGTCGAGGCCCTGCGCCTGGCCGATATCTTCCGCGCCAATGTCGTGGACAGCACCCTGGAAAGCTTCATCTTCGAAATCACCGGCGCCCCGGACAAGATCGACGCCTTTGCCGATCTGATGCGCCCGTTGGGTCTGATCGAAATCGCCCGTACCGGCGTTGCTGCCCTGCTGCGCGGCACCTGATTGCCGCGCCGGGAGGACCACCCGCCCCTTCCGATCACATGTCTTGCACCGATAACACAAAAGGCCGCCCAATCTGGGCGGCCTTTTTGCGACGTCCGGGTCAGTAGAAAATCACAGGGCCTGCAGCGCCAAGTCCGCGTGTAACAAAGCGCTGCGCCAGACCGTTCCGACAGTACGGGGGTTACCCGTACCGCGCGGCCGTGTGCCATTTTGAGAAAGCCGGAAAGGGTATCACATTGCCTTCCGTTACCACCTCGACACCGCCAGACGCTTCAAAACTCCGCCCTGCACCTGTTGCGCGAGCCGGATGATCGGCCGTCACCGCTGTTGAAGCCGCTTTTGGCAGCGGTGCTGCCTCGACCAGCATCTCGGACAGGTCAGGATACCCGACCTCTTCCAGAATGACCGCATTGGCTGCCAACCGCATATTGCCTTTTTCGGTCAGGTCAAACTGTACCCAATCTCCCTTACACACCGCCGTCTGTGAGGCATCTCTGTGCCGGGAATAATAGGCCAGATCCCCCTGATCCTCACACCAGATAATTGCTTTTCCGACGGCGACATCACTCCAAAGTACATATCCGATCATGTTGCAAGCCTCGTTCGTTTATCGCTCAATTCTGGGCCAATTGGAGAGGCGCCAACATGGCAAATACTGCGTCGGACTATTGCAATTTGTGTCAGCGAGGATAGTATCCCGACGTGATTTAGAGACAACATTGACGCGATAAAGCGACAACCCATCGTAAAATGGAAATATTTGTCGCGATCAGCGGTCGGGGATTGAGGCCACAATGGCTGCCATAGCAACAGCAAGAGATGACAACCGCGCCCGGCAATCGCGTTCTCCCGCAGAATTGCGCGACATGTTTGGCGCCAACCTGCGTCATCTGGCACAGCAATACCCCTCCATCTCCGAACTGTCGCGGCGCCTTGGTATCAACCGGACGCAGTTCAATCGCTACATGTCCGGCGAAAGCTTTCCGCGGCCGGACGTTCTAGACCGGATCTGCTGCTTCTTTGATGTGGATGCGCGTATCCTGCTGGAGCCGGTCGACACAGTTGGCAAACAGGACAAGATCCTGCACGGCGCCTTTCTCAATGATTTTCTGGGCCATGGGATCGAGCAGCTGAGCGAGCAGATCTTCCCCTCTGGCTATTACCGTTTTACCCGTCGTAGCTTCATCAACGGGGACAGTTTTGTCGTTGGTCTGGTGCGCGTAAGCCGTGACGGAGGCGGCGTCGCCTATATCAAGGGTTTTGAGGCCAAGGATGCGATGCGGTTTCAGGGCCTGCCCGAAGACCCGGCATCGCGTGAGTTCCGCGGCGTGCTCAGCTGTCACGAGGACGGCGTCGCCTTCCTGATTTCACGGCGCCGCGCGATGACCTTTTCCTTCAACTACTTGGCGCGCGTGGCCTCGCTTGAAAACAATTTCTGGGTTGGCTACGTGGCCCGCACCGTGCGTGAAAGCGGCGATGAACGGGTCACCCGGATGGTCTATGAATACCTCGGCCGCGACATGGGGCCTGCGCTGGCCGTGGCCCGCAATGCGGGCTTTGTGAGCGAAGAGGACCTGCTGCCCTACCACCGCCGCCTGCTGCGCATCAACGAACCGTTCTCCTGACCAGGGACGCCCTGCCGCCCTAGGTCGGTGATGTGGCGAGCCGGTAGATGTGCCAAGTGGCGTGGCCAAGCAACGGCAGCACCACCAGCAGACCGGCAAAGGCGGGCAGCATGGCTGCAAAGGTCAGCACGGCAATCAGCACCGCCCAGAGCATCATCAGCGCAAAATTCCGCTGCACATAGGTGAAGCTGGTGATCATCGCGGTCACGAAATCGACCTCCCTGTCCAGCAGCAGCGGCAGAGAGATCACCGTGATCATATAGAGCAGCAGCGCGAACAACGCGCCAACGACAGTTCCGACCGCCAGCATCGTAAGCCCCTCGACCGACAGGAAGACATCCAGAGAGGTGGAGATATTGGTCATGGTCGACAGCCCCAGAAACAGGGCAAAGATCATGTGGCCAAGGAAAAACCAGAACAGAAACACCACAATGATGATGGCGCAGATCGACGGCAGCTGGCGGCGGCTTTGCTGCAGAACCACCCCCAGAATGGCCCGGGCGTCCATTGCCTGCCCCTGTTCGCGCCGGTGTGAGACCTCATAAAGCCCCACCGCCGCAAAGGGACCGATCAGCGGAAATCCGATGGCCGCCAGCACCAGCCAGAAGGTGGTGCCGGTCTGCGCGGTAACCCAGGCCATCGCCCAGCCCGCCAAGACGTAAAACCCGGCAAAGAACAACCCGTATCCGGGCTTGGCCAGGAAATCCGCCCAGCCGCGTCGCAGCGCCTCGCGCAGGATCCCTGCGGTCATCGGCTGCATTTCCGGTACACCAAATGCCTTTTCTGTCATCGAAACGCTTCCTCCCCGAAACGTTTCCCCTCCCCCGGGTCCTCCTTAACCCTGTGGAGGGGCGTTTTGCGGCCATTGCGTGGCCGCGTGATACTGCTGGCCCAGTGCCAGGATATTCTGATCCTGCCCCTGCGCGCCAAAGATCTGGATGCCCATCGGCAGGCCCGCCTCGCTGAACCCAGCAGGCGCGCCAAGGCAGGGCAGCCCCAGCAGGCTGACCGGCACCACCACCTGCATCCAGCGGTGATAGGTGTCCATCTCAACGCCTGCGATCTCCCGCGGGTAATCGATATCGACCGGGAACGGCCAGCATTGCGCCGTCGGCAGGATCAGGGCGTCGTAGTCCTGGAACAGCCGCGCTGCGGCCCGCTGCCAGTCAGAGCGCGCATCGGACGCCTCCTGCACCTGTTGCGCTGTCATAGAAAGGCCACGCTCCAGCTCCCAGATGGCGGTGTCCTTCAGATGCTCGCGGCGATCGTTGAACACCCGCAGTCCCGCTGCAACGGCAAAGGAGCGCAAGGTGATCCAGGCCTCCCAGATGCGGTCCGCCGGGAACGGCGGCGCCACGGCTTCAACCGTATGCCCCAAGTCTTCGAACGACTTTGCCGCCGCCTCGCATAGCTCAAGGATTCCCGGCTCCATCGGAAAGGCCCCGCCCCAGTCGCCAAGCCAGCCAATCCGCATCTTTTCGACCTCCGGCAGCGGCATCACCGGAGCCCCACCCGAGGCCAGCGGCTGACGCGGGTCCGGTCCGCTCATCACGTCCAGGAGCAGACCGATATCCTCGGGGCTACGCGCCATCGGGCCAAGCGTCGCCAGAGGGTGCAGGAAGACGTCTCCCTTGGGTTCTGACGGCACCCAGCCCCAGGTCGGTCGGAAGCCGTAGACATTGTTCCAGCCAGCCGGGTTCCGCAGGGATCCCATCATGTCGGATCCATCCGCCAGCGCCACTATCCCGGCGGCCAACGCCACCGCTGAGCCACCGGAAGAGCCGCCACAGGTCCGCGTGGGATCAAACGGGTTGTTGGTCGCGCCATAGACCGGGTTGAAGGTATGGGAGCCGAGGCCGAATTCGGGGGTATTGGTCTTGCCAATCAGGATCGCCCCCGCCGCGCGCAGGCGCGATACGAACAGCTCATCCTCGGTCGGTACAAAATCCTTCATCAGGGGGGAGCCCTGGGTCGATGCGATGCCTTTGACGTTGGCAAGATCCTTGATCGCCATCGGTAGCCCGTGCAGCGGCCCCAGCGGTACATTGGCGGCGCGCATCGCGTCGGCACGGCGCGCCTCTTCCATCAGCTCTTCTGCCGGGCGCAGTCCCACGATGGCGTTCAGATCCGGGTTCACCGCCTCGATCCGCGCCAGGGTATGCTCCATCAGCGCGGCGGCAGTCAGGCTACCATCTTGCAATTGGGCCAGAATATCGCTGGCAGAGCTGTAATCTGTCATAGTCGGCGTGACTCCGTTCATTTGTTAAACAGAGCCTAGCCGCAGATTTTTACAAAGGAAAGCCGTGACTTGCCCCGAGGCTAACCTCGGGTCACCCGTAGGCCGGATTACTCCGCCTGCGCGTCCGCGCGGCTCTTGCCGGACACGTTCATCGCCAGTGTCGCCGCCATGAAGCCGTCCAGATCGCCATCCAGAACGCCCTTGGTGTCAGAGGTCTCGTGCCCGGTGCGCAGATCCTTGACCATCTGGTAGGGCTGCAACACGTAGGACCGGATCTGGTTGCCCCAACCCGCGTCGCCCTTGTTCTCGTGGGCTTCGTTGATGGCCGCGTTGCGACGGTCCAGCTCCAGTTGATACAGGCGCGATTTCAGGGCCTTCATGGCGATATCGCGGTTCTGGTGCTGGGATTTTTCCGAGCTGGTCACCACGATCCCGGTGGGATGGTGGGTGATCCGCACCGCCGAGTCGGTGGTGTTGACGTGCTGACCGCCCGCACCGGACGAACGGTAGGTATCGATACGGATATCCGCCGGGTTCACCTCGATGTCGATATTGTCGTCCACCACCGGGTAGACCCAGACCGAACAGAAGGACGTGTGGCGTTTGGCAGCCGAGTCATAGGGTGAAATCCGCACCAGACGGTGCACGCCGCTTTCGGATTTCAGCCAGCCATAGGCATTGGGGCCGGAAATCTTGTAGGCGGCGGATTTGATGCCTGCCTCTTCACCAGCGCTTTCGGATTGCAGCTCGACCTTGTAGCCTTTCTTCTCGGCCCAGCGGACGTACATTCGCGCAAGCATCGAAGCCCAATCGCAGCTTTCAGTGCCGCCGGCACCTGCGTTGATCTCAAGGAAAGTATCGTTGCCGTCCGCCTCGCCGTCCAGCAGCGCCTCCAGCTCCTTCTCGGCGGCCTTGTCCTTAAGCGCCTTCAGAGCGTCCTCAGCGTCGGTGACGACCTCTTCGTCCTCTTCCATCTCGCCAAGTTCGATCAGCTCCATATTGTCTGCCAGATCCTGCTTGATGCCCTTGTAGGTATCAATCGCATCGACCAGCATCTGGCGCTCGCGCATCAGTTTCTGCGCCGCTTCGGGATCGTCCCACAGTCCCGGATCCTCGACCCGGGCGTTGAATTCCTCCAGCCGGAACTCCGCAGTTTCCCAATCGAGCCGCTGGGCGAGAAGCTCCAGCGATTTTTCAATCTCGGTCACGATATTCTGGGTTTCAGCGCGCATCTTGGGAGTATCCTGTCATGACGTTCAGGCTGGCGTGATAGCCCAGAGACCAAGGCAGAACAAGGGTCTGCGCCTGTCCATCGCCAAGCAGTGCGTATAGGCGGCCGACAATCGCACCCCGCGCGCAATACCCCCGTCAAAGCCGGTGCCCGCAAAGACACAGGCGGGCGGTCAGTAAAGGCCGCCCGAACTGATGGTGCCAAAGCTGGCCTTTGGCCCCAGAACCGCGGTTCCACCGCTTGAGGTGGTAACCTTGCGCCCGGATTGTTCGACCTCTTCGATCAACGGCAGGCTGGATCCCATGGCAAAGCCGCCATCGAAGGTCATGCCAAAGATCGGCTCAGCCCCGTCGCGGAAGTATTCCGCCACCACATAGGCACCCGAAGCATCATCCGGCAAAGGCGCGCCGGTATAGCGGTCGATCTTGATGAAATGGCCGCCTTCGGGCACTTCGAAGGGACCGCCGCCGAATTTCTCGACAGCCTTGGTCATGAACTGCTGGAACACCGGCCCGCACATGGTGCCGCCATAGGCGCCACGTCCCATCGGGCGGGGCTGGTCAAAGCCCATGTAGCAACCCGCAACGATATTGGAGGTGAAGCCGACGAACCAGACATCGCGCGAATCGTTGGTGGTGCCGGTTTTGCCCGCGGTGGGCACCGGCAGGTTGATCACGCTAGAGGCGGTGCCGCGGTCGACAACCCCCTTCATCATCGAGGTCAGCTGATAGGCGGTGATCGGATCCATCACCTGTTCGCGGTCGGCAACGATACGCGGTGCCCGTCCAGGCTCCAAGGAAGCCACGGCGCAATCGACGCAGTCGCGGTCATCGTGGCGGTAGATCGTCTTGCCAAAGCGATCCTGAATGCGGTCCACCAGGGTCGGCTGCACCCGCTGGCCGCCATTGGCGAACATCGCATAGGCTGCAACCATCTTGTAGAGCGTGGTTTCCTCGGCCCCCAGCGAGTTGGCCAGATAGGTGCCCATATTGTCATAGACGCCAAAGCGTTCCGCATAGCCCGCGACCACCGGCATGCCGACCTCTTGCGCCAGTCGGATGGTCATCAGGTTCCGGCTCATCTCGATCCCGGTGCGCAGCGGCGTCGGACCGTAGAACTTGTTGCTGGAATTCTTGGGCCGCCACAGACCTTGCGGCGTGTTGATCTCGATCGGGGCGTCGACGATGATGGTCGCCGGGCTGTATCCACTGTCCAGCGCCGCCGCATAGACGAAAGGTTTGAAGCTGGACCCAGGCTGTCGCTGCGCCTGGGTGGCGCGATTGAACACCGAATGCTGATAGGAGAACCCGCCCTGCATCGCCAGAACGCGGCCGGTGTTGACGTCCATTGCAACGAAACCGCCCTGCACTTCGGGGACCTGCCGCAGCGACCAATGGCTAAAGGCATCGTCTTTCATCTCGGCGCGGACCAGCACCACGTCTCCGCGGGTGAAGTTGTCCTTGAAATTGCCCTTCATCCACTTGATGTCAGAGCGCGGCACGCTGCCGGTTTCGGCAACGCCTTCTACGCCAACGGTAAGCGACTGATCGGCCACTGTCAGCACCACGGCAGGCAGCCATTTGCCACCCAAGTCGATGTCGCGGGACACATCGGCTTGTCCCAGCGCCTCGCGCCAGGTCTCTTCGGAGGCGAGTTCCTCTTCGGTGAGAGCTACCCCTGTGCCCTTCCAGATCCCACGCGAACGGTCATATTTCTCCAGACCTTTGCGCATGGCCAGCGCGGCCTCTGTCTGCATTTCCTCGTCGATGGTGGCGCGCACGGTGAAACCACCGGTAAAGAACTCGCCTTCCCCAAAGTCCTGCGACAGCTGGCGGCGGATTTCATCGGTGAAATAATCGCGCGGCGGCAGAGCGGTACGGAAGCTTTCGAAATCGCCATTCTGGACCGAGCGCAGCGGCTGTTCGACCTCCACCTTGTAGACGTCTTCAGAGATATAGCCGTTCTCGTACATCTCGCGCAGAACGTAGTTGCGCCGGGCAAGCAGCCGGTCCTTGCGCCGAACCGGGTGATAATCTGACGGCGCCTTGGGCATGGAGGCCAGCGTGGCAGCTTCGTGCGGGGCCAATTCGCCAAGGGTCTTGTTGAAATAGGTCTGCGAGGCCGCCGCGACCCCGTAAGAATTCTGACCCAGGAAAATCTCGTTCAGATAGAGCTCAAGAATTCGGTCCTTGTCGAGCGTTTCCTCAAGCCGGGTGGCGAGGATGATTTCCTTGATCTTGCGCTCGGCCTTACGGTCACCGGACAGAAGAAAGTTCTTCATCACCTGCTGGGTAATGGTCGAGGCACCGCGCACGTTGGACCCGCGCGAGCGAACCGCTTCAATCGCGGCGGCAGCAATACCACGGGCATCATAGCCGGCGTGGGAATAGAAATTCTTGTCTTCGGCAGAGATGAAGGCCTGCTTCACCAGCGCCGGGATCTCGTGCGACGGGGTGAACAGGCGGCGTTCTTCGGCGAATTCGTCGATCAGCTGTCCTTCGCCCGAATAGATCCGGCTGATGGTCGGGGGCTGGTATTGCGCCAGGGATTCGTGGCTGGGCAGGTCGCGCCCATACATCCAGAAGACCGCGCCAATGGTCAGTGCAACCACCGCCACGCCAAGCGTGATGGTACTGAAAATGGAGCCGAAGAAGGATAGAATGAACCTGAGCACGGAATAAAGCCTCTCTCGCACGGTCCCGCCTATATAGGAGCCCCTGTTACCGGGGTCAAAACGGGAAGCGGCGAATATATGCCGCTGGTGTCAGGAAAACCATAGAGGATTCGGGGCTGCAGCGACAGGTGCTGTCGCAACCAGTGGGTCAGTCGGCACCTGCGCGCCGATCCCCATGGGCGCCTTTTTCCTGCTTTCCGGCTACTGGCGTACCAGCGGGCGCAGCGCATCATCGCGGATACGCCATTCGATCAGGCCAGACAGAACACCGCGCGCCGCCTGGGCGCGCCACTCCGGGTCCTTCAGGTTCTTCAGATCGCGGGCGCTGGACAGGAAGCCGATTTCGATCAGGACCGACGGGATATCCGCCGATTTCAGCACCGAAAATCCGGCCGAGCGCATGGGCCGCCGGTTGAGCGGTCCGCCCTGCTCCGCCAGCCCTTCGACGATGGCGCGCGCCAGCGCCTCGCTGCGTGGCTGGGTTTCCTGCCGGGCAAGATCCAGCAGCACATCCGTCACCAGATCATCCGCCGCGCTAAGGTCTGTCCCAGACAATAGATCCGACCGGTCGTGCCGCTCGGCCAGGGTGGCCGATGCCTTGTCCGAAGCCTCTTTCGACAGGGTATAGATGGTCGATCCCCGCGCGCCGCCTTCGGAGAGGGAATCCGCGTGCAGTGAGATGAACAGATCCGCTCCGGCCTGATGCGCCAGCGCAATCCGGCGCTCCAGCGATACGAAGTAATCCCCATCACGGGTCAGCTGCACCGAAAACTGGCCCGAGCGCACCAGCATTTCACCGAGTTCGAAGGCAAATTGCAGCATCAGGGTCTTTTCATCGAGGCCGCCCTCGACCTGCGCACCGGGATCGATGCCGCCATGCCCCGGGTCCAGCACCACCAGCAGCGGCGCATTGTCATCACGCGGAGCAGCCGGTGTCAGCGGCTCGGGCGCGGGCAGGTCCCAGCGCCGGTCCTGCGGGGCGCCAGCACTGGCGGCAAACTGTTCGGCATCTGTTTTGTCCAGCGTGACCGACAGGATCGCGCCCGCTGTCACCGGATCAACCTCCATCCCAGCAGCACTAACCTGCATCGGTCCGACCAGCGCCAGAACCATGCGCGACCAGCCCGGCACATAGGTTCCGAACTGCACATCGCGCAGGTTTTCGCCTTGGATCAGGTTCTCCCGGCGCAGCCCCGTCCAGTCCACCTCCTGAAAGTCGAGCACCAGACGCGGAGGGTTGTCGAGCGTGAAAAGGCGGTAGGGCACCCCCTGACTAAGGTGCAGATCAATCTCTGCCCCCTGCCCCGCGTCCCTGATGCGGCTCTGCTCGGCATCAATGCGCGCGAGCCCGGAAAACCCCTGCGCCATAGCCGCGCCGCCCAGAAACAGCGCCGCGATGATCGCCAATATCCTGCCTGTCATCCTGTTCCTGCCCATTCTGTTTTGCTTCTGACCAGCGGGTGTTTGCACCCACCGCCCCCATCGCCTTTGACGGGGACCTTAACGGTTTTCCATGAAACTGCGCAGACGCGACAGCCCTTCTTCGATATCGGCGGTGGAGCGCGCATAAGAGAACCGCAGCGTTGTGGCGCCCCGGACCGGATCGAAATCCAGCCCCGGCGTCACCGCAACCCCGGCCTTTTCCAGAATTTCGGCGGCAAATGCACGGCTGTCCTGCGTCAGCTCCGACACATCCGCGTAGACGTAGAATGCCCCGTCCGGCGGTGCGATCTTGCTGAAACCCGCCTTGGGCAGCCCCTCCAGCATTAGTTGCCGGTTGCGGGCATAGACCGCCAGGTTTGCCTGCAGTTCCTCCTCGCAATCCATCGCGGCCAGCGCCGCCACCTGGCTTGCGTGCGGCGCGCAGATGAACATGTTCTGAGCCAGACGTTCCACCACCCGCACATGATCCTCAGGCACCACCATCCAGCCAACGCGCCAGCCAGTCATCGAGAAATACTTGGAGAAGGAGTTGATCACATAGGCATCATTGGTCAGCTCCAGAGCGGTGACCGCTTTGGCCTCATATTCGATCCCGTGGTAAATCTCATCCGAGATGAAGGCTGCGCCAGCCTCTTGCGTCGCGCCGATCAGCGCCGCCATGGCATCGCGGTTCAGCATCGTGCCGGTCGGGTTCGCCGGAGAGGCCACCATCAGCCCGGCGAGATCAAGCCCGGAAAGATCGCTTGGCACCGGCTGAAGGCGGTTTTCCGCTGCCGTTTCAATATCCACCGGCGTTAGCCCCAGTGCATGCAGGATCTGCCGGTAGGACGGATAGCCCGGCGCGCCGATGCCGACCCTGTCACCGCTGTCAAAGAGCGCCGTGAAGGCCAGCAGGAACGCCCCGGACGAGCCGGAGGTCACCACCACGCGCCCGGGATCCAGATCCACGTTATACCATTCGCCATACATGCGTGCGATACGTTCGCGCAGCGCCGGAATCCCCAGCGCCACGGTATATCCCAGCGCATCGTTTTCAAGCGCCCTGACCAGCGCTTGCTGCGCCGCCTCCGGCGCCCCGGTCGAAGGCTGGCCGACCTCCATGTGAATGATACGGCGCCCGGCCTCTTCGGCCTTGCGGGCGGCCTCCATGACATCCATCACAATAAACGGATCGACCTCTGAGCGGGTTGAGTTTCGCATGATGTTCTCCCATGGTGCGCGCATGACTTTTGACCGTTTCTCTCGTCTGGCGTCAATCCCGGCTCTGGTGTTTTGCCTGCTGGCCTATGCGGCGACGGCTGTGCAGGCGGCATCGATCACCCTGTTGCGGGACGCAGATGTGGAACAGGCGCTGAACCGGCTTGCGGCGCCGGTTCTGCAGGCGGCGGGGCTCAATGCGCGGCGCACCAAGATCCTTGTGGTCAACGAGTCCAGCTACAACGCCTTTGTTTTGGATAACCGCACGATTTTCGTGCATTACGGCCTGATCCTCAAGTCCGACAGCCCCGAGATGCTGCAGGCCGTTTTGGCCCATGAAGCAGCCCATATCGCAAACGGCCATCTGGCCCGGCGGATGCAGAACATGCGTTCGGCCGGAAGTGCCGCCGGGCTGGGCATGGCGCTGGCGGTTCTGGCCGCCGCTGCGGGCGCTGGAAGCGAGGCTTCGACCGGGATCGCTATCGGCACGCAAAGTTCGGCCCTGCGCGGCTTCCTGTCACACACCCGCGCCGAGGAAGCTTCGGCCGACCGCTCGGCGGCGGGGTATCTGAGCCGCGCCGGCGTCAATCCGCAGGGGCTGGTTGATCTGCACCAGACATTTGCCGGACAAGAAGTGCTGAGCGCGCAGCATCAGGACCCCTACATGCGCTCGCATCCACTCAGCCGCGACCGCATCCGCGCGGCGCAGGCCTATGTCGCCAGCCACGGCACCGACATCGCGACCGACCCAGCGGCCGAGTATTGGTTCGCCCGGCTGCGCGGCAAGCTGTCTGCCTTTGTCCGCTCTCCGAAGTGGACGCTGCGGCGCGCAAGCAGCGAGAGCCACAAGGATGTCCGGCTCATGCGGGAGGCGATCGCCTATCACCGGCTCAACAATCGCAAGAAGGCGCTGACCGCCATAAACGGCGCCATCGCGCTGCGCCCCAAGGATCCGTTTTATCACGATCTCAAAGGTCAGATCCTGATGGAAAACCGCGACTGGAATGCCGCGCTTTCCAGTTACGGGCAGGCGGTCGCGCTGGCCCCCTCGGACCCGCTGGTTCTGGCCAGTTATGGCCGGGCGCAACTTGCTGCCGGGCAGCCCCGGGCCGCGCTCAAATCGCTGGAAAAATCCCGCGGCATCGATTTTCGCAACACGGTGCTGCTGCGGGACATGGCGCAGGCCTATGCCAAAACCAAACAGACCGGGCTTGCCGCGCTGGTGACAGCGGAACGCTATGCCCTGCAGGGGCGTCTGGACGACGCCGGTCTGCATGCCAAACGCGCCACCGCGCTTTTGCCCACCGGATCGCCAGCCTGGCGCCGGGCGCAAGACGTGCTGGTGGCCTATGAGAAAACACAGAAAAGGAAACGAAAATGATCCGTGTTACACGTGCAGCAGCAGGTGCTGCCACTGCTCTTGCGCTGCTTGGCGCCCCCGCGCAGGCGCTGGACCTTTCGAACATGAGCGCCGCCGAACGCGAGGCGTTTGGCGCTCAGGTGCGCGAATACCTGATGGAAAACCCTGAGGTGATCCTTGAGGCCGTGAACCTGCTGGAGCAGCGTCAGGCCGCCGCCGAAGCCACCCGCGATCAGGCGCTGGTGGCCGACAACCTGCAGGAGTTGGAAAACGACGGCTATTCCTGGGTCGGTGGCAACCCCGAGGGCGACATCACCCTGGTCGAGTTCATGGACTATCGCTGTGGTTATTGCCGCCGCGCCGCGCCCGAGGTGGCGGAGCTGCTTGCCAAGGATGGCAACATCCGCTGGGTGGTGAAGGAATTCCCGATCCTGGGCGAAGCCTCGGTGCTGTCGTCGCGCTTTGCTGTTGCAACCAAACAGCTGGCTGGCGACGCTGCCTACAAATCCGTGCACGAAGCCCTGATGGAAATGACTGGCGAGCCGGGCGAAGTTGCCCTGCGCCGTCTGGCCGACGGGCTTGATCTGGATGCCGACGCCATCCTCGCCCATATGGATTCCGAGGACGTCACCCGCGAATTGCGCCAGACCCGCGATCTGGCCCAGCGTCTGTCGATCTCCGGCACGCCGACGTTTGTTTTGGGCGGGGAACTGCTGCGCGGCTACCTGCCTGCCGATCAGATGGAAGCCCTGGTGGCGGAGAACCGCAAGAACCGCGGCTGACCCGCGCTGCGGCTTCGGCCCGAGCCATCATGGTGAAACGCAAAACGGGGCGCCCTTGGCGCCCCGTTTTTGTTAGTCCTGCATATTGCACCGGTATCGGGCTCTCTGCTTATTCAGCGGCGGCTGCCTCAGCCGCGTTGATTTCTGCAGCCTTCTGTTCGACCTGTTCAACGATATGGTCGACCATCTCTTCATTGCTCATCTTGTGGCTGGCCTTGCCCGCCAGATAAACCATCCCGGCCCCGGCCCCGCCGCCGGTGAAGCCAACATCGGTCATCAGCGCCTCACCCGGACCATTCACGACGCAGCCGATGATCGACAGGCTCATCGGGGTGTGAATATGAGCCAGACGCTCTTCGAGCGCTTCGACCGTCTTGATCACGTCAAACCCCTGCCGCGCGCAGGAGGGGCAGGAGATGATATTGACGCCCCGGTGGCGCAAGCCCAGAGATTTCAGGATCTCAAAGCCGACCTTCACCTCTTCGACCGGATCCGCAGAGAGGCTGACGCGCAGGGTATCACCAATGCCCATCCACAAAAGCTGCCCCAGACCGATGGCCGATTTGATGGTGCCGGAGACAAAGCCCCCTGCCTCGGTAATCCCAAGGTGGATCGGCGCATCCGTCGCCTCGGCCAGTTGCTGATAAGCGGCTGCCGACATGAAGACATCAGAGGCCTTCACTGAAATCTTGAACTCGTGGAAATCGTGATCCTGCAGGATGCGGATATGATCGAGACCGCTTTCGACCATCGCTTCGGGGCAAGGCTCACCGTATTTGTCGAGCAGGTGCTTTTCCAATGAGCCGGCGTTGACGCCAATCCGGATCGAACAATTGTGGTCGCGGGCGGCCTTGATCACTTCGGCGACGCGTTTTTCATCGCCGATATTGCCGGGATTGATGCGCAGACAGGCGGCGCCTGCCTCGGCTGCCTCAATCCCGCGTTTGTAGTGGAAATGGATATCCGCAACGATGGGCACCGGGCTTTCGCGCACGATTTCCTTCAGTGCCTTGGACGAAGCCTCATCCGGGACAGAGACGCGCACCAGATCCGCGCCCGCCTCCGCGGCGGCCTGCACCTGGGCGATGGTCGCGGCGACATCGGTGGTCAGCGTATTGGTCATGGTCTGCACCGCGATGGGCGCATCCCCGCCAATCGGCACGTTCCCTACATGGATCTGGCGGCTCTTGCGGCGCTCGATATGGCGCCAGGGTCGAATGTGATTCAGCGACATGCGGTCCGTCCCCTATGGTCCTGCTGCTCAGCCGGTAGATACGTGCTGCGGGCCGCGTCTGCAATGGCAGGCGCGGTCAGACACAGTAAAAGCGGAAAAAGGATCAGTCCTGTGCGCTGTCGACCTGCAGCTGCGCCACCAGGGTCGCAAGGGCGCGGTTGCGGTCATCCTCAAGATCGGCGACCTCGAACCGGCCCGAAATCGCATCCGGGGACAGATCGACATTCTTGGTTACCCGTCCACGCTGGCCCACGGGACCAAAATGCTGTCCATTGACCGCGAAATAGATGCCGCTGCTTTCCCCGGTCTTCAGGGTCGGCGCAACTTCGGTCAGGGGAATCTCGAACCGGTCGCCCGGCTCCATGATCCCTTCGAAGATGACGCTGCCATCCGCGGCGGTCACCTCGACCCATGCCGGACGTACGGCAAGCATTTCCGCGCTCGGCGCCACCTCTTCGACGACCTGCGGTACCGTCAGCTGCTGCCCGGCGATGTCCGCAGGCAGGCTGGCCTCGGCCAATTGGATGGATGGCAGATCGGGTTCGGCAAAGTTGCCAAAGGTGCGCGGATCAAGCGTTGCAATCGGCGCGTCCCGGGCTTCGAGAACCGGAATATCCAGCGCCTGGGGGCGATAGAGCCGGTCCAGCGCCGCTGCCGCAGGATCCGTATCCGCATTCGCCAGGTTCAGCTGCGCGCCTTCCAGCGGGTCCACATCCGCCAGCACAAGCGGCGTCTGATCGACCGGTGCGAACTGCACCTGCTGCACTTCTTTCAGGATGCTCCAGCCACCGTAGCCGATGCCAGTGATCAGCGCCGCCAGCACCATCAGCGATCCGATGGCGCGTGGCTCCACATGACTGAACAGACCACCCGCAGAGGGGGCAAAGGGCGTGTTGGGCGAGGTGAACGGGTCGCTGCCCAGCCCACTGGCATTTGCCGCTTGTGCACCGGGTGCAGCCTTTGCCTTTCGCACCGAGGCCTCGGCCGACATGCCGTGGGCAACCGTAAAGCCGCTTTCGCGGCAGAAGGTCTCAAACGCCTCTTCGGGATCCATGTTCAGATAGCGCGCGTAAGAGCGCACATACCCGGCGATGAAGCCGGGCGTGTCAAAAACTGAAGGATCGGAATTTTCAATCGCAGCGATGTAAGACGCCTTGATGCGCAACTCTCGTTGCACATCAAGCAGGGATTTCCCCATGGTTGCGCGCTCGCCGCGCATCATGTCGCCAAGCCGCAGCTCAAAGTCGTCAAAACTTTTGGGCGCGGATGGCTCACCCTGCTCTTTTGATTTGCGCTGAGTAAGGCGCCCGATCATGCCTGCTGTCCCATCTTTACCTGCCGCAACCGGATTTTGATGTCTGCAGAATCACCCTAACGACTCAAGCTGACCAATCCGTTGATGAAACGATAACACACTCAACAGTTTTGAACACAGAACTGTGCACTACCCGGCCAATTCGGCGCGATTCAGCGCACAATGCGACCAAAGACCGTCCATTGCCTTGACCAAAGCGTCGATTTCCAGCGGCCCATGCACCGGCGACGGGGTAAACCGCAGCCGTTCGGTGCCGCGCGGGACTGTGGGGAAGTTGATCGGCTGAACGTAAATGCCGAAATCCGACAGCAGCATATCGCTCAACTTCTTGGTGTGAACCGGGTCGCCGACGATGACCGGCACGATGTGGCTGCCGTGATCGATGATCGGGAGGCCCAGCCCCTTTAGGCGCATTTTCAGGATCTTTGCCTGTTCCTGATGCTTCTCGCGCAGCTCGGGCGCGGTTTTCAGGAAAGCCACCGAGGCCGCCGCCCCGGCTGCAACCGTCGGGGCCAGCGAGGTGGTGAAGATAAAGCCGGGTGCATAAGAACGGATGGCGTCGCACATCTTGGCCGAAGCCGCGATATAACCACCCATCACGCCAAATGCCTTGGCCAGGGTTCCATTGATGATGTCGATACGGTCTGCCAGACCGTCGCGCTCAGCCACACCGCCGCCGCGCGGGCCGTACATCCCCACCGCATGCACTTCGTCGAGATAGGTCAGCGCGCCAAATTCATCGGCCAGATCGCAGATCTCTTCGATGGGACCGAAATCGCCATCCATGGAGTAGATCGATTCGAAGGCAATCAGCTTGGGCGCCTCCGGATCGTCTGCTTCCAGCAGTTCGCGCAGATGAGCCACGTCATTGTGCCGGAAGATACGCTTGGCACCGCCGTTGCGGCGCACGCCTTCGATCATCGAAGCATGGTTCAACGCATCGGAATAGATGATCAGACCGGGAAACAGCTTGGGCAGGGTCGAAAGCGTTGCGTCATTGGCCACATAGGCCGAGGTGAACAGCAAGGATGCCTCCTTACCGTGCAGATCCGCCAGTTCAGCCTCAAGGCGTTTGTGATAGACGGTGGTGCCCGAGATGTTGCGGGTTCCGCCGGAGCCTGCGCCAGTTGCATCGATCGCCTCGTGCATCGCGGCCAGAACCACCGGGTGCTGCCCCATGCCAAGGTAATCGTTACCGCACCAGACGGTGATATCGCTTTCGCTGCCATCGGGACGGGTCCAGACCGCATGCGGGAACTGTCCGTTCTTCCGTTCGATATCGATGAAGGTCCGGTAGCGGCCTTCTTCGTGAAGGCTTTCAATCGCTGCGTCGAGTTTCGCGGTATAGTCCACCGGCATCTCCATAGCTGTAAGTCTGGCACCCAGGGCGCTGGCGCGAAGGCAGTCCCATTCACATTTATGAATAACTACCCTAGACGCCGATTTTGATCAACTGCTTACGCAAAAGGCATGTTGCGCAACATTGATGCAGGTCAAATAGACCTAAGCAACTGAGCCCACAACCCGGCGCGGGCGGCTATTTCCTGACAATTGCGTGGCACGCGGCGCTGAAAGGCGCCGGGCATAGAGGATCGGAAACTCTGGAAAATACCTGCATGGACAGCCGGCTATGGCGGTTCATCCCCTCGTCCAGCTTCCCCACTGGCGCCTCTTTGACGGCGCTGCTACGGTCCGCGACAAATCATCACAAACCATAATCAGAACGCAGGAGTGAGACATGTCATTGAATGAAGTGCTGGACCGGATCGACGCCGATGTGAACGCAGCAACGGACCGGCTGCTGGACCTTCTGCGGATCCAGTCCGTCTCGACCGACCCGGCCTACAAGGCAGAATGCGAAAAGGCGGCTGACTGGCTGGTGGCAGATCTCAAATCCATCGGCATCGACGCCGAAAAGCGCGTAACCCCCGGTCACCCTATGGTGGTGGGCCACGTGGGGCAGGAAAACAAGGACGCGCCGCATGTCCTGTTCTACGGCCACTATGACGTGCAGCCGGTCGATCCGCTGAACCTGTGGAAGACACCGCCGTTCGAGCCGCAGCTGGAAGAGACAGAAAACGGCACCGTCATCCGGGGCCGTGGCGCATCCGACGACAAGGGCCAGTTGATGACCTTTGTCGAGGCTTGCCGTGCCTGGCAGGCGATCCACGGCTCCCTGCCCTGCCGCATCACCTTCTTCTTCGAAGGCGAAGAGGAATCGGGGTCGCCGTCGCTGGTGCCCTTCATGAAAGAACACGCCGAAGAGCTGAAAGCGGATATCGCGCTGATCTGTGACACCTCCATGGTGTCGCGCGGCGTGCCCTCCATCGCCTCGCAGCTGCGCGGGATGCTGAAGGATGAATTCACCCTGGTCGGCCCGCGCATCGACCTGCATTCCGGCCACTATGGCGGCCCGGGCCTCAACCCGCTGCGCGAAATCAGCCGCATCGTCGCCTCTTTCTATGACGAGGACACCGGCAAGATCGCCGTCGAAGGCTTCTATGAGGGCGTGAAAGAGGTGCCCGAGGACCAGATGCGCCAGTGGGAAGGCTGCGGCTTTGACGCAGACGACTACCTTGGCAACGCCGGATACACTCAGGCCCATGGAGAAAAGGACCGCAGCATCCTAGAGCAGCAATGGGCGCGCCCGACGCTGGAAGTCAACGGCCTGTGGGGCGGCTATAACGGCGCCGGATCGAAAACCGTGATCCCCTCCGAAGCGCATTGCAAGATCACCTGCCGTCTGGTGGGGGACATGGACCCCGACGCGTTGCGCGTGAAAATCCGCAAGCATATCGAAGATCGCCTGAAACCCGACTGCAAGGTGGTCTGGGACAACGATCTGGAAGGGTCGCGCGCTTCGGTGATGGATATCACCCGCCCCGAATTCACCGCCGCCCGCGGCGCGCTGAGCGACGAATGGGAGCGCGAGGCGGTCTTCTGCGGCATGGGCGGATCGATCCCGATCGCGGGCTTTTTCAAATCCATCCTCGGCATGGAATCGATGCTGATCGGGTTTGCCAATGAAGATGACGCGATCCATTCGCCGAACGAGAAATACGACCTCAAGAGCTTTCACAAAGGCATCCGCTCCTGGGCGCGGGTTCTGGAGGCACTGACCAAGTCGTAAGGGGCCAAGATAGGGGAGCGGCGGCTCCCCGCCATGCCCGACCCTGTGGGCCGGGCATCCCTCATTCAGGGAAGTCACACCACTCAGGGAGGTCAGGTGGATGGCCACAGAAATCGAAACAGGCCGCGCCGAGGTGAACGGCCAAACGATTGCCTACACCCGACAAGGCAGCGGACCTGCCGTTCTGCTGCTGCATGGGTTCCCGCAAACCCGCGCCATGTGGGATGCCGTGGCACCACGCCTTGCCGAACAGTTCACCGTGGTGACCGCCGATCTGCGCGGTTATGGCGACAGCAGTAAGCCAGACGATATGGCCGCGATGAGCTTTCGCGAGATGGGCGCCGATCAGGTGGCCCTGATGCGCTCACTCGGCCATGAGAGCTTTCACCTCGTCGGCCATGACCGCGGCGCGCGTACAGCACACCGGATGGCGCTTGATAGCCCAAACGCCATCGCTAGCCTAACGGTGATGGACATCGTCCCCACCCACCTGCTGCTGGCCGATCTGCATCAGGAGGTCGCCCGCGCTTACTACCATTGGTTCTTCCTCGCGCAGCCCGCCCCTTTTCCTGAACGGATGATCGGGGCGGACCCTGATTACTATTTTGAAAGCTGCCTGTTGGGCTGGGGCGGCGCGACGCTGGAGGATTTCCCGGCCGAGGCGCTGGAGGCCTACCGCCAGAGCTGGCGTGATCCGGCCTGCATCCATGCGATGTGCAACGATTACCGCGCCGCAATCGATGTGGATTTCGCGCTAGATGCCGCTGATCTGGACCGTCAGGTCTCCTGCCCCGCGCTGGTCCTTTATGGCGCCACCGGCGCAATGGCGAAACAATACGATGTGGACGCAACCTGGGCGCCCCGCCTAGCCAACATGGGCGCTGCGGCCATTCCGGGCGGGCATTTCTTCGTGGACCAGCACCCATCGGAAACCGCGGAAGCGCTCCTGGACTTTCTCAGTGAACAACCAGCGTTCTGACACCCGGTGGTCTTGGCGCCGATGGTGTCGGCTACATGGGCACTGAGCCTGTGCAGACTCTCGCGGCCTTGGCCGATGATAGAAGGCACAGCGCGGCCACCCACCCTTACTGCCAATACCCCGCTCTGCAGGCAGTCTACCCCTTGCGTGCGCGCAGGTCTCTTGCGGCCTTGAGCACCAACAGCACCAAGGGGGTTCCGTGCATCAGTAGATCGAACCAGTCGAGGGCGCGCTGCAATTCGCCTGCAAACAGCATCCTGAGCTTTTCCCACAGGTGCGGTTCGGGGAAGAAAGGCGCCAGCCCCAGAAGCAGTGCGACAATGATCGCAGTCGTCCAGTCGATGGAATCCAGCAGTTTCATGACGCTCGCACCTGGTCCTGATTTTTCGAGGAGAAAGGAAGTGGCGCGGTTGACGGGGCTCGAACCCGCGACCCCCGGCGTGACAGGCCGGTACTCTAACCAGCTGAGCTACAACCGCGCATGGCCTATATAAGGCGTTCCGACCGGTCCCATTTCGGGAATTCCCATTGTCACATGGGACCAGACGTATGAGTGGCGCGGTTGACGGGGCTCGAACCCGCGACCCCCGGCGTGACAGGCCGGTACTCTAACCAGCTGAGCTACAACCGCGCATGGCCTATATAAGGCGTTCCGACCGGTCCCATTTCGGGAATTCCCATTGTCACATGGGACCAGACGTATGAGTGGCGCGGTTGACGGGGCTCGAACCCGCGACCCCCGGCGTGACAGGCCGGTACTCTAACCAACTGAGCTACAACCGCTCGCTGCCCGTCCAGCATCTCTGCCGAACGTTGGGGTGTAATATTCCCAGGCCTCGGGTATCGTCAAGCGGTGTTTTGTCATTTTATCCGCTTTCGGCCAAAAAAATTCATTCCCAGATGTAAAGCATTGAAACCAAGAGGAAAGCTCCCTATCCCTCCCCGCACTCGCGAACCAAAGACCCGTATTCGCCCCGTCGCCGTGAACCAGAGCAACTGTCGGATCAGCAATAGCGCTCAGGGCCGATCCACTGCTCATCCGAATAGCGGTCGCCATGCGCCCATCCCACGGGCAACACAGTCTCGATCCGTTCCAAGTCCTCAGGCGTCAGCGTCAGATCCGCGCCCGCGACGCATTCCCCAAGGTGTTTGACGCTGCGGGTCCCGGGGATCGGGATCACGTGGTCGCCGCGGGTCAGCAGCCAAGCATTGGCCAGAGCCGCCGCCGAGGTCCCCATCTGCGCCGCAAGTGCACGGAACTTATCGGTGATCCGCAGGTTCTCACTCAGATTCGGCTCCATGAACCGCGGGTTGCCAGCAAGGAACGGCAGTTGCGGGATCCGCGCCTTCGGAATCGGGTTGTCTGTCAGCAAGGAGCGCCCCACCGGCGAGAAAGCCACAAAAGCCACCCCGAGTTCGGCGCAGGCCTGTACCAGGCCAAGATCGGGGAACCGGGTCGACAGGGAATACTCCGATTGCACAGCCGCAACAGGAAAGGCCGTCATCGCCCGCCGCAGGGTTGAGGGCGCCACCTCCGAAAGACCGATCGCGCGTGTCTTGCCCTTTTCCACAAGGCGACCAAGGTTCGCCGCCGTTTCCTCGGGCGTGAAACGCGGATCGCGGCGGTGCGCATAGAACAGATCGACACACTCGACGCCCAGCCGCTGCAAGGATTTGTCCAGCTCTGCCTCAAGATGCTCTGCCGAGTTATCAAAGCACCGGTTGCCATCGGCATCGCGCGTGATCGTGGCCTTTGTCGAGATCACAAATTCATCACGCGCCCCGGGATTGGCGCTCAGGTAAGATCCGATGGCGTTTTCGGATTTTCCCATGCCATAGATATTGGCGCTGTCCAGCAGCGTCACACCCAGATCCCGGCAGCTGTCGAGAATGGCGTGGCTTTCGGCCTCATTGGTGGGGCCGTACATGTCTGAAAAGGACATCGCGCCATAGCCGATGCATCCGACCTCTGGTCCCTGGGCTCCAAGTTTGCGCTGCTTCATGAACTCTCTTTCCGGCTTCGATTATGTGTTCGTCCAGCGCATGGTGCAGAAAAGAAGCCCGTTTGTCGAACGCTCTTCCCCGTCGTTCTTGCCTGCCCCTTAGCGCTCAGGCAGAATCAGGCCCATCGCCATTTCCCGCTCTGCGTGAGGACACCCATGTTCGACATCCTGTCAGACCGCACCTATCGCCATCTGTTCCTGGCCCAGGTCGTGGCGCTGATCGGGACCGGGCTTGCCACCGTTGCGCTGGGTCTGCTGGCCTATGATCTGGCGGGCAGCGGCGCGGGGCTGGTGCTCGGCAGTATCTTCACGATCAAGATGATCGCCTATGTGGGGATTGCACCCATCGCCGGAGCCTTTGCCGACCGTGTGAACCGCCGCGCCCTGCTGGTCACACTGGACCTCGTGCGGGCGGCAGCGGCCCTGTGTCTCCCCTTTGTCACCGAGGTCTGGCAGGTCTATGTGCTGATCTTCCTGCTGCAATCCGCATCAGCTGCCTTTACTCCCACATTCCAGGCCACGATTCCGGACATCCTGCCGGAAGAGGACCGATATACCCGGGCGCTGTCGCTGTCGCGGCTGACCTATGAATTGGAAAACATTGTCAGCCCGACGCTGGCGGCGCTGCTGCTGACCGTCATGGCCTATGACACGCTATTCCTTGGTACGGTCGCTGGCTTTGTCGGCTCGGCCCTGCTTGTCGTCTCAGTGCTGCTGCCCAGCCCCAAATCCACCCAGCGGCGCGGTATCTACGACCGCACCACCCGAGGGATCCGGATCTATCTGGCCACGCCGCGTCTGCGCGGTCTTCTGGCGCTCAATCTTGCGGTCTCGGCGGCCGGAGCCATGGTGCTGGTGAACTCGGTGGTTCTGGTGCGCGGAGAGTTGGGCCTGAGCGAAAGCAATGTGGCCTGGGCAATGTTCGCCTTTGGCTTCGGCTCGATGCTGGCGGCGCTGCTGCTGCCCCCTGTGCTGGACCGGGTGCCGGACCGGCCAGTCATGCTGTCCGGCGCCGGGCTGCTGGTTGCGGCATTGCTGGGGCTGGCGGCCCTGGTGGCGATTACGGGCCTCAGCTGGGGCGGGCTGCTGATCAGCTGGTGTCTGGTCGGCATCGGCTACTCGTCGGTCATGACCCCCTCCGGACGGCTGTTGCGCCGCTCTGCCCATGCCGAGGACCGCCCGGCCATCTTTGCCGCGCAGTTTGCCCTCTCCCATGCTTGTTGGCTTCTGACCTATCCGCTGTCTGGCTGGCTGATGACCGCCTTTGGCACGCTCACGGCGCTGATCCTGCTGGCGGCGCTTTCTCTTGCTGGGCTGCTGCTGTGCCGTTTCCTCTGGCCTGCCCATGCCCCATCGGAGATACCCCATAGCCACACGGATCTGCCGCCGGATCATCCACACCTGCTTGAGCACGGAGATGAGGCGCACAAGCACGCCATCATCATCGACGATCTGCACCGCGACTGGCCGACGCGCGGCTGACAATCAGGCGCTCCCCACGCTGCTCCCAGCCGGCGCACTCACCTCCCCCACGCCAACGTGATCCGCCCGACCTTGCGCAAGCCATGCCGGTATTCGAAACCCGCCGCGAATAGAAAGGATACCCCTATGCCCAAAGCCGTCATCTATCGCATGGATTTGCCCAATTACACCTGTGGCTTCGGCACGGCAGCCCTTGACCTGCTGCGTCGCGAAAAATTCGATATCGAAGAACATGTGCTGCGCACCCGCCGGGAAACGGATGCCTTCAAGGATAAGCACCACGTCACCACAACGCCGCTTGTATTCATTGACGGGGAGAAAATTGGTGGCTTTACCGAGCTGAAGAAACACCTCAAGGCCCAGAAGCCGAAACCAAAACGGTTCTGGAAACGCTGATCCACAAGCCCCCCCCGTCATGCACGCGGAGCAAAGACGCGCATAAAGCGGGGGGACATGACCACGTTGCCTGCCCTCTGCGCGCCGCAGGAAGGGCTTTCTGATCTCTTCATCAGCCCACTTCATCGCCGCCTTTAGGTCCTCGGAAAGAGTGTGCCAGTAGCCCTTTGTGACCCCACCAGACCAAAGCTGGCATTTTCCGTCGTTGCATCCAGGCGCAAAACAGGCGTTTCAAGGAGATGGGGTAGAGCATCTGATCTGCGAACAGCTGAACCGCACCGGGGTTGCCGAAGGCTTCAACTCCTGAGTAGGACGAAGTCACAATGAGCAACACAAGAAACAAATTCTCTCCCAAGGGCCACGAGCGTGCAAAGCAACTGGTAACCGAATCGAGATCATGTTCAGCAGGGTCAAGGCGTGGCGGCGTGTTGCAACAAAGTATGACAGATGCCCCACGGCCTTCTTCTCTGTTGTCGCTCTCGCAGCGGCTGTCATCTACTGGCTGTGAATTCAAAGGGGCCAGTGTCTAGGCCACGAGCTCAGCGACCATCTTGTCGCGCATCACGTACTTCTGTGGCTTCCCCGTGATCGTCATGGGAAGTTCGTCAACGATCCGGACGTGCCGAGGGATCTTGAAATGGGCGATCTGACCCTTCAGTGACTCGCGAAGCTCCTCCTCCTCCAACTCCACGCCGGGCTTTGCAATCGCCCAAGCACAGACTTCCTCGCCCAAGGTGTCATGCGGAATGCCGAAGACTTGCACATCGCTCACCTTCGGATGCCGCATCAGGTATTCCTCAATCTCGCGTGGGTAGATGTTTTCTCCGCCCCGGATGATCATGTCTTTCACGCGGCCAACAATGGAACAGAAGCCCTCCTCGTCGAACACGGCAAGATCGCCGGTGTGCATCCAGCCATCCACGATGCTTTCGGCGGTCTTCTCCGGATCCTCCCAATACCCCTTCATGACCGAGTAGCCGCGGGTGCAAAGCTCTCCCCGGGTGCCAACCGGGACAATCCGCCCATCCGGATCGACGATCTTGATCTCCAGATGCGGATGAACCCGACCGACTGTCTCGCAGCGCTTCTCGGTGGGGTCGTCCACGAAACTCTGGAAGGAGACGGGCGAGGTTTCCGTCATCCCATAGCAGATCGTGACCTCTTTCATGTTCATTTCACAGTTCACACGTTGCATGACTTCAACCGGGCACGGAGCGCCAGCCATGATGCCGGTACGCAGACTGGAGAGATCACGGGGCGTATCGCCGAGATCTTCGAGCATCGCAACGAACATCGTCGGCACCCCGTAGACCGCCGTGCAACGTTCCTTGGCCAGCGCGTCAAGGGTCTGCGCCGCATCAAAACCCTCGCCGGGGAAGACCATGGTCGCTCCTTTTCCGATGGCCCCAAGGACGCCCATCACCATACCAAAACAATGATAAAGTGGCACCGGGATAGCCAGCCGGTCCGTCTCGGACAGGCGAATGCGATCCGTCACGAAGCGGGCATTGTTGACGATATTGTAGTGCGAGAGAGTTGCGCCCTTCGGCATACCCGTCGTGCCGGAGGTGAATTGAATGTTGATTGCGTCATCCGGGCTGAGCGTCTTGTCGATCTCAGGGATCCGGAGCTGCTGGGCCGGGCCGCCGAGCTTCCTAAGCTCCTCGAAGGAGTAGGCCCCTGGACCCGGCTGGTCATCCATGATGATGACGTTTCGCAGATGCGGCAGAGTTGCCGAGCGAAGCCGACCCGGTTCGCAATTTTCCAGCTCCGGAGCGAGGTTGCGGAGCATGCCTGCATAATCGGAGGCCTTGAAGGATTTGGCCGCGATGATGGTCTTGCATGCGACCTTGTTCAAAGCGTATTCCAACTCACCCAGGCGGTAGGCCGGGTTGATGTTCACCAGGACAAGCCCGACGCGCGCGGTTGCAAACTGCGTCAGAACCCATTCGAAGCGGTTGGGAGACCAGATCCCGACCCGGTCACCCTTTTCGAGACCAAGCGCCAGGAGACCGGAGGCAAGCTCGTCCACCGCGCGGTCGAGATCGTAGTAGCTCAACCGGATATTCTGTTCGCTGAACACGACCGCATCGCGGGGGCCGAACCTTGATACCGCATCCCGCAACAGCTGGGGAATGGTGATATAGGCAAGTGGCGGGGTCGATGGCCCACGGACATAGGATTGACCATCCTGCGGAGCGATGGTGTCCGTGGTTGTCTCGGTCTGGGGCGCCCAATCAGATATCCGTGTTGCCAGACTTTCGTTCAGGATTGACATGTAGATCCTCCCTTACATGTTGCGCCAATCGCCAGATTTCTCAAAGGCATCAGCCGCCTGATAGATCTTCATCTCTCCATAGTGTGGCCCCACCAGCATCATGCCGATGGGTAAGCCCTCGCTCAGGCCGCAGGGGATGCTCATCGCCGGCAGACCGCCGTTGAAGGGCGCTGTGTTGGCGACCATTTCGAAGGCGCGCTGCACATAGAGGCTGAGCGAGCAATCGGCAGGCGGATGCGGTTGCGGCTTGATCGGCAGCGTCGGCATCAACAGCAGATCGTATTGCTTGAGCGCCGCCATGTAGCGTTCATTGCAGAGCCGCATGATGTTCTGCGCCTTGCCATAGAAGCGGCCCCGATACTGGCGCTGGAAATGCTCACCTACGAACATGCAGGCCTTTAGCGAATGGCTCAGCTCATCTGCGCGGCCATGCCATTGCGACATGTGGTCGGTCATGGAAGGCAGGAAAAGCCCCTTGTAGTTGGTGCCCGTCGAATTGCCCCACATCATGCCATCCTGAAGGCCCTCAAGCGTGATCGCTGTCCAGGCATCCATGGCGGTATAATGTTCCGGAATCGACACCTCCTCGACCCGCGCACCGAGTTCCCGAAAACGCTCGGCGGCTTGCATAACCTTGGTATCCACGTCGTATTCCGAATTCTCGTGGGCGAACCCTTCCATAAGGACTCCGATGCGCATCCCATGCGCGCCGCGCCCCAGAGCCTCGGTATAGCTATAGACCGTGGGCTTGTACTGGCGTGGATCGAGCCCGTCTTCGCCAGCCAGCACCTCCAGCAAAAGTGCATTGTCTGCGACCGTATTCGTCACCGGGCCGAGATGGTCGATGGTTTGCTCGATCGGCATTGCCCCGGTGTAGGGCACAAGCCCATGCGTAGGCTTCATCCCATAGACGCCGCAATTGGAGGCCGGGATGCGGATGGAACCACCCTGGTCTCCTGCGATGGCCATGTCGACCTCGCCCGAGGCGACAAGCGCCGCCGACCCGCCAGAGGAACCTCCGGCCATATATCCGCGTTTCCAGGGGTTGTGGATCGGCCCTTTGGCGTTGGTGTGCGAGCCGCCCGAGAGGCAGAAATTTTCACAATGTGCCTTACCCGCGATGACGGCGCCTGCATCCAGCATCCGGGTGACGATTGTGGCGTCGATCTCGGGTGTGTACCCCTCCATGATGGACGAGCCATTCATCATCGGCACGCCAGCCAGGCAAACCGTGTCTTTCAGCGCGATGCGCTTGCCGCGCAGCTTGCCATCCGGTGCGCCGCGCACTTCGGTCTTCACATACCAGGCATTCAGCGGATTCTCGGTCGGGTTCGGGAACCGGCCGGGGCTGCGCGGATAACGGACCTCTGGCAGGTAGTCAGGCATCGCGTCGAGACGATCATAGGCCTGCATGTAAGGCTCGATGATCTCACGATATTCCTCAAGATCCGCATCCGGCAGGTTCATCCCAAACCGGTTCGCCATTTCACGCATTTGCGAAAGTGTCGGTCGTCTTATGGTCATGTTGGTCCCCACACTTGCGGCAGCTGGTTCAATCGCCCGTGCCGCCTGATACTGTGTCTGTTTTGCCTGATACTGAGCCTGTCCCGTCGCGGTCGGTCGTGCGGGCGACTGCCCCCCAGCTTGTCCTCGGGTAGATCTCGCCGCTCCGAACCCCAAGAACTGATCGACCTTTCCCTGATCCGAAAGATCTGCCTTGCTCAACTCTCCGGTGATCCGGCCACGTTCGAGCACGAGTACCCGGTCGGACAGATCGGAAATGAAGTCGAAGTTCTGTTCGACAAGCAGGATGGACAGCCCCCGGCTTTTGCGCAGATCAAGGAGTGTTTCGCCCATTTCCTCGATTATCGAAGGTTGGATGCCTTCTGTTGGCTCATCCAACAGCAGGAAATCCGGATCCCCCATCAGACAGCGGGCCAGGGCAAGAAGTTGCTGTTCGCCGCCAGAAAGGGCGCCCCCCTCGCGGTCCAGCAAAGGCCGCAGGCGCGGGAAATCCGAGAGCACGGCCTCCATCACGTCGTGCTCGGAGGCCCCTGCATATTCATGCCAGGCGAACCGCAGGTTGTCGCGCACGGAAAGCTGGGGGAAGATGCCTCTGCCCTGTGGCACGTAACCCATGCCAAGCCCTGCCCGTTCGAAAGGTGCCATCCCGGTGATATCCGTCGAGTGAAACCGGATTGCCCCGGACCCGGTTGGCAGGAAGCCCATCAACGTCTTCAGGAGGGTGGTCTTGCCCATACCATTGTGGCCGAGAATGCCCACGACCTCGTTTTCGCCGACGGCAAAGTCGATCCCGTGCAGGATTGGCACTTTTCCATAGCCGCCCGAGACGCTTTTGACCTTCAGGATTTCTGTCACACCCTCTGTCATCTCAGTTCTTCTTTCCAAGATAGACGTTGCGAACGGTGGGGTCCGACATGACGCGATCTACGTGATCTTCCATCAACACTTCTCCCTGGTGGAAAACCGTCACCATGTCGGCAATCGAGCGAATGAATTGCATGTCGTGCTCGACGATGATGATCGCCGCAGTCTTGTTCAGCTCATGGATGATGCCGGTCATGCGCTCCACGTCCTCGGCACTCATCCCGGCCGCAGGTTCATCAAGCAGCACCAACCAGGGGTCGCCGACCGCCACGAGGCCAAGCTCAACGCGCTGCCGTTCGCCGTGCGCCAACCGCCCCAGATCGTCGCGCGCAATCGATCCCAAGGCGAGGCGCTCGATGATCTCCTGCGTCTTCAGGTTGGCTTCCTGAACGTCATGAAACCGCCGGGCGGCAAGCCAGATGTTCTCGAACACGCTCAGGCTGTCCATGACATTCGGCGTCTGTGTCTTGATACCGACACCGAGCGAGGCAATCTGATGCGGCATCCAATGGGTGGTCTCTATACCGCGCATATAGACCTCGCCCTCAGTCGGGGTCTGGAGACCGGTGACGCATTTGAAGAAGGTGGACTTCCCGGCCCCATTCGGACCGATCAAGCAGCGGAGCTCTCTTGCACGGAGTTTGAAATCGACATTGTTGGAGGCCACTACGCCGCCAAAGCGCATGGTCAGCCCGTGGGTTTCAAGAACAACTTCAGCCATTCTGACGCTCCCTGTTTCTCATACGCCGTTGCTGGTGAATACGTCCCAAAGGGCGGCGGCCAAAGCTCACTTTCCATAGCCCCGCCAGCGCCGGGACGACGCCTTTGGGCAGGAAAAGAACGAAAAGAACCAAGATCAGACCGGTGATCAACGTGTTGTCGATGATGCTCTGCTGTCCCAGAAGAAATTTCAGATAAGCCAGCCCGGCCGCGCCAAGAACCGGACCGAACCGGGTACCCAGTCCACCAACGATGCACCAGATGATGATCTCGGCAGATTGGCCAAGGGAAAACAGGCTCGGCGTGACAATCTCAGCCCAGTTCGCAAACAGCGCCCCGGCCAGCCCGGCAATCGCTGCACCCGCAGCGAAGAGGACGGTTTTCCTGATCCGCACGTCATATCCCATCAAAGACATGCGGGTTTCGTTTTCACGGATACCGACGGCGACACGGCCGAAGCTTGACCTCAGCAAGGCAGAGACGAGGAAGTAGACCGCGCCCAGAAGGACGGCGCAGACATAGAAGTAACTGTCGCCCCAGATGTAGTCATCCGGGCGTCCGGGGATGTTCAACGTCTGGAACCCGGGGATTCCGTTGAAACCACCCAGACGCGCGGTCCCGATCACGTATTGCGGCCCGGCGGTCGAGTTGATGAACTTGAACAGGATCAGCGTCACGACCAGGGTGATGACGCCGAGATAGACGTCATTCAGGCGCCCATAGAACATCATCGCCCCAAGCAGAGCCGCAAACACCGCCGGAACCAGCACGGCGAGGATCATCGGAACCGTGCTTTCACCGATATTGATGGCGGCAATGGCGTAGGTATAGGCGCCCAGCCCGAAAAAAGCGGCCTGGCCAAAGCAGAGGATGCCGCCGAAGCCCCAGATCAGACCGAGACTTAACCCAAGCATCCCGTAGACGATCAGAACCGTCAGCGTGTAGGTGCCAATCATCAAGGGCATGACCCAGATCAGAACTGCGGTAACAAGGATGGTCGTGATGGCGTCTTTTGAAAGGCTCCCTTGCATCACAGCTTCCCCTTGAAGAATTTGCCGGTAATGCCCTGTGGCAAAAGGCGCAGCAGGATGACTGCGGCCACGAGAAGTGCAACTTCGCCGATGACCGGCGAGACGGCGAAGGTGAAGACTTGGTTGACGACACCAAAGAGGCCCGCGCTTGAGAAAAGGCCCGCGATAAGGGACGGCCCGCCCGCGATCACCGTGATGAACGCCTTGGCGATATAGGCCCCGCCCGATGTCGGGACGAGCCCGACCAGCGGCGCGAGGACCGCGCCTGCCAAACCAGACAGAGCAGAGCCGCAGAAGAAGGTTGCCATGTAGATGCGGTCCGGGCTGTAGCCCAGGGCCGCCGCCATGTCAGAGCGTTGCATCGTACCGCGCGCGATCAAACCTGCGCGTGTCGCCTTCAGGATCGTGAGCGTTCCGATAAGCAGCAGGATCGCGACCACGATGATGAAGAAGTTATAGCCGTTAACCTGATAATTTCCGATGGCAAAGCCGGGGATCGGTGTTGAGATCCCTGTCGTCGTATTGCCAAAGATCATTGTCGCCAGACCGATGAAGAACAGGCTCAACCCCCAGGTTGCGAGCATCGTGTCGACAAGCCGCCCATAGAGATGACGGATCACCAGCCGTTCGACCACGAGCCCGATAAGCCCGACGACAATCGGCGCGATCACCAGCATGGCGATGAAGATGTTCACGCCGAGGTTCACGGCTGTGATGGTGGCGTACCCGCCCATCATCATGAACTCGCCATGGGCAAGGTTGATCACTTTCATCATTCCGAAGACGACCGCGAGGCCGGCACTGATGAGGATCAGCGAGGCAACCGCGTAAAGCATCTCGACAAGTATGACGACGGTTAAATCCATGAGAAAGAAATTCCGTTGGAAGAGGAGTACAGTCCGGGCGTGCGGGGCGACCCTGCCGCCCCGCTAAAATCTGTGAGCGGTCAGATTTGGATTTCGTACTGGGTATTGTCGTTCGGATTGGCCTCCAGATCGCAGACGGCCTGAGTGTCGACCGGCTGTCGCTGTGGCAGTGTTTCGATCACTTTCATGCCCTGGTTCTCGAATTCCATGAGATGCACATCGAGAACGGCATGGTGCGTCTTGGGATCGACCGTGATTTTCCCTGCAGGGCCATCGATCGACAGACCTGTCTCAAGGGCTGCAATCACGGCGTCCCGTTCGTGCGACCCTGCCTGGCGCACGGCTTCGGCCCAGGTCAGAATGCCCTGATAATGCGATACGGCGATCTCGTGGATCAGGTTGCTGTCACCGTAGGCGGCTGCCCATTTCTCCTTGAAGGCGGCGTTCGCGGGAGTATCGAGTTCCTGGCTGTAGTTGTAGGCCACCATGATCCCGTTGCCCTCTTCCGGGGTCAGAACCTTATGCTCGTTGCCGACGCCAAGCGTGGTCGATGCCAGAGGGATGCGGTCTTTCATGCCGGCGGCAGCCCACTGACGGAAGAACGACAGGTGCGCGCCCCCGACGAGCGGTGCAATGACGAGGTCGGGACCAACCGATTGAATCTTGGCGATGGTTGAGCCAAAATCGCTCACATCCAGCGGGAAGAAATCGACACCGACAGTCTCGCCACCGTTGTCAGCCACGAACTTCTGGATCCAGCGCGCGGTGATCTGACCGTAGTTGTAGTCAGCAGCGAGGATGTAGACCTTCTTGCCGGATTTGCTCATCGCGTAGGGAACGAGGGCCTCGACCTGCTGTGCAGGTGTCACGCCATTGATGAAGATGTTGCGGTCACAGACACCGCCCTCGTAGAGCACATTGTAGAAATAGAGCGTCTTCGTCTTGCGCATTGTCTGGCGGATCGCCTCGCGCGAGGCGGACAGGATGCCGCCATGCACAACATCGACCTTGTCCTGGCGGGTCAGTTGCTGACCGTATTGAGAATAGAGCGCCATGTCAGATTGCGTATCATAGGCCGCAACCTCGACCTGCTTACCCAGAAGGCCGCCAGACGCGTTGATTTCGTCAACGGCCAGGCGCATCGCCATATCCATTGGCTTGCCGTAAGCATCGAATATGCCCGAGGTGTCGAGGATCGACCCCAACTTGATCGTGTCGGCGGCAAGGGCCACGCGAGGCAGCATCGAGGTGCCTGCGATGGCGGCTGTGCTGGCCAAGAAGTTTCGGCGGTTCAGGGACATATCAGTTTCCTTCCTGTTGTCGTTCCGGTTGGGGATCTGGACGGTTGGCCCGTCACTTCTCGGTCTTGGGTTTGTCTTTGATGCGGTTTGCATAGTCCGCAGTGCGGCCAGCGAGGTTGGCATCGAAATCCAGTCCGATTTCCTCGCCCATCTGCTTCATCGCAGGCAGGCGCACCGCCATTCCGAGGATCTGATCCATGGCGGCACCGAATGCGCCATCGACCCCTTCTCCGGCGCCGTTGCTTCCACTCGCGCCGGAAATCTGGTTGATCCTGATAGAGTCGATTTTTTCGACCGGCTTCATCATCTGCGTCATGATTTCCGGCAGGCGGTCCAGCTTGCGCTCTTCCAGGCGCATCCGGATCACCGCATCGCCAAGCGTATTCTCGGCCTGGTTCAGTGCGATGCGACCGGCGGCTTCCGCTTCCATCCGGACACGCTCTGCCTCGCTCGCCTTGGTTTTAGCGGCGGCATCGGCCTTGGCCTTCTCCAGAAGCGTCTCCACATCCCGCTTAACCTTGGCCCCTTCGAGCGAAAGCTCTTTCTCCTGTTTCAGGTGGGCGATCTCGCGCTCGCGTTCGGCGATGGCACGTTCCTTCTGGGCCTGTACGCTTTCGGCCGCGAGGATGACCTTTGCTCTGGCCTCTTCCTCTTCGGCACGGGCTTCGGCCTCCTCCGCGCGCTTCTTGGCAATCTGAATGTCGTTGTTGATCTTCTCTTCTTCGAGCGTCCGGATGGCTGCCATCTCGGCCCTTCGCAGCGCCTCGTCACTTTCCACCTGCGTCGCTTTCACCCGTTTCTCGTTTTCGATCCGAGTGGTCTCGCTCGCGAGTTTTGCTTCATCGCGGGCGCGGTCTTCGCGGGACTTGGCGTCCGCCTCAAGCTTTGCCAGATGCTCTTGCAGGGCGATCTCTGCTTCACGTTCTGCACGCTGCAGTTCGAGTTGCCGCTGATGTTGCGCCAGGTGGCTTTCACGCACGGCGACCTCGGCCTCGGTTTCAATGCGGATGCGCGCCTTGCGTTGATCCGCGACAAGTTCGGCCAGTTGACGCATGCCTTGCGCGTTGAAGGCATTATTTTCGTTCCATTGGCTCAGATCGCTTTGATCGACAGCCAGCAAGGAGGCCGACACCAGGGTCAGCCCGAACTTGGAAGCCTGGGTATCAATTGCCCTAGCCACATCGTCGGAAAAACCGGAACGATCGAGGTGAATTTCTTCTAAGGTCCGAACCGCCGCCGCGCGCTGGATCGCATCCACGAGGGAGCCAGCGAAGACGTCCTTGACCGTGTCACCTCCACGGGCGATCCGAGAACCCAGCGCCTGGGCCGCCGTCGAGATCCCTTCTTTGGTCGGTGCGACGCGAAGCTCGAACTCGAACTGAACATCGGCCCGCATCTTGTCGCGCGTCAGGACGGCGTCGCGCCCCTCGCGGTTGATGCCAAAGGTCAGCGCCCCCATCGAGACTTTCTGAACCTGGTGCAGGATCGGCAGGGATAGGCACCCGCCGTCCGTTACGACACGCGATCCGCCGAAGCCGGTTCTGACCAGCGCCGTATCCAGAGTAGCTTTCGCGTAGTAGCGTTGAAGAAACCAGATCGCGACCAGAGCGACGATTACCAGCAGAACCAGCAGGACAACCCAGAGCAAAGCAAATCTCCCCATGTGACCGATCGTCGGAGGTGTCCGTCCGCGATCCATTCGTTCACAAAAGCGTGGGAGAATTTTATTTCCATTTCAAGTAAATAATTTGAATTGGAAATCATTTCACTTCAAGATACTGTTTTATAACTCTTTAATGACTTCAAATCTCAGATCGTCAGCCCGCGCAAGGTAGATCGGCGCCCGTTCACTCGTGTTCAAAGAGGAGAGCTTCCGACCGCTTCGGTGAATCACCGGCAACGCGGGAGAAACACTGTGCTCCCGCCAGACTGTTGCATGCCCCTGCATCAGCCCTGCCAGGAAATGGACCCCCTCGTAGGTCGACTGCCCGAGCGCGTTCAAAACCGGCGCCTGATCCCCGTGTACGTTGAAATATTTTTCCTTAAACGCCAGGTTCGCATCTGTCGGCAAACTTCCGAAATAGGAGGACGCGGCGAACAATCTTTTGCTGTTTTGCGCGCCGCAGCCCAGCAGGCCGTTCTCCTCGATTGCACAAGACAATCGCACCATCCGGTCATGAAGGTTTGCCTTGCCGAAAGCCCTGTTGAACGCGACGGCATCCTGCCCGACAAGCGAGATCAGCACGGCTTCCGCACCCGAGCGGGAGATCTCTTCGACGAACATGCTCATGCTCTTCAGGCCAAACGGCAGGTATTTCTCATAAGCCAACCCGACCGACATTTCCTGAAGCTTGCCCTTCGCGTAGCTATGCGAGGTTCTTGGCCAGACATAGTCGTTGCCGATCAGGGCCCAGCTTCGGGGCCGATACTCATTCTGGATGTGCTGCATCGATGGGCCGAGCTGTTCTTGCGGGGTTTCGCCAATGGCGAACAAACCGTCCGTGCGCTCACCGCCTTCGTATAAAGGCGTATAGATGTAAGGGATGCGTTGACGGACAATCTTGCTCAGACGCTGCCGGATCGCACTGATATGCATCCCGACGATGGCATCGATAGAGTTTGTTTCGATCAGATCGTTGACGGTTTCCTCGATCGAGATGCTCGCCTCCATGGCCGCATCGATCATGATGAGTTGCACCTTGCGGCCATCAATACCATTTGCCCGGTTCAGTTCTTCGACCGCGACCTGTGCGCTCGAGATGCAAGAAGGGGCCCAAAGACCCGCCGCGCCACACAGTGGAATAAGGAGGGCGATCCGATAGGTACCGTTGCCGCGCAACACCGGATTATCCCGCAGCTCCTCAAGTTCAGTTGGAACAACTGGTAACACATTCAAATTGGCTCACCCCTTCCCTAGAGGATCAGGAACCGCTACATACCAATTGATCTTACTTTCCAAGTCAATTAATTTCGAGTTCTGTGGAGAAGTGACCCCTATGGAAACGCGCGAAAACCCTATTCAGGACTATCTGTCGTATGCTTTGGCAGCGGCACATCGGAAAATGTCGGCATCCTTGAATGCCCGGCTTAAAAAACACGGCATTCAGATCGAAGCCTGGCGCATCCTTGAAACGCTGGAAACGGACCAACGGCTGACCATGGGGCAGCTGGCAGAAGTTGTGCTGATGAATCCCCCTACCCTGACCAAACTAGTGGACCGTCTGGTTTCGGATGGCCTTGTTCATCGTCAAGTCGCGCAGGCAGATCATCGCCAGATCAACGTGCTGCCGACCGCGCTCGGGAAAAAGCGGATGCTGCAGGTTCGTGAGGAAGTGCAGGATCAAGACGCCGCACTCGAGTCCCTGATTGGCAAGGACGATGCGGGCAAGCTCATTGAACTCTTGCGCGGGATTGCGTGAAACTAACCCTATGAAGGCAAGCGGTGTATCTGCCCCGGAACTTGGAGTAGCCCCCTGAAAGTGGTCCACCAACTGGGATAGATTTGTCCCGCAAATTGGAGGATCAGCGATGACTGGCAAACGAGAGAAGCCCGATGTGTCCGTCGTCAGAGATTTTGGGCCATTTGGCAGCCTGAGCGAAGAGAGGGTCTGGCTCATCTGGTTGGTTTGATTATGCAGCGTATCTTCGGTGAAGCAAGCGCCGGGTTTCGATAGTCTTTCGCTTGATCCTTTCTCGTTGTTTCAGGATGGTCTGGCCGCGCCCGAAGTAGACATCGGCCGGGGTGAAGTATTGCAGGCTCTCGTGGCATTGTCGGTGATTGTAATGCTCGACGAGGGCGTCGATCTTCTGCCTGAGATCGCCGGGCAGGAAGTAGTTCGCCAGCAGGATGCGGTTCTTCAGGGTCTGATGCCAGCGCTCGATCTTGCCCTGGGTTTGCGGGTGATATGAGGCACCGCGGACATGATCCATCTGCCGATCTTCCAGCCAATCGGCCAACTCGTCCGAGATGTAACCCGACCCGTTGTTACTGAGAAGGCGGGGCTTGTGCAGAACCTTCGCCTGATCACAACCCGATGCCTGCAGCGCCAGGTCGAGCGTGTCGGTCACATCGCCTGACTTCATCGTCGTGTAAAGTTTCCAGGCGATGTTGTAGCGGCTGTAATCATCGAGGGTCGTGGACAGGTAGAACCAGCCCCAGCCGATGACCTTCAGGTAAGTGAAGTCGGTCTGCCAAAGCTGGTTCGGTCGGGTCGTCTTGTCACGGAACTCGTCAGCGGCGGACAGAACCACATAGGCCGGGCTGGTGATCAGGTCTTAGGCCTTTGGGATGCGATAGACCGAAGCCTCTGACATCGAGCCATGGGAGCGCCACTGGTCCGAGAGACCATGGCGAGGATACTTTTCCGTGTCAGTGAATCGCACGGCCAACTCGCGCGGCGACAGATCGCGTTCCTGCAGTGCTAGGTCCTTGATCTTCTCGCACACCGGCTCAGGGATGCGGTTCCAGACCCGCGACGGCCTGGGAATGCGATCTTTCAGCGCCTCAGGGCCGCCCGACAAATACCGATCATACCAGCGGTAGAAGGTCGTTCTGGGGATGACGAGCTTGTCCAGCGTTCGCCTGGACGGACCGGTTGCGCCGATCCGGCGTGCGTATCTCAATGGATGGCAAGGGGCGGTTCCTCGACAACATCTTCGTTGAACGGCTCTGGCGATCTCTGAAATACGAGTGTGTCTACCTGCATTCCTGGGAGACCGGGTCGGAAGCGAAAGCAGGTGTCGGAAAGTGGATCGAGTTCTAAAACCGCAAGCGCCCACATTCCGCCCTTGGCGGCCAACCACCCGCTGTGATCTATTGGCAGCGAAATGAAACAACCCAAACCGATCAGCAGATGCAAAGAGTAGCTTAAATTGCGCCAGATCCTGTCCAACAAATGGGGAGTAGCTCACTTATGCCTAATTGGCACATTCCCAATAATGGCGATCCCTCGAGGACTCGAACCCCGAACCTGCTGATTAGAAGTCAGCTGCTCTATCCAGTTGAGCTAAGGGACCGCTGAGGACCAGTTACGACACCCGCAATGCAAGGGTCAAGGCGCGGCTGACAGGTCCAGATGCATAAAGACAGACCAGGGATCTTCACTGTAGTCCCCAAAGGGCGGACACTCCGAAAATCCGTAGCTTTCATAAAGCTTTCGCGCCGGGAGGAACTCTGGGGTAGAGCCGGTCTCCAGGTAAATGCCAGAGGCGCTTTCCTGACGGGCAAGCTTCAGGAGATGGTCCAGAATGGCCCTGCCCGCGCCACTGCCGCGGGCCTCAGAGAGCGTGTGCATCGATTTCAGCTCACGGGTGTTATCCGCCAGCCGCTTCAGCGCGCCCATACCGATCGCCTGACCATCACGGCGCAGCAGGAAGAACTGCACGTCCGGACCTTCAAGACTACTGCCGTCCAGCGCGTGACAGCTCTCTTCCGGTGATTGCGCGGCCATCTGATCCAGGTGGCGCCGGATCAGAACCGCCGCATCGGGATCCGAAGGACGGGCCGGTACAATCACGGTTTCGGGCATCTTTGGTTCTGTAAGTCGGGGCAAAGTTGTTTCCACGCGGCAAAAAATTCAACATGATTTCAAAGCCTTATTTTACGCCTTTCCTCCCTCGGAGCAAGGATGCCGCGAGAATAGGGGCAAGATCCCGCGAACTCCCTGAAATAGAAAAGAAAAGTCCTCCGAAGCGGGCTCCATCTCAAGATCTGCGGGGGTAGGTCAGGCTGCGTTTTTCGCGAAAACCAAGGGGACAACATCTACAAGGAGTAATTCAATCCCTTGCTTGCGGGGATGTCGGAATGCCGGGATGTTTCCGTTGAGAATTTCGGAAAACAGGTACTCAAATCGGTCGGCCCCACGCTGGCAAGCATAAAAGATCGGATGCAGAAGCGCCTTCGCCGAACACCGGTGTTGCCGACAAACCGGCGATTAATGCCAGTAGCTGATCAAGGTGCGATCGACCAAAGAGGACGTGCCGAACCGAGCCGCGTTTCGTCCTTAGGGTCAGCGGGAGAACAATGCCGCCGAGAGAGAGAACTTCAATTTGCTGTTTCGTTGCGCCGAGATATTCGGGGAGATCGCAAAGGGGGATCGCGGTCTGGAACGCCTCAACCATCGAAACCGTTGTGACTGCGTCAAATACCATTTTCCCGCTTCCAGGTAGCTTACGACACGGGTAAAGGCTTCGAGCGGTCATACGCGCTGTCTCACACGCAGGGCCGGATTGGGCCGAAATTGGCGCCTAGATTTCTCCAGTCGAATATTGACGAAGCCAATCAGAAGCAGGAATTTGCCCAGACCTTGACTTGCTCCGCGAGCTCAAGGAGTTGGTCCTCAAGAGTCTTTCCGGTCAACCGTTTACGGGGCTTCAGGTCGTGATCGCCGTCTTCCAGCCAGTGCAGGGTCACGGCATTGGACAGATCGTATTCCTGCACCTCTTCCCGCGTGCCGAATGGATCGCGGGTGCCTTGGCAGATGAGGGTTGGACAGGTTATCTCGGCAAGGTTCTCACCACGTCGATTGCCGGGCTTCTTCGGCGGATGGAACGGGAAGCCGAGGCACAGCATTCCTTTGATCCGCCCCGCGTCATAAAGGTCCTGAGCGATCAGGCTGGCCACGCGGCCGCCCATACTTTTCCCACCAATGATCAGCGGACCATCGCAGCCAAGCGCGTCAATGGCGGCAAGAAATTCCGGCGCGTAGGTGTCGGCCTTTGCCGGTGGGCGCTTAGAGCCACCAGTGCGACGGGCGGACATGTAGCTGAACTCGAAGCGGGCGACGCGGAAGCCTTGGGCGTCCAGCCCTTCGGCAACCGTATCCATCCAAGGGGTGTCCATCGCTGCGCCAGAACCATGGGCCAGAAGGATTGTGGTTCGCCCCGTTTCGTCTCCGTTCAGCAGGAAATCCATCGTGCCCTCCTACGAGATCAGGCTGCGGCGAGATCAGGCTGCGGCGCCTGTGCGCTTAGCCTCTTCGACGGCCAGTTCAGCCATCTTAAGGGCTGCCTCACGGCTGCTGGCAACCGCGATGAACCGTCCGTTGTGACAGAACTTTGCGCCTTTGACGCTGCTGGCTTCTTCCAATGCCTTGTCGGTCAGGCCAGCCCATGCGGCGGGCAGATCGGCGCGTTGCTCAAAGCTGTCACCGCTGATGCGAATACCGCCGATGGACCAGTCATTGTCACGGGGGGCCACCACGAACAACAGGTGGTCCGCGCCAGTCGCCTCAATGGCCGAGCGGAAGGGCATGCCCATGGGCAATTCCAGAATGCGCGAGTGGCCAGCATCCTGGATCGCCTTGATGACCATGGCTTCGGCACGACGCTTGGCGGCTTTCTTGGTGATCGACGCCTCGACAAACGCCCGCGCGATCGGCAGAGCTTCTGCAAAAGCTTTATCGTCCGCGTCCGCGCTGCGGTTGTCGAAGACGGGCTTCAGGCTTTCCAACAGGACCGAGAGGGTCAAAGGCGTCAGCGGACCTGCGACCGAAGGGTTCATCGCGCCGTTGTCTATCAGGTCGATGGGCAGGACAAAGCTCTGCTCAAAGCTGGCGTGGATGTCTTCCAGATCGGCCTCGGGGATCTCCAAAGCGCGGAGGTAGTCAAGGCCGAAATGCTTCCAGATCAGACCGAAGGAACTGTAGGGCTGTTCGTCCTCACGCAGGGGATTGGGGCGCTGATGGTGGTCAAAAATGCCCGCCTCAGCGTCATAATCGCGGCCGACATCATAGATGATCTTGCCCTCACCGGGGGTGATCCACGCGGCGTCACGAGTGCGCACCACCTCGGCCTGCGGGAACAGGCGGGTCAGGATGACCGAGGAAAGAAGTTCGTCCGCGTGGAAACCGCCATTGTGGGTGACGAGGTGGGTAATGATCATGATGGGCACTCTGGCAGATCTGGAAATACAACGGGCGACCGGTTGGGTCGCCCTGAGGGAATCGTGTTCGGGGGGATTCCGGCGGCGATGCGACAAGCATCAACATGCTGTGCGCCGCGCTCACCAATATCTAAATCTGAGGCTCCGCGAAATCTTTGCCCCGATTCCGCGACAACCTTGCCCCGATTTACAGGTTCAGTGGGTCCAGGGACCGCGGCGGTTGGTGGCGAAGTTATCGCCATAGCCGCCGGGGCGGATGTTGGTCTTGCGGGTCTTCGGTTCGACCACCTCGGCGGTGATGCCGTGATCCTTGGCGTATTCCAGCGCCTCTTCCTTGCTGTCAAAGCGCAGGCGGACCTGGCTTTGGGTATCGGCAGAGGAAGTCCAGCCCATCAGAGGATCAACCTCGCGGGCGCTTGCGGGTGCAAACTCCAGAACCCATTTCCGCGTCTTGGCCATGCCCGAGGTCATGGCGTTTCTCGCTGGCCGGTAAATACGCGCTTGCATTGCAGTCTCCTACTCATCCGATGCTGCCTATATGCGATGATACGCGCGCTGCGGCAAGATCGATTTATCCTTAGTATTGCGACAATGCTAACCCGTCTGCCTGCTGCGCCTGCGCCGCAACAGCGGTTGGATCAGGCGGCGATAGCTGAGCGCCGCGCCGGTATAGGTCATCACCAGAGCAAATGCGGCCGCCAACCCCGCCAAAGTCTGCCCCAATAGGCCAAAAACCTCTCCGGTATGCAGGAACCGCAGGAATATCCGCGCCTGCTGACCCGCGCTGCGGTCAGAGAAGTCACTGCGATCCAATACCGCCCCATCCCGGGCATCCATGGTCAGCGTTACCTGTTTCGTCGGCTGGCGGCCGGTGCCGCTGTCGACGGTGATGCGGATTTTTTCTGCAACCGGCAGCGCAACTTCCATCCGCTGCCAGTCCGGAATATTCGCGCTGGCCTGCAACAGCGCCAGATCGAGACCTGAAACCTCGGCCACGGCGTCCGACGCGCCCTGCCCGGCCCCTGCCCGCCGACGCAGTTGCACCGGTTCTTCGCCATAAAGGCGGAACACAAGATCGCTGGCCCAGGGGTAGGAGATCACCACGCCTGACACCACAATCGCCAGCAGGGGCACAAGCGCCCAGAAGCCGAAGACATGGTGCCAGTTGTAATCGCGGGCCTTGCTGCTGGGCAGGCCTTTGCGAAACCACAGGTTCATGCGGACAATCCGCCATTTCCACGCCCGGGGCCACCAAAGGTAGAGGCCGCTTGCCAGAATGAACAGAAAGCCAAGGTTCGCGGCCCCTGTCACCGCCCTGCCCAGATCGCGCCCATCGCCAGAGAGCGAAAACCAGCGGTGCAGATGTTCAACCGTGGAAAAGAATGCAGCGACTCCCGCACCCTGTTCCGGCAGTAAATCGCCGGTGAATGGATCGAGAAACAGTGTGGAATTTCGCCCGACCTGCACGGCCACGGGGGCATCCGGATCTTTTGCAAAACGAAGCGCTGTCGCCCGCCCCCCTGTTTCAATCGGGGCGATGCCTGCCAGTTCATCCGCAGACAGCCTCTCTGTGCCCACTTCGGACACGGCGGGTGTCTGCGCCCAACGGGTGATCTGCGCCTCATAGGTTAGCAACAGCCCCGTCAGTGACAGCATCAGCACCACAAGGGCAACCATCAGGCCGACCGTCAAATGACTCCAGAAAATAAGCTTCCGCATGGTTTTGTCCCCGGATCGTTTTACGCCACTCTTTCTGCAACGCAGCAGGCCGCAAGCTCCGTCGCAGTGCCGTGCAATTTTTCGGGAACTTGCCCAGGACTTGCCCCTGCCCCCTTGATCTGGAACAAAAAGAGATCAAGTGTATGGCCGCCAGACTGAGGAGCGCCAATGCCCTACGCCCATTCCGACAAATCGCTGCCGATGATGACCGAACGCGAGGCCGTCCAGCGCCCCAAGCTGGAAGGTGGCAAGAGCTTTGTGATGAACACGGAGTTCAGCCCGGCCGGGGATCAGCCCACCGCAATTGCGGAGCTGAGCGCCGGCGTCAACGAAGGCGAGCGCAATCAGGTGCTCTTGGGCGCCACTGGTACAGGCAAGACCTTCACCATGGCCAAGGTGATCGAGAAAACCCAGCGCCCGGCCATCATTCTGGCCCCGAACAAGACGCTGGCGGCGCAATTGTACGGTGAATTCAAGGGGTTCTTCCCAGAAAACTCGGTCGAGTATTTCGTATCCTTCTACGACTACTACCAGCCCGAGGCCTATGTGCCGCGCAGCGACACCTATATCGAGAAGGAAAGCCAGATCAACGAACAGATCGACCGGATGCGCCACTCGGCCACGCGGGCGCTTCTGGAACGCGATGACGTGATCATCATCGCCTCGGTCTCCTGTATCTACGGTATCGGCAGCGTCGAGACCTATTCGGCAATGACCCAGGATCTGAAGGTCGGTGAGATGTACGACCAGCGGCAGGTGATGGCCGATCTGGTGGCCCAGCAGTACAAGCGCAACGATCAGGCGTTCCAGCGCGGCTCGTTCCGGGTGCGGGGAGACACGCTTGAGGTTTTCCCGGCACACCTTGAAGACCGCGCGTGGAAACTGTCGTTCTTTGGCGAGGAACTGGAGGCGATCACCGAGTTCGATCCGCTGACCGGGGAGCGCACCGGCAGTTTCGAACAGATCCGGGTCTATGCGAACTCCCACTATGTGACGCCGAAACCGACGCTGAACCAGGCGGTTATCGAGATCAAGAAAGAGCTCCGGATGCGGCTGGATCAGCTGGTTGGAGACGGCAAGCTTCTGGAGGCGCAGCGGCTGGAGCAACGCACCAATTTCGACATTGAAATGCTGGAGGCCACCGGCCACTGCAACGGGATCGAGAATTACTCGCGCTATCTGACGGGCCGCGCGCCCGGCGAGCCGCCCCCTACCCTGTTTGAATTCATCCCTGACAACGCCATTGTCTTTGCTGACGAAAGCCACGTCTCGGTGCCGCAGATCGGCGCCATGTACAAGGGCGACCACCGGCGCAAGTTCACCCTGGCCGAACACGGCTTCCGGCTGCCTTCCTGCATGGACAACCGCCCGCTGAAGTTTGAGGAATGGGATGCAATGCGGCCGCAGTCGGTCTTTGTCTCGGCCACCCCCGCCGCGTGGGAACTGGAACAGGCTGGCGGCGTTTTTGCCGAACAGGTGATCCGACCCACGGGTCTGTTGGACCCAATGGTCGAAATCCGCCCCGTCGACATGCAGGTGGACGACCTGCTGGACGAGATCCGTAAGGTCTCTGCCGATGGCTTCCGCACGCTTTGTACCGTGCTGACCAAACGCATGGCCGAGGATCTGACCGAATACCTGCACGAGCAGGGTATCAAGGTGCGCTACATGCACAGCGACATCGACACGCTGGAGCGAATCGAAATCCTGCGCGATCTGCGGCTTGGCGCCTTTGATGTTCTGGTGGGCATCAACCTCTTGCGGGAGGGCCTTGATATTCCCGAATGCGGGCTGGTGGCCATCCTGGATGCCGATAAGGAAGGCTTCCTGCGTTCTGAAACCTCGCTGATCCAGACCATCGGTCGCGCGGCGCGGAACGCCGATGGCCGTGTCATCATGTATGCCGACCGGATCACCGGCTCGATGGAGCGGGCCATCGGAGAAACCGACCGCCGCCGGGCCAAGCAGATCGCCTATAACGAGGAACACGGCATCACGCCGGAAACCGTCAAGAAGAACGTCGAGGACGTCATGGCGGGTCTCTACCAGGGCGATGTGGACATGAACCGCGTCACCGCCAATATCGACAAGCCGATGCATGGCGCCAATCTCGAAGCCCACCTCAACGGGCTGCGGGAGCAGATGCGCAAGGCCGCCGAGAACCTCGAGTTCGAAGAAGCCGCCCGCCTGCGGGACGAGGTCAAACGGCTGGAGGCCGTGGATCTGGCGGTCTCAGACGATCCGCTGGCCCGCCAGTCCGCCGTCGATGCGGCTGCTGAGGCTGCGGTGAAAACCCGTGGCAGGTCCACGGCGGGCAAGCCAGGACAACGCGGCGGCAATGTGAAACGAAAATGGAAGTGATCTGAGCCTGTTCAGATCCTGTGCAGGGGATTGCAAGACGCCTCCTGCCCCGGTTTGCCTCCTTGCCTGATCATCATTCTGTGCTAGCCTGACATTGGTACACAGGAGTTTTGTTTATGAGTATTTTTCGCGTTGCCATCCTTGGCCTGTTTGTGATCTCCGCAGGAGCACTTCACGCTGGCGGCGATGCAGGTTACGGAGGCAGCGGGTCCTCTGTCGGCCTGTCCGCCGCAACAAGCAAAAGCGTCGCCAATACCCTATCGCGGGGCTTCAGCCGCTGCGAAAATGTCGAATGGGTCTACCGCTACGATTGCTACCGGCTGGTTTACAAACGGTCTGGCGACAAACTGCGCGGCAACACGGCCTATTCCGAAGCGCAGAAGGCGCTGGACCTTGTCGAGAACACCCTTAGCGCTGCGATTGCCAAGAACCGCGATCCGGGTACGAAACCCAAACGTCGTGGGTTTGAGGTATACACTCCGGTCAAACCCTCTGCCCTGCCGAGGATGAAACAACAGACGCGGAAGGCGATCCAGCAAGCCGAAACCATCCTGCTGCGGGCGCCAGAGGAAAAACAGGTCTATTATTCCCGCATTGCCGATGCGCTGAATTCCAACAAGGCGCTGCTCCGCTCCGCTCTGTTGAAGGGCGTACAGCCGGGCAGCACAGCCGTGCGGCTGGCCGCCGTGGCTTTGCACCGTTTGGTCGGGCTGGCTGGATGATCAGACCTGTCGGTCCGGTTAGGCATCGGATCAAAACAGATCGGAGGCACGATACACGCGCCCCCGTTCTCGCTTCTGAAAGTTCAGGAATACCGTTTCAGATCACCTCAGCGTACCACATGGACGGCGCAACCGGCGTGCCGCACCACCTGCGCTGCGGTCGAGCCCAAGAGCAGATCCTGCATGCCCGGACGGTGTGACGCGATGATGATCAGATCGGGGTTGTTCTGCTCGGCCCAATCGAGGATCGACCGCCCCGAATGCCCTTCAATGACCAGACCTTTGGCATTGGGCAGGGTATCCGCCAGTGCCGACAGCTCGCTTTCCAGCGCAGCGCGGGCCTCGGCCATGTAATCGGCCGGCATATAGGTGATCGCGTAGGACGGGATCTGTTCCACCACATGCAGCAGGGTGATCTTCGCCTCAGGCGTCGCCAAGAGGCGCGCCAGTTTCAAAGGTGCGGATACATCGCGGTCAGGGTCAAAGGAAATCGGTACAAGAATATTGTGATACATTGGGTCCTCCAGTCATTCGGGCTTGGGGACAACATGCCCGGCGCGTGCCCCCAAGGCCTTGATCCATATCAGTCTATTTGCAGATCTCAGTCAAAGGTGGCGGCAACTTCGTACATCACCGGTTCGAAACTGCGGCACAGGGCGCTGATCTGGCGGTTGCGTTCACGCATTTCCTCCGAGCGCAGCATCGCCATGAAATCCTCGCGCCGTTTCCACTGGGAATAGTTTGCGATCCGGGTTTGCGCATCATTCACGTGCAGCCCCGCCGCAATGAACCCTGGCTGCCGGGAAATGAAATTGTCATAGGCGTCTGTCAGCGCATCCAGCAGATCCTGACAGGTTCCCGGTGTCATTTCAAAAGTGGTGATGACCGTCTGAATATCGGCCGTTTTGGAAATTGTCGGCATCGTTTCCTCCCGTGATTGGCCCTGAACACCTCCACCCTACGACGATTTTGCCGCAAACAAGACTGTTTTCCGCGTGCAACTTGAGTTTGTGGCAAAAACATACAAAGGTTGATTCCAAATCAACAAAGCAACCCAGGGGAGTTTCAATTGCGGATCTGGATCCTCTCCTGCCTGTTCAGCCTGCTTCTGGCGCCGCCCGCGCTGGCCGGGGCTTGGCTGCGTCAGACGGGCCAGGGTTTTGTTGCCACCAGCGCCACCCTGCGGCAGACCGAGGATGGCACTCTGCGCCATGAGCTGGGGTATTTCGGGGAATACGGCTGGTCGCCGTGGCTGACCCTTGGGGTGGATCTGAACCAGAACGACCGGCAAACGGGCCACGCCCTGCTGTTTGCCCGGATCCCGCTGACCACCGGGGAAACCCGGCCCCGGCTGGCGCTGACAGTCGCAGGTGGCGGCAGTCACCAGCGTGGCTATTGGAGTCCCATGTCCCGCGCCACCCTGTCCTTCGGGCATGATTTCACGACCGCCCGCGCCAGCGGCTGGATTTCGCTGGATGCCAGTTACGAATACCGGGCCAGCCTCCCCGATCCGATCTGGAAACTTGATGCCACCTTTGGCCTCAACACCCGATCGGCCCTGTCGCCAATGCTGCAGATCGAAACCTCCCGCAGCGTCGGGGCGCCATTGACCTATGCCATCACCCCAAGTCTGCGATACCGGACGGCACCCGGTCAGGAACTGGTTGTGGGGCTGGAGCACAAACAGGCCGACAGGCAGAGCCTTGGCCTGAAAATATCCCTGTGGCATAGGTTCTGAAACAGGCTCAGGACAACAATCCGATGACAGATCCAATCCGCCCCACCGATGACGACGCCCGCAGCCTTGCCCGGTCACTGATGGAGAAGGCACGTTTCGCCGCCCTGGGAGTCATTACCGAGGATGGCACACCGCTGGTCACGCGTGTCGCCTTTGGCCTGTCGCCAGAAGGGCATCCGATCAGCCTGATCTCGGCCCTCTCCGCCCACACGCGTGCTTTGCAGAACAACGCGGCCTGTTCCTTTCTCGTCGGGGAGCCGGGTGACAAGGGTGATCCCCTGACGCATCCCCGGCTCAGCCTGCAGGGTCATGCGCAGTTCATCCCCAATACCGGCGAAGAACACGCCCGCCTGGCCGCGCATTACCTGCAGGACCACCCCAAGGCGAAGCTCTACATCGGGTTTGGCGATTTTGCCTTTGTCCGGCTGGACGTGACAGCAGGACATCTGAACGGCGGCTTTGGCAAGGCCTTTGTCCTAACCCCAGATGATCTTACGGCCCCCGCCTGAGTGGCGCGCTAGCGGTCCACCCGCACGATCACCTGCACCTCTCCCTTGACCGCGTCCTGCCAGTTCAGCTTGACCCGGTCCTTACCGCTACCCTGCTCGACCTCGGCATAGGGCATGGCATAGCGTTTGCTGCCACCAGAGGTGCTGATCGGCCCCAGAGCGGTAATCGCATCCACCTTGCGCGCGTGGCCTTCAAACGGCAGCTGCCCATCCGTGTCGATGGTCCAGGTCGTGGCAGCGCTGCCTTGGGTGTATTCCAGCCGCAGAGGACTGGCGGCGGGAGAGGTGATCCCGTGAAAGGTATTGCCTTCGAAAAAGACCATCTTGCTGCGGCTGAAATCCAGCCCGGAGAAACTGGTATCCACCCGTTCAGCCCGGTCTATGAAACCATTGATCGACCGGAACTTGTTGCCCGAGACCGTGACACCGTTCAGGAAATGCCCGGTGCCATAGGGTTTGACCACGATATAGCTGAACCAGGGCGCGACCTCACCAGACAGAAACACATTGTCAGTGATCGACAGGGCGCTGAAGGAAAAGCCTGAACTGAAATCCGGCGTCGGGTCCTGTTCGTTCGTCCATTCGACAAAACAATTGTCGATGTAATTGTCGGACACGGTCGTCGAACAATAGGTATTCGTCAGCACCAGCCCGGCGGTGCGCACGCCATTGGCGATACTGTCACCCTGAAAGAAATGGTTGCCGGTGACCGTATTATTCGCCCCGGCCAACAGCGCAAAATGGCGGAATTTGCTGGCACGGTTGTTGCGCAGCTTGGCATCATTGGCGTTGACGTTGATGGCCACGCTGCTCCGGTCCGGCACATCAAGCGGCTCTTCGGCGGACAGGAACTGGCAATTGTCGACCAGTATGCCCTGACAGCCCGACCCGATCGAGGTGATCCCGCGATCCTTGGGCCTGGAGATGAAGCAATGATCGAGACTGAAGACGGTGCCCGCCGACGGCAGGCGCAGGGCGCTGCAATGGGAATTGCACTGCACCTCGACCTCGGTCATGCCAAATTTGCTGAGTTGGCTGAAGCCGGAGAAATCCAGCAGATACTTGAAGTCCTTGAAGGTGAAATTCTGCGTGCCCACCGCGTCATAAAGCGGCGCGTTCAGCGTCAGCTCACCCGCGCCGGTGTTCTTGGCCCGCACGTAGATTTCCCGCCCCACCCCGCTGCCTTCGACCAATGCGCCAATGGCGATATTGGCGATATTGGCCACGTTGCGCAGCTTGCGCGGATCGCCGCTGTCGTAGGTCGCCTGAGAGCTCACGGTTTCGGTATCCCAGGCCGCGCCGCCCACGGCGGAAAACTGACCGTTGCGGATCACCCGGCGGGTGGCATAAGAGCTGCGGTTCGGCACCGCCGCCTGCATGTCGATCGGTTTTGTCACGGTGATCATGCGCCCCCGCAGATCCAGCGATTCATGATCCACGTTGTTGAGCAGCGCCTGAAATGCCTTCTTGAAGGCAAGCTCTTCGTCACCAAAGGCAGCGGCATAGGCGGGAAAATCGAAATTGCGCCGCATGAGCAACATTTTGTCTGTCGGCATGGAGAGCGTGCCTTCGAACACCATCTCATTGTACATCGACACCGTTTCGGCCAGATAGAATTCCCCTTCCGGCACCAGAACCCGGCGCCCGTCGGCGGCAGCATCGGCGGCTTCAAAGGCGGCTGTGTTGTCCTGAACCCCGTCCCCGATGGCGCCGAAATCCGTCACATCCACAAGGCTGATCATATCACGCAGAAAGGCGCTTGTGATATCGGTGATCTCGATATCGTCGATCCGCACAACGCCGCCATTGGGGCCAATCAGGTCCAGTCCGAAATGCCCGTGGTCGGCCGCAAGGCCCCAGGGCATATCCACCCCACTGCGACTGCCAGTCCCGACGATGGCCGTGATCTCCACCACCTGCCCATACGAGGTCAGCGTCGTGCTGGTGCCGGTTTCGACCACCCCGGACAGGTGGCTGTTATTGGCCTGCCCGGCCCAGCCCGCGACCCGCACCGTCGGAAGCGCGCCGCTGATCGCCTTGATACGGGCGCGGACCTGCAGGTAACACCCCGGCAAGATCGGCGTCTTTCCCATGAAACGCAGCTTTTGCGTGCTGTCGAGCTTTTGTAGCTCAAGGCAGCCGCCAAAATCCGCATCCGCCGCCACATAGGCCGCGTTCACCACCCCGTCATAAGTATCCGAGCCCGGCGTGCCATCGCCGCTGGACCACTGATCCAGCCCTTCCTCGAACGGTAAAGGCGTCAGTTGCAGCCCATCGGTGATCACCTTGTTCATGGGAAACCCTTTCCTATGCCACGACGCGCCAGCAGCGCAGATCAGAAAGGGTTTAGAATGTCCGGCTTAATCCGGCGTCAGACAGGCGCGCGCTGCTCCTGCACCGGGCCTCATGCCTTCAGGCATTGCCTTGTGGCACTTTCAGGATTTGCACGGCGTTGATTTTCCAATCGCTGCCTTCCCCGACAACCTGATAATCCAGCAGGTGCAGCCGCGCGTCCTGATCTGTGATCAGCACCCGTTGCCAGAGGTTACCGGCGACCTCTCGCAGCTCCAGATAGCGGACCTGGTTTGGGCGCAGAACCATGGGATAGCCGCGCTCGACCATCTCGCCAAAGCGTTCGGGCGTGCCAAACAGGCTGCGGATGCGGGGGGAGGCAAAACCGAAAGCCCGCGTGACGTCATCATCGCGAAACGCCTCGATCTGGGCCCCGATCACGCCAGTGATCCGGTCCCTGTCCTCTGCCCCCGCAGGCAGCGCCAGAAGCACCAGCGAAAACACAAAACTTGCAAACCTGAACATTGGCGACCTCCAACGATACCTAGATGTCTTAGCTAGGCCAGGAATGCGGCAGGTCAAAAATTAGATGACAAGGGCGTAGCTTGCGGGCCGTCGAGAAAAAGGGCGCCGCATTGGGCGCCCTGTGCAGTTCGCGGCGCGCGTAGATGGCGCTGGAACTCGGACCTCAATGAGCACATAGAGGCCGGAGTATCGGATGCTGCTGTCTGCACGATTGGCAGCTTTTCTGCTGCGTCCGGTCAAACGGATGCCGTTATTCTTGCTCACGCGGTATAACGGTTGGAAGCGGTCTCGTTCGCTTGCCCTTATGCCGAGCGCGTCTGTATTGGCTTTGATACTCACGTCGCTGTTTAGTCACCTCGTAGAGAACGATTCCCGAACATGTGCCAAGGTTCAGGCTTTCGATCATGCCGAACATGGGTACTGCGACGCACATTTCGCTACGGCTGACTGCAGTTTCACTAATCCCGCGTTTTTCGTTCCCGAACCAAACAGCAAGTTTCGTGTGTTTGGTGAAGTCACCATCATGGAGGTAGACGTTAGATTTCCCCTTAACATGCGGAGACGTAACCACGGACACAAAGCCCTTGTGTTCGAGATGGTCCATGCACTCTTCGGTGCTGTCGAACCGTTTAACGAATGTCCATTTCACCGCAGACACGGAAGTTGACGACAAGGATTTTCTTTCCCGCATAGCCTGCCAATCGTTTGGCAGCGCTTTGCGTGGATCAACAACGTAGGCCTTTTCTACACCGAGCGCGTTGACGTTTCGGATGACCGTTCCGATATTCTTGATGTCCACGGGATCTTCAATGACCGCAATCAAGTTCTTGCATCGAAACTCTTTGATTTCATCGGCTCGTTTTCGGACCGACGTCTTTTGTTTCTTTGGGGCTTCATTTTCCATATCTGCACTATACGCCGCGTAGACTGGTGAACAAGTTGGTAGGGTCCAACGAAACGATCCTTACCCCCTAAAAGCGAACGTTCGAGTGACCTGCTCCCCTGAAAAGTCCGCGGTTTGAAGTTAGCCTGTTCTCCAAACGAGGAGACAAACGATGCGGAAGAGC
>NZ_JAXGFS010000049.1:0-233 GCF_041008745.1 Pseudophaeobacter sp. 1A09344
ATACTGATGGATTCATTACCATTTGTGGGATGCCATAACTCTCCAGCAATACCAAACACAAAAAGGGCGCCCCGCTGGGGCGCCCTTTCCAAAACCATATCGCCAAACTTAACGCTTGGAGAACTGGAAGCTCTTGCGGGCCTTGGCCTTGCCGTATTTCTTGCGTTCCACAACGCGACTGTCGCGGGTCAGGAAACCGGCGGCTTTCAGCGCGCCGCGCAGGGATGGATCAT
>NZ_JAXGFS010000050.1:0-230 GCF_041008745.1 Pseudophaeobacter sp. 1A09344
GTTGCCGATTACGGCCTCGTGGCAGACCTGTTCCAGGCCGTCCCCGAACTCACCGAAAAACTGGGCTAAAAGCCCTGTTCTGCCCGCCCATGCCCCGATTGCAAGGGCGGGCGACCAACTTTTCTGAGGGAGGCCACACATGCAGCGCTTTTCGAAAATTCTGATCGCCAACCGCGGCGAGATAGCGATCCGCGTGATGCGGGCTGCGAATGAGATGGGCAAGAAGACCG
>NZ_JAXGFS010000051.1:0-211 GCF_041008745.1 Pseudophaeobacter sp. 1A09344
TTTGACATTGATAGATAACTGAAGAGATATGTGGGCGGTTTGGTTCATTTCGATGGATCAACGTCTGTATATCGCGCCTTTAGCAAAGCCGATGATGCTGCTCTCAAGTAGCGAAGCGGTAGAGCGATGATAAGGTGTCAGCTTCACTGTTTGTACGGCTTCGGTTTCTTTTGAAACCAAGCACACAAACAGAGACTTTCATCAGGATTAG
>NZ_JAXGFS010000005.1:0-350810 GCF_041008745.1 Pseudophaeobacter sp. 1A09344
GCGGGCGTAGCTCAGGGGTAGAGCATAACCTTGCCAAGGTTAGGGTCGGGCGTTCGAATCGCCTCGCCCGCTCCATTTGGACCACTAAAAGGCCGCCGCCCTGGCGGCCTTTCGTGTTTTCGGATCCTGGTGTTTTTGTTCCTTGCCAGCTCCTGTCGCCGCAGGGGAAGACGCCGCGAGAGACTTGCGCGGAATCGCCTTTGCGGCTACCACTTCTGCGCAAGGAACAGAGCAAGAACGACAAACGGGGCTGACAGGCAGGATGCTGACATCGGTTGAACTATGCGCAGGTGCAGGCGGCCAGGCCCTTGGGCTGGAGCGTGCGGGCTTTGATCACACCGCGCTCGTCGAGATCGACAAACACTGCTGCGCCACCCTGCGCCACAACCGCCCCACATGGAACGTGCTGGAAGAGGACGTGCGCCGGTTCAAGGAAGAAGCCAGTGATTACAAGGGCATCGACCTGCTGGCCGGCGGCCTGCCCTGCCCGCCGTTTTCCGTCGCTGGCAAACAGCTGGGCGAGCAGGACGAGCGCAACCTCTTTGACGATGCCATCGATATCGTCGATGCCACCCGCCCCCGTGCGGTGATGATCGAAAACGTCCGCGGGTTTCTGGACGCGGTGTTTCATGACTACCGCGAAAAGCTCAAAGGCCAGCTGTCGAAACTGGGCTATGAAACTGATTGGCGGTTACTGAACGCCTCGGACTTTGGCGTGCCGCAGCTGCGCCCGCGCGTTGCCATCGTGGCCCTGCGCAAGGAATTCGCCGGGCAGTTCAACTGGCCCGATCCGCTGCCGCACAACCCGCCCACGGTTGGCGCCACCCTGCTGGACCTGATGCAGGAACGTGGCTGGCGCGGCGCCGAAGACTGGGCCGCCAAGGCCGATGAAATCGCCCCTACCATCGTTGGCGGCTCCAAGAAGCACGGCGGACCGGATCTGGGCCCCACCCGCGCACGCCGCGCCTGGGCCGCGCTTGGTGTCGAGGGGCGCACCATCGCCAATGAGGCGCCCGATCCCTTTCACAACGATATGCCCCGCCTGACCGTTCGGATGGTGGCGCGCATCCAGGGCTTTCCCGACGCCTGGCATTTCACCGGCGCCAAGACCAACGCCTACCGTCAGGTCGGCAATGCCTTCCCGCCGCCGGTGGCCGAAGCGGTGGCCCGCCAGTTGCGCGCCGCGATTGCCAAGCCGAATCTTCATGCCGTGCGGGCCTAAAGCCGCCTTGCCCAATCTGGGCCAAGAGCTGGGTCCGGCGGCCGGGCGGAGCCCAGGATGAAACAGACCCTTCCCGACAGCCTGATTTTGCCCGGACACCCGGATTATGACCTCCTGACCGAGATCGCAGGCGAGATCACCGCCCGCGCAGGTGGTGCGATGGAACTGGCGAGCCGGTTTCCAGCCATGCTGCGCACCTGCATCGACGATGTGATCATGACGCCGAAAACCGGGCGCCGCGCCTATGAGGAACTGGAAAAGACCGAAAAGACCTATATCGGCACCCGCGTCGAGATCGAGCTTCGCGCTCTCTTGCGGCTGCCCCGGGGCCGCCTGGATACCGAGGTTCTGGGCCGCGACATGGATATCAAGAACACCATGGGCAGCAATTGGATGATCCCGACCGAAGCGCTGGATCAGGTCTGCCTGCTGGTGGCCGCGGACGAGGCGCGCGCGCGCTGTTACCTTGGCCTGATCCTGGCGCGGCCCGACTACCTTACTGCCGGGCAGAACAAGGACGCCAAACGCTCTGTCTCGGCCATGGGGTTCGGCCATATCCTGTGGCTGCTGAGGGATCATCCCTACCCAGCGAATTTCTGGCGCAGCCTGCCCGAGGAGACCGTCACCCGGATCTTCTCCGGCGCCACCGGCAACGAACGCATGGCGCGGCTGTTCCGGCTTGTTCAGGGCCGCCCGGTCGACCGCGACGTGGTCGAGGCAGTGGCCCAGCAAAAGGACTTCATGCGCCGGATACGCTCGGACAAAGGACGCGGCACCCGCGACATTCTGGAGCGCGAGGGGATCCTGCTGTTGTCGGGACAATACGATGGCCAGCTGATCCGCGCGCTGGACCTGCCTGCCTGCCCCGCCAGCGCCTTTGTCTCTTGCCAGCCTGAAACAGAGCAGCATCGGCGCATGGCGCTGCAGGCCGGGTTCGATCTGCCCAGGGCGTAATTGCCTCTTTCCCATCCATCGGGCGGCTCTGCTTTTCTGTACCAGCGGGCATAATTTTCCTCTTGCACAGTCTCCGTGAAGCTCCTAAATACCCGCTCATCGAATGGTAGCGCGGGCGTAGCTCAGGGGTAGAGCATAACCTTGCCAAGGTTAGGGTCGGGCGTTCGAATCGCCTCGCCCGCTCCATTCGGATCAAAACAGCCGCCCTCCGGGGCGGCTTTTTGTTTTCCGCTTTCCCGCATTCGACCAGTCATAGAAATCCCCGCAGAGGCGGCATTTTTCCCTTGCAGCCCCCCGCATGATTTCCTAAACACCGCTCACCGAATGGCAGCGCGGGCGTAGCTCAGGGGTAGAGCATAACCTTGCCAAGGTTAGGGTCGGGCGTTCGAATCGCCTCGCCCGCTCCATTTGGACACAAGAGGCCGCCCTTCAGGGCGGTTTTTGTGTTTTTGGCCCCTTCCTCCCTCCTCCTATCTCATAGGCCAATCCCCCCGCTGCCACCTTTTGATCAAATTCCTTTTGACGCCACCTGTAAAACGCGCCAATGCTTGCCGCATCCCTGCCCCGTGCAGTCCGCCGTTCCAGCCCGCCCCGCGCGTTTTTCTTCAAAGGAGTTCAGTCATGGCACCTGTCATCTATCCCACCACCAACCTGACCGCGACCGAGCAGATGTGCATTGACCACGCCCAGGGGATTTATGTCTACGACACCGACGGCAAGGAATATATCGAAGGTCTGGCAGGTCTGTGGTGCACCTCGCTGGGCTATGGCAACACCGAGCTGATCGAGGCGATCACCGAGCAGCTGACCAAACTGTCCTTTTCCCACACCTTCGGCGGCAAGACCCACGCGCCGATCCAGGAACTGGCGGAAAAACTGAAGACCATGGTGCCAATCGAGGATGCCTATTTCTTCTTCGGCAACTCCGGATCGGATGCCAACGACACCCATTACAAGATGCTGCGTTACTACTTCAATGCCATTGGCAAACCGGAAAAACGCAAGATTATCACCCGCGAGCGTGGCTATCATGGTGTGACCGTCGCCGCCGGATCGCTGACCTCCCTGCCCGCAAACCTGGCGCATTTCGACGCGCCCGTTGAGGCTCTGCACATCCTGCGCTCGGACGCACCGCATTACTACACGGGCCGCAAGGGGAACGAGACCGAAGCACAATTTGTCGACCGTATCATCGACAATCTGGAGCAGCAGATCCTTGCCGAGGATCCCGACACCATCGCCGCCATGATCATGGAGCCGATCACCGGCGCCTCTGGCGTGATCGTGCCGCCCGAAGGCTATTACGAAAAACTGCAGGCGGTTCTGCGCAAATATGGCATCCTGGTCTGGGCGGATGAAGTCATCACCGGCTTTGGCCGCACCGGCGCCGATTTCGGCTGCACCACCATGGGCATCAAACCCGACCTGATGACCTTCGCCAAACAGCTCTCCTCGGCCTATTTCCCGATCTCCGCCTCCGTGATCCCCGGCTGGATGTACAAGGAAATGGTTGCGCCCTCGAACGAGGTCGGCGTCTTTGGCCACGGCTACACCTATTCCGGCCACCCTGCCGCCTGCGCCGCCGCCCTCAAAACGCTGGAAATCTATGAGCGTGACAACCTGTTTGATCATGCGGCCGAGGTCGGCGATTACATGCAGGCGCAGCTTCGCGAAATCTTCACTGATCACCCTCTGGTGGGCGAGGTCCGCGGCAAGGGGCTGATCGCGGCGCTGGAACTGGTGTCGAACAAGACCACGGGCGCAACCGTGCCCGGCGGCAAGGGCGGCGCCCTCGCGGTCAAGGCCTGCCAGGACGAAGGGCTGATCCTGCGCGCCGTTGCGGGCAACGCGCTCGCCTTCTGTCCGCCGCTGATCATCACCAAGGCGGAAGTGGACGAAATGCTGAAACGCGCCAAATCCGCGGTGGACAGCACCTATGAGGCGCTGAAGGCCGAAGGGCTGATCGACGGCTAAACCCACCCTCGCGCGCCCCGGACTGCCCAAAGACCGGGGCGCGATCTCGGCCCTGCCGACCTGCGTCTCTTCTGCTGTAATTTTCCCCTTACTCCCGGCGCCGCTTTGACCTGTAACTGAAACCGGTTTGGTATCAGTAAGTGCAGGAGAGATGCATATGGTTGAAGTGATGTATGAAGGGACAGAACGCTATGTGATGACCAAAGGCGGCATCGGCTGGTTCAGTTATCATTTCGACATGAAAGCCGAAGTCACGGACGCGTCCTCCACCGGATTTACCCTGGTGCGCGATACCGACCTTGGCATTCCCGGCTTTGACCCGATCCCGGACCCATCACCGGATGTCTACAACGGCACCGGCCTTCAATTCACCACTGTCACCCGCGACGGCCACAGTATCCTGACGCCGTTTTCCGGGCTGATCGCGGGCGTCACCGAAACCGGCACCAATTTCACCACAACGGTCACCAATCTCAACATTGATGCAGCAGATTTCTTCCGCGTGTCTGAAACAGACCGCAACCGGGACAATGTGAAACTGTTAAAGCAGGTCTTTTCCGGCGATGACTTCTTCGATCTGGGGTCCCGCGGAGACAAGGTCAAAGGCTACAATGGTAACGACGAAATGCTGGGCCGGGGCGGCGGTGACAAGCTTTGGGGCGGGCGCGGCAATGATACCCTCAAGGGCGGCGGCGGCCGTGACCTTTTACAGGGCGATCAGGGCGATGACATGCTGGTGGGGGGCCGCGGCGCCGACACCTTCAAATTCAAGGGGCGCAACATCGGCGATGATGCGATCGAGGACTGGCGCGATGGGACTGACCTCATCGCCATCAAACACCGCAGCGTTGATGATTTTTCTGATCTGACGCTGACCCAGAATGGCAACGATGCCGTGATTTCCTATCGCGCGGGCAGCATTACCCTGGCGGATACCAGTATTTCCGATCTGGACGGGTCGGATTTCCTGTTCTGATTTAAGTCTGCTTCAGGCGCATCGGCGCAGGAACGAAAAACGCCTGATCTCCGGCAGGGGATCAGGCGTTTTGCATCAGCAATGCGAACGGCTCAGAAAACCTTGTAGGTCATCGTCGTCAGCGAACGTTCGATATTCGGGATCACCAGCAGGTGGTCGTTGATGTATTTCCCGACATCCGCGTCCTTGGGGATGTAAAGCTTCATCAGCAGGTCGTATTCGCCGCTGGTGGAGTAGAGCTCGGAATGAATTTCGCGCAGGGCGATATCTTCGGCCACCTTGTAGGTGGTGCCGGGTTTGCAGCGGATCTGGATGAAAACGCAGGTCGACATGGGCGCCCCTTCATTGGGTTTTCTTGAGTAACGATTTGGCCGCTAAGCTGGCACGGCGCGCAGGCAGGCGCAATCCCACAGATGCAGCTGCAACAGGGTCTGAGTTTCGACTTACGCGCTCTTGAGTGAGACAGCCCCAGCACCCTATAAGCGCAGCACCAGCCCATGGGCGCCATATGGCCCAAGGGGCAGTTTGACGAAGGATGGCCCGCAGATGCGCAGCGCTCAGATCACCCGCTCCACCGCCGAGACCGAGATTTCGGTGGAGATCAACCTCGATGGTACCGGGGCATATGACAACCAGACCGGTGTCGGCTTTTTCGATCACATGCTGGACCAACTGGCGCGGCACTCGCTGATCGACATGACCATTCGTGCCAAGGGTGATTACCACATCGACGATCACCACACGGTCGAGGATACGGGTATTGCGCTGGGTCAGGCGTTGGTCGCCGCGCTTGGCGACAAGAAAGGCATCCGCCGCTATGGCGAATGCCACCTGCCTATGGACGATGCCCAGGTGCGCTGCGCGCTGGACCTGTCGGCGCGCCCCTTCCTGATCTGGAACGTAACTCTGCCGACGCCCAAGATCGGCACATTCGATACGGAACTGGTGCGTGAGTTTTTCCAGGCGCTCAGCACCCATGGCGGCATCACCCTGCATATCGACCAGATCCACGGGTTCAACAGCCACCACATCGCCGAAGCGGCGTTCAAGGCCGTGGCCCGCGCCCTGCGCGATGCGGTCGAAACCGACCCGCGCAAGGCAGACGCCATCCCGTCGACCAAGGGCGCGCTCTGACGTCTTTTCAGACCGCAATCAGACCGTGGCGCCCAGCGGCGCGCCACGGCCCCGGCGCAGGATCCATTCCGCGAGCAACAGATTGGGCACCCAGGCCAGCCAGCAGATGATCGGATAGCTGGCCTCAAACCCCACGGTCGCGACCCCGACGGGCAGGTAAACCCGTAGCGTCACAGCCGCCAACGTCAGTGCGGCAGAGCGGATCATCCAGACCCGGTGCTGCGCAATTCGGCGGTTCATCGCATGCCAGATCGCCGTGCCCGTCACCCACAGCCAGAGCAGCGACAACACCCCCAGGCCCGCCGCGGCGACCGGTCCCTCCTCGGTTGTATAGGCCAGCCAGATGCCGCTGATCCCGGCCAGCAGGATCGCGACGCCGTATAGACGCCCCAGCCAGCGGTGCAGCCCACGGCGCCGCTGCCAGACCCTCGTGGAAAACTGCACCGGCAGCAGTGCCAGCGAGATCGGCGCAAGGCCGATGTGCAGGTAGAGCATCAACGGCCGCTCCAACGCGTGATGCAGCATCGCGGGCATCACCAGCGCGATATCGGCAATCAGGAACCGGTAAGATCCCACCGCGATCAGCACCGCAGACACCCACATCGTCATGATAACCCATCTGGGATAGCCCATCGTCCGGGTTTCACTCGACATCTCATCCCTCCTTGCGCCCTTGGGCGACTCAAACTTTACACTGTCAAGTTAACATCTGGCAGGCAAACTTGACGCCGTCAAGATGAAGGGCGATACCTGCCGCATGACAAAAGAAGACGTGAAAAGCCGCCACCACCACGGCGACCTGAAGGCCGCTCTGATCAAGGCAGGCATCGATCTCCTGGAGGAAGGTGGCCTCAGCGCGCTGTCTTTGCGCAAATGCGCTGCACGCGCCGGGGTGTCGCACTCGGCGCCCGCGCATCATTTCGACGGGCTGGCGGGGTTGAAACAAGCCATCGCCGAGGAAGGCTTCCGTCTGTTCTCATCCTACCTGCAAAGCGCCTGCGACAGCGGCGCACAGGATCCCCACGGGCGGGTCCACTCGCTGTGCCGGGGCTATCTGCAATTTGGGCTGGATCATCCCGGCATCCTCGCGGTGATCTTTGGCGATCAGGGACTTGCGGGTCTGGTCCATGGCGGCGGCAAGGAAGAGGCCGACGCCTATCTGACCTTACGCGCGGTGGCCGCGCCCTTTGTGGCGCCCGGTCAAGACCGACTGGTGGTGGAAACCCAGATCTGGTCGCTGATCCACGGGTTTACCCTGCTCTACCTCGCCGGGGAGTTCGGCAACCCGCCCCCCCCCATCGACGACGGCCCTTTGACGCAGGTGATCGCCCTTCTGGACCGGCTGGAGCCTGTAGCGCCCTCTTGACCCCGGGACGGTTTCCGGCCACTTCAAAGACGCAAGACAGGAAGGACCAGGCCCCATGCTGACGGCGATCATCGATTACGAAAGCGGCAATCTCCACTCTGCCGAAAAAGCCTTTCAGCGCATGGCGCGCGAAATGGACGCGGGTGAGGTTGTGGTCACATCCGACGCCGATGTGGTGGCCCGCGCAGACCGTCTGGTGCTGCCCGGCGATGGTGCCTTTCCCGCCTGCGCCGCCGAGCTGCGCGGTCACAAGGGCATCTATGATGCCATGGTCCACGCGGTCGAGGACAAGGGACGTCCTTTCCTTGGAATCTGCGTCGGCATGCAGCTGATGGCCACCACCGGCCACGAATACGAAGACACCCCCGGTCTGGACTGGGTGGGCGGCGATGTGGTGAAGATCACCCCCGAGGATCCCGCCCTGAAGGTGCCACATATGGGCTGGAACGATCTGGTGATCGACCACGACCACCCGGTGTTTGCAGGTATTTCATCGGGCGATCACTGCTACTTCGTGCATTCCTACCATTTCCGCGTCGCGGACCCGGCCGAGCGGCTGGCGCATGTGGACTATGGCGGCGATGTTACCGCCGTCATCGGCAAGGGCACCATGCTGGGCATGCAGTTCCACCCGGAGAAAAGCCAACACGTCGGCCTGCGCATGATCGGCAATTTCCTGACCTGGGCGCCCTGACGCCGCCCCTGCTCCCGCTGCGGCTTAGGCTGCGCTTTTGCGTAAAGACACCGGAGCGCAGCCATAAGCCTTACGAAAGGCGCGGGTGAAGCCTTCGGGGGAATCATAGGCATAGCGGCGGGCCACCGCCTCGACCCGATCACCGCGCAGCATGTCCTGCCGCGCCAGTGTCAGCCGCCAGCGCCGCAGATAATGCATCGGGCTTTCCCCGACCTGCTGGGAAAACAACTCGGAAAACCGTGACAGGGACAGGCCCGCCTCGGTCGCTAGATCTTGCGTGGTCCAGACCCGGCCCGGATGGTCATGCATCGCCACGATGGCGCGGGCCAGCCGCGCATCAGAAAGCCCCGCCAACAGGCCCGGCTCCGCCGTGCCCACCTCGATTAGGTGCCGCAACAGCCGCACCATGGCCGCCTGCCCCAGGCTGGCCAGAATACTCTCGGCGCCGCAGCGGTGCACGGCCAGCTCCTGCTGCATCAGATCGAGCACCGCGCACAGCCCTGTCGCGTCAGCCAAAGCCACTTCGACCCGCACCGGCAATGCAGCCACCAGCGGATTATGCTCCCCGGCCCAGTCCACCCGCAGCGCAAGGCTGGGTCCGTCTTCTGCCTGCGGCACCGCCCCACCGGCAAAGAACACCAGCCGCGCCAAAGCCCCGTCCGGATCAGTATAGACACGCAGGTTTGCCGCCTCCGGCGTTGCCACCTCGACCGTCATGCGAAACCGGGCCATCAGGCTCGACAATCTGTCCATTATCTCTCTCCCGTGCAGAGTTCCGGTGTTTTTGTCAGATTTTTCGGATTTTTCAAGCACTGATCCGTTGCACAAGGCCACCACCATCACTCACGGCCGCTTATGCGGCAGCAACATTCATACTCGGAGACCTGCTATGCTGATCCCCCGCCAGAAAACCCCGAACCTGTCCCTGCCGCTGCTGGGCGGCGGCACCTTTGATCTGTCCAAGGCAGACAGCGAACGCGGCACCGTCATCTGTTTTTACCGGGGCCTGCACTGCCCGATCTGCGCCAACTACCTGAAAGAGCTGGAAAAGAAGACCGCCGATTTCGCTGAGCGCGGCGTTGCCACCATCGCCATCAGCGCCGACGGCGAAGAGCGCACCCAGGCGATGGCCGACAAGATCGAAGCCAAATCCCTGCGCTTTGCCTATGATCTGCCGCTGGACGTGGCAAAGGAATGGGGCCTCTACATCTCGACCTCGCGTGGCACCACCTCGATCGGTCTGGAAGAGCCCGCACTGTTCTCTGAACCCGGCCTGTTCATGGTGACCCCCGAGCAGACCCTCTACTACGGCTCGGTTCAGACCATGCCCTTCGTGCGTCCGCATTTCTCGGAACTGGTATCAGCCCTCGATTTCGCCATCGCCAACGACTATCCGGCGCGCGGCGAATACACCGGCGCCGTCTGATCGGCCTGCCTGATAGGCCTACCTGATAGACCGGTCTGACGGAGCAGTCGGACCGGTCCCAGAGATCAACGCGCCGCGGGTGAAGCTTCCAATCTGGCGCGTTGTTCCCGCCGGGCTGCCCTCCCGCAGTCCGGCACCGGCGTTTGCGCCAGGCGCCTCCCCTCACGCCCCGCCGCGTTTTCCACCCGCCCTTTCTTGACAATTTTTATCAGGCTGAGTAGCACAGCCCTGCCAGGTACCGGACTCTGTGGCCCAATGCCCAGTCACCATGCAGCAGCTCTGCCGCATCCCCGACCCAGCAAATCATTTGAATTTTGCAACGCGAACACGGTCACGCCCGGCCCCATCTGACGCTTGTCATGCGATCAGCGGAAGGTCGGCACAGGAGATGCCATGACGATCACCATCACAACCGGCAACCGCCAGGTTACCGACTTCACCGCCTATATCGAAGACTTCAGCGCCAATTTCGAATCCGCCGGGCGCGGTGTCTTCTCCAACGGCCTGGGCGGCGATTACGCCGGCGCCGAGGCACAGATCACCGACACCGCAACCCCGGATGCACAGGCCTATATCCTGCGCGACGACATTGTTTACAGCATGAGCACCCACACGCTCAGCGGGACGGTCAGCGGAATTGAACTGGGCTATGGCGCCACCGCAACCGACGCAGCGAACGGCACCCAGGACATCGCGCTGGAGCAGCTGGATTATTCCATCGAATTCGCCCCCGCTGTCGATGGCGCCGATGCTTCGGCGGCGCTGATCTACGGCATGCTGGACGCGGATTTCGATCCGCTGATCGATCAGCTGAAAGCGCAAGACATCCGCTTCTTCGGCTCCGCTGGTGATGACAGCTTTAGCGGTTACGGCAATGATGACCGTCTGAAAGGCGGCCTTGGCAATGACCGTCTGCAGGGCAATCGCGGCGAGGACGTTCTGATCGGCGCCAAGGGCCATGACACGCTGCTCGGCGGTGCGCAGGCCGACAAGCTGAAAGGCGGTCTTGGCCGTGACGTTCTGAAAGGCGGCAAAGGCGAGGATACTCTGCTGGGCGGCGCCCACGCGGACAAGCTGAAAGGCGGTGCGCATAACGACGTGCTGAACGGCGGCGGCGGCCGCGACAAGCTGATCGGTGGCAGCGGCGAGGATACCTTTATCTTCAAAGGCAACTTTGGCCGCGACGTGGTCCGGGACTTCACCATTGGTGAGGACGTGCTGGACCTCTCCGCCCTCACGGATGAGGCGACCAGCCTCGACGCCTTTGTCGATGCCGCGACCGACACGGGCAGCCGCGTGATCTACGACATGGGCGATGATGGGCAAAACGTCATCATCCTGAACGGCGTCAGCCTGGATGACCTCACGGCGGATGATTTCCTCTTCTGATCACTCCCACCTCTCCGCCAGCTCCCCATTACGGGGGCTGGCCCCAGCCGATGCCGCACAGCAATCAAACATACGGCAATTGTGACGGCACGGCGATGGACAGGGCGCCCGCTTCGCGGCATATGGAACCGGTGTGAAACCCGTTCAGGCCCCGCCCCTTTGCAGATCAGACTGGAAAAATTCGACCATATCGAAGGCCGCCACCGCTATTGCGTGCTGCGGCTAAGCCAGACCCTGTTTGGCGACTGGTGCGTCGAACAGGCCCTGGGTCCGATCGCCGCCCCCGGAGGTCAGGAACGGCGCGCCTATTTCAACCAGCACGCCGAGGCGATGCATCTGTTCGAAACGGTGCGGGACCGGCAGGTCCGCCGTGGTTTTGTGCCGATCCCGGTTCAGCTTGGGCTGCTATGATCCACGTCCCGGCGCGTCCATGCGGCGGGAGATCACTTCACCCGTTTCTCAGTTGACCCGGTTCCAGGTCTGTCCTCGGCAGATCAGCCCGCCTGCGACGCACCCCTTGACGGTCAGGCGGTTGCCGTCCAGCGACATCTTGGACTTGTAGGTCTTGTCCGCATCGGGCGCCCAGATCTTACCCCCCGAATAGCTGCCGCCACCATCGGCCTTCATATCCCAGATCAGCTTCTTGCCCAGATGCTCATAATCCGCCGACACGCCGCCATTTGCGTCATAGGCGGTGGCGATGGTGCCGCAAATGCTGGCTCCGCAGGGCGCAATATCCACGTGCAAATAACCGCCTTCATCGCCCTCCTCGGTCTTCCATTTGCCAGCAACCTGATCGGCCAGCGCGCCGGTGGCCAGCGACATCGCCAGCGCCAGACCCAATGTGACTGTCTTCATCTCAAAACCTCCCTGTTTGCCCCACCTTGGCGCGGCATGTGGTTTTCAGGCAAGCTTGACTTTGGGTCGCGTTGCAATCCCGGCGCCGACCGTGCCATAGAACCGGCAAAACCCTGCCGCCAGCCCGGCGGCGCCCATTGATGACAAAGGCCAGCGACATGATCCTTTATCCCGCCATTGACCTCAAGGACGGCCAGGCCGTGCGCCTTCTGCATGGCGACATGGACAAGACCACAGTGTTCAACGACAACCCCGCCGCCCAGGCGCTGGAGTTCGTCGAAAAGGGCTGCGAATGGCTGCACCTCGTCGATCTGAACGGTGCCTTTGCAGGTGAGCCGGTGAACGCCGCCCCGGTCGAGGAAATCCTCAAGCAATGCAAGGTGCCCGCACAGCTGGGCGGCGGCATCCGCGACATGAAGACCATCGAAAACTGGATCGACAAGGGGCTGGCCCGGGTGATCCTTGGCACTGTAGCGGTGGAAAACCCCGATCTGGTGCGCGACGCAGCGCGCGAATTCCCCGGCAAGGTCGCCGTCGGCATCGATGCCCGCAACGGCAAGGTCGCAACCAAAGGCTGGGCCGAGGAAACCGACGTGATGGTCACCGATCTTGCACGATCCTTCGAGGACGCAGGCGTTGCCGCCATCATCTACACCGACATCATGCGCGATGGCGCGATGAAGGGCCCCAACGTGCAGGCCACTGCCGATCTCGCCAATGCGGTCTCGATCCCGGTGATCGCCTCGGGTGGCGTCTCCTCGCTTGAGGACCTTCGAGCGCTGAAATCCTGCGGTGCACCGCTCAATGGCGCCATCTCGGGCCGCGCGCTTTATGACGGCGCCATCGACCTCGCTGAGGCGCTGGCCATCCTGAAAGGCTGATCCCATGGCGCAGGAGCCGGGACAGGGACCAGCCATCGGACGTAATGCGCATCGCATCCTTGCGCTGCTGACCCTCGGCCCCATCCTGCTCTGGGCGCTGGCCTTTGGCGCGGTCTTGTTCCTCAGCACGGTCCTTGGCTGCACCATCAACGAAGGCTTTGCCGCGCCCTGCCTCCTCCTTGGCCGCGATATCAGCGACACGGCCTATGCGCTGGGACTGTTCGCGGCCTGGGGGCCACTTGTCTTTGCCCCCTTTGTCATGGGCGCTGGTCTTTCCTGGGCCATTCTGGCATTGATCGGCGCACTCCGGAAAAGAAAGAACTGAAGATGCTGAAAACCCGCATCATCCCCTGTCTCGATGTCGCTGATGGCCGCGTGGTCAAGGGCGTGAACTTCGTCGGCCTGCGCGATGCGGGCGATCCCGTGGAGGCGGCCAAGGCCTATGATGCGGCGGGCGCTGACGAGATCTGTTTCCTCGACATCCACGCCACCCATGAAAACCGCGGCACCATGTTCGACATGGTGCGCCGCACCGCCGAGCAGTGCTTCGTACCGCTCACCGTGGGCGGCGGGGTGCGCACCAAGGAAGACGTGCGCGCGCTTTTGCTGGCGGGAGCCGACAAGGTCTCCTTCAACTCCGCCGCCGTTGCCAACCCCGATGTGGTGGCCGAGGCCGCCGCGCAATTCGGCAGCCAGTGCATCGTGGTGGCGATCGACGCAAAGACCGTCGCCCCCGGCAAATGGGAAATCTTCACCCATGGCGGGCGCCGCGAAACCGGTATCGACGCGGTGGAGTTTGCCAAGACAGTTGTGGCCAAGGGCGCAGGCGAGATCCTGCTGACCTCGATGGACCGCGACGGCACCAAATCCGGCTTCAACCTGCCCCTGACCCGCGCGATCTCGGACGCGGTGGATGTGCCGGTGATCGCCTCGGGCGGGGTCGGCACACTTGACCACCTTGTCGAAGGTGTCACCAAGGGCGGCGCCTCGGCGGTGCTGGCCGCTTCGATCTTCCACTTCGGCGAATATACCATCCAGGAGGCCAAGGAGCACATGGCCGCCGCCGGTATCCCGATGCGCCTCGGCTGAGAAAGGCTCACCGCCATGACCCTGCTGCACGACCTCGAAACCACCATCCAATCCCGCAAGGGCGCGGACCCTAGCAGCTCCTGGACCGCGAAACTCCTGTCCAAGGGGCCCGAGAAATGCGCCGAGAAATTCGGTGAGGAAGCCATCGAGGCGATTATCGAAGCGGTGAAGGACGACAAGGCGAAACTCGCCAGTGAAGGCGCCGATGTGCTTTATCATTTTCTGGTAATGCTTGCCGCCCGCGATGTGGCGCTGGACGAGGTCCTTGCCGTTCTGGCCGAACGTCAGGGCCTCAGCGGCATCGCAGAAAAAGCCGCCCGCCCAAAAGGCTAACCCCTGCTCCTCCAGACCCCCCGCTCTGATCCGGGTCAAGGGCCGCGCCAGCGGCCGCGCAAGGCGCGGTTCACCCTTGAGGCGGAACAGATCGGATAACACTCGCCATGGCGCTTCAGGGCAGAACTGCCCCTGAAGCGCCTCTCAGCGGATCCTTTGCCGCCGCGCGTCAGCGCGGCGCCCGGCCCAACGGGAGCCTTCACATCTTTGATGTGACGCGCGACGGGCGGGAGCCCCCCAGCGCGCTACAGTTTCGACGAAATGATACCAGTGGCAAACCCGCCCATGCGGAGTTCGCCGAACAGGCGCTGGTATTCGATCTTGGGGCAGCGGTTCTGAATCACGTCAACGCCGCGCGCCTCGGCCTTGGCGGCGGCCTCGGCGTTCTCGACGCCGATCTGCATCCAGATGGTCTGAAGATCCGGGAACAGCTCGAGCGCCTCATCCACAATGGGTGGCACCGCTTCGGAGCGGCGGAAGATATCGACCATATGTACCGGTTCATCGATCTCTGACAGGCTGGCGCGCACGGTGGCGCCGAACAGCCGCTTGCCCGCGTGGCCGGGATTGACCGGAATCACCCGGTAGCCCTTGAGGCCAAGGTAGCGTGCCACATAGTAGCTGGGGCGCACAGAATTCATCGACACCCCCACCACCGCGATGGTCCGGGTCCGTTTCAAAATCTTGCGCAAAAGGTCGTCGCTATAGCTGGTCATGGCCAGACCCTACTGTGCTGCCGCCGCGTGGAAAAGCCAAATTCGCGGCATTGCGCGACGGAAAACCGACGGCAATAACGAACCGGCCAGTGAGCACATCAGCATCCCCAAAAAGAAAAAAGCGCCCGGAAGGGATCCCGGGCGCGAGGTATGGAACGAGGGACAGTGAAAAAGGTCTACGGATGTTCCGTTCCGCAGCCCTGAATTATATGTGGGTCTTCGGAACAGGCTTTTAAAGGGGCTCGATGTTCGGAAGGGCTGGCGGCACCAATTGTCGCCGCAGATCCCTTTACTCGGGGTGCAAGGCAGCGGGCCAATGGGCGTCGGCTTCGGCGATCAGCTGCGCCGCCTGTGCCCGCCACCGCGTCAGCGCCCCCTCATTGTTCAAAAGGAACAGCCGCCCGTCAACAATCACCCACAGCTGCGGGTCCCCGGCCTTCAACACGCCCCGCGCCATGGCAGAGGCGCAATAGCCACCGAACATCGGTGCATAGGCACGCGGGTTCATTTCAAACCGGATCTGATTGCTTTGAGACGCGAAACGCCAGATGACACCTTTCCATACAACGGAATAGCGTGCTCGCCCCGCCACGGCCTCTCCGACGTCGAAAAAGGCCACCGTGTCATAACCGCCAAGCGCCACCCCTTCGCGCGCCGCAAACAGGGGCGAATCCGCCAGCGCGCCCCGGGGCGGGACGGACAACAGGACGGCAGCAACCAGAACGAACAGGCGCAGAAACAAGAGACGACTCCACAGGATCAATTTTAGATGACCCAATTCTGCCCCATGCGTATCAGGCTGAACAGGCGTGTTACGAATAAGTGAACGCCGTGTGTCTGCGGCCACAGGGCCGGTCTGATCTCATTCGGAAAGGCGTCGGGTAAACCCCACTAGCCTGCCTCAGTCGAAAATATCCTCGATCACGTCAAAGGCCTCAGACAACACTTTTTGAAACATGCTTTTGCGTTTCTTGCGCGGCTTGCTCTTCTTCGGCTTGTAGGCGGGTTTCACCGGCGCAGGCTGGTGCGAAATCTTGGACCGCGACGCAGGCACAGCCGTCGCCGGGGTTTTGGCCCCCTTGCCCGGCGCCAGTGGCCGGGCCTTTTGCGCCGAAAGCGGCGCCCCGCAGGTTCCGCATATCAGCGTGGACATGCCACGCCCACCCGGCACAAAGGCCGATTGAACGCCGCAGTAACAACAACTGAGGATCTTACCTCCGGAAATGCTGGAATGTGCGATGCCTGCCTCCTGTCTGCTTAGGATCTTTCTCTGGAAGCATATAGGGCGATTGCCGCAGCATTTGAGACGTTGAGCGATCCGAATCCCCCGGCAAAGTCGATTTTCACCAGTTGATCCACGGTTTCCTTGGTCTTTTGCCGCAGCCCCGGCCCCTCGGCGCCGAGCACCAGCGCCACCGGGCGATCCTTGCGCCCTTCCAGCGCCTGTTCGATGGTCTGCTCTGCCTCGCCATCGAGGCCCAGCACCAGAAAGCCCATATTCTGCAGCTCGGTGATGGTATCCGAGAGGTTGCGCATCCGCAGATAGGGCTGACGTTCCAGCGCGCCGCTGGCGGTTTTCGCCAGAGCGCCGGTTTCGGGCGCCGAGTGATGGCGGGTGCCGATCACGGCGCTGGCGCCCAGCACCTCGGCCGAACGTAGAATCGCGCCAACGTTATGCGGGTCAGTCACCCGGTCCAGCAGCAGAACCCGCGGCACTTCGGCGCCAATGCAGTTTTCCGCAAGACTGCCCCAGTTGAGCGGTTTCACCTCCAGCGCCGCGCCCTGGTGCACCGAATTGGGATCCAGCGGCGCGTTGAACTTACGCGGATCGACCACCTCGGGTTCGATCCCGGCGGCAGCGATGGCCTCTTCCAGCTTGTTCTGGGCATTCAGCGTCACGATCAGCCGCAGTTTCTCCCGGCGCGGGTTCATCAGCGCATCGCGCACCGCGTGCAGGCCAAACAGCCAGACGGTTTCGCTCGCGCCTGCCTTCTTGGCCTGTTCCTTTTCGATGACCCACTGGGGTTTCTTGGTGGGTTTCTTCGACATTGCTCTCTCCGACAAAAGGAATTTCAGGCCAGCGCAGAAAACTTGGTATTTTCCTGTTGACGCCCGTTGGTGCCGCTAGTAATCACGCCTCCACGTTAGGTGCAACACTCACCTGACAGTGGGCGACAGGCCGCAAGGTGTGGCAGGGGACTGTAACTCCCTCGCGGAGACGCACGCCTGGTTCGATTCCAGGGTCGCCCACCATCTTCCTCCTTGAAATGATTGATATTTTCATCGGGAACGATGGTGGCATCCGCCCGTATCGGGTCTAGGTCTCCCAATACAGCACTGCCCATCGCTTCAGCTCTGGCAGCCGGTTTTGCCCCGTTTCCAGCCTCATATTCCCCTTACCCTGCCCCCCATAACGGGCATCGGTTTCGGGTCAGATTCCCCTAAAGGCCCCGCCCCCGGCAGGATGCAAAAAGACCCGGCACAGGACCGGGTCAATCTTCAAAAACCACTGATATTCGGCAGTGGGGACCGCGCCCTGAGGCGTCACTCTGCCGGGGTTTTGACCGCCTGCATCACCCAGGCCTCCAGCGCATCAAGATCGGCGTCAGCCGCCTCTGCCAGACCGCCGGAGAAATCCTTGAAAGCCTCCACGTTCATCCGGTTGACGCCAGAAACGACCGGGATACCCATGGCAAGCGCCTCGCCAATGACGGGGCGCATGCCGCGGCCATCGGCCTCGTGCTTGCCGAACTTGTTGACCAGCAGCACCTGCGGTGCGGGTGTCTGAGCAAGGCTCTCGGTGACCTGCCCTACCGCCTGCTCCAGCGCACCGGGGTTCAAGCGGCAGCCGCGGGCCTCTGGCCCCAGAGACTGGGAAATGCGGATCACCTCATCCCCCGGCAGCACCCGCACATCCATGTCGCAGAGCTTGTCATCATAGCATTCGGTATTGGTCTGGACGATTCCCGCCAGACGCAGCCCGCGCGTCTGCAAACGCTCGGCCAGCGCGGTCAGCAGCCGGTCGGTGGCGCCGCGTTCAGTGGTCATGACATAGGCCAGGCTCATCGGGAGACCTCACTTGGTTGTGGTTCTGTTCAGCGAAACAGATCCTAGCGCGGTTTCAGGGAGCGGACCAGAGGGGCATTTGCCGCGCCACCAGAAGGGCAGCGCGGCAGAAGAGGTGGCTTAGAGACCCAGCGCGTGGCGGCGCTCCTCGGCAAAGCCTTGCACGATGCGATCCGCGATCAGCGCCAGAATCGCCATCGCCGCCCCGGCAGAAATGCCCAGCCCCACATCCGCCTGCCCCAGCGCGAGGTAGATCGACTGACCCAGACCGGTGGTGCCGATCAGCGCTGCGATCACCAGCATGGCAAAGGCATAAAGGATGGTCTGATTGAGCCCCAGAAGGATGGTCGGCGCCGCGTAGGGCGCCCGCACATCGCGCATCATCTGCCAGCGGGTCGCGCCCGAAGCGGTCGCGGCCTCGATCATCTCGGCGGGTGTCTCGGTCAGACCATGACGAGTATAGCGGATCATCGGCACGATGGCATAGGCCATGATGGCGAGGAAGGCCGAGAACTCGCCAATCTGGAACACCATCAGCACCGGGATCAGGAAGACAAACAGCGGGATCGTCTGCAGCATATCGCAGATCGGGCGCACCACGCGCCAGACCATGGGCGAGGCTGCCGAAGCAAGGCCGATGGCACCGCCAAGAACCGCGCAGGCAAAGACCGAGGCACCTGAGAGGTAAAGCGACAGAAGCGCCCGTTCCCACAGGCCAGACAACAGGATCGTTATCAACAGAACCACAGACAGCGCCGCCAGACGCACGCCGCCTGCAACAAAGGACAAAGCCCCTACCCCGACCAGCACAAAGGGCCAGGGAAGCTGCGAAATTCCCGTTTCCAGCATGCCCGTGGCGATCAGGATCACCACACCCAGCGTCAGCTTGCCGCGATAGGCACAGTACAATCCTGCAACGGCGCCTGCAGCAAAGAGCGCAAGGCTCATCCCCGTGGTCCAGACAAAGCCCCAGGTGAAAGGCAGCACCGCCTGGTCAAGCCCGATCCGCAGCGGCAGCAGCACGTAGAACATCACGCCGTTCTTGACGCTGGTCAGCAGCTCGGCATTGGCACTTGTAAAGGCCGACAGGCCCGCGTCGACACGATCCGCCGTACTGTCGAACAGCGCATAGTCGCCCGGATGCTGCAGCTGGCCGTAAAAGGCCAGACTGACGATTGCGCCGAGCACAAGGATTGCCAGCGACACGCGCCCGTCATAGCTGCGGCGCCTTTCATCGGCGAGCGTGCCGCTCATCCGGTCGATCAGGATGGCAAAGATCACGATCACAAAACCGGCCAGCAGGCTGGCACCGAACTGCGCCTTGCGCATGGTCAGCAGCACTTCCCAGCCGATGTCGTCAAAACCCCCGATAACGGCAGCGATGATCACCATCGATAGGGCCGCCATCAGGCATTGGTTGACACCCACCATGATCTGGGTGGCAGCGGCGGGGATTTCCACCTGAAACAGCTGCTGCATGCGGGTGCCACCAGCCATCACGGCGGCTTCCTTGATTTCCGGTTCGATCCGCTCCAGCCCCAGCATCACGTTGCGGGCCATCGGCGGCGCCGCATAGATGGCCGAGGCGATCAGCCCCACCACCGGACCAAAGCCGAAAAGCACCAAGAGGGGCGTCAGATAGGCAAAGGTCGGCACCGTCTGCATCACGTCCAGGAGCGCCTGAACCGGCGCCCGCACCCGAGGGTATTCATTGGCCAGCACGCCAATGGCACCGCCAACCAGCAGCGCCAGCGGCACCGAGACCGAGACCAGCGCCAGCGTGTTCATGCTTTCGGGCCAGTAACCCGAGGCGAGCACAGCACCCAGCCCCACCGCAGCCATCAGCGCCATCGCCAGCCCCCCAAGGCGCCAGCCCAGCGCCACCGTGGCCGCGATCAGCAATGGCCAGGGCGTTTCGCTCAAGATCCAGCCTGCGGCCTCCATCGGATAGGCCATCAGGGCAGAAAACATTCGGGCTGCCGGTTTGATCAGGGCCAGAAAACTCTCCATCCCGCTGCCGACCCAATCGGTCGCGGGAAGCACCCAGCCTTTGGGGAATGAAACAAGCCAGGGCGCGACGCCTTCCAGCGCCAGACACAGAATGCCCACCACCAGCGCGATCAGCGCGGCGCGGCTGCCTTTGCTGAGCGTCATCATGCCGCCGGATCCACCTGCAGGGCCGCCGCCAGATCTGCCGGGTTCACCACGCCCAGCAGCGCGCCATTTTCGTCACGCACCGGCACGGGTTCATACAGCTCCATGCAGCGCGCCAGCGCCGCATCCAGCGTCATGTCGCGGCGCAAACCCGGATCGTCGGGGCCATGGGACAGATCCCCGCCAGTTTGCATGACCGAGGCCACATGAGCGTGCTGCCCCTTCGCGACATCCTTGGAGAATTCACGCACGTAATCATCCACCGGGTTCAGCACGATGTCCGAAGGTGTACCGATCTGCACGATCTTGCCATCGCGCATGATGGCGATGCGGTCGGCCAGCTTCAGCGCCTCATTGATGTCATGGGTGATAAAGACGATTGTGGTTTTCAGCTTGGCCTGAATGTCGAGGAATTCATCCTGCAACTGGCGGCGGATCAGCGGATCCAGAGCCGAAAACGGTTCATCCAGGAACCAGACGGAACAATCCGCCACGAGGGATCGCGCGATGCCGACCCGCTGGCGCTGCCCGCCGGACAGTTCGCGTGGGAAATTCTTTTCGCGCCCGCCAAGGCCGACCAGTTCGATCACCTGCTGCGCCTTCGCCAGCCGGTCCTTCTTGCGCATCCCCTGCACCCTCAGCGGATAGGCGACATTTTCGGCCACGCTCATATGCGGGAACAGGCCGAAGTGCTGGAACACCATGCCCAGCTTGTTTCGGCGCAGCTCGATCAGCCGTTTCGGGCTGGCGGTGCGGATGTTTTCGCCGTCGATCAGAATATCGCCGCCGGTGCCCGGCAAGAGCTGCGAGATACAGCGGATCAGCGTCGACTTTCCCGACCCGCTGAGCCCCATGATGACGAACAACTCGCCCTCTTTCACTTCGAATGTGGCGTCCTGCACCGCGGGCGTCAGCCCCTTGGCGCGCAGCGCCGCGGCAGCCTCTTCGGCAGATTGAGTTTCAGACAGCGCCTGTTTCAGAGCACTGTCCGCATGGGCGCCGAACACCTGCCAGACATTCTGGCAGGTGATGGCTGGTGTCGACGTGTCACTCACGGCGCTTTGGCTCACTTCAGCGCGGCGTCCACGACCGGACGCCACTTGTCCTCATTGGCCGCCATCCAGTCGGCAACCACTTCCTCGACGCTGCCACCATCAACGTCGATGGCGCCCATCATCGGCTGCTGGTCTTCAACGGCCAACGTGTAGGACGACAGGATCTCATGCGCTGCGGGCCAGGTTTCGGCCAGACCGGACCAACCCGCCTTGAAGATGCGCGAGGGGGCAAAATCGCAATCGTTGACCGCGTTGGGGTTCGGGCCCCATGCCGGATCGGTAAAGCAGGCCTCTTCGCCCTCGGGCAGGTCGACGAACTGCACGTCATAGGCGGACATCGCCCAATGGGGTTGCCAGAAGGTGATCAGCAGCGGCGTCTTGCGCTCGGTCGCGGCGCGCAGCTCGACGATCAGCGCGGCCTCGGAACCCGCGGGAACCGCCTTGAAAGGCAGATCAAGACCGGCCATGCGGTCGGCCCCGGGGGTGCCCCAGTCGGCCGGGTAATCCACCAGACGGCCCTGCGGCAGGGTTTCGGCAGTGGCGAACTGCGGCGCGCAGGCCTTCAGCGCCTCCCATGCGGGCAGACCCGGGCACAGCTCAGCCACATGGGCGGGGTAAGCAATGCCTTCCTTGGCGTCGAGTTCCAGATCACCCAGTTCCTCGACGGTGCCTTCGGCGACCTTCTTGGCATATTCGTCCGATACGTTGGAGGACCAGATTTCCAGCGTCGCGTGGATGTCACCATCCGCGATCGCCTGGAACTGGTTCATCATGCCGGCCGAGACATATTCGACCTTGTAGCCCGCAGCCTTCAGCATCTCACCAGCGATGTGAGTGGTGACGTGCTGGCCAGTCCATTCGTTGACTGCCAGTTTGATCGGCGTGTCCACCGCACCCAGATCAGCCGCTGCCGCGGCACCGGAAAGCATGGCAGAAGCGCCCAGCGCCAGTGCAAAAGAAGTTGATTTCATGGATGTCATCCCCGTTCTGTGGGCGCATCAGGCGGACCCGAAGTCCCGCGCCCTTATGTGATTGTGGTCGTCTGGTGTCGCGGACTGCGCAGCCCATCGGCCGTCATCTGCCGTTTCGCCACCGCCGGTCCAAGCCGCTCATCTCCGCGTATTGATGATCCAGTGTGACCGCCTACAGGACAAGGTTTTGCCTTTAATACGACCATTTGTCGAGCATTCACGGCGCTGCCGACGCATTTTCTTGATTTTCCATTTAAATTTTTGGATGGAAATTCAATTTTGAGACCGGATACCCCGTACCTCCGCCTGGCGATGCACGCCTCAGAAAGAATCAGGGGCGGCACAGATGATCGGTCGCCCCTTTCTAGTTTCAGGTTGTTACAGCACCCGCGCAAGCCGCAGCATCGCTGCAGTCACCGTGCTCAGCTGTTCTGGCGTGCTGATAAATGGCGGCATCGTATAGATGTTATGACCAAAGGGACGCAGGAACACGCCGGTGTCCGGCGCCAGCGCATGGGCTTCATCAGCGGACACCGGATGATCCATCTCGATCACGCCAATCGCCCCCAGAACCCGCACATCCCGCACCCCTGGCAGGTCGCGCGCCGGGGCCAGCTCTGCCAGCATCTGCGCCGCGATATCTGCAATGCGCCCCCGCCAATCCTGCCCGGTCAGCACATCGATCGCAGCGCAGGCAGCAGCGCAGGCCAGTGGATTGGCCATATAGGTCGGTCCATGCATGAAGATACCGGGATTGCCGCCACCGATGCCTTCCGCCACCCGGTCATTGGTCAACGTCACCGCAAAGGAAATATGCCCACCTGTCAGCCCCTTGCCGAGGCACAGGATATCCGGCTCAACCGAACAGAAATCGGTGGCGAACATCTGTCCGGTGCGGGCAAAGCCAGTGGCGATCTCATCAAAGATCAACAGGACGCCGAATTCATCGCAGAGCGCCCGCGCCTGGCTGAGGTACTCGGGGTGGTAGAAATACATGCCCCCCGTACCCTGCACCACCGGCTCCAGAATAAACCCAGCGATGCGGTCCTGCCCGGCCTCCAGCACCCGGCGCAATTCGCCGAGGCCGTTTTGCTCGGGGTCCGGGTTCCAGTCCTGCCCCATCGCCACCGGCGGGCGAGAGACGAAATGCTGAACGCTGAGCGCGCCCTGAAACAGGTGATGCATGCCGGTGTCGGGATCGCAGACGCTCATCGCCTTCCAGGTGTCCCCGTGATAGCCCGAGCGCACGGTGGCAAATTCGCTGCGCCCCGGTTGCCCCATGGCGTGCTGGTATTGCACCGCCATCTTCATCGCCACCTCGACCGAGACCGAGCCGCTGTCGCAGTAAAAGATCCGCTGCAGGCTGTCCGGCGTGATTTCCAGCAGCCGCCGTCCCAGCTCCACCGCCGGCTCATGGGTTAACCCGCCGAACATCACATGTGGCAGGGTGTCGATCTGTGCCTTCATGGCCGCCGTGATCACCGGATGCCGGTGCCCGTGCATCATGCACCACCACGAGGACATGGCGTCGATCAGACGGGTGCCGTCCTCCAGCGTGATATGGACGCCTTCCGCTTCCTTTACCAGAAAGGTCCGGCCGGGTTTGGTGACATTGGTATAGGGGTGCCAGAGGTGTTTCTTGTCAAACTCCAGCGGGGTCAGCGGCGGGGTCATCGGGATGTCCTTCCTTCAGGTCAGCGCCATGCGGATGGTGGCAAGGTCGACATGCGCGGCGCAGGCCTCGGCCAGCGTCACCGGGGTCAGCGGATCCAGATGCGGCAGCCGTCCCAGATGCGGCACCTGCCCGAACTGGCAGATGGTGTCCTCCACCTCGGGTTCGGGATCGCCACTGAACAGCACGCCGACGACAGGGCATCCCAGATCCTTGAGCGCCATCAGCGAGAGCAGCGAATGGTTGATCGTGCCGAGCCGTGTCGCCGCGCAAAGCACCACAGGCGCACGCCAATGGGCAAAGAGATCGAGAAACAGCTCACGCCGGTTCAGCGGCACCATGACGCCGCCGGCACCCTCGACGACCAGGGTGCCCGCGCCTTCGGGCAAGGCCAGCTCCGCCAGCGAGATTTCCACCCCCTCAGCCTCGGCCGACAGATGCGGCGAAGCAGGCAGCTGCAGCCTGTATGCTTCGGGCAGAACCTGGCGCCCGGTCATGCGCGCCACGAACGCGCTGTCGGTTTCCTCCTCAAGGCCGGACTGAACTGGCTTCCAGTAACTGGCGCCAAGCGCCTGCACCAGCGCCGCCGATATCACCGATTTGCCGATCCCGGTGTCGGTCCCCGTGACAACCAATGTGCGGCTCATGGGCGCCGCTCCAGCACCTGTGCCAGATCGGTGAACATCTCCGTCACCACCGATTTTGAGGTGTTGAGCGTGATGGAGACCCGCAGCCGCGAGGTGCCCGCAGGCACCGTGGGCGGGCGAATGCCGCGAATGTCATAACCAAGCGCCTGCAGATCCGAGGCCAGCTGCATCGTGCGCCCGTCCCCGCCTGTGATCACTGGTAGGATCTGACAGGCAAAGCCGGTCAGACCGCACAGGCGCGCAGCCTCGGCATGGGCATGATCAATCACCTCCCAGGCACGGTCGATGCGCGACGCATCCTGCTGCAGCAGAGCCAGCGATGCCCGCACCAGCGCGGCATTGAGCGGTGATGGCGCGGTGGCAAAGATGAAAATCCGCCCCTTGTTGATCAGCATGTCGATCAGCACCTTCGGCGCGCAGATCAGCGCGCCCGAGGCGCCCAGCGCCTTCCCGCAGGTGTGCAAGCTGATGACGTTGGGCCGATGCGCGATGTCATGCGCCAGCCCGCAGCCCTGCGGTCCGAACAGGCCGGTGGCATGAGCCTCGTCCACCACCAGAACTCCGCCGGACGCGTCGGCCAGCGCCATCAGCTCGGTCAGTGGCGCCAGATCGCCATCCATTGAATAGACCGCCTCGACCGCGATCCAGACCTGCCCGATGCCGCCCGCCGCGCGCCAGTCAGAGATCACCCGCGCCGCATCAGCCACATCGTTATGGGCAAAGTTTTGCGTTTCGGCCCGGCCCAGCCGCATCCCTTCTCGGACGCTGGCGTGAATCAGATCGTCATATAGCACCAGATCGCCGCGCTGTGGCAGGGTCGCGAAGATCGCCACATTGGCGTTGAAACCGCCACCCATGAACAACGCCGCCTCACTGCCGAAAAAGGCCGCCGCCTCTTCCTCAAGCTGCTGATGTTCGCTGTCATTGCCGCGCAGCAGGCGGGAACCGCCGGCACCGACGGGCACACCCCGCTGCAACGCCGCCATCGCGGCGGCGCGCATTTCATCGCTGGCCGCAAGCCCAAGATAATCGTTCGATGAAAAATCATGCCCGGCCCGCGGGATCAGGCGGCGATAGCGGTCCTGATCCGCAAGAGATGTGAGCAGCGCCTGTTGACGCGGAAACAGAGCCGTGGCGGGATCAGCGGTGGGGTCGGCTGCGGCGATATTCATTCGCCCGCCTCGCCAATCCGCCCTTCGCAATGGGCAGCCATGGCCACCAGACCCAGCCGGTCGAACAGCTGCTGGTCCTGGTCTTCCTCGGGGTTGTCCGCTGTCAGCAACGTTTCCCCGACAAAGATCGAATTGGCCCCAGCAAAGAAACACATCGCCTGCAGCTCATCGCTCATGTCGGTGCGGCCTGCCGACAGGCGCACATGGCTGTTCGGCATCAGGATCCGGGCCAGCGCGATGGTGCGGACGAATTCGATCGGGTCGAGTTTCTGGACGTCTGCCAGTGGCGTGTCGGCAATCGGGATCAGCATGTTCACCGGCACCGAATCCGGGTGTTCATCCAGCGTTGCCAGAGCAAGCAGCATGTCGATCCGGTCCATCTGCTCTTCGCCCATGCCGACGATGCCGCCCGCGCAGACCTTGATCCCCGCCTCGCGCACCCGATTCAGGGTCTCGATCCGGTCGGCGAATGTGCGGGTGGTGATGATCTCGGAATAGTAACGTTCAGAGGTGTCGATATTGTGGTTGTAGTAATCCAGCCCCGCATCTCGCAAGCGGAACACCTGATCCTCCTCCAGCATGCCAAGGGTCATGCAGGTCTCCATCCCCAGTTCCCGGACCCCATAGATCATCGCCTCCAGCGCCGCCATGTCGCGCTCTTTCGGGCTGCGCCAGGCCGCCCCCATGCAGTAGCGTGTAGCGCCTGCGTCCCGGGCCTTTTTCGCCTCGGCGATCACCCGCTCCACCTCGATCAGCTTGCTGGCAGAGAGTTTTGCACCATTGCGCGCGGATTGGCTGCAATAGGCGCAATCCTCGGGGCAGCCGCCGGTCTTGATGCTCAGAAGCTTGGATTTCTGTACCTGATTGGGGTCGAACGCCTGGCGATGCACGGACTGCGCCTGAAACAACAAATCCATGAAGGGCTGATTATAGATTTTCTCAGCTTCGGTACGTGTCCAGTCGGTTCTGATCGGCGCAGAATCCAGCATCTGGGACCTCCCATTTCTATTTATAGATTATTTATCCAAGGCCACCGCCCCGCTTGATTTTTTATAGATAATTTAGACTGACAAATACAAGCCCCGGACTGTTGATTTTCGAAACGGGATTATTTCGTTATATTTCAGAAACTTAATACAATCCATTCAACGAAAGACGCGACTGAAGAAACCCTCTTGACGGCGCGGGGGCAGCTCCCCTAGGTGTGAAAGCACGCAGGGGAGTCCCGCCACGGGGACTGAGAGGCTGACAGGACGGGAACACTTCCGGCCGGTGACGCGACCCTTAGAACCTGACCCAGTTGACACTGGCGTAGGAAGCTAGGATGCGCGTCGTTGCGGCCCCGTACAGGTCCAATTCCGCGCTGCCCGAACCGAACGGTAGGTACGACCGTTCCGCGTTTCCCCGTCCAAACCTCATCTGGTGTCTTTTCCGAGTTTTGGCTTCGAGGAGCACCGCATGACCCATCAGAATTCCACGATCGCGCCCAGCGTGACCACCGGCCCGCTGCCCGCATCGCGCAAGATCTACGTCTCCGGCGACATCCACCCTGAGATCCGCGTGCCAATGCGCGAAATCGCAACCCACCCCACCGCGGGCGAGGCGCCGCTGCCGGTCTACGACAGCTCCGGCCCCTATACCGATCCCGATCACACCACCGACATCCGCCAAGGCCTGCCCGCCCTGCGCCGGGACTGGATCCTGACGCGCGCCGATGTGGAGGAATACCAGGGCCGCGATGTAAAGCCCGAGGACAACGGATTTGTCGAAGGCGACCGGCTGACACCGGAATTCCCTCAGCGCCCGGCCCCGCTGCGCGCCACGGGCGACAGGGCGGTGACGCAGCTGGCCTATGCCCGCGCCGGGATCATCACGCCCGAGATGGAATATATCGCCATCCGCGAGAACCAGTTGCGCGAGACCTCGCCCTGTCATCGCGATGGCAATGATTTCGGCGCCAATATTCCCGACTACGTGACGCCCGAATTCGTCCGCCAGGAGGTCGCCGAAGGCCGCGCCATCATTCCAGCGAACATCAACCACCCCGAGCTGGAGCCGATGATCATCGGCCGTAATTTCAAGGTGAAAATCAACGCCAATATGGGCACCTCAGCGGTGACCTCCTCGATGGAGGAGGAAGTGGACAAGCTGGTCTGGGCGATCCGCTGGGGCGCCGATACGGTGATGGATCTCTCCACGGGGCGCAACATCCACAACACCCGCGAATGGATCATCCGCAACTCTCCCGTGCCCATCGGCACGGTGCCGATCTATCAAGCGCTGGAAAAGGTGAACGGCATTGCCGAGGACCTGACCTGGGAGGTGTTCCGCGACACGCTGATCGAACAGGCCGAACAGGGCGTCGATTATTTCACCATCCACGCCGGTGTGCGGCTTCACATGGTGCCGATGACCGTCAACCGCGTCACCGGGATCGTGTCGCGCGGCGGCTCGATCATGGCGAAATGGTGCCTGCATCACCACAAGGAAAGCTTCCTTTACGAGCATTTCGAGGAGATCTGCGACATCTGCCGCCGGTATGATGTCTCCTTCTCCCTTGGCGACGGGCTGCGCCCCGGATCGATCGCCGATGCCAATGACGAGGCGCAATTTGCCGAGCTGGAAACCCTGGGTGAGCTGACCAAGATCGCCTGGGCCAAGGATTGCCAGGTGATGATCGAGGGGCCGGGCCACGTCGCCATGCACAAGATCAAGGAGAACATGGACAAGCAGCTGGAGTGCTGCCACGAGGCGCCATTTTACACGCTTGGCCCGCTCACCACAGATATCGCACCGGGCTATGACCACATCACCTCTGGCATTGGCGCCGCGATGATCGGCTGGTTCGGCTGCGCCATGCTCTGCTACGTGACGCCCAAGGAACACCTGGGCCTGCCGGACCGCGATGATGTGAAAACCGGCGTGATCACTTACAAGATCGCCGCCCATGCCGCCGATCTGGCAAAGGGCCTTCCCGGCGCCCAGCGGCGCGATGATGCGCTGTCCCGCGCCCGGTTCGAATTCCGCTGGGAAGATCAGTTCAACCTCTCGCTCGACCCGGAAACAGCGCGGGATTTCCATGACGCCACCCTGCCGAAACAGGCGCATAAGGTGGCGCATTTCTGCTCCATGTGCGGGCCGAAGTTCTGCTCCATGCGGATCAGCCACGACATCCGTGCCGAGGCGCAGAAGGAAGGCATGGAGGCGATGGCCGCCAAATTCCGCGAAGGCGGCGACCTATACGTGCCCGTAAAAGACACTGAGGACGCGGGGGCATGATCACCATCGCAGGCGCGGGCCTTGCCGGGCTCGCCGCCGCGCATGAGCTGGCCCGGCGCGGAGCCGAGGTGACGCTTTATGAACGCAGCGCCCACATCGGTGCCGATAGCGTTTCGCGTTATGCCGGCGGCATGCTCGCGCCCTGGTGCGAGGGCGAAAGCGCCGAGAAGGAGGTGATCACCCTCGGCAGCCGCGCCCTCGACTGGTGGGCCCGGATCACCCCGGTGACCCGGCGCGGCACGCTGGTGTTGGCACCCGCCCGAGACCGCGCCGAGCTGACCCGTTTTGCCCGGCGCACCCGCGCACATGTACCGGTCGATGAGACGCAGATCGCCGCGTTGGAGCCGGAACTGGCAGGCCGGTTCCGCGCCGGGCTGCATTTCACGGAAGAGGGCCATCTGGACCCGCGCCGCGCGATCCGGGATCTGGCAGCCCGGGTACAGGAGATGGCCGTGACCCTGCACCGCGGCACACCGGCGCCGTCGCGGGTCACGCTTGATTGCACCGGGATGGCTGCGCCCCTACCGGGCCTGCGCCCGGTGCGCGGCGAGATGGCGATCCTGCACGCGCCCGGGGTGGAGATCAGCCGCACCCTGCGGCTTTTGCACCCGCGCAGCCCCATCTACCTGGTGCCGCGCGCCGATCACCATTTCATGCTGGGCGCCACCATGATCGAAAGCAGCGCCAGTGGCCCACCCACCCTGCGCGCCCTCAGCGAGCTGATGAATGCGGCCTATGCGCTGCACCCCGGCTTGGCCGAAGCGGCGGTGGTGGAGATCGGCGCAGGACTGCGCCCAGCCTTTGCCGACAACCTGCCGGATCTGATGTGGCAGGACGGCACCCTGTACCTCAACGGCCTGTACCGACACGGCTTTCTTCTGGCGCCCGCCATGGCCGCGCGCGCTGCAGACATTCTGATTCCGGAGACTAGTGATGCAGATCATCGTGAACGCAGATCCGCGTGACATCCGCGCCACCACCCTCGCTGCCGCGCTGAAGGAGATGGGCTTTACCAGTCCGGCGATTGCCACCGCACTCAACGGGCAATTTATCTCGCGCGCCAAACGCGATGACACCAGGCTAACGGCGGGCGACCGACTGGAAGTCCTCGCCCCGATGCAGGGGGGCTAAGCGATGCGCCTTTATGATGTCGACCTTTCCTCGCGGCTCTTGCTGGGCACCGCGCAATACCCCTCGCCTCAGGTCCTGACCGAGGCGGTGCAGGCCAGCGGCAGCGAGGTGCTGACCGTCTCCCTACGCCGTGAAACCGCAGCGGGATCGGGCGCAGGGTTCTGGGACATGCTGCGCCAGACCGACGCGCGTATCCTGCCCAACACCGCCGGATGCCACACCGCCCGCGACGCCGTGACCACCGCCCAGATGGCGCGGGAAATCTTCGACACCCCCTGGATCAAGCTGGAGGTGATCGGCCATGGCGATACGCTGCAACCGGATATCTTTGCCCTGGTCGAGGCCGCGCGGATCCTGTCCGAGGATGGCTTTCAGGTCTTCCCCTACACAACCGAGGATCTGGTTGTCGCCGAACGGCTTGTCGATGCGGGCTGCGAGGTGCTGATGCCCTGGGGGGCGCCGATCGGTTCTGGTCAGGGGTTGCGCAATCCAGACGGGCTGCGTGCCATGAGGGCGCATTTCCCGGAGGTGCCGCTGATCGTCGATGCCGGGATCGGGCGGCCATCGGATGCGGCGGAAGCTATGGAGCTGGGCATGGATGCGGTCCTCTTGAACACCGCAGTTGCCAAGGCGGGCGACCCTGTGGCTATGGCCCGCGCAATGGATCTGGCCATACGGGCCGGGCGGGCTGGGTTCGAAGCGCAGCCAATGGAGCCGCGTGACATGGCGGTGCCTTCGACGCCGGTCCTTGGTCTTGCAGAGTTGATGTGATGGAACGTTTTTACCTGATTGTCGGCCACGTCGGCCGACTAGAGCTACTAGTGCCCCACGGGGTGAAACTGGTGCAGCTACGCATAAAGAACCAGACGGATGCAGAAGTGCGCCGCCAGATCGCCCGCGCCCGCGACATCTGCGCCGTGCATGGCGCGCAGCTGGTGGTCAACGATTACTGGCAGGCGGCGCTGGATCTCAACTGCTCCTTTGTGCACCTCGGACAAGAGGACATGGAGGCGGCCGATTTTGCCGCCCTGCGCCGCGCGGGCGTGCACTATGGGCTTTCAACCCATGACGAGGCAGAGCTGGATCGCGCCCTATCCCATGATCCGGCCTATGTGGCGCTGGGGCCGGTCTACCCGACCCTGCTGAAACAGATGAAATGGGATCCGCAGGGATTGGAGCGGGTGACCCGCTGGAAGTGCCTTGCCGGTAATACTCCGCTGGTGGCCATCGGAGGGCTGACGCCCGAGCGTCTGCCGGGTGTCTTTGCTGCGGGGGCCGACAGCGCCGCCGTGGTCACAGATATCCAACAGGCCCCCGACCCCGAAGCCCGCACCCGGGAATGGATCAGGGCCTGCGCATCATGAGCCAGACCGCAAGATATGCCCGCCAGATCGCCCTGCCCGAGGTCGGCGCCGAGGGACAGGCGCGGCTTTCGGCGGCGCATGTGCTGGTGGTGGGCGCCGGGGGGCTTGGCTGCCCGGCGCTGAGCTATCTGGCCGGGGCTGGTGTGGGCGAAATCACCCTGATGGACCCCGATGTGGTGGAGGAAAGCAACCTGCACCGCCAACCGCTGTTCGATATGCGGGATCTCGGTACGCCAAAGGTAGAGGCAGCCCGCCACCACCTACTACGGGCGCATCCGGATCTGCGGCTGCATGCAGATCCGCACGCACTCGACCCGCTCAACGCGCCCGCCACGGTGGCACAGGCCGATCTGGTGGTAGATGCCGCCGACAGTGTCGCCGCCTCCTATATCCTGTCCGATTGCTGCAAGGCGCAGAGTACGCCGCTGATTTCCGCCTCGGCGCTGGGACAATCCGGCTATGTCGGTGGTTTTTGCGGCGACGCGCCATCCCTGCGGGCGGTCTTTCCCGATCCCCCGGCCAGCGGCGCCACCTGCGCCAGCGCCGGGATCATGGGGCCGGTGGTGGGCAGCATTGGCGCACTTCAGGCGCAGATGACGTTGAAGGCGCTCTTGGGACATGCGCCCTCACCACTGGGGCAGTTGATCACGCTAGACATGGCGACGCTGACCCCCGGCGGCTTCCGCTTTGACGAAGCGGAAGAGCCGGAAATCGCCCTGCCCTTCATCGCCGCAGCCAACATCCAGCCAGAAGATCAAGTGGTCGAGCTGCGCGATCCGTCCGAGGCATCAGCGCCGGTGACACCGCAGGCCCTGCGCCTGCTGCCACAGAATATTCTGAGTGCCGACCTGCCAGACGACTGCCGGATCGTCCTGTGCTGTCACAGCGGGTTGCGGGCCTGGAGCGCCGCCCGCTGCCTGCAACAGCGCGGCTACAAAAATCTGGCGCTGCTGGCAGCGGGTGCCACGTGATCGAGCCGGGAACTCCGCGCATTCTGGTGATTGCAGGCACGGATTCCAGTGGCGGCGCGGGCCTCACCCGGGACACGGCAATGGCGCAGCGGCTGGGCTGCAGCGTGGCGCCGGTGGTCACAGCCGTCACCGCCCAGACCAGCACCGCACTCACGTCGCTCTGGCCCGTACCGCCCGAAGATATCGCAGCGCAAATCACCGCTGCGCTGCGTGAGGCTCCTGTTCAGGCGATCAAGATCGGCATGCTGGGCACCTCCGAAGCTGCCCGCGCGGTCGCCGAGTTGCTACCGCCAGAGATGCCGGTGGTTCTGGACCCGGTACTGAAGACGTCTTCCGGAGGGACGCTCGGCGACCTGATCTGCCTAGCGCCGTTGCTCCGACGTGTGACGCTGCTGACGCCAAACCTGCAGGAAAGCGCATCCCTGTCCGGGCAGCCCGTGAGCGCGGCGCTGCCTGATCTGCAACTACAAGCGAAGATCCTTATGGGCTGGAATGGAAAAACGGATCCAGCTGGATCCTCAGTGCAGGTCGCCCATACTTCGGGGCCAAACGCAGTTCTAATTAAGGGTGGCCACGCGAAGGGAGCAATCAGCACCGACCATCTGTTTCAACCGGGGCGGCACAATGCATATCACGCCCCGCGCCTGCCCCACGGCCACCGGGGCACCGGCTGCGCGCTGGCTACGGCCATCGCCTGCCAGCTGGCCCAGGGGCACGCCCTTGAGGAAGCCTGCGCACGGGCCAAGACGGCGTTGACCGAATGGCTGGTCCAGCAGCAAATCGATTAAGAGCATGGGAAGCGGCGGCCCGATCCGGCGCTATCCGACCCGCACTTCTTCGGCCTCCGGCATGCGGGCCATCTGCAAAGTGGCCAGCGTCTGGAGAAGGACAGCCTTGCGGATCGGTTTCTGCAGGAAATGATCCATTCCCGCCTCCAGACATTCTGTGCGGTGGCTGTCAAAGGCATTGGCAGTCAGCGCTACGATCACCGGTTGCGGGCCGACCAGAGCGCGGATTTCCCTTGTCGCCTCGACCCCGTCCAGTTCAGGCATGGACATGTCCATCAGCACGAAATCCGGCATTTGCTCCCGGCAGAGATCAACTGCTTTGCGGCCATTTTCGGCCTCGACGCACTCAACAGGAAGCCCGGCGAAATATTTCTGGATCAGCAGCCGGTTGGTCCGGTTGTCCTCAGCCAGCACGATCCGGGCGCCGGTCAGAACCTCGGTTGCCACCGCAGGAGCGGTTTCCGTTTTCTGCTGAGCCGCTGGGGTTTGTTCCGGCTCCAGTTGGACTTCGAGCCGGAAACAGGAGCCCTGCCCGGCGGCTTGTTTCGGCTGAAGCGAAATGGTGCCGCCCATCCGCTCGGCTAGGATGCTGGAGATGGTCAGGCCAAGGCCGGTTCCCCCAAAGGCACGGGTGGTGGCCGCGTCCGCCTGCGCAAAACGGTCAAAGATATGCTCGGCCTGGCTTTCGGAAATGCCGATCCCGGTATCCTCGACCTCAACCACGAGCCGGTAGGGCGACTCCGGATCACTGGTGACACGCACGACAACCCCGCCCTGTGCCGTGAACTTGACCGCGTTGCCCACAAGATTGACCAGGATCTGGCGCAAGCGACCATCGTCACCGCGCATGCGCTGCGGCAGGGTTTCGTCGATCTCCACCTCAACCGTCAGCCCCTTGCCGTTGGCTTTGGGCCGCAAAAGGTTCACTGCCTGCACGATACAGCTGCGCAGATCGAAATCCGTCGGGGTTATGTCCAGCTTGCCGGCTTCAAGGCGCGAGAGATCAAGAATGTCGTTGATGATTTTCAGCAGAGCATTGGAGGAATCGCGGATGGTTTCCACATAAAGCTGCTCTTCATCTGGCAGTTCAGCCTCGGCCAGAAGATCCGCCATGCCAAGGATGCCATTCATCGGTGTGCGGATTTCATGGCTCATATTGGCGAGGAATTCCGATTTCGCCCGGTCCGCCTGTTCGGCGTTGAGCTTGGCCTCGTGTAGCTCGCTGTTGCGCTGGGTCAAAGCCCGGTTGGCACGGATCAGCTCTTCGCGCAGGTGCACATCGCCAGAGACATCCCAGTCGACCCCGATCATGCGCAGTCGCCCGGAGGCATCGGAGAAGGCGCAGCCCAGCGCCCGGATATGCTTTTGCTCGCCGTTCTCCAGCAAGATGCGGTATTCCGACAGGTAATTCTTGCCATCGTGCGTAGCGCGCCAGAAGGTTTCCACGGCTTGCTGGCAATCGTCCGGATGCAGGCACTTCTTCCACTCGGAGAAATTGATTTTCCCGTTCGGCGCCTCGATCCCATAAAGGTCGGACATGCGCCGATCCCAGATCAGTTCACCGGTCTCCGCGTCCAGCTCCCAGATGCCGATCTTGGAGGTCTCAACGGCAATCTCCAGACGCCGGGAAAGGGTTTCCAGATCCCGTTCACGGCGTTTGAGTTTCTCGATCGCGTGGCTGCGGGCATCGGCCATGCGGGTGGCAAGCGCGGTCGGGACCAGAACCAGAAGTCCGCCTACAAGCAGCAGCAGCCGCAGGGTCCAGAGATTGTCCGGCGTAACGTCCCAGCCGCCTTTGGGCGTGGCGGCCAGCACCCAGTTGCCTTCGGCTAGAGCGACATCGGTACGCACAGGGTCTTCATCCATCACCTGTTCGGAGCCAAAGAATTGCTCACCCGCCGCGCCCTTGCCGTCTTTTCCAAGGATCGCAATATCGAGGCCCAGATCCGGGTCGGTCAGACCAACGGTCTCGTATAACCCATCGGCACTGATGACTGCTGACAAAATACCCCAGAAGCGCAAGGGACCGTCCTGCGAGGTGAAAATAGGGAAGCGCGCCACGAAGGCCTCGCCGCCCTGTACCAATTTGACCGGTCCGGCCAGAACGATTTTGCCAGTATCGCGCGCCTGCTCAGCGGCCGCGCGCTGCGCTTTGTGCTGGTTGTAATCAAGGCCCAGCGCCGCCTCGTTGCCCTTCAGCGGGTGAATGAGAGAGATCACCAGATCCGGAGCCGCGGCAAGATGGGTAATCTGCCCGTCCCGCCCGATCATCTGCGCACTCAGATCGGAAAACCGCTGCTGTGTCATGTCCGGCTCGGTCGACATCACTGCAACCAGGCCCTGTACCAACTGAATATCGGCATTGAGCGCGCCCTCAAGCCGGGATCGGATCAACCCGACCTCGCTTTGCACATCCGCGCGCAGACGCTGGCTGTAGATGGTGGAGTTCTGCTGCTCGGCAAATATCGAGGCGCCGACTAGTACCACAATGGTCACAAGCACCGACAGGTAAGAGCGATTGGACACTCCCCTGGCCACACGGCGCAAATCTGCACGTGTATTGGAACTCACGACCATCAAAAGCCTCTTAAAATTGCAATGGGTGCCGCAAAACAACCGGCAATTCCCCTTATGGCCTTAAGTGGTTCAATAGCTCTTAACGGTAGAAATATAAACATCCCCGTTGCACCTTCACCCTACCCAACGGACGTCCGCTCTCCTTTTGGCGGTACGCCATCTGGCCGCCGCAACAGCACAGCCGCCCCCTGGGAGCAAGGACAATATGGCTGAACACGCGCTCCCATGCCGATAAAACCTGTGCAAAGTGACCCAAGGGAAACACCGACAAAAAATACAGTCCGCGGTCGCGTGCCGGAAGGAACGGTATTCCCGCAGTTGAATCAAATCCTTACCCGAGCGTTATCCATCCCCTTGCGAAAAACAACATATATGATTTTGAAAATTTGTACTTCCCCGCCTAACATATTCAAGAACCTGCAGGAGGAAGCGGGTTCGGAACTGTCGCAAGACAGGTTTAGGGAGGAAAAAAATCATGTCAAAAATCGTAACGCGCCGCGGCGCGCTGACAGGTCTTGCCGGTCTGGGTGCAGCGGGACTGGCCGCACCCCATATCGCAACGGCGGCGAGTCACACAAAAACCTGGAAGGTGCAGACATCCTGGCCGGGCGGTGCAGGTCTGCAGATCTTCAAGGACTGGTGCGGTAGCATCGTCGAAAAGACCGGCGGTGAGCTGGCCTTTCAACCCTTTGGCGCCAATGACGTCGTCGGGGACTTTCAGCTCTATGACGCGGTGAAGAATGGGGTTCTGGACGCGGTGAACCCCTTTACCATCTATGCCCAGGGCATCATCCCGGCGGCGGTGTTCCTGTCGTCCTTCCCGCTGGGACTGCGCAACCCGCATGAATATGACGTGTTCTACTATGGGCTTGGCGGCCTTGATATGGCGCGCGAGCTCTACAAGGCGCAGGGCATGCATTTCGTCGGCCCGATCCACCACGGCCCGAATATCATCCACTCCAAGGTGCCGATCCGCTCGATCGACGACTTCCGTGGCCGCAAGATGCGCCTGCCCGGTGGCATGGTCGCCGAGATCTTTACCGAGATCGGTGCCGAAACCACGGTTCTGCCCGGCTCGGAAATCTTCCCGGCGCTGGAGAAGGGTACCATCGACGTGGCCGACTACGTGGGTCCGGCGGTGAACTACTCGCTCGGCTTCAGCCAGGTCACCGACTATATCGTCATGGGTCCTCCGGGCTTCATGTCGCTCTACCAGCCGGTGGACATCATGGATCTGACCGTGGGCATGGAGAGCTGGAACGCGCTGTCGCCGCAGATGCAACAGTTCGTCGAAATGGAGACCCACGTCTATTCCGACATGCACCACGCTGCGATCCAGGCCGCCGACCAGGAAGCCTGGAAAAAGTTCGAGGCCGACGGAACCGAGGTTACCCGCCTCAGCCAGGACGATGTGGAGCTGATGACCGAGGTCGCCGTCCCGGTCTGGTACAAATACGCCAACCGCGACAAATCCAGCGCCCGCATCTTCAAGACCATCCTCGACTACATGCAGTCCGGCTCGCTTGGATATGTGGACCCGGCCCTGACCGAAGGCATGTCGCTGGATCTGTAATCAGACCCCAGGCGACGCTGACCAATGCGGACCCGCACATCGCGTGCGGGTCCGTTGCTCTGACCTCAAACAATCAAAAATAACGGGGGACCCCATGCCCAGCCTCGATGTCACCTTGCCCCATTGGGCCTATTGGGTGGGACTGATCGTCTTTCCGCTGGTGGCCATGGTCCTGGCCAGGCGGCCACGGACCGGCCCCAGCAAATATACCAACGCGCTTGGCTATTTCATTCTCGTGACCGGCGGCATGCTGGGTCTGCACCGGTTCTATCTGCGCAGCCTGATGGGCCTGGCCTTCATTCCGGTCTTCATTCTGATCCTGATCTCAAACTCCAACGGCCAGGAAGCCCGCAGCGTGCTGTCGGATGCCTCCAACGTGGTGCGTCAGGCGGAACGGACGCTGGAGCGCGAAACCGGCCGGATCGAAGCCGCCGAGGCGGACCTGCCCAAGATGCGCGCGGATCTGGCCGAGGCCGAAGAAGGCACCTTTGCCAAACGTCGCGCCGAAAAGAACATCGCCCGCGCCGAACAGCGGCTGAGTGACGGGCGCGAAAGGATCGCGCAGGCAACTGAGGATCTGAAAACCGCCACCCCCGCGCTGGAAGTGGCAGGCGACAATCTGGCCTTCTGGAACAAGGTGGGCGCCTATGCGCTTTATGTGCTGCTGGCGGCGATGCTGGTCGATGCAGTGCTGATGCCGGGTCTGGTGCGCCGCGCCAATCAGAACCTGCCCGAGGAGGAACCCGAAAGCGAAGCGGAAAGGGCCCTGCGGGAGCTGGAAGAATCTGAGCGGGTCGAGGATTCCAGCCATGTGTCGACGGGCTGGACCGGCTGGATCGACCGGACATCCCTGATGGCGGGTGAATTCGTCAGCTATTGGGCGGTAATCGCGGTCTTCGTCTATTACTTCGAAGTGATCAGCCGCTATGTCTTCGGCTCGCCCACCAACTGGGCACACGAGGCGATGTATCTGATGTTCGGCATGCAGTACCTGATTGCCGGCTCTTATGCGATGCTGACCGAGGCGCATGTACGCGTCGACATCTTCTATGCGCCACTCAGCCGTCCGAAACGGGCCTGGGCGGATCTGTTTACCTCGATCTTCTTCTTCATCTTCGCCTTCACCCTGCTCTTCACCGGCTACAAGTTCGCGCTGGACGCAAACGCGGTGGCGACCGGCAACGGGGTCATCTCGGAATGGGCGCGCGGCAATATCGGATTTGGTGAAATGCTGGGCAGCATGAGCCTGGCGCAATGGACCGATCCGAATATCCGCTGGGGCGAAATCAGCTTCAATGAATGGGAAATCCCGCTGTGGCCGATGAAATGGGTCATGGTGATCGGGGGCCTGCTGCTGGTTCTGCAGGGTATTTCCAAGCTTGCGCAGGACGTGCGCGCAATCGTGAAGGGGGCCTAAGACATGGGTCTGGAAATCGGAATTGAGTGGCTGACACTCATCATGTTCGGCTCGCTGCTGGCGCTTTTGCTGGCGGGGCTACCGCTGGCCTTTGTCACCGGCGGTCTGGCCTGCGTGTTTCTCTATGTGCTTGGCGATGAGAGGGCACTGAATATCGTGCCCAGCCGGATCTTCCCGCTGATGACCAATTATCAGCTCTCGGCGATCCCACTCTTTATCTTCATGGCCTCTATGCTGGAACGGGCCGGGATCATCAACGACATGTTCGATGTGATCTACAAGGTGCTGGGCGGCGTCAAAGGCGGCCTTGCCGCCGCGACCATCATCGCCTCAACCGTTCTGGCGGCCATGGTGGGCGTCATCGGCGCTGCGGTGGTGACCATGGGCATCATCGCCCTGCCCGCGATGCTGAAACGCGGCTATGATCCGAAGATCGCGATGGGGTCGATCATGGCGGGCGGCACGCTCGGCATCCTGATCCCACCGTCGATCCTGGCGATCATCTATGCCGTGGTGGCCGAGCAATCGGTGGGTGAGCTGTTCATCGGCGCGGTGTTTCCGGGGCTGATGCTGTCGGGCACCTATGTGCTCTATGTGATCCTGCGCTCCACGATCAATCCCAAGCTTGGCCCGCCGATCCCGGTGGAAGAACGCGTCAGCTTTGCAGAGAAGATGCGCCTGATGGGCAATATGTCGGCGCCTATCGCTCTGATCGTCATCGTTCTGGGGGTGATCTTTACCGGTGTTGCTACCCCGGTTGAGGCGGCTGGCATCGGCACCTTCGGTGCCTTCATCGTTGCCGCGATCCACCGAAAGCTGGACTGGCAGACCGTGCGCGAGGCTTCGATCGGCACACTCAAGGCCAGCGCCATGGTGATCTGGATCATGTTCGGCGCCACCATCTTTGTAGGTCTCTACGTCCTCGAAGGCGGCCAGCAGTTCGTGCAATCGGCGCTGGAAGCAACCGGCTTTGGTCCCTGGGGTATCCTGATCATCATGATGATCGTCCTGGTGGTCCTTGGCATGTTCCTTGACTGGGTGGGTATCCTGCTGCTCTGCGTGCCGATCTTTGTGCCGATCATCAAGGCGATGGGGCCTGAACCCTTTGGCCTCACCTCTGAGGCGGATCTGGTGCTGTGGTTCGGGGTGCTCTACCTCGTCAACATGCAGATGAGCTTCCTGTCGCCGCCCTTTGGCTATGCGCTGTTCTACCTGCGCGGCGTGGCTCCGGCAGAAATCCCGATGACGGATATTTTCAAATCGGCGCTGCCTTTCCTTGGCCTGCAGATCCTCGGCCTGATCCTCTGCATGGTCTTCCCCGAGATCATCACATGGCTACCGCGCCTGGTTTACGGCTAAGCAAGACTGCCGCCCAACCGGCCAGACACCCAACCATGAGCCGCTCCGCCCCGGGGCGGCTCATATTTTTGTGACTTTGTGCCCTTGCGGCGCATTGTCTCTGCCAATCCCCGGCCCAGCAGAGAAGCACGACCTGCTTTATCCCTCAAAATCAGCCGGTTGAATGTGTTCTTTGCCGAATTTCACGCCGCAAAAGCGCCCGCACAGACCATGACCGCAGTTCCTGTTCCGGCAAAGGAGTTTCAAATTTCGCTTGCCATACCCATCTGCTAGGGTATCGGGACAATCAAGAAGCAATAATACAGCAGGCGCATGACCGACACGACCGACCTACACAGCACCCCCCGGGGTGCAACTCCTGCACGCGACTGGGTGAAAACCCTTGCCGGCTACCGGGATCCCAACCAGCTGCGCAGCGCCTTTGAACTGGGTGCAACCGTCATTCCCTTCGTGATTCTCTGGGCTCTGGCCTGGTGGAGCCTGTCGGTCAGCTACTGGCTGGCCTTCGGCATTTCCCTTTTCAACGCCGCCTTCCTGCTGCGGCTCTTCGCCATTCAGCACGACTGCGGCCATGGCGCCTTCTTCCCCAACCGGACCTTCAGCGACTGGATCGGGCGCGTCATGGGGGTTGTCACACTGACGCCCTATGATGTCTGGCGCCGCACCCATTCGGTGCATCACAGCGCCACCGGCAACCTCGACAAACGCGGCATGGGCGACGTCCACACGCTGACCGTCGCTGAATACCGCGCGCTTGGTCCGTTTCAGCGCCTTGTCTACCGGCTGTATCGCAATCCACTGGTGCTGTTCGGCCTTGGCCCCAGCTATCTGTTCCTGCTGCAAAACCGGGTGCCACTGGGACTGATGGACAGTGCGAAATACTGGGTCAGCGCCATGCTCACCAATCTGGCCATTGCGGCGGCGCTGCTGACGATCTGGTATTTCGGCGGCTGGCAACCGTTGCTGCTGATCTTCCTGCCGACCACCCTGCTGGCGGCCACCATCGGCGTCTGGCTGTTCTACGTGCAGCACCAGTTCGAACATACCAACTGGGACAGCAACGAAGACTGGCAGCTGCATGACTCCGCCCTGCATGGCAGTTCCTACTACCAGCTGCCCGCCGTGCTACAGTGGTTCAGCGCCAATATCGGCATCCACCACGTGCATCACCTTTACAGCCGCATCCCGTTCTACCGGCTGACCGAAGTGCTGCGCGACCATCAAGAACTGGCCGAAAGCAACCGCATGACCATCCGCGAAAGCCTGGCCAATGCGCGGCTGCACCTCTGGGACGAAGACAGCCGCCGCCTGTTGTCCTTTGCCCAGGCCCGCCCGCTGCTGGCGACGGCCTGATCCGGGCCAAAGCCACCCTGTAACCGCGTCTTTCATGAGCAAAGACGCGGTTCACTCAGCTTAATACTCCGAAAACTCTCGCTATTTTTCCGGATCGCCGGAAACTCTCTGTTTGCAACGCGCATGCCAGGGTTTTCCGATCTGTGGACGTGGGGTCTGATCAACATGCATCAATTGCTCGAAAAAGAAGAGGCTGCGCTGCGGCGCAGGGCATTGTTCCGGCTGCTGCGCCGGTTCGATTTCGACGCGCCGGAATTCAAGGGAGAGGCGATCTCTGATCCGGTGCCTGCCAGCGTCAGCGCGGCAGAATATCAGCCAGCCTCCCCGCCCTGTTCATATCCGCACAAAGGCACAGTCCCCGGCGAAGGGGCCGCAGCAACAGCTGTTGCAGGTCCTGCCTCATGGCGCCCTACCGCCCCGGCGCCCGGTCGCGAAACAGGGTCACCACCAGCAGGCCCGTAAGGATCATCACCACGCCGGTCAGACCGCCCGGCGTTACCGCCTCTCCCACCACTATGGTGGCGAGGAACCATGCGGTGACCGGCTCGGCCAGCGCCAGAGTAACGGCGGTGGATGCGGTGACCCGGGTCAACCCCCAGGTATAAAGCGCATAGGACAGCGCCGTGGCCCCAACGCCAAGGAATACCAACCCGGTCCAGGCGGAGGGCCCCGCCAGCCAATCGAGCGGCACCATGAACAGAACCGGCGCAGTTACCAGCGCCGCAACGGTAAAGGTCGAAGCCGCGATTACGGTCGAAGGCAGCGTGCCGCCCATGCGACTAGTGGCCAGCGAATAGGCCGCATAGCAGCCACCCGAGAGCAGCGCCAGGATAACCCCCGACAGTGCGCCGCCCTCGCCTGCGCCCGCATAGCCCAGAAGACCAACGCCCAGAACCGACATCCCCTGCCCCATGAGCCGCAGAGGACCGGGCCTGCGCCCCTGCGCAAACCGCTCCCACAGCGTGGCCCAGATCGGCGCACTGCCGATGGCGACCGCGGTACCGATCCCGACCCCGGCCAGCGCGACCGCGTAGAAGAACAACAGGTTGTAGCTGCCGATCGCAACACCGGCGAACAGGACCCCCGGCAGCGGCAGATGCCGCAGGGCCAGTCGGTTCTTGGGTTGCATCATTGCCAGCACGCACAGGGCAGCGGCGCCGAACAGCAGGCGCAGCGCCCCCACAGCAAGCGGATCACGGCCCGCAGGCAAAAGGGCCTGCACTGTCCCGGTGGTGCCCCAGAGCATCGCTGCCAGGATCACCGCCCCCAGCCCCATCCATCTGAAAGACCCCATGTCCGCCCCTGCGTGCTGCCTCTGCACGATCTATCGCCGCAAAGCCCGCAACTTGCAACGCAGAGCCGCCCGCGCAGGATCCCCGGCACAAAGAAAGGGCGCAGGTCAGCGACCCACGCCCTTTCGTACCCCATCGGTTCTGGGATCGGGGTGTTATCCGCCGTGTTTGGCGATCAACGCCTTGGCCTGTTCAATCAGGGCTTCTCCATCGATGCCCTTGCTGCCAACCTCATCAATCCAGCGGGCGATCACAGGCTGTGCCTTTTCCTTCCAGCGGGCCACTTCGGCCTCGTCGAGAACGACGATCTCGTTGCCCTTGTCCTCGGCGATTTCGCGGCCCGGCGCATCGCGCTCCAGCATGACCTTGGCAGCAAAGGCCGAAAGTTTCTGGCCCGATTCCGCGTCGAGAATAGCCTTCAGATCATCCGGCAGGGCGTTGTACTTGTCGCGGTTCATCACCAGCACGATGGTCGCGGTATAAAGCGCCTCCTTGCCACTGAACTCGGTGTGGTGTTCCACTAGATCGGTCAGCTTGACCGCCGGAGTGACCTCCCAGGGGATCACGGTGCCGCTGATCACGCCCTTGGAGAGCGCCTCGGGGATGGCGGGGAGCGGCAGGCCAACTGGGGTGGCGCCCAGTTCCTTCAGCATATCGGTGATGATCCGGGTCGGACCGCGCAGGGTCTGCCCTTCCATGTCTTCCAGCTTGCTCACACCGCTTTCGGTGTGGATCACCCCGGGGCCATGCACCCAGGCGCCCAGCACCTTGACGTCCTTGTACTCGCCTTCCTGTAGATCGGTTTCAACCAGTTCCATGAAGGCCTTCGAGGTGGCCACCGGATCGGTCATCATGAAGGGCAGTTCGAACACTTCAGTCTTGGGGAAGCGGCCGGGCGTATAACCCACCACGGTCATCACCATATCAGCGACCCCATCAGCCGCCTGATCCATCAGACCCGGCGGGGTTCCGCCCAGCGACATGGCATCGAAATGCTCAATCTTGATCCGCCCGCCAGAGGCTTCCTCCACCTGCGCTCCCCAGGGTTTCAGGATCATCTTTGGCACGGTGGCGGGGGGCGGCAGGAACTGGTGCAGCCGCAGCGTCACCTCCTGCGCCTGTGCCATCAGTGGTGACAATGCGGTGGCCGCGGCAAAAAACGCGGCGCCCAGCAGGGTATGTTTCATCATGTTTCCTCCCAGATGATGATGAAGACCGGGGCGGCATTAGATCACCGCCCCTTTGTTATACGTGTGTGGCTGTCAGTTCAGCGTGACCGGCAGGTTCCGGGGGCCGCGGAAGCCGAAGCCGTAGAAATTGACTGGCTCGCTGTCCGACAGGGTCATGTTGGGGAAGCGGTCGAACAGCATCGGCAGCATGATATTGGCCAACATGCGCCGGGCAATATGTGTGCCCTGACAGAAATGCGGTCCGTTGCCAAAGGCCTGATGCGGTTTTCGCTCGCGGAAGATGTTGAAGCTTTCGCCATCCTCGAAAATCTCTTCGTCGCGGCAGGCCGAGGCCTGAATGGTCATCACCGTATCGCCCTTGGGGATCAGGTGTCCGCGGATCTCGGTGTCCTCCAGCACAAGACGCGAGCTGGCCTGAATCGGCGCAACCCAGCGCACCCCCTCCTCAAAGGCCTGGCCCCATAGCGCCTTGTCCTTTGCCTCGGCCAGTTGTTCAGGGTTGGTGAAAAGGCCGTAGAGGATGGTCAGCAACGCATCGCGCGGCTCATTGATGCCGCCGCCGATCGCGATCTTGATGTTGGAAAAGATCTGGCTTTCGGGGATCGGATCCTCGGCATTCACCATCACAGACAGGGCGCTGGGGTTGGGATCGGCCTTGTGGCGCGGGATCGCAGCACGGAACAGCGCATCCATTTCATCGTTCGCCGCATCGCACTGGGCAAACAGCTCATCGGTGAAGCCGAAGTTGCCGGCCCCGTCGATCAGGATCTGGCTCCAGCGCTGCATGTCATCGTCGCTGGCTTCGGGGATACCCAACAGGTGTTTCAGGCAGCGCGCCGCAAAGGGGCCCGCCAGCGCCGGGAACAGGTCCACGGTTTCGCCGCGTGGCAGCCCCGCGACGAAATCCTCGGCAATCTTGGTATAGATACCCTCCCAGCAACCCTTGATATTGCGCCCGGTAAAGGTCGGCGCCATCGCCTCGCGCTCCCGCGCGTGTTCGGCGCCATCCTTGCGCATCAGCGTATGCGCTCTGAAGGCCCGCTGCATCGGCGTCTTGGGATCGTTGGAGCTGAAGATGCCTGGGTTGTCCTTGACGTATTTGGTGTCCTCGGCGCGGGTCAGCATGGTGCGGCCCAGCGATTTCACCCGCACTACGGGCGCCTCCCGGCGCAGGCGCTGGTAAATCGGATAAGGATCCAGGGTCAGGTCCCGGATCGTAATCGTCTCCTCCTGCGGTGCCTGTTGCAGCATCGAAACCGTCATCTTCTCCTCCCCGAGTGCGACGTGATCCGAACGAGCCTAAAAGCTCCGGCCAAAATGAGGCAATCCGATTTTGTTGATTTTGAACATGCAATTTTTCAATACAAGAGGTGTACAAACGGGTTAGACTGCGAAAATGAAATCCAATCCCGATCCACTCAGCATTGATTTCGCTGCTTTGCGCACCCTGCGACTGGTGCATGGCTACCGGTCGTTTTCCCGGGCGGCCGAGACGCTAAACATCAACCAGTCGACCGTTAGCTATACCATCGACCGACTGCGCCGCGCCTTTGGCGATCCGCTGTTCGTGCGCCAGGGCGGGCGCATGGTCTCGACCGAGCGCTGCGAGGAAATCGTCGCCACCTCCAGCCGGATGCTGGACGAGGTGCTGCAACTGGCCGAACCGCGCGCCTTTGACCCTGGAGAGGCAGAGGCCGAGATCACCATCTCCTGTAACTACTACGAACGCGCCACCATCCTGCCGCAACTGATGCGCAACCTGCGCCGCAGCGCGCCGGGACTGCGCATTTCGATCCTGACCTCAACCGTGGAAGGCAAGCAACATCTGGACCGCGGCGAAAGCGATCTTCTGATCGGGCCGGTACGGATCGAGGGCAGCAATTATTTCCGCCGCACGTTGCTGAGCGAACATGCGGTCATGGTGATGGCCCGCGATGCCCCGCCGGACCGCATGCCGCGCTCCGAAGCTGAATTTCTGGCCGTGCCGCAAGTGGTTGTGAACTATGGTGATTCCTGGCGGTCCCGATTTCTGATGGAAATCGCAGCGGCAGGGAAATCGCTCAACCAGGTGATGTCGATTCCCAGCCCCGCCACCCTGCCGGAGTTGCTGGAAGGCACCGATATGATCGCTACGCTGCCCTCGCGGCTGGCCGAACATTTCAAGGATAGGGTTCAGGCCGCGCCCTGCCCCTTTCCCGGGCAGTTCGAAATCGACCTGACCTGGACATCGCGCACCCATCATTCAGCGATGCACGTCTGGCTGCGCGACCAGATCGCCCGCGTCTGTTGACCCGCGCGTCCTTGGGTCATCAGCGCATCCACAGACCTTCGGATTTGATGCGGTTGCGGATCGCCTGTTCACGCCGTGGCAGGTTCGCCTGATCAAACAGCGCACGCACCTTTTCGCCCCGCCCCTGATAGATCATCCGCTTCATCGGCTCGTAGGTTTTCAGCACCTTCTTGATCCAGTTCGGGGCCGATGCCTCGTGCAGGACCTTAATGACGTGATCGGTTTCGCGCGCATAGAGCAGCGGAAACAGCCGATAATGGCAGCTGGTCTGCCCATCAAGATAGCCCGAAGGCAACGCATCGCGCCCACCACCAAAGGAATGGATCACCAAAGGCAGCACGATCTGATCCAGCCAGGGATCCAGCGACTGGCCGACCAGTTCGACCGGCAGATCATCCCGGATCGAGGTGGCATATTCGGCAAAGCGCGCGCCAAACCGGCGCGGGCAAGCGCCGTAGAAGAACCCGGCGTTGAAATAAAGATAGCGCCGCCAGTATCCCTCGGGCTGCGACAGGTCGAGGCTGCTTTCGAAATCGAGCCCGAAGCGGTCATAAAGTGCCCGCCAGATCCCGGTATAGCCCGGCCCATAAAGCGTTGGCTTGGGCCAGGTCCCTTCGCAGCGCAAAGAGGCCGAGGGGCGGCTGAAATCGAACGGCACCTCGGAGAGCTCACCGGTGATCAGCGTGTCGCTGTCGAAAAACACGAATGGCTCGCCCTCGGGCAATGCCTGCAAGGCCTCGATCTTGTTGCCATAGGCATAGTTTTCCCCGAACAGCTGACTGTCAAAGGGCAGGATCTCTGCGCCAAGCCTTTCCAGCACCGACAGAACCTGCTGGCTGCGCAAAGACGGATCCTTTTTCCACAGCGGACCGGGCCGGGGCGTAGCCACGAACAGGCGGCCTGTGAACCCCGGCGAGGCATGGCGGAGCGAGGCCGCAAACAGGATCGCCTCGTATTGCAACCTGCCGTTCTGAGCGACGATTACGATGTTGAAGGGCGGCTGCTCTGCCATCTGAAACCTCTTTGCCCGCCTGCTCAAGATGGCTGTGCGGGGTGCATTTCTTCAGTATAATCCCGTGCAGACAGGGTCAAAACTATTCTGCCCCGCCGGGCGTGCTGGCTCTGGACGCTGTTGCAAAGGGGGCGTCTTCGCAATGCTCTGCTATGCTAAATGGCCCGTTTTGTTGAAGGCCCTCATGTTGAAGGAAAGAGTATGATGTTTACCCCCCTGTCCCGAAATCTTCTGGTTCCGCTGGCCTGTGCCCTGACACTGGGGACGCCCGCCCTGGCCGATCCGCCCTTTACCACCGCGGCAGAGGTCAAGCCGATCCTGGCAGCCACCCGCGCCAACTGGATCTCGGTCCGGGATTTCAACGGACAGGATCTGGTCTATGTCACCCACCTGTGGTCCTGGCGCTGCGGGCTGGCACGGATCCGGCTATCGATCAACGATGGCGGCCCGGAAATCTGGCCTCTGCCGACCTGCCATCTGGATCAGGCCGCCCCGAACGCCATTCATGAGGAAGACGGCCTGCCCTACCGCGCCTTTGCCCCAGGCAGCGTCGAGACGATCACGATCGAGCTTACCTATGATGATATGACGGTCGAGACCCAGACCGTGAACCGGCAAGGGCAACCGGCCACCCCCTGAGCAGACGGCCCCTGGGCCAATGGCCCCGGATCAGGCCGATAGCAGGGTCACGCCGGGGATCTGTGCGATCTGTTCCAGATCTTCCTCATAGAGGTCTGACAGGGTGTCCATCAGATCCTCGGTCCAGCCCGGCAGATCGATTTCCTCTTCGATCGCCTCGTCGATGGCATATTTGCCTAGGAAGGCGGCGATCACCCGCTGTTTATGCGCCTCGGTCATATCCCGGTGTTCATGCAGATAGGCGCGCAGCCGTTTCATGCCTTCGGTGGACATGATCGAGGACAGCAGATCCATACCTCCCGAAATCCGCTCTTCCGAATTAAAGCCCATCATCTGCCGCAGGATCTGCGCCCAGATCAGCGGCATATCCTCGTAACACCAGACGGTTATCGGCACATCCGGCACCGCGGTACGCAGGCGAAGCAGCAGGTTCGACCAGCGCAGGGCCACCGGGTCGCTGCTTTGCAGAACCTGATCGACACGCTGCGGACTGGCATCCGCCAGAAGGGTCGGCAACAGGCTGCCGGGATCGCGCAGCCCCATATGGATTTCCAGCTGATCTTCCGGGAACAGCCGCGCAAGCGCCCCCATACGCATTTCCGCTTCAGGGTAGAAGTTATGCCCCTCAAGCGCCTGCCGCTGCGAGCCGAAGAAATGCGGGTTGGACAGGATCACCCGGTCTGCATGTTCCTGCTCCAGGATCGAATCCCAAAGGACCTCGCCAGAGTCCGGCGCCGGAGTTCCAGTCAGAAGCGCCCCCATGCAATCCTTCAGCAGGTAACGGTACTTGCCGGGACCGGGAATAGCGACACCGCGTTTCGCCGCCGCCTCCTTGTTGTTCAAAAGTGTCTTCAGCAACCGGTCTTCTTCGGTGCCATGTGCACCCACGTGGAGGATGACCTGCATGAAATCGGGGCCTTGCTTGTGCGATGATTTAACGGGTTAAAGGCTTACTCCGCCTGCGTTCAAAGGTCAAACGAGGCGCCCCTATGCCCTGCAGGCCCGCGCGGCCAGTGGCCTGCACAAACCAGACGCAGGAATTGCACATTGCTTGCGTTTTCCATCTTGCAGGCTGCGCCCAATATCGCTAATTCCCCGACAGCGCCCCTATAGCTCAGCTGGTAGAGCAACTGATTTGTAATCAGTAGGTCCGCGGTTCGAGTCCGTGTGGGGGCACCACTCCTTCATCTAAGATATTGTTTTACGTTAGCTTTTAGCCTGACCAAGGCGAGGCGTAGAACAAATTGGAGACCATTTCGCACAGCTATGTCTTCGTGAAGGAAGGTATCTACTACTTACCCCCCATATGCCGGTGGGCCTCCGACAGCACTACTCTTCGGGAAAATTCTCCTAGTCCCTGCGGACCAGGTCCCGCGTCATCGCTCTCTCGCGGGCAAACAGGGCTGCCTGCAAACTCCACGAATTCTGGTATCGCCTCCGCACTCAGGATGCGGAACTCCCAGGCAACCACTTTCTTCGGCATAGTCTGACCCCGCAAGCTCCTCTCTCGTCGGCAGACGCCTCTGTCACGTATGATGTTCTGACGCTGTCGGAGGCGATGTTGACGTATCTGCGTCTCAAAGGTCAGCCGTGAACGGATCGTTCTCCCTGTCGGTTCGGTAGCATGGGCATCGCAGAGGGGCTATGGGCGGACCTATCACGCGCTGTGCTCTCCCCTGTCCCGCACAGCATTCAGAGCAAAAACATCTCAGCGCCGGACCGCGATCAAATGGACACCCCATGCCGATCGGGCCGGTCTGAGCGCCGAGACACGCGGCAGCAGTCAATGAAGCATTCACAGCTTCGTTAGTTCAGCTTTACCCTTTGTTAGACGCGTCTGCGCAATATGGGATCAATCGCATTTGCCTCAAATAAGGAAATCTAAAAGTTGGCCGAAAATCAGATGCCGCATTCGCCTCAGGACAACACCTCTCAGGCTGCGCACGGCGCAGAGAAACTTGTAGAGCTCGCAAAATCCATGCCTCTGACCGATGGGGGCCGCAGGACGTCGCAGATGCTGTCCCAGGCCCTTGCGCTTGATCCCCGGAACCACGAGGCGCAGATTTTCCAGGAACGGCTGCACCAGATGTTCGTGCCGCGCTGGCATTTCCCGATGCTGGCGGATACGGCCCGCAACAGCGCCTATGCCAAGGCGATCGCAGCGAAGGTAAAACCGGGCGATGTGGTGCTGGACATCGGCTGCGGCGCCGGTCTGACGGCGATGCTGGCCGCGCGCGCCGGGGCGAAACACGTCTACACCTGCGAACAACAGCCGCTGATCGCCGAGGCTGCAACTCGCGTCATCGCTGACAATGGTCTCTCTGACCGCATCACCGTGATCCCGAAATGGTCGCATGAGATCGTCATTGGTGAGGACATGCCAGAAGCGGCAGATGTGGTGATTTCGGAAATCGTCGACACGGTCCTTCTGGGCGAAGGAGCGCTGGCAACACTGACCCATGCCATGGGCGCTCTGGCCAAGCCCGAGGCGCGCGCCATCCCCGAACGCGGTACCCTGGTGGCGCAAGCCGTGGAAAGCGATCAGCTCTTGGACCTGTGGCGCCCGCAACGGGCGGAAGGCTTTGATCTCAATGCCTTTCACCACTTTGCCCGCGTTGCGCAGATCACCCCGAACGATTTCGCGGCCTGCAACCTGCGCCCGCTGGGGCCGACGACGGAGCTGTTCCAATTCGATTTCACCCGGCCCAGCCTCAAACCGGCCCGCACCACGGCGGATCTGACCTGCACGGAGGCAGGCACCCTGCAGGCCGTGCTTGTCAGCTTCGAGATGGAGCTGGCTCCGGGAATTCAGGTGGACAACGGACTGGCCTCTGATGGCCATTGGGGCCGAACGGCCTATCTGCTGGATCAGCCCGCCAAGGCCTGGCCGGGGCTGCAGTTTGCCGTGACCGCCCAGCACGATTCCGCACAGCTGAGCCTGTCGGTCCATGAGGACGAGCTGCGCACAAAAGTAGCCGATCAGGCTGCCGTCTGGATGCACCCGGCCTGGAACCTGCGCCCCGCACCGCAGGCGGATGCCGCTCTTGCCGCCGATGCCGCCCCGATCTGGGGGCAGACCCCTCCCACAGGTATCGAGCATCAGGGCCCGTCTTTCCACTAGGCCCGCTTCTCACGAAGAATGCCCCCATGCAGCGCCGCGGCCCCCGCCCCGGCGCTGCATTCACTTGGACCGCATGTGTTACGGAGCCAATGCCAGAGGCGCCATCCCCTCCACACGACTGCCTCCCCGGCACAGGCCAGGAATAATTTCCCACGACCTGCGCGGGTTGCAGGTAGCCTGTCCCGATTTCACCGGTTTGCGTTGTGTGGGCGCCCGTGCTGCCCTACACCTGTGGCAAGTCACGATTTCAGGGAGAGAGACATATGACCGATGCCCCCAGCTACGGCTTTGATACATTGCAAATTCATGCCGGTGCACGACCCGATCCGGCCACTGGCGCCCGCCAGACCCCGATTTACCAGACCACCTCTTACGTCTTTCGCGACGCGGACCATGCGGCCGCTTTGTTCAACCTGCAGGAAGTCGGCTATATCTATTCGCGCCTGACCAACCCCACGGTTGCGGTGCTGCAAGAACGTCTGGCCACGCTTGAAGGCGGCGTCGGCGCGGTCTGCTGCTCTTCCGGCCACGCGGCGCAAATCCTGGCCCTGTTCCCGCTGATGGCGCCGGGCTGCAACGTGGTTGCCTCAACCCGGCTTTATGGCGGAACCGTCACCCAGTTCAGCCAGACCATCAAACGCTTTGGCTGGTCGGCGACCTTCGTCGACACTGACGATCTGGACGCCGTGCGTGATGCCATTGATGAGAACACCCGCGCGGTGTTCTGCGAATCCATCGCCAACCCAGGCGGCTATGTCACCGACATCCGCGCCCTGGCCGATGTGGCCGATGCTGCGGGGGTGCCGCTGATCGTCGACAACACCACCGCCACGCCATACCTGTGCAACCCGATTGCCCAGGGTGCCGCGCTGGTGGTGCATTCCACCACCAAGTACCTCACCGGCAATGGCACCGTCACCGGCGGCGCAGTGATCGATTCCGGCAATTTCGACTGGTCCGCCTCGGACAAATTCCCGTCCCTGTCGGCGCCGGAACCGGCCTATCACGGGTTGAAGTTCCACGAGACCTTCGGCTCGCTGGCCTTCACCTTCCACGGCATCGCCATCGGGCTGCGCGATCTGGGCATGACGATGAACCCGCAGGCGGCGCATTACACGCTGATGGGCATCGAAACCCTGTCCCTGCGCATGCAGCGCCATTGTGACAATGCCATCAAGGTTGCCAGCTGGCTGGAGCAGGATGATCGCGTTGATTACGTGACCTATGCCGGCCTGCCCTCTTCGCCCTATTACGAACGGGCGCTGGCCTGCTACCCCAAGGGCACCAGCGGCTTGTTCACCTTCGCAGTGAAAGGCGGCTATGAAGCCTGCATCAAACTGGTCGATGCGCTGGATATCTTCAGCCATGTGGCCAATCTCGGCGACACCCGTTCGCTGATCATCCACTCGGCGTCGACCACCCACCGCCAGCTGACACCCGAGCAGCAGGAAGCGGCCGGTGCAGGCCCCAACGTGGTGCGCATTTCCATCGGCATCGAAGATCCCGATGATCTGATCGCTGATCTGGATCAGGCCCTGACCAAAGCCTGCGGTTGATCCCGCGCCGCAGTTTGCAAACACAACAAAGGCCGGGCAAATCGCCCGGCCTTTTCATGTCTGGCACGTACTTTGTCCGCTACCAGAGTCATTCCAAACCCGGCACCCGCAGGTCAAAGACCACCGATACGCTATGTTCAAAACCAAGGCTTCCGGCCTCGACCGGCATCGACGATGAGCGGGCCATTTCCATCATCTTCATCGGGCGCGGACCGCCACTGCCGCCATGTTCTGTGATCGAGCGTACCGGCCCCAGCTCCATCTCAGCCGCCTCGGCCAGTTGCCGCGCCTTGCGGATGGCATCGCGCACCGCACCGCCCCGGATCTGGTCAATGACCGCCGCGGAATCTGCAACGCCAAAGCTCAAGCCTCTGAAATTATTGGCTCCGGCGGCCAGTACCCGGTCCAGAATCGGTCCAAGATTGTCCAGCTCCCGCACCCGGACCGCCAGCGTATTGCTGGCAACAAACCCGGTGATCTCACGCTGTTCCCGGCCATCGGATGTGCGCCGGGCACTCCAGACCGGATCAATCGAAATCGATTGGGTCTGCATGTCCTCTGCGGAAATGCCCGCCTCGCGCAGCCCCGCGATCACCGCCGTCATGTCCTCCGACACCTGACGCATGGCTATAGCCGCCTCTTCCGCCTCGGCGGTGACGCCCAAAGTGATGGTGGCCCGGTCCGGCGCAACCTCGGTGCGTGCCTCTCCGGTGACCACGATCTGGCGCGGGCCCGCTGCCTCCGCCAGCACCGCCCCGGTGGAGCAGGTCCAGATCATCAATGATGCAAGTATCGCCTTCGTCTTCATCTCAGCGTCTCCTGTGTTGTGCCCCAAGATGGGAGCGTTTCCTTGCCACAGACAAGGGCTCTTCCCGTCTTTTCCTTTTCCTCGGCGAACTCCTGCTTTAAGGTCTGCCCGCAAGGCCAGACGGGCACTTAGCGGTCCGGGCACATGGAATTTGGATGGTTTGACCGCACTATGAAACCGGGGTTTGCTCTCTCTCTGTCTTCGGAAGGCATTGCCTTTCTGCGCCGCGCCGCCGGGGGCTGGCGCAATATTGGCAAGGTGCCGCTGAGCCACCCGGATCTGCCTCGGGCGTTGGCCGATTTGCGCACAGCCGGGGAGGCGCTGGCGGAGGGCGGCTCCACCTGTTGCAAGGTGGTGATTCCGAACGATCAGATCCGTTATCTGACCGTTGAAACCGGTACTGCCGACGCTCCCACCCGGCGTGAGATGGCGAAAAAGGCGCTGGAAGGCGCCACGCCCTACGCTGTGGCGGATCTGTCCTTTGATATCTCCGAAGACGGGCCGCTGACCCATGTGGCAGCCGTCGCCCGCGAAACCCTGGAAGAGGCCGAAGGCTTCGCGCTGGAACACGGGTTCATCCCGGCCAGTTTCGTGGCCGTCCCCGGCGATATGGATTTTCTCGGGGAGCCGTTCTTTGGCGCCTCCACCGCGATCGGAGACGCCCCGATTGAGCCGGATGGCATCGCGGTTGTCGACATCGGGCCGGTCATTCCACGTGCGCCCAAAGCCGCCGAAAAGAGCGCGCCGCAGGCCAAGAAGATTGGCGAGCCTGCCGGAAAAGAAACCGAGGCCCCCGCCGAGGCGACCCCAGTTCTCGCCGACGAAGCAGCGCCTGCAGCAGGCGCGCCGGATGAATCTCAGGAACCGGCCCCGGAGACCGCTGAGGAAAATCCAGCCGCAAAACCGGATGTCCCTGAACAAAGCGCCGACAAAGACGCTGTTTCCGTTGCTGATACGCAGGCGGAAACGCCCGATGATGGCAAGACCGAGGCCCAGCCTCTACGCCCCGAGGACAAGACTGCCGGGGATAAGTCCCCGCGGATCGAAATCTCTGCGAAGGATGGCGCCGAGGGCGCAGCAGAGGAAGAACCCGGCGAAGATCAGGGACCGGCCATGGGTTTCAGCACCCGGCGCCGGAAGGCCGGAAGCGGTGCTGCGGCCCCTGCCCTCGCTGGCGCCACCCGCGCAGCACCGACGCCGGTGGCCGATCACAAGATCACCGCTCAGAAAGGGGGTCAGGGACCGCAGAAAACCGGTACCCCCGAGGGGCCTGCCGCTCCGGTCTCTAAGAAACAGCCCGACTCTGCCAGCGCGGCGCCTGCAACCCCGATCACGCCACCGCCAGGCCAGCCGCAAAGCGGCAAAGGCGAGAGCGCAGTTCCGGGTTTGCTGGCCCGCCTGTTGGGACAGAAAGCCGGATCCGGAAAACCGGCACCAAGCCGCACCCCGGCAAAACCGCGCAACATGGGACTGGTCCTGACGGTCCTCTTGGTGGTTTTCATGGTGACCGTCGCCGCGCTCGCCTATGTTTCCCCGGGCGGATTGTTTGGCCGGTTCTCGGATCAGCCCGCTGCCGAGGATACCCCCCTGCGGGGCAGCACGCCGGAACCGGCAGCGGAACCAGAGGCACCGCAGCCAAGCGATGCAACTCCGGCAGAAACCACAGTGCCAGAGATGCCGGACGAAGCACCTTCTGTGCCGCTGGCCTCCGCGGAGCCTGCTGAAACCACACCGGCAGATCTATTGACGGCAGACACCGAAGACCGGCCCATTGCGCCGCAGGTCAGCGCCCTGCCGGACCAGCCGGACCCGGGTGTGACCTTCCTTCCCGACACCGAGGACACCCCCGGTACCGCAGATGCGCAGGATCAAGCCGATATCGAGACCGCACGGCTTGACCCCGAAGCCATCGCCGATGGTGTGCTGGATGACACCGCGACCGATACAGAGCCTGAAGCTATCAGCGCCGAAGACCACGCCTTGGAGCAGGCCGCGCAATATGCCGCCACCGGCATCTGGCAGGCGGTGCCCGAAATCGCGCAGGTCCCGGCGGTGGTAGATCTGGACGGTATCTATGTGGCCTCGATCGACGATACCGAACTGTCGCAGGACGCCGTTGCCCTGCCCCCGCAACCGGATGCGAGCACCGATGACGCCCCGGATGTCGTCAGCTCTCCCGCTGCCGCAGGCAGCGCCATCGCGCTGGACCGGCGCGGGCTCGTCGAAGCCACGCCCGAAGGCACCGTGAACCCCGACGGCGTGATGGTTTTCCTGGGCCGCCCGCCAGTCGTACCACCGCCTACACCTGAACGTATCGACCCCGCCGTGGCCGAGGCGGCAGCCGCCGCAGAGGCCGAAGCGGCCCGGCTTGAAGCCCTGTCACAACTGCGCCCGCGTGCCCGGCCCGCCGACCTCACCGAACAGGTGGAACGGGCGCAACTGGGCGGGCGCAGCCGCGCCGAACTGGCCAGCCTGCGCCCGCGCATCCGCCCGGCCTCGCTGAAGACCGAAGAACAGGAAAGCCAGCCTGCCACCGCACTGGCTGTTGCCACCTCTGTCACCCCGCGGGCGCGGCCGACGAATTTCTCCAATATCGTTGACCGGGCGCAGCGCAGCACCTCGGCAGTGGCCACCGCCGCAGCCGTGCCTGCCACCGTTACCCCGCGCCTGCCCAGCTCGGCCTCGGTGTCGCGGCAGGCCACCATCACCAATGCGATCAACCTGCGCCGCCTGAACCTGATCGGCGTCTATGGCACCTCTGCCGACCGTCGCGCACTGGTGCGCCTGCCGAGTGGCCGCTATCGCAAGGTCCAAGTCGGCGACCGTTTGGATGGTGGCCGTGTCGTCGCCATCGGCGATGCCCGGCTGCAATACCAGAAAAGCGGCCGCAACCACACGCTGGAAATGCCCGAGTAATACTGGCCTGCAGCCGGTTCTTTCCGCCGTTCCTCCCTGCCCCCCCACAAACTCCTCACGAAGGCATGCAAGAGCCAGTGTTGCGCTGACCACCTGGCATCATGTCCTCTACCGCACATTCACATGCGCTCCCGACATGAAAAAACCGGCTCCCAAACAGGAGCCGGTCCAATCACTCTTTACACAATCAGACCAGACCGCGAGACCACCAAAGGCAGCCCCGGATCCGCGCCAGATTACTCGGCGGCCTGGATTTCGCCGTTGTTGATCTGCTCCTGCTCGATGGATTCGAACAGCGCCTTGAAGTTGCCCTCGCCAAAGCCATCGTCGCCCTTGCGCTGGATGAATTCGAAGAAGATCGGGCCGATCACGGTCTTGGAGAAGATCTGCAGCAGGATCTTGGTCTCACCGCCATCCACGACGCCTTCGCCATCGATCAGGATACCGTGTTTTTTCATGCGCTCGATCGGCTCTTCGTGGCCCACGACGCGGTCATGGCTGAGGTCATAGTAGGTTTCCGGCGGGGCCGGCATGAAGTTGATGCCACGCTCGGAAATCTCGTCGGTGGAGTCGTAGATATTCTCGGTGCCCACGGCGATGTGCTGGATGCCTTCGCCCTTGTACTTTTTCAGGTAGGCGACGATCTGGCCGGTCTCGCCACGATCCTCGTTGATCGGGATACGGATACGGCCGCAAGGCGAGGTCAGCGCGCGGCTCAGAAGACCGGTGAATTTGCCTTCGATGTCGAAAAAGCGGATTTCCTTGAAGTTGAACAACTCGCCGTAGAACTTGAACCACTTGTCCATGTTGCCCTTGTAGACATTGTGGGTCAGGTGATCGAGATAATAGAACCCCACGCCGCGCGGCTTGGATTGTTTCAGCCACTCGAATTCCTCGTTGTAGGGCGAGGTCTCATAGTACTGGTCGATGAAGTAGATCAGCGAGCCGCCGATGCCCTTGATCGCGGGCACATCCATGGTCTTGTCATCGCCTTCATAAGGCTCGGCGCCCTTGGCAACAGCGTGATCAAATGCCTTTTGCGCATCCACAACGCGCCAGCCCATCGAAGGGGCGCAGGGGCCGTGCTCTTCGACGAACTTCTCGGCAAAGCTGCCCTTTTCGGCGTTCAGGATATAGGTGATATCGCCCTGCTGCCACAGTTCGATCCCCGGCTTGGTCTTGTGGCGCCCCACCAGCTCGTAGCCCATCTTGGTGAAAAGGTCGCGCAGCTCCTGCGGCTCCGGACTGGCGAATTCGACGAATTCAAAACCATCGGTGCCTGCGGGGTTCTCTTCGCTGATGACGGATTTCGGGGCATTATGCGGGAACGGACCCATGGGTGCTCCTCCTGATTGCGCGTTTCAATTCTGCCATAAAGATAGCGCGTTCGATACGCAGTGTTTGCGCATTCATTGGCCTCCTGCTAGGATTTCATGCGCACTTTCCGCATACTTTCCAGTCTTTCCGGAAATACCACGCATATGCTCGATTCTACCGACACCCGCCTTCTGGCCGCGTTGCAGAAGAACGCCCACCTCACGGCGCAGGAGCTGGGGGAGCTTTTGAACCTGTCACCCAGTCAGGCCGGACGGCGGCGGCAAAGGCTGGAGGCCGAAGGGTATATCCAGGGTTACGCGGCGCGGCTGGATGCGGCGAAACTGGGGCTGGCGGTGCAAGGATTTGTACAGGTGCATCTTGGCAGCCACGGCCCGGAACAATCGGCCAGCTTTGCCCGGCTGGTCAGCACCCGGGCCGAAATCACTTCAGCCTGGACCATGACCGGCGAGGCCGACTACCTGCTGAGGGTCTATTGCCGCGACCTTGAGGCGCTGAACACGCTGATCCACGATGTTCTGCTGACACACCCAGCCGTTGCACGGGTGCAAAGCCAGATCGTAATGGCTCAGTTAAAACGCGATGCGCCCCTGCCGACTTAACGATACGGGAAGATTCTCACGCTAAAGATGCATTGCGCATGCCTAAAGCTGGGAACACCTAATGTCATTTGTCGACCGCCGTATTGAAACCCGCCCGTCCAGCGGAGAAGCCCCGTTCAAATTGAACGAAGTGTTTTTCTCTCGCACCGATAAGCGCGGAGTTATTGAGGCCGGAAACTATATTTTCCGGCGGGTTGCCGATTACGATTGGCCTGAACTGATCGGCGCACCGCACAAGGTGATCCGCCACCCGGATATGCCACGTGGCGTGTTCAAGCTGTTCTGGGACACCATCAAGGCCGACAAAACCATCGGCGCCTATGTCAAGAACCTGGCCAAGGACGGCCTGTACTATTGGGTCTTCGCCGTCGTGGTGCCCCACAAGGATGGCTATCTCTCCGCCCGGATCAAGCCGACCAGCCCGGTCTTTGAGGAGGTGCAAACCATCTACGAGACGATGCGCCTGGCGGAAGAGCAGGAAGGCCTCTCCCCCGACGAAAGCGCCGAAATCATGATGGAATGGGTGCGCAGCAAAGGGTTTGAAGACTACGATCAATTCGCAGCCCATGCTCTGTGCGAGGAATTCAAGGCCCGCGATGCGGCCCTCGGGAACCCGGTGGACGAAACGCTGCTGGCGCTTGCCCGAATGCTCGACAACGCCCAGGTCCTGGTTGATCAGACCGAAGGTCTGGTCAAGGATTTCGACGCTATGCACACGATCCCCCACAATCTGCGGGTCATCGCATCGCGTATCGAGCCCGCCGGCGGTCCAGTCACCGTCCTGTCCCAGAACTACGGTTCCATGTCGCGCGAGATGTCCGATTGGTTCGCCGCCCATGTGATGGGCGAAAACAGCACCTTTGCCACCATCAAATCCACCGTCAACACCAGCCTGATGGTGCAATGCATCACCCGCATGCTGCAGGAGTGCGACCAACAGCTGAGCATGGAACGCCGCGCCCTGGGCGAGATCGATATGGCGCATGAGCGCGCCGTTCTGAAGCAGATCGTGAATGACCAGCTGGACCGCAAACGCGTCGGCCAGGAAGACGTCAACCGCGAAGCAGACAGAATCATGCACGCCTGCCAGGTCATGCACCGCCAGTTCCTTGGCCTCAGCTCGACCCGGGTGCTGTGCAAGATCGAAAGCGCGCGCCTCCCGGAATCGGGCGAAACCCTTTCGGACATCATCGACCAGCTTGGCGTCTTCCAGCGCCGGATTTCCGAGCGGCTGGAGCGGATCGAGAAACTGTCCGGCGACATCCGCATCCACGAGAAATAACACCATGCCCGGGCCTGTCGCGGAACAGGCGCAATAGGCCCGGCCTACATCCCCAAGTCGCCCTAACCCGTTGCCAAGGCGGCTGTCGCTTGCCATACCTTCGGCATGGACGCGTTTCTCTACCAAGCCTCGATTTACCTCGCCGCCGCCGTCATCGCGGTCCCCATCGCAGCGCGCTTGGGGCTCGGTTCGGTGCTGGGATACCTTGCAGCCGGCATCCTAATCGGACCAGTCTTCGGCTTTGTCGGCTCTGAAACCCAGGACCTGCAGCATTTTGCCGAATTTGGCGTCGTGATGATGCTGTTCCTGATCGGCCTGGAGCTTGAGCCGCGGGCACTCTGGGCCATGCGGCACAAGCTATTGGGTCTTGGCGGTTTGCAAGTCCTGTTCAGTACCCTGGCCCTGATGGGCGCTGCCATGGCCGCCGGGGAGCCTTGGCAGGTGAGCCTTGCAATCGGCCTCGCGCTATCGCTTTCCTCGACCGCGATCGTGCTGCAGACCCTGTCAGAAAAGGGCCTGATGCAGACCGGCGGCGGGCGGGCCAGCTTCTCGGTGCTGCTGACGCAGGATATCGCCGTCATTCCGATCCTTGCTTTCCTACCGCTGCTGGCGACCACCGGTGGCCCGCAAATCGGCTCCGACGGGTCGATCCAGCGCGCCGCCGAGGCCGGTCACAACGGTGGGCATGGCTCGCTGTCTCTGGTCGAAGGCATGCCCGGCTGGGCCGTGACCCTGATCACCATTGCCGCTGTTGCCTTTATCATCCTGGCCGGGATCTATCTGACCCGACCGCTGTTCCGCTTTATTCATGCCTCCAACCTGCGGGAAATGTATACCGCGCTGGCGCTGCTGATCGTTGTCGGGATCTCCTTCCTGATGACGCTGGTCGGCCTGTCCCCGGCGCTTGGTGCCTTTCTGGCCGGTGTGGTTCTGGCCAACTCCGAGTTCCGGCACGAGCTGGAAAGCGACCTCAACCCTTTCAAAGGACTGCTTCTGGGGTTGTTCTTCATCACCGTCGGCGCCGGGATCAACTACCGCCTGTTCCTCGCCAGCCCCGGCGATCTGATCGGCCTCGCGCTGCTGGTGATCGTCGCCAAGGGGCTGGTGCTCTATTTCGTCGGCCGCGCCTTCGGCCTGCGCCGCCGGGCACATTGGCTGTTCACGCTGGGGCTGGCGCAGGCAGGTGAATTCGGCTTCGTGCTGCTTGCCTTTTCCCGGCAGCTCAACGTTATCCCGCCCGCCCTGTCGGAAAAACTGTTACTGATCATCGCCCTGTCGATGCTGATCACGCCGCTGCTGTTCATTGCCTATGACCTGTTGTCCAAACGGTTGGGCGAGGCGCGGGTGGAGCATGCCCCGGATGAAATCGACGAGGAAGGCCCCGTGATCATTGCCGGCATCGGCCGATTTGGCCAAATCGTCAACCGGCTTGTCCGCGCCAGCGGCTTCAAGACGGTGCTGCTCGACAACGACATGGAAGCCGTTCAACTGATGCGCCGTTTCGGCGTCAAAAGCTTTCTTGGCGATCCGACCCGGCCCGAGCTGCTGAAGGCCGCCGGCATTGCAAAGGCCAAGATCCTTGTGGTCGCGCTGGATGATCCGGAGAACACCGTGAAACTGGTGGACTATGTGCGGCGCAACTACCCCGGTATCCACATCATCGCCCGGGCCTATGACCGGCATCACGTTTTCGATCTGTATCAGGCTGGTGCCAATGACATCGTGCGGGAAATGTTCGATAGCTCCCTGCGTGCCGGGCGTTACGTGCTGGAGCGGATTGGCCTCAGCGAATATGAGGCCGCGCAGGCCGAACAGACCTTCTATGCCCATGATCGCCTGACCATCCGCGAGCTGGCAAAGCACTGGGTCCCCGGCACTCCGGCCAGTGAAAACAAGGCCTATATCGCCCGTGCGCGCGAGCTGGAAAAAGATCTGGAGACGGCCCTCTTGGAACTGGCCGAGCAGAAGGACCAAAAGTCCTCCTGATCCCGGCCAGATGGGTTTTCAGAAGCGCGCTCAGCCGTCGGTAACGCCCGCCTCGGCAAAGGTCGCCATGCCGCTGTGGCAGGCGATGGCGCCTTTCAGGATCTGAATCGCCAGAGCCGCACCAGAGCCTTCGCCAAGGCGCAGTCCCAAGGTCAGCAGCGGCTCCTTGCCCAGCTTTTCAAGCAACATCACATGTGCGGCCTCTGCGCCCTTGTGGCCGGCCACCGCGTGATCGAGCGCGCCCTCATGCGTTTTCAGCAGGCAGGCTGCTGCGGAACAGCAGATATAGCCATCCAGGATCACCGGAATGCGCAGCATCCGGGCCGCCGCGATGGCACCGGCCATGGCGGCAATCTCACGCCCGCCAAGACATGCCAGCGCATCGAGACCATCCTTGATCTGGGGGCCGTGCAGGGCGACGCCCTCGGCCACCACCCGGCTCTTGTTGGCCAGCCCGGCATCATCGACGCCGGTGCCGCGCCCGGTCCAGTCGGCTGCAGCGCCGCCGAACAACGCGCAGGACAGGGCCGCCGCAGCGGTGGTGTTGCCGATGCCCATTTCGCCCACCACCAGCAGATCCGCCGTGGGGTCCACCGCCTCCCAACCCGCCTGCAAGGCGCTGAGCAGCTCAGCCTCGCTCATCGCGGGGGCCTTGGTGAAATCCTGCGTTGGCCGGTCAAGGTCCAGCGCATGCACATCCATGCGCGCTCCGGCGAATTCGGCGAGCTGATTGATCGCCGCCCCGCCATGTTCGAAATTCAGAACCATCTGGGCGGTCACCTCGGCCGGAAAGGCCGACACACCCTGCGCCGTCACGCCGTGATTACCGGCAAAGACGATCACCTGCGGCGCGGTAATGGCTGGTCGGTCGCTGCCGCGCCAGCCCGCATACCAGATCGCAAGATCCTCCAGCCGACCCAGTGCCCCGGGTGGTTTGGTCAGCTGCCCATTGCGCGCTTCGGCGCCCTGCGTTGCGGAGGCATCTGCTGCCGGTGCCGCACCAAGCTGGGCACGAAAGTCATCAAGAGAAGATATCTGGGGCAGCATGGATCAGCCTCGTTGCATAGGGTTACGGTACGCGGGTAAAGCGATTGGGCACCTGTTTAACCGCTCGCCCCCCCGCTGCAAGTCCCGCAAGAGGCCCGCAAATGCGAAAAACCGACATCCGCGCAGCCGACATTCCCCTGGCGCTGGTTTTGCTGACCCGCCTGCCCCTGCCGCACCTGTCGGCAGAGACGTTCAAACGGCAATCGGCAGCGGTCTGGGCCTTTCCGCTGGCGGGCGTCACTGTCGCCTTGCCCGCCGCGATTGCGGCCAGCCTGGCCCTCACGCTTGGCCTGCCGCCGTTGGTTGCCGCCGGGCTGGCGCTGGCAGTGCAGATCCTGCTCACCGGCGCCATGCACGAGGATGGCCTAGCCGACACCGCCGATGGGCTGTGGGGCGGGTTCGAGCCTGCGCGTCGGCTGGAGATCATGAAGGACAGCCAGATCGGCACCTATGGGGTGCTGGCGCTTATCCTCGGGCTGGGGCTGCGCTGGGTGGCGCTGGCCGCCCTTTTGGAGACCGCAGGCCCCTGGCCGCTGCTGGCGCTGGCCATGCTCAGCCGGGCTGCCATGCCGGTTCTGATGTACGCCCAGCCCCATGCGCGCGCCGATGGCCTGTCCCGCAGCGTCGGACGCCCCCGCGCCCTGCCCGTTGTGCTGGGCGGGGTTCTGGCACTGGGTCTGGCGCTGCCATTCATCGCCTTGTCGCAGCTCTTGGCCGTGGCCGTGATCATGGCGCTGGTCACGGCAGGTCTTGGCGCGCTGTCGCGGGCCAAGATCGGCGGTCAGACCGGCGATATTCTGGGCGCGACCCAGCAACTGTGCGAGCTTACGGGCCTGCTGGTCTTGCTGGCGCTCTGAGGGGTCACTCGACGCCGGTGGTCAGGATCTTCAGCTGTTCGCCGCAATGCTTGCAGTGGACCGCGTCGATATCGTGCCGCGTCAGGCCACAGGTAGGACAGGTATAACGCACCTTCTGCGGCTGAAAGATCGCCTGCGCCAGCCGCACGAACAGCGCCACCCCCACCACCATGACAAAGACCGAAAACATCTTGCCCGCCGGAGAGGCCATGGTGATATCGCCAAACCCGGTGGTGGTCAGCGTCGCAACGGTGAAATAGAGCGCATCCACATAGGGCGACTGGGTCTGGGTCTCATCGATAAAGAAGATCAGCACCGCCATGGCGGTGGCAAAGATGAACACGAAGAGGTTGACCCCGGCCAGAAGCGCATCCTCGTTACGGCGGAAGAATTCGCTGTCGCGGCGCAGGTCGCGGAGCAGATGGTAGGAATGGATAAGCCGCAGCGCCCGCAGGATCCGCAAAAAAGCCAGGCTGCCGGAGAACAACGGATCCAGCAGCAGGGTCACGATCACCGTCACATCGGCCAGCGTATAGATCTGCCACAGGAAGGCCTTGCGGTTACGGGCGATCCACAGCCGCGCCGCCAGATCCAGCCCGATGATAACGCCGAGCAGCTGGCTGATCGCGATCAGCATCGGGCCATGATCGACATGCGCCGTGGCAATGAAGAACAGGATCGACAGCGCATCAAAGATAATGATGCCATAGCGGAACCGCACCGCACCGGGCGAGGCGCCCTCGTAAAGGGTGTTGATGCGTTTCTTCAGGTTCTGCATGCCCGCTGTGCCCCTGCTCTACCCCAATCCCGGCTCAACAGAACATCCGGAAAAACAAAGGGCCGCGCAACCCGGCGCGGCCCTTTGTTTTTGCATGTGTCTTTCGGTGTCCGGCTGTTTCCGGCAGCCTCAGGCCGCAGCAGCGCGTGAGGTCAGAACCTCATCCACCTGTTTGGCGGCCGAGATTTCGTCACCATCGGCAACCGCAGCCACTTCGCGGGTCAGACGCTCCAGCGCCGCCTCGTACAGCTGACGCTCGGAATAGCTTTGTTCACGCTGATCGTCGGTGCGGTGCAGGTCGCGGACCACTTCGGCGATGGCGATCAGATCGCCGGAGTTGATCTTCTGTTCGTATTCCTGCGCGCGGCGGGACCACATGGCCCGCTTGACCTTGGCCTTGCCCTTGAGGGTCTTCATGGCCTGGTTGATCACATCGGGAGAGCTGAGCGAGCGCATGCCCACTTCGACCGCCTTGTTGGTCGGCACCCGCAGGGTCATCTTGTCCTTTTCAAAGGTGATTACGAAAAGCTCCAGCGCAAAGCCGGCCACTTCCTGCTCCTCGATCGAGATGATCTGGCCGACACCATGCGCCGGGTAAACCACATACTCATTGGGGCGGAATTCGAGCTTCTTCGATTTTGTCATACAGGTCTTTCCTCGCAATAAGCCGGATGCATGTTCCGGCACGACAACGACAAAGAGTGGTCACCGGCTCACTTACAGTGATCCGCGCGCCACGCGATAGTCGCAGAAAATCTGCCCGTAATGCATGAATGGGCATTCAAACAGTCGGACAACATCTCGTGTTCTGTTCATCTCAGAGACAGATCATACCACAAAATCGGGGTATTCGGAAGGCACCCTTACAACGCCGGGCAAACACCTGCGTGTTATAGGCGATTCGGACCTAATCTATGCGTTTCACACGCCGCCACACCCAAATGAGGCAAAAACCCGCGAATCGCGTGAAAACCAGAGGATCAACTGGCAGAGCTCAGCTGCTCAGCCGCCCTCGCCAGGAGCTTCGGAGAAGTATTTCTCCATCTTGCCCTCTTCGCCGTCGCGGTCTTCTGCGCCGGGCATCGGGTCTTTCTTGGAGACGATCACCGGCCACATCTCGGAATACTTGCGGTTGAACTCAACCCATTTGTCCATGTCCGGCTCGGTATCCGGGCGGATCGCGTCGGCGGGGCATTCTGGTTCACAGACACCGCAGTCAATGCATTCATCCGGGTGGATGACTAGCGTGTTCTCGCCTTCGTAGAAACAGTCTACAGGGCAGACCTCAACACAATCGGTGTATTTGCAGGCGATGCAGTTTTCCGTAACGACATAGGTCATAGTGCCAGGTCCCGTTTTCTGTTTGGCGTCTAGCTAATCCAGAGCGGCGCCATCTTCAAGATGTCAATGGATGTCGCCCCTGCGGGTAAGATCAAGCGCCCTGCGAGATTTCTTATCAGGGCGGCCCTTTCCCTCAAAGCGCGGATTGGCCGGAACGCTTTCCTGTTTTTCGGTCATGTCGAAATACAGGGTTTGTGCTTCAGGCGCCGGTCCGCGCCGTTCGCCGATTGCTTCGACACGGACAACCCGAATCTGCCGCCCCTGCGGAAAGGTCAGAACGTCACCCGGGGTGACGTTCTGAGCCGGTTTCGAGATCTTGTCGGCATTCAGGCGGACGTGACCGGCGCTGACCTGTTTCGCGGCCAGGCTACGGGTTTTGAAAAACCGCGCATGCCATAGCCATTTATCGATACGGATCTTTGCCGCGCCCTCCTGCATGGCCGGATCAGTCGCCCTGTTTCAGCCCCATCAGCGCCGCGGCGAAGGGGTTGTCGGGATCGATCTTCTTTTCCTTCTTCGGCGGGCGGGCCGAATAGGTCTTACCGCCCTGCTGCTGAGGACGTCCGCCTTTCTTGCCACCGGGTTTGCCGCCACCAGCGCCGCCTTTGGCACCGCGGGGTTTGCCCTTGCCGCCACCGGCATTGCCACGGGCGTCCTGGCCTTGCTGGCCACGGCGCTGACCGCGGTTGCCGCCCTGACGGGCACGACCGCCCCAGGTGAAAGTATAGAAGACCTCGACTTCAGGCGCCTCAACAGAGGCATCTGCCGCTTCGCCCACCGGGGTTTCATTCTCGGCGACCTCAGGCACGGGTTCTTCCGCTGCAGCATCCGAACCGGTTTCCGCAATCGGCGCCACGCCTTCGTCTGCGATGGCGGCAGCTTCAGGCACCACATCTGCGGCAGGCGCAGCGCCCTCACCCGCAGGCGTAGCGGCCGGGGTGTTTTCCGCGTCCGCCGCGGCATCCATGACAGGCTGACCTGCCGCGGGCGTGCCGGTTTCAGCGACAACTGCATCCGCCGGTTTGACCTTTTCGCGTTCGCCCTTTTCGGCGCGATAGCCAAGGCCCTGCATCAGGTCCGCGAATTGCTCCAGCGTCATACCGGTAATCGACAGCATGTCGGGCTTGGCTTCGAAACCGCCGCGGCTGTCTTCGGCGCGCAGCATGTCGGCCAGCCGTTCCAGCATATCGATGCGGATCATCCGCTCACCCGCTTCGCGGTAGCCGGACATTGTGTCATAGCCCTGCGGTGCGTCTTTCAGCGCGGGCACGGTCACCAGACCCGGAGGCGGTGCCTCGGGGAAGTCCTGCAGCCCGTTTGCCAGCGACCACAGCACCAGACGCAGACGAGTCGGCGCCGGTTTCAGCAGCAGCGGCATGAAGATGGTGAACTGGCCGAACCGCACACCGTGCTTGCGCAGCGCGCCACGGGCGTCCTGGTCCAGATCCTTGACCTCCTGCGCGACGGTGTGGCGGGGCAGCAGGCCCAGCGCCTCGACCATGCGGAAGGCAAAACCACGGGCCAGCCCGTTCAGTTCCTCGTCCTTTTGCAGGTTCAGCAGCGGTTCAAACAGCGACTGGACCTTGCGGGAGATGAAATGCTGCAGGCGGCGTTCGACCTTTTGCGCAACCTCGGTCCCGGCTGCATCGTCGACAAAGACCTGCACGCCAGGGGTCAGCGGATCTGCACCGGCGACCAATTTGCCGATGGCGCTATCGCCCCACATGAGGCCACCCTGTTCGGTAAAATCAATTTCGGTATCGGGCGCATTGTAGAACCGGTCTGCCCGCAGATGAAAATGCGGAGCGAGCGCCTGCAAAGACGCGGATTTCAACGCCTTCGCTTCAGCACCTTCTGCGCCCTTGTCAGGCGAGAACCGGAACCCTTCGAGCCGTCCGACGAATTCGCCTTCGACGGTCACTTCACCCTTGTCATTCACTTCGGCCAAAAGGGCCTCCTTCTGCTTGAGCCGGCGCAAGAGCACGGATGTGCGCCGGTCCACAAATTTTTCAGTCAGACGTTCGTGCAATGCGTCCGACAACCTGTCTTCTACAGCGCGAGTCTCATTCCGCCAATGGATTTCGTCACGCAGCCAGCCTTTCCTTTGTGCCACATAGGTCCATGTGCGGATAAATGCCAACCGTTTGGACAAGGCATCGATATTTCCGTCCGTCCGGTCGATCCGCTTGATCTGTCGGGCCAGCCAATCGTCGGGCACGACGCCGCCGCCATGCAGGTGATTGAAGATCCCCCGCAACAGCGACGCATGTTCGGCATGGCTTATACCACGGAAATCGGGAATCCGGCAGACATCCCACAACAGCCGCACCGAAGGCGCATTGGTAGTCCGGGCCAGAATATCGGGATCCTGCGACAATGCTTTCAGCGCGCCAAGGTCATCGGCCTCGCGCGCCTTCATCAGGAATTCATCCTGCGGCGCTGCCTCAAGCGAGCGGATCAACGCCTCGACAGTACCGAATTGCAGCGCGGAGGAGCGCCAGTTCAGCTTTTTCAGCGGCGTGAAACGGTGCTCCATGATCGCCTGCGCCGTGCCTTCGTCCAGAGGGCGGGCATCGCCGGTCACCCCGAAGGAACCGTGGCTCATGCCGCGCCCGGCGCGGCCTGCGATCTGGGCCAGCTCGTTTGCTGCCAGCGGCCGCATGCGGCGGCCATCGAATTTGGAGGTCGAGGCAAAGGCGACATGATCGATATCAAGGTTCAACCCCATGCCGATGGCATCGGTGGCCACCAGATAGTCGACCTCTCCATTCTGATAGAGCGCCACCTGCGCGTTACGGGTGCGCGGGGACAGCGCCCCCATCACCACCGCAGCGCCCCCCTTCTGGCGGCGGATCAGCTCGGCGATGGCATAAACGTTATCGACCGAGAAGCCGACAATAGCGGTGCGCGGCGGCATCCGGCTGATTTTCTTCGATCCGGCATAGACAAGATCGGACATCCGTTCCCGGCGCACGAATTCCACACCCGGCACCAGCGCTTGAATCGGCCCGCGCATGGTGTCGGCGCCCAGAAACAGCGTCTCATGGGTGCCCCGCGCCCGCAGCAGCCGGTCGGTAAAGACATGGCCTCGTTCCGGATCGGCGCAAAGCTGGATTTCGTCGATGGCGAGGAAGTCACAGCCCATCCCCTCTGGCATCGCCTCAACGGTGCAAATCCAGTATTGCGCGCGTGGCGGCACGATCCGCTCTTCTCCGGTCAGCAGCGCCACCACAGAAGGGCCGCGCGCCGCGACGATCTTGTCATAGACCTCGCGCGCAAGCAGCCGCAGCGGGAATCCCATGATCCCCGTCCGATACCCCAGCATCCTGTCGATTGCGTAATGGGTTTTGCCGGTGTTGGTCGGCCCCAAGACCGCCGTCACCCGTGATGCGTTTGCCATAGCACCGCCCCTGCCCCGGTCGGGGCCTAGAGTTCCTTGCCCTCGACCAAGGGCGCCAATCGGTCGAGCGCCTTGGTTACTTCCTGATGCGTCGGATGTATAGCCTTGGCGCGCAAATAGGCGGCATAGGCATTCTGGGGATCGCGGAACTGTTCAAAGATGGTGCCCAGCGCGTAGATCGCGTCGTAATTATTGGGGTTCAGCGCCAGCGCATGCTCCAGATCCGCCACCGAGGGACCATAAAGGCCGATGACGAAATAGGCGCGCGCCCGCTCGTACCAGCCACGCGCGAATCCCGGCGCGTGATCGGTCAGCGCGGTCAGATGCTCGATTGCCTCTTGCGTGTCGCCCCGCTCCAGCGCCCGGACGCCGCGCGTCAGCAGCAGATCCATCGCAGGCGAGCCGCTTTTGCGCCACAGCGCCTGCAGCTCACGATCGATGGCAGCGGCATCGGTGGGATCGGCCACCGACAGCTCTGCCAATAGCGCCGCCTCATCCGGGGCACCGGTTCCGACCTGTGCCAGAACCGCCGAAGGCAGGGAAAACGTGACTGTCAGCGCCGTTGCCGCCACGATAGCTTTGAGGTTCGGAACATTTGCAACCATGATGACCCTCAGTGTAACCCCGTGCATCGCATTTTCCAGTGCCGTAGACGAAAGCTTCACATAAAAGTGCGATGCCCCTGCAAATGAGCGAGGAAGACCCGATGAGCGACACCCTGACACAAGCCGCCGCCGCCCTGAACGAAAAACTCGACGCGGCCGGTTTTGACGGCAGCGCCAAGTTCGAAATCGCCGACATGGGCGCGATCGTGCTGGACAGCGACGGCGCCCGGATCAGCGACGAAGAAACCGATGTCACCATGTCCGCCGATGCCGAAACCTTTGAGGCGATCCTGTCGGGTGAACTCAACCCCACCAGCGCCTTCATGACCGGCAAGCTGAGCGTTGACGGCGACATGGGCACGGCGATGAAACTGGCCTCGGCCCTCGCCTGACCACACTAGCCTGAATGATGGAGACACGCCCGATGGATCTGACCCCTGCCCCGTATTTTCGCGATATCGCCGATGGTCCGGAAGGGGGAGAAGCCCATTGGGTGACCACCAAAGATGGCCTGCGCATCCGCGTGGGCCATTGGCTGCCCGACGGTCTGCCGCGCGAGGCGATCAAGGGCACGGTGCTGATCTTTCCCGGACGCACCGAATATATCGAAAAATACGGCCCTGCAGCCATCGACCTGGGTCGGCGCGGCTTTGCGACGCTGGCCGTGGACTGGCGCGGACAGGGGCTGGCCGACCGGATGCTGGACGACCGGCGTCTTGGCCATGTTCAGCATTTCCCCGACTTTCAGCAGGACGTCGCAGCAGTGGTGCAACTGGCGCAGCAGCTTGACCTGCCGAAGCCCTGGTTCCTGCTGGCTCACTCCATGGGCGGCGCCATCGGGCTGCGCGCCCTGATCGAAGGGTTGCCGGTCAAGGCCTGCGCCTTCACCGGGCCAATGTGGGGGATCCAGATCCCCGCCGCCATGCGCCCCGTCGCACGCATCTTAGGCGCTTTGGCGCCACATCTGGGTTTCAGCGCAATGCGCGCGCCCACCACGACCAAGGGGCATTACGTGCAATCCGCCCCCTACGAAGGCAACACTCTGACCAATGACGCGGATATGTACCGGTTCATGCAGGAACAGCTGGAGGCCCAGCCGGATCTGACACTGGGCGGACCAACCGTACATTGGCTGAGCGAAGGACTGCAGGAATGCGCCGCCCTGGCCCAGCGCCCCTCTCCGGCGCTACCCTGCATCACCTTCCTCGGCAGCGACGAGCAGATCGTAAATACTGACGCCATCAAGGACCGCATGCAGCGCTGGCCCGGCGGCGAGCTGGATCTGGTTCAGGGCGCCCAGCACGAGGTGGTGATGGAAGGTCCAGCCATCCGCCAGCACACCTTTGACCGCATGTGCGCCCTCTTTGACCAATACCGGGGCTGAACGCCCCCGGCTGATGGGCGGCGCCGCTGATCGCTTGTGATCCCCCGCGCCGCTGCTTAGATGTCAATCGAATGGCACGGCGCGGCTGTGCCTCATCTTTTCACATGACGCTTCAAGGAGGCCCCATGTTTCAACTGCCTTTCCCCGTTCGTGACGCCAATGCCGGTGGAGGCTCTGACGCCTTCGGCAATCTGCCCGAATGGGATCTGACCGATCTTTACACCGCTGATGACGCCCCCGAACTGGCACGCGATCTGGATTGGCTGGAGCAGGAATGCAGCGCCTTTGCCGCCGATTACGAAGGCAAGCTGGCCGATCTTGATGCGGCGGGTCTGCTGGACTGCGTTCTGCGCAACGAGAAAATCAACGCCATCGCCGGGCGCCTGATGTCCTATGCGGGCCTGCGTTATTACCAGCTGACCACCGATGCAGACCGCGCCAAATTCCTGTCGGATTGCCAGGAAAAGGTCACCGTCTTCACCACGCCGCTGGTCTTCTTCACGCTCGAGATCAACCGTATCGAAGATGACAAGCTGAAGGCGCTGTTCGCCGCCAATGCGGATCTTGCCCGTTATGAACCCGTCTTCCGCCGCATCCGCGCGATGAAGCCGTACCAGCTGTCGGATGAGTTGGAAAAATTCCTGCACGATCTGGGCGTGGTCGGCGACGCCTGGGAGAAGTTGTTTGATGAGACCATCGCCGGTCTGACCTTCACCGTAGACGGTGAAGAAATGAACATCGAAGGCACGCTGAACTTCCTGACCGACCAAGACCGCAGCAAACGCGAAGCCGCGGCACGAGAACTGGCGCGGGTCTTTGCCGAAAACATCAAGATCTTTGCCCGCGTCCACAACACGCAAGCCAAGGAAAAGGAAATCGTCGACCGCTGGCGCGGTATGCCCTCGGCGCAGATGGGCCGCCATCTGGCCAATGATGTCGAACCCGAAGTTGTCGAGGCCCTGCGCGAAGCCGTCGTGGCCGCCTACCCCAAGCTGTCGCACCGCTATTACGAGCTGAAGCGCAAATGGCTGGGTCTTGACCGTATGGAGATCTGGGACCGCAACGCGCCGCTGCCGATGGAAGTCTCCCGCACCGTCGGCTGGGACGAGGCCCGCGACATCGTGATGGAGGCCTATGGCGCCTTTGATCCGCGCATGGCCGAAATCGCCGATCCCTTCTTCAACAAGGGCTGGATTGACGCGGGCGTGAAACCCGGCAAGGCGCCGGGCGCCTTTGCCCACCCCACTGTCACCGATGTGCACCCCTATGTCATGCTGAACTACCTCGGCAAACCGCGCGATGTGATGACCCTCGCGCATGAGCTGGGCCATGGTGTGCATCAGGTGCTGGCCGCCGGTCAGGGCGAAATGCTCTCCTCCACCCCGCTGACCCTGGCGGAAACCGCGTCCGTGTTCGGCGAGATGCTGACCTTCCGCAAGATGCTGGAAAAGGCCAAGGACCAGAACGAGCGCCGCGTGCTGCTGGCGGGCAAGGTCGAGGACATGATCAACACGGTCGTGCGCCAGATCGCCTTTTATGATTTTGAGTGCAAACTGCACGAGGCGCGCCGCGGCGGAGAACTGACGCCCGATGACATTAACGCGCTCTGGATGTCGGTGCAGGCCGAATCCCTGGGCGAAGCCTTTGATTTCATGGAAGGGTACGAGACCTTCTGGGCCTATATCCCGCATTTCGTGCACTCGCCCTTCTACGTCTACGCCTATGCATTCGGCGACGGGCTGGTGAACGCGCTCTACTCGGTCTACGAGGAAAACCCCGAAGGCTTCCAGGAGAAGTATTTCGACATGCTGAAGGCGGGTGGTTCCAAGCACCACAAGGAGCTTCTGGCACCCTTCGGCCTTGATGCCTCGGATCCCAAGTTCTGGGACAAAGGCCTGTCGATGATTTCCGGCATGATCGACGAACTGGAGGCGATGGAGGATTGATCCATCGCGTCAGGCGGGTGCCCAGCGCCCGCCTGATCGTCCGCTGTGCGGACTGAGCTGCAATTTAAACTGGCGCTCTGAAGGACCGCAATATTTCCAAGCGCCCAAGCACATCGACGTAGGCAAGCGCAGGGACTAGAGGCTCCTGCTCAGTAATGCGAGCGCTGACAAGGTTGCCAGCCCAAGCGCACAAGGCCGTATCGCACCGCGCTCGAACCGCGCCGCTAGCGGTCTAGACCCCCACAATGCCACGGGAACCAGTGGCGCAAGAGAAATGGCGAATGCAAGCTGCGGCCACGAGAGGACATGTGCTATCGAGAGTGCGATGATCGCAACTAGGGTGCCAAAGCCATAGAATGCGTTTTGGGTTGCGGCAGCTCTTCGCGTCTCGACACCGGAGTAAAGGATTGCCATTGGCGGAGCACCAATGCCGGTAAGCGTCCCCATAACACCACTGACTCCCCCGGCAATGAAAAGTGAGCCCCTGGAGATCGGACATGTCAGGCCGAGTAGCGTAAGCATAACTGCAAACAGAACGACGAATCCCACGATAATCGCCAAACCATCTGTCCCTACGACAGTTGCGGCAATATACGCCGCAATCCCCGCCCCGAGGATGCGTCCAGCGAAGCCAGGTGGCAAGTCGCGCCACTGGACAGCATCTTTCGCGTTCAAGAAAGATCCCACCCCAATAAAGAAACCGACAAGAACAACCGTTCCGGGCAACCATTCGGGTGCCACTAAAGCCATGACAGGTGCTGCAAACATACCGTAGCCAGCACCCGATAAGCGTTGCACCAACGTTCCCACGAAAACCGTCAAAGCACAGATCATCCAAGGCCCTAAATCGGGCAACAAACTAGCTGGCATTTGATCTGTTCCATATCGAGGTTGAATTTTCTCGTGTCTATTTTGGAAAAGCTGCCGTTGATAGTCCCCGCAGCATCAAACCATTTGGGCTCAAAGAAGCCATCTGCCCCCGCGATCACTTCAACTGACTGTCCTTCGATCCGCGCCGGTTGATGCCGCCGCGCTGCGCCTTTGCTCCGTCGCGTTCTTCCTGACAATCGATGCATAGCTTCACACCCGGGCGGGCCAGGCGGCGTTTTTCGGGAATCTCTTCTTCACAATCCGCGCAATGGGTCAGACTTTCGCCGACGGGCTGTTGCTGCGCTTTCATCCGCGCCAGCTCATCGCTGATCGAGGCTTCGATCTGCTCGCTCACCGCGCCGTCGCGCGCCCATCCGCCTGCCATATCACGCCCTCCTGCGTCCTGATGCGAAGACCCGCAGCCTAGGCGCCCAAACCGCGCGGGGCAAGCCGGGCGGCTGCCCCGACGTTTTCCTTGCGCCCTGCCCTGTCCGCAGTAGCCTGCCAGCAGTTTCTTTGAGCAGATTTTGGGGAGGGTATTTCATGCGAAAACTTGCAAAATGGCTGGGACGGCTGGTGGTCCTGCTGGTCGTGGTGGTGATCGGCGTACTGATCTTTGTGCCGGGCTATATCGAAAATGGCCGCAACGTAGTGGCCGAGCACGATCCCTACCCCGTCAGCGACGAGGCGGCCGAGCTGCACAAGACGCTGCTGATCGGCGATCTGCATGCCGATCCCCTGCTGTGGAAACGCGACCTCACAAAGCGTGGCAACCGGGGTCAGGTCGACATCCCCCGCCTGATCGAAGGCAACGTGGCCTTGCAGGTTTTCACCGCCGTAACAAAATCCCCCGCCGGTCAGAACTATGACCACAATGAAACCGACGCGATGGACAATATTACCCTCTTGGCAGTGGCACAGATGTGGCCCATGCGCACCTGGGGCTCGCTGTATGAGCGCGCCGTCTATCAGGCGGAAAAACTGCACGGGTTTGAAGAAAAGTCGGACGGCAAACTGCATATCATCAAATCCGAAGCCGACCTTGATGCGCTGCTGGAGCGCAAGCTGTCGGGCGAGGCCGTGGTCGGCGGGATTCTTGGTATCGAAGGCGCGCATCCGCTGGAAGGAAACCTCGACAACCTGCAGGGCTTGCAGGATGCCGGGTACCGGCTGGTGGCCCTACAGCACTTTTTCGACAACGCGCTCGGCGGGTCGCTACATGGCGCCAGCAATGCCGGGCTGACAGATTTCGGACGCTCGGTCGTGCAGGCCGTGGTGGAGCGGGGGCTGATCCTTGATCTCGCCCATTCCAGCCCGCAAGTGGCGCGTGATGTTCTCGAGATGACCGATATTCCGCTGGTCGTCTCCCATGGCGGCATTCACAAGGCCTGCCCCGTCAAACGGAATTTTCAGGACGATCTGATGCGGGAGATCGCGGCCAAGGGCGGGGTCATCGGTATCGGCTACTGGAAGGATGCGATCTGCGATGACAGCCCTGCGGGCGTCGCCGCCGCGGTGAAGGCCGGGATCGAGGTCGTGGGAGAGGATCACGTCGCGCTGGGGTCGGATTTCGACGGCTCGGTCGAGACCACCTTCGACACCTCAGAACTTGCCGCCCTCACCCATGCCATGCTGGAGGCCGGGCTGACGCCGGAACAGATCCGCAAGGTCGCCGGGGAAAACATGCTGCGGGTGATCCGGGCCCGGCTGGACTGATCCACCGCTGCGCCGGAAAAAGACAACGTTGCATCGCGCCGCCCCCTCGCCGGGGCGGCGTTCCCCGTTCTGGCCTGCAGATCTATCTCGCGGATTTAGTCTGCTATCGCTCCTGCGGCAAAATCCCGACAAAACTTATCAAGTATTTGAATTTACACATTTTTCTTGACCACCCCTCCGCTATTGCCTATCGAGGTTTCAAGATCTGCAGCAAGCCAGAATCAACGGCAGCACGCAAAGCTAGCACTCCAGCGAGGACACCCTACCGGGTCCCAGCCAGACAGCCAGCATCGCCAGCCTCCTGATTTCCAGCCAGCCACACAACGCCAGCACTTCGCCAGCGCAGCTCGATCATCCTTGCCAGCCTTTCGCCAGCCGTTGATCAGGTCGCCCCCAAAGGTCTTTCAGCTTGCCAGCCAACGCGCCAGCCTTTCGCTGACTGGCCTATGCTTGGACGCTACAGGCATGTACTCGTCCAAAGCCTGCGCGTTTTGCCCCCAGATGCATCAGTCTATTCCCACACCGTCGCAACATTAACGGCCGCCCTGAACCAAAAAGCAGACGTCCTTGACTTAGCCTGAACAAGGCTTTTCATGTCCATCATGACCGATCTTTCAACCCAAACTCTGGATGAACTCAGCCTCGACGAGGCTGCCCGCCCCAAAGCACCGCTGGTGCCGGAAGCAACGGACGCACACCGTCACCAGGGGCGACAACTGGCAGCAATCCATCGTCATTACCTGATGGAGATAGCCCAGATCGCTGCGGTCCTGACCCGGATCGAGGCGCGGGACACCCCGCCTGAGCACCTGAAGCAGATCGTGCTTTCACTCGACATGGCTGAGAATTTCCGCGCGTTCGGATCGCTTTGCGGGCGCGAGTGCCAGGTGCTCAAGATGCACCACGATATCGAAGGCGCTGACATGTTCCCCCGGATCGAGGCTGCGGGCGGTGGAAAGTTCCGCGAAGTCATCGCCAAGTTGAAGGCAGAACACGAGGTGGTTCATGAGCTGATCATCCGCCTTGGTCGTGCAGCGCATACGCTGGCCGAAAATCCCAGCGATGCAAACTTCGCTCAGGCCGCCGCGACATTCAGAAAACTGGAAGAGGTTGTGCGTTCCCATTTTGGCTATGAGGAAACTGAACTGGCAGAGGCTATCGGGTATTATCTCGGGTCGATCTGACAGCGCCGCCAAGACGTCTCAGCAACGTCGGCATCCAATGCGTTTTCGCCCGCATCCCAATCCGTGACCGAAAGAAAAAAGGGCTGCCCGCAGGGCAACCCTTTTGCATTTCTTTGCCGTTCATTCGCAGCCTGTCTTCAGGCGCTGGTCAGCATACCTTTTTCCGACGCCAAAGCCCGCATCTTGTTTTGCAGCTTCTCAAACGCGCGCACCTCGATCTGGCGGATACGTTCGCGGCTGACGTCATACTGGGTGCTCAGCTCTTCCAGAGTCACCGGTTTGTCGGCAAGACGGCGCTGGGTCAGGATATCCTTTTCCCGGTCATTCAGCACATCAAGCGCCTGCGCCAGCAATTCGCGGCGCGCTTCCAGCTCGTCCCGTGCCTCGTAATCGCCCGCCTGGTCGGCATCTTCGTCTTCCAGCCAGTCCTGCCACTGCATGGTGCCCTCGCCCTCGCTGCCGACAGTGGCATTGAGCGACGCGTCGCCACCGGACATGCGGCGGTTCATCGAGATTACTTCGGCTTCGGTCACGCCCAGATCGGTCGCGATCTTCTTGACGTTTTCCGGACGCAGATCGCCCTCTTCCAGGGCGCCGATACGGGCCTTAGCCTTGCGCAGGTTGAAGAACAGTTTCTTCTGGCCCGAGGTGGTGCCCAGTTTCACAAGGCTCCAGGACCGCAGGATATACTCCTGGATCGAGGCGCGGATCCACCACATGGCATAGGTCGCCAGACGGAAACCTTTTTCAGGATCAAAGCGTTTCACCGCCTGCATCAGACCAACGTTCGCTTCCGAGATCACCTCGGCTTGGGGCAGACCGTAACCGCGGTATCCCATGGCGATCTTGGCCGCCAGACGCAGGTGGGAGGTGACCATCTTATGCGCCGCCTTGGTGTCCTGCTCTTCGACCCACCGCTTGGCCAGCATGTATTCTTCTTCCGGCTCCAGCAGCGGGAACTTCCGGATTTCCTGCATATAACGGTTCAGGCCACCTTCCGGTGTTGGTGCAGGCAGGTTCGCATAATTCGCCATTCGGTCTGTCCCTCCCAATGTTTAAGGACTTAACATCAGCGTTGTTGTAGGACGAATATGGGGAAGAGGTTCTTCCGTTTCAAGTCCTACCGATAATCACACCTTATACCGAACCTGCGATCACGGTCTGTAATCTTGATCACAGGCCCCTATCGGCGGCCCATAGATCACCCTTTTGCGCCGCGCAACGCCTCCAGAAGGTCCTGCATATCCTGCGGCAAGGGCGCCTCGAACCGCACCGTTTCGCCGCTGACCGGATGGGTAAAGCCCAGAACTGCCGCATGCAGTGCCTGCCGCGGAAAGGCCTGAACCGCCGCAAGCGCCTTTTCGCTCAGCGCCTTAACCGGCAGCTTGCGTTTGCCGCCATAGGTCGGATCACCGATCAGCCCATGACCTGCATGGGCCATATGCACCCGGATCTGATGGGTCCGGCCGGTTTCCAGCCAGCATTCGATCAGCGCCGCCACCGGCGGATTGCCAAAAGGCTCCACGATACGCGCCCGCGTCACCGCGTGGCGACCGCCCTGAAACAGCACCGCCTGACGCTGTCGGTCGGTCTTGTGGCGAGCCAACTGGGTGGTCAGCTTCAGGATGTTGCCGGTCTCGAAACTGGCGCCTTTGACACCGCGCAGTCGGGGATCGTTGGCATCGGGCACTCCATAGCAGACCGCGCGGTAATAGCGTTCGACCGTGTGACGTTCGAACTGCGCCGCAAGCCCCTGATGCGCAACATCGGATTTCGCCACCACCAGAAGACCCGAGGTTTCCTTGTCGATGCGATGCACGATACCGGGGCGCTTCACCCCACCGACACCAGACAGGTTATCGCCGCAATGATGCATCAGCGCGTTGACCAGTGTGCCCGAAGGCGTGCCCGGCGCCGGATGCACCACCATGCCCGCCGGTTTGTTGACGACGATCAGATCGTCATCCTCGAACACCACATCTAGCGGGATATCCTCGGGGCCAATATGGCTGTCACTGGCTTCCTCGACGGTAACCGAGATCACCGCGCCTGCCTCGACCCGCGCCTTGGGATCGCGCACCACTTGCCCGTCAACGGACAGCGCGCCCTCGTCAATCAGCCGCGCCAGACGGGTCCGCGATAGGGTTGCCTCCTCTGGCACATCACGCGAAACCGCTTTATCAAGCCGTTTAGGCGGATTTTCCGCGATAACGAATTCTATCCGGCGGCGCTCCATGACAGATCCTTCCAAACCCGAATTGCAAGAAGAGCCGCCGCAGCTGAAGTTCCTGCGCCGACTGGTGACCACGCTGACCGTGGTCATGATTGGCGGGCTTGTATTAGTAATCTCGCTGCTTGTCATCCGTCTGTCTGCAGACGGGCCCTCGCTTCCCGAAAGCATCACCCTGCCCGACGGCGTCACGGCCGAGGCTGTCACCTTTGGCACCGGCTGGGTGGCGGTGGTGACCCAGGATCAGCGGATCCTGATTCTGGATCCCGAAACCAGTGCAGTCCGGCAGGAAATCGAGCTGAAATAGCCCCCCCGGCACAGCAAGGCGGGCGGTCTGGATCAGGAACGCAGCAGCACCTTGTTCGATCCCAGCGCCTCGGCAATCTGCACATATTGCGAACGCCGCTCTTCTGCCGCTTCGGCGCTGCGCAACAGGACCGTCTGCGCCTGATCCAAAATGGCGCTGGCCTGCTGATTGACCTGCGCTGCCCGTGCCGGATTGACCGGCGTCAGCGGACGCGTGGTTCGGTCCGAGGGCGACGCCTTGCGCGACGCATAGGCATTCCCCTGCTTCCAATCCCGGTTATTGCGAGTCAGACGGTGAATGTCCCGCGCTGTATCCCGCAGAACCTGGCGGACCTCCTCGTAATCCGAATCCTCGGGGATTTCCGCTGAAACGCTTTCCAGACGCTCCGCAAGGCAATCCACCCGGTATTCCGCAGCGTCAATATCAGCGCAAAAGGCCTTGGCGGCGGAGAGGCTCGTCACCAACTGACGCAGGAACGCCGCTGATCCGAATTCACCCGCTGGAACGATAACCGTGTAAAGAACCGGCGCTGACTGCGCCAGAACCGGCCCCGCCGTCAGGGCCATCACTGCGGACGCCGCCGCGCATCTGCTTAGAAAACTCTGTGTCATGTCACTCGAACTCCGGATACCAATACCACATGCCCTAGCCACCATCCGGCGGCGGCCCCGCAAACGGGCCATCGGCAGAAATCATGTTGAAACTGTCCCATTCCCGCGCCGTCGTTGCAAGCGCGGCATAGGTCTGTAAGCTGTCAGGAGAGTATCGTAATGATTTTTCGGAGGCTTCCATGTTTTCCCCCCGCTCTCTGACCGCCCTAGCCGCCCTGATTCTTTTTACCGCCCCCGGACCGCTTGCAGCCCAGGGCGCAAGCGCAGCCCTCAACGAAGCAAAGAGCCGCGCCGCCTGCGGTGCAGGGGTTCCGGTCTCGGCGCAATACCTGCCGGGCGGGCTGCTCAAGGTCACCTGCCGCGCCTCCAACTCTCAAGCGGTTAGCGAAACGCTGCCCGAAGCGATGCAGGGTACCGGGCTAAGCCCCACCGCCGCAGCCGGAGTGATTCTGAGCAGTGTGATTCTTCTGGTCGTGACCGGTGATGACGAAACCGGCACCACCACGACGACAACCACCACGACCACGGGCGAATAACCGCGCCCGTACCGGTCAGGCGAGCCACAGCAGTGCTGCAACGGGTTCAGATGGATCAGACCAACGCTCACCTGCATGGCATGCGGGTGAGCTGCTGCCGCCAAGCCCTTGTAGCGCCTACAGGTGCTTGGGCGCGCCCATGCATGCGAACTAACCGATCGCAATCAATGCGTTATGTGGAAAAGGGAGAGAATGGTACCGCCTCCCTGGCTTGAACAGGGGACCTCTGGATCCACAATCCAGCGCTCTAACCAACTGAGCTAAGGCGGCACTGGGGGGCGATTTAGCCTAGGTACATACCGAGCGCAAGGGGGTTAAAGCACAGTTTTCCAGCTTTGTTCGATCAAATCCTGCCCGAAGGAAAGAACCGGTTTGCTGTCGGCCAGTTCCCAGCCGAATGCAGCATAAAGCGCGCAGGCCGCTTCGTGGCTTTCATGGGTCCACAGCGTCATATCCTGATAGCCCGCATCACGCGCGAACTGCATGCATTGGGTCAGCAGGCGCTTGCCGATGCCCTTGCCGCGCGCCTCGGGCGTCAGCAGGAACAGGCGCAGCTTGGCGGTGGTATCGCTCAGCCGCACGCAGAAGATCGAGCCAAGCCGCTGGCCGTTTTCCTCTGCGATCCAGCCGCGTTCCCTTTCCGGATCATGATCCGCGCAGAAATCCCGCAGGATCTCGGCCACCAGCGGGCCAAATGTGTCGTCGAACCCTTCGTCCTGCGTGTAAAGGGTCTGGTGCCGCTCCACCAGCCAGGGGCTGTCCTCAGCTTCGAATCGGCGCAAAGTCACTTTTTCCATGGCTTATCTGACCACGATGCCCGCTTGCCTTTCAACAGGCTCCGGGCTAGCAGGATGCCTCAGGCCGTTTATGCGCCGCAGAAGGTCACCCACAGGAGGTCACGATGGGCATCAACAGCGAACGCGATATCGAAGCAAACATGCAGATCGGCCCGACCGATATCGGCATGGTGCGCATTTTCATCGAAGCCGGCGATATTGAGATCCCGATGGATTTCGACCCCGAAGAAGCCGAGGAAATCGCCGACGAAATCCGCGCCGCCGCTCAGGCAGCCCGCAGCCTGTCGGACTGACCTTGGCCCCCGGACGGGCGGCTGTGTCCGTGCAGGCGCCCGCCAGATAACTGAAGCGGCGCGTCACATACCGCGCCTGAGTTCCCACCCGAGCGTGGAAACTTTACTGCTACGCAAGCCACTTAACGCCAAGTAGCTATGAAACCTCGCGACTAAACAAAAAAACGTTACTGCTTCCTTCAGCGCGATTAATTTCTTTTTGAGACTCCAGCGCGACCCTAAAGGCCATTCATTTGGATTTAGAGGGGCGCAGATTATGAACTCCATTTTCGGCATCAACAGCTTTACCGGCCTTTATGCTGGCACGAACACACCGGATTTGGCGGCGACTGCGGAAACCACAGCCACCGATTGGACCAAAGGGGCCAGCGCCAAAACCCTTCTGGAAGAAAGCCAGAAGGTGCAGCGCGCCGAACGCCTAGAGCAGCGCAAGGAAGCGGAGGCCAACATGAAACGCTTGGAGGACAATGCGCGCGCGATTGCCTTCGCGCTGAAAACCAAAGAAATGCAAAAGGCCCTCGCCACGCTGCAACAGGACAACAGCCAGAGCAGCCACCTCATGCTTTTGATGGTCACAGACGAGGGCGATATTCACGCCTTCTTTCCACCCCCTCCAAACACCTTCGGCGCCGGCTCTGGCAACGATGCCGTGTCCTACGCTGGCGGGGTGATCAAGGGCATCGAAACCGGTGATGGATCGGACGCCGTAGCCCTGACCGGCGATGTGGTCGAGGACGTGCATACCGACCGGCAAAACCGAGGCACCGAGTTGGTCGTTTACAAATCCGGCGGGGCGCGGATGACCACGTATTATGCCAATTATTCCGCCGCCGATTCCTTGGCGATCTCAGCACGGACGATACGCAAGATTTCGACCGGTGGCGGTAATGACGCGGTCGCTCTGAATGCGGAAACGATCACGGGACTCGATACCGGTACGGGCGATGACGCGCTCAGCATCTCGGCCCGCCACATCAATCAGGTGAACACCGGCGATGGCAATGACAGCCTGGCCATTCGCGCGGGGGTCGTGTCACGACTGGATACCGGATCGGGCGACGATGTTCTGACCCTTAACGCCACTGTTCTGGACGGCGTCAGAACCGGCGACGGCAATGATGTGGTCAATGTGGTGATGAATGATCAATCCGGGGACGGGCTGGACTTCCCGCGGTACGCCCGCCTGCACACAGGCAGCGGCGATGACACGCTATCCTTGGCAGCGCAGGGGCATGTCACATTTGGTGCCGGGACAGGCGACGATACGGTTCTGCTGTCAAAAGGCAGCTTTACCATGGCGCTGCAGGATGGCGCGGCCGAGGGCAATGACGTGGTCACCCTTTCGGACGGTGCAGATCTGGCCCTCATGGTCTCCAGCGAAAAAGCCGCCAGCGCCACCATCGTAAAGAAGGACGATGCCCTGCTCATCAATTTTGGCGATGGTAGCTCGGTCACAGTCAAAGGTCTGGCAAACGGAGGCACTGTCGCGCTGGCCCTGCCAAGCGGTCAGGTCGACAAGATCCTGAAACAAGAACAAGCGGTCGATCTGCGCATGTGAGGATCACATCTGCTACACTCTGGGGTCGAGAACGGCCTGCAGCCGCCGCGCAGCGTCCATCGCCAGCTTGTGCGTCATCTTCTTGCGCCGGGCTGCGGCCAACTTCTCTTCCGGCCCCATGCGGACAATCTCGCCGTAATAGGCATCGGCGATGATCAGACCGGTTTCATCCGGCAGGATCTCGACCGGGAACTCGGTGTCTACCGCCCAGAAGTAGCGATCACACCATTCCAGATAACCCTGCCATTTGCTGTCTGACTGGAAATCGGCGCGGCTGGATTTGCATTCGATCACCCAAAGCTCGCCCTTGGGTCCCAGCGCCATCAGATCAACGCGCAGGCCGCGCGTTGGCACGAATTCCTCGACCGAGACAAAGCCAAGCGAGCGCAAATACCGCGCCACCCCGCGCGCCAGCCGCTGACCAGGCTGAAACCGCTCCAGATCATTCTCATCCACCATGGCACCAGAAGTGAACAATTAGGGAACAAAATGCAAGCCCGAGGACGGTAAAGGCAAAAACTCTTACCACTTGCCCCTTGCCGCCGCAGCGCCCGCACACTACCTAGGGCCGTGGCGGGTTCTGCCCTTCTTGTGACAGGTAGCATTCCAGTGGCCTTAAGCAATTCCGAGGGAGCTGGCTCTGTTCGGATCCTGGTCCGTTTACCTGGCGCCCACCTGTACATACAGGTCCTCGGGAATCAAAACCGCACGGTTGCCTGGTGGTCCCGCCACTTTTCCTCACCTACGAACGCTGCTTGGGTCTGATCCGGCCCAGTGCAGGATGCATGCCGTCACAAGTACCTGCCGGTTAATTCGGCGCCCCGTCGGCCCATTTGCCCGTCCGTCAGACCACAGCGGCCGACCGCGCAGTTACCCCAGGAACAAAAAGGCGCCACTCCCGCTAAAGGAATGGCGCCCTTGATCTACACGAATTTTTCGCCAGACGGCCTCAGCTATCCATCTTCAATGCCGAGATGAAGGCTTCTTGCGGGATGTCGACCTTGCCGAACTGACGCATCTTCTTCTTACCCGCTTTCTGCTTGTCCAGCAGCTTGCGTTTGCGCGAGGCGTCGCCGCCATAGCATTTCGCGGTCACGTCCTTGCGCAGCGCCGACAGGGTCTCGCGCGCGATCACCTTGCCGCCGATGGCCGCCTGGATCGGGATCTTGAACATGTGGCGCGGGATCAGGTCCTTCAGCTTTTCGCACATGGCCCGGCCGCGCATCTCGGCGCGGTCCCGGTGCACCATCATCGACAGCGCATCCACTGGCTCGTCATTCACCAGCACCGACATCTTCACCAGGTTGTCCTCGCGGTAGCCCGTCAGGTGATAGTCAAAGGAGGCATAGCCCTTGGTCACCGATTTCAGCCGGTCATAGAAGTCAAAGACCACCTCGTTCAACGGCAAATCGTAGACCACCATGGCGCGGGTGCCGGCATAGGTCAGGTCTTCCTGAATGCCGCGGCGGTCCTGGCAGAGTTTCAGCACATCGCCGAGGTATTCATCCGGCACAAGGATCGTCGCCTTGATCCGCGGTTCCTCGATGTGATCCACCTTGGACATGTCAGGCATGTCGGCCGGGTTGTGCAGGTCGATCTTCTCGCCGTCCTTCATGTAGACGTGATAGATCACCGACGGCGCCGTGGTGATCAGCTCGATATTGTATTCCCGCTCGATCCGGTCGCGGATCACCTCAAGGTGCAACAGGCCCAGGAAACCGCAGCGGAAACCAAAGCCCAGCGCCGCCGAGGTCTCCATCTCAAAGCTGAAGGAGGCGTCGTTGAGAGCCAGCTTGTCGATGGCGTCGCGCAGGTCTTCGAATTCGGCGCTATCCACCGGGAAGAGACCGCAGAACACCACCGGCTGCGCCGGTTTGAAGCCCGGCAGAGCCACCTCGCAGCCGTTCCGGTCATTGGTGATGGTGTCGCCGACGCGGGTGTCGCGTACCTGCTTGATCGAGGCGGTCAGGAAGCCGATCTCACCCGGGCCGAGTTCATCCACCACCTGCATGGCAGGGCGGAAGACGCCGATCCGGTCCACATGGTGCAGGGTGTCGTTCGACATGAACTTGACCCGCATGCCTTTCTTTAGGACGCCGTCCATGATGCGCACCAGCACGATCACGCCCAGGTAAGCGTCGTACCAGCTGTCCACCAGCATGGCTTTGAGCGGCGCATCGCGGGTGCCTGCGGGAGCGGGCAGATGCTGTACGATCGCTTCCAGCGTTTCGTGAATGCCCTGCCCGGTTTTGGCCGAGACCTGAATGGCTTCGCTTGCGTCGATGCCAATCACATCCTCGATCTGCTCGGCCACGCGATCGCAATCGGATGCGGGCAGGTCGATCTTGTTCAGCACCGGGACGATCTCATGATCCGCATCGATCGCCTGATAGACATTGGCCAGCGTCTGCGCCTCGACCCCTTGGGTGCTGTCCACAACCAGCAGCGAGCCTTCAACCGCGCGCATGGAGCGGGAGACCTCATAGGCAAAGTCGACGTGACCGGGGGTGTCGATGAGGTTGAGCACATAGGTCTCGCCATCGTCGGCCTTGTAGTCGATCCGAACCGTGTTGGCCTTGATGGTGATGCCGCGCTCGCGCTCGATATCCATCGCGTCCAGAAGCTGCTCTTTCATATCGCGTGACTCCACCGTCCCGGTCTCCTGGATGAGCCGGTCAGCGAGGGTGGATTTGCCATGGTCGATATGGGCGACGATGGAGAAATTGCGGATCTTTGAGAGCTCTGTCATGGTCTGGGGATATGGTTCGGATTTTGAGTTTGGTCAAGCGCGCGCGTGAGGCCACCCAGCGATATTTTTAAGGGTGCATGGCAGGAGGGGCGCAATTGCCGCAGATTGAGACCAAAGCTACTCTAAACGAAATTCCCTTGAGCATAGGTCAAGCATGGGCCTGTTTCTCCATACTCGATTGCCTGCAAGACTTGGAAACTCTTTTCAACTCGCAGGATGAGGACTTTCCAAACAGAGACTTGCTTTGCATGCGTAGCATTATCGTCGCCTTGTCTTCATTTCAAAACAGAGACGACAACAGGCTCCCTATCAACCACTTCGTGATCGGAGAGCTAATTGAACCTGCTGCTACCATTGAGCAGCGTTTCACGCATGCATGCCGACACCTAGCACTTTCCCTTCTAAAAGAAGACCAAACCTACACAAACAAACACCTGAACAAAGCTCGCGATGGCCACGAGAATTCTGGCAAAATTCACGCTGCCCCCAAGACACATCTATCAATTTCTATCGAACTCGGTCGTGGTATCAGCGGGTCTGGCGCCACCTCTCGAAACTCGGCGAGCAGCGAAATTGAGAACTTTGCCCAGAGTTTTGATCATAAAAACGAGGGTCTCTTCCAAACGGCGTTTATTAATCTGATAACCGGACGCAAATGGCGCTCCAAGAACCCAGTCCTTCCTGAGAATGGGACTTGGTCCTTCTGGCGCGACTGGTACCAAGGATTCCTCGATGGACGTCCCCTCCACTGGGATCTTCAACGCCGCGTTGCCCTGATCGACGATGCCATCTGGGACCAAGGCCCCGAGGCCGTCGCGGAAGAGATCGAGCGGATCAAGGGCGAGTTCGCAGCGCAGCGCCCGCAGGAACCACGCTTCCCCGCCTATGAACCCAATGACCTCCGCCCCCTGATCCAGAACCGCATCATTGCAACAGCAAGCCTGCAGGGGCTGGCAGTGCAGATCTCTGGCGCGATTGAGCAGTATCACGCAGACACCGGCGCCAATGCCCTGCCCGAGGCGTTTTCCCCCTTGCAGGACATGCCCGCACTGATGAACGCGATTGCGCAAACGCTTGGGGACATTCAGCAGCCGGAAGATGTCAGTTCCGAAACGGAGCAAGCCCTGCGCACCGAGATCGGCAGGCTGAACGCCAAGGTCGCGGATCTTGAAGGAAAGCTCTCCGCGCTGAGCGCCGAGATCGAAAGCCTGTCCCGCTCCGAAAAAGGCAAAGTCTTCAGCCTTCTTAGGAACACGGCCCTACTCGGAGGTTTAATCAGCGGACTTTGGGCGATGTCTGGCGACGAGTTGGGCGCTCGCTCGCGCTATGAAAACATCGTGACCTACACAAATGACATTCGGGCGCTGCTCATGAAGGAAGGTCTGCCGCAGACGCAGGTTGAGACCTCCCTCCCCCCACAGACGCGACCTGACAAGGGTAACTAGTGGAGAAATCCCTAATTTTGCTGACTGGGGACGCTACTCGGACAAGGGCCGCGCCCGGTCTTGAGACCGGGCGCGGCTGTTTCAGGGTCCCGGCAAAATCCCGCGCATGATTTATGGATTATTAACCCCAATTGAAAGCCAGCCAAACCTGCGGCATAGTCGCGCCAGCCGCCTGCCAGCGGCCTCTCTCGAATGACCACTGGACAGGACATGACGATGCGTTTTGTGAGCTCTTTTCTCTGTGCCGCGGCCCTGACGACTGCGTTCAGCGTACCCTCTGTCGATGCAGGCGTCATCGAAAGGGCCTGTCGTCAGTCCGAACGCGGCTATGCAAAGGCCGGGCTGTGCAGCTGCATTCAGAAAGTCGCCAACAAGAGCCTGACCCGTTCGGAGCGCTCCAAGGTGTCGAAGTGGTTTGCCGATCCGCATCAGGCCCAGGTCGTACGCCAGTCCAGCCATCGCGGCGATGAACAGCTTTGGGAACGCTACAAGGAATTTGGCGCCAACGCCGCGCGCGTCTGCGGCTGATACAGCCCCTCTGAAAGGCGTCCATTCAGATCAGCGTTACGACGGTCACACCCCTCTCATGCCGCCGTGATGCGCTCCCGATTTTGCGCGACCCACGGCCCGGCGCAGATGCTGCAGTGCCGCACAGGGGAAATCCGCTCCAATACAACCCTTGACCCCGCATCTTTCTGTCGTTGAGAAAGAAGATGCATATTTGGAGCATATTCATGTTGACGAAGGGTGTTACCCTAAGAGGGCTGGAAGTCTTTGCCGCCCTGGCAAGAACCGGATCCGTGGCGCAGGCTGCGGAAATGACCGGGCTCAGCCAACCCGCAGTCAGCCAGCAATTGCGGAATCTGGAAAAGTCATTGTCCTGCGACCTGGTGGACCACAGCCGCCGCCCGATGGTGGTCACCCCGGCGGGACGCACATTTCTGGCCCGCACCGAGGCGGTGCTTGCAGAGCTGCGTCTGGCGCAAAGCGAGCTGACGGTTGTCGATCTCAGCCACCTGCCCGAACTGTCGATCGGTCTAATCGACGATTTCGACAATGATCTGACCCCGCGGTTGGTGACCATCCTTGCCGAGAGCCTGACCAAATGCCGGTTCAAGATGATCACCGCCTCCAGCCACGACATCATCCGCGCCATGGAAGAGCGCGAGCTGCACATCGCCGTAGCCGCCACCACCGGCGCCCTGCACGAAGGGCTGGTGGAACTGCCACTGGTGCAGGACCCCTTTATTCTGGTGGCCCCAAAGGGGTTCATCGGCTCCTCGGATACTGGCCTTCCGAAGGTCAGCGTGAGCGAGCTGAATACCCTGCCATTCCTGCGCTATGCACGGGACCAATTGATTTCACAGCAAATCGACGCCCATCTGACCCGTCAAAACCTTACCTTTGAAAGCCGGTTCGAGATTGGTTCCCACCTTGCCCTGATGGCCATGGTGGCGCGCCGAATCGGCTGGGCGATCACGACGCCGCTGGGGTATATGCGGGCGGTGCGGTTCCACGATCAGATCGAAGCCTACGCCCTGCCCTTTGGTGCCGCCGGTCGGACCATTTCCCTGTTCAGCGGCAACGACTGGGCGGATCAGGTCCCCCGCGACGTGGCCAAGACCATGCGGCACTTGATCCAGACACAGATGATCGATCCGGCGCTGGTCCGGCTTCCCTGGCTGGCAGGCGCGTTCAAGGTCATCGACAGCTAAGGCCGACGTCAGAGGGCGTGCCCTGCCTCCAGATGGGAGACCAGCCCACGCGCCGCCTGCTCGATCAGGTCGAGGCATCCGTCGAAATCCCGCGTATAATAGGGATCGGGCACATGATCCGCGCTGCTGCCCGCAGCAAAGTCGGTGAACAGCACCACGGGCGTGATCTGGTCTGCAGGCCTTTGCGCCTCGATATTGCGCAGATTGTCACCGTCCATCGCCACGATCAGATCAAAACGCGCAAAATCCTGCGGTTCGAACTGCCGCGCCCGCAAATCCGACAGATCCAGCCCTCGCGCCCGCGCCGCAGCCTGCATCGGCCCGTAGGGCGGCTCTCCCACGTGATAACCCGCCGTGCCCGCGCTATCCGTCTCGGCCTGCTTAAAAAGGTCGCGGAACACCCCTTCAGCTGCGGGCGAGCGGCAAATGTTTCCTAGGCAGACGAACAAAATGCGTTTAGTCATCGGGGCACACTCCTTTTGGCAAGACAGCAATAAGAGGCTTTGCGGCGATGGAAAAGAGTGCGGAGAAGATCGTCATCCTGACTGGCGCCGGCATTTCCGCCGAAAGTGGGCTCGGTACCTTTCGCGACGAAGACGGGCTCTGGGCCAAACACCGGATCGAAGATGTAGCAACGCCCGAAGGATTTGCCCGCGATCCCGATCTTGTGCACGCCTTCTACAATGCCCGCCGTGCCCAATCGGTCGATGCCAGCCCGAATGCCGCCCACACGGCCTTGGGTGAGCTGCAAAGGTCCTGGCCCGGTGAGGTTGTGATCATCACCCAGAATGTAGACGGGCTGCACGAACAGGGCGGCGCAGAAGATGTGCTGCATATGCACGGTACGCTTGACGGTGCCCTCTGCGCAGCCTGCGATCACCGCTGGCCCGCCCCCGCCAGCATGTCGCACACCGACCTCTGCCCCGCCTGCGCCCAGCCCCGCACGCGCCCCGATATCGTCTGGTTTGGCGAAATGCCCTATTTCATGGAAGCCATCTACGACCATCTGGCCGAAGCGGATATCTTCGCCTCAATCGGAACCTCCGGTCAGGTCTACCCGGCCGCTGCCTTTGTGCAGGAAGCGCAGATGGCGGGCGCCCATACGGTTGAACTCAATCTTGAGCCCTCGGCCGGCGCATCCAGCTTTGCCGAAAGCCGCCTGGGGCGCGCCAGCGAGATCGTGCCCCACTGGACCGGCGAGTTTCTGGCCCGCGCCTGAACCTCCAAAGAAAACGGCCAGCCCCCGGACAAGGACTGGCCGCAATGTCTCGGCGCGATTGGCGCTGATCAGTTGTTGTGCTTCATGCCGCCGTGACCGGGCTTGCGCTCCAGATCCACCGGCACCTCAACGTTGATTTCTCCGGCTTTTTCAAAGACCAGCGTCAACGGCACCACATCGCCGTGATGAAGGGTCTGGGTCAGCCCCAGAAACATGACGTGGTCGCCGCCCCGCTTCAGCATGTGCACCTCACCCGCCGGAATGGCAAAGCCTTCTTCCACATGCACCATCTTCATGACACCGTTGGCATCGCCCTGGTGGGTGTGCAGCTCGACCCGCTCTGCCACGTCAGAACGCGCATCGATCAGCCGGTCATCAGCGCCGGTATCGTTCATGATCTGCATGAAGGCCGCGCCGCTGGCGGACATCTTGGTCGATACGCGTGCATAGGCGTCCTCGACCATCATACCGCCCGCCATGGCGGCCCCGGCAAGGGTGACTGCGGCTGCGCTGGTGGCGACGAAAACGAAGGATTTAAAAGACATCTTGAGTCTCCTGTTGCAAAGTCTGTCTGATTTTCAGGGTAGGATAGATTGGAAATCAGGCAGAGATCGGCGGGCCACGCGCCAGGGCGTATTGCCCGCAGGAGACGGGGATCAGGACTGTGCGATCGGGTGTCAGATCCTGCAGAACCGGGCGCGCCGGGATTGGCAGCGCTTGCTGCACCGGCAGCCCAGCATCCAAGAGATGCATCACGCAGTCGGGACAATAATGCGGCGCCGGGACCGGCTGGCCGTCGCTGTCCACATAGATCGCCACCGGGCCGGTGCCCGTGCAGATCACGATCTGCCCCGAGGCATCCCGTGCCCCACGCATCGCGGCAGCGCTATGGGCGGTCAGCACCACAGCAAGGGACAGGAATATCCCGATATATATCCGCAAGCGTCGCATCATCAGTGGCAGATATGCCCCCGCACAGCGCCAACCGCAAGCGGCATTCGGTCACGCCAAGAATGGCAAAACGCCGCGCTGGGATATCCAGCGCGGCGTTTTACTAAATCAGATCGGTCTGAAGTGGATCAGGCCTCGGCAGCTTGTGCCTTGGCGATCTCTTTTTTCACTTTCAGAGCGGTTGCGGACAGCTCTTCGTCCTTGGCTTTTGCCAAGAATGCGTCCAGACCACCGCGGTGATCAACCGAGCGCAGGGCTGCGGCGGAAATCTTCAGCTTGACGCCACGGCCCAGAGTCTCGGACTGCAGGGTGACATCGTTCAGGTTCGGCAGAAACCGACGACGAGTGCGGTTCTTGGCGTGGCTGACATTGTTGCCAGTCATCGGGCCTTTTCCGGTCAGTTCGCAACGGCGCGACATAGGTTCATCCTTCGTATCTGGGGCGGCCTGCCGGACAAAACTCCGAATCTGCCGCCAAATCACAAGGGCGCGGCCATTGGCTGCGCCCGAAAACTGGTTGGATGCGTTTAGGAGGAATCGCTGACAGGGTCAAGCCATATGGCAGGGTTTTATCACCCACTCCGCCGGAAAGTGGCACAGCCCCGCCCAAACGGGACCAAACCCGGCCGCGCGCCTGGCTTGAAAGGTCCTCCTACCGCATCTGGTCAGCGGGTTTATTCCAGCCCCAACCCCTTCAGCATGTCCCGCGCGGCTGCGGCAGGGGTCTGCTCTCCCGCAGCGACCGCATCCGACAGTTCCGCCATCCGGCCCTGCGCCCAAGGCGTTTCCAGCCTTGCCAGCATGGCCTGGCGCACATCTTCGGCAAACCAGTAACGCGCCTGATCCGCCCGGGTTCGCGTCCAATGTCCCGTCTCGCGCCGCCAGCCCGACAGATGCTCGATATCGGCCCAAGCGGCCTCCAGCCCCTCCCGTGCCAGCGCCGAAACCATCATCGCCTTGGGAAAGCCTTCGGGATCCTGCGGACGCTTGCGCAGCAGCCGCAAAGCCCCGGCGTAATCGGCGCACGTGCGGGTAGCGGCGGGTTTCAGATCGCCGTCTGCCTTGTTGACCAGAATCATATCCGCCATTTCCATGATTCCGCGCTTGACACCCTGCAACTCATCGCCGCCCGCCGGGGCCAGCAAGAGCAGGAACAGATCCGACATCTGCGCCACCACGGTTTCGGATTGCCCCACCCCGACGGTTTCGATCAGTACCACGTCAAAACCCGCCGCCTCGCACAGGGACACCGCCTCCCGGGTGCGGCGGGCGACCCCGCCCAGCGTGGTCTGGCTGGGCGACGGGCGAATGAACGCAGATTTCTGGCGGCTGAGATGCTCCATCCGGGTCTTGTCGCCCAGAATGGAACCGCCCGAGCGGGTCGAGCTGGGATCGACCGCCAGCACCGCCACCCGCAGGCCGCGTTCGACCAGCATCATGCCGAAGGCCTCGATAAAGGTGGATTTGCCAACCCCGGGCGTGCCCGACAGGCCGATCCGCAAGGCCTGCCGATCCGCTTTGGCCAGCCGCTCCAGCAGCGCCAGCGCTTGCTCCCGGTGATCGTCGCGCCCGCTTTCGACCAGAGTAATCGCCCGCGCCAGCGCGCGCCGGTCGCCTTGCAAAATCTTGTCACTCAGCTGCGCAATATCCATGCCAAAGCCCCTGTTCCGCGCCCCTTGCAGGGCCTCTGTCCGAAAGTTCCGCCTACTTGACGCAGGCAGGCCCGGATTGTCCAGTGCCGAGGCAGGCGCATTCAGCCGCAGCCGCCGCGCCTCTGGACCCGGCACGGGTCTTTGGCGATAAGGCTGCCATGACACGCCTGCCCATTGATGACGCCCTGCCCGATCTGATCGCCGCCCTGCGCACGGGCGGCCGCGCCGTGCTGCAGGCCCCACCCGGCGCCGGCAAGACCACCAAGGTACCGCTTGCCATGCTCGAGGCCGGTCTCTGCAATGGGCGCATCATCATGCTGGAGCCACGCCGCCTGGCCGCCCGCGCCGCCGCGGAACGCATGGCCGAAACCCTGGGCGAACGCCCCGGCGAAACCGTGGGCTACCGCATCCGGGGCGAGGCGAAGGTCAGCAAATCCACCCGGATCGAGGTCGTCACCGAAGGCATTCTGACACGGATGCTGCAATCGGCCCCGGATCTGCCCGGCGTCGGAGCGGTGATCTTCGACGAATTCCACGAACGCTCGCTGAATGCTGATCTCGGCCTCGCGCTCTGTCTTGAGGTCGCGGGCGCCCTGCGCGACGATCTGATCCTGCTGGCGATGTCCGCAACGCTGGATGCCGCCCCCGTCAGCGCCCTGATGGAGGCACCGCTCATCACCTCCGAAGGGCGCAGTTTCCCGGTGGAGACCCGCTGGCTCGATACCCCGCTTGGCCCCAAGGCCCGCCGCACCGATGCGCTAGTGGATCTGGTTACCCGCGCCGAGGCAGAAACCCGCAAGGAAGGCGGCGGTATCCTCGTGTTCCTGCCCGGTGAAGGCGAAATCCGCCGTGCCGCTGCCGCGCTCGAAAGTCGACTGCCCGGGAATTGCACGGTGCATCCCCTGTTTGGCGCCCTGCCCTTTGCCCAGCAGCGCGCTGCCATCCAGCCCGCGAAATCAGGGCGCAAGGTGGTGCTGGCGACCTCGATCGCGGAAACCTCGCTCACCATCGATGGGGTCCGCGTGGTGGTCGACATGGGACAATCGCGCCGCGCCCGCTTTGATCCGGGGTCCGGCATGTCGCGGCTGGTCACCGAAAAGGTCACCCGCGCCGAAGCCACCCAGCGTCAGGGCCGCGCAGGACGCGTCAGCGAAGGCATCTGTTACCGCCTCTGGACCAAAGGCGAGGAAGGCGCGCTTGCCGCCTTCCCCCCGGCGGAAATCGCATCCGCCGATCTGGCCGGTCTGGCGCTGGAACTGGCGCTCTGGGGCGCTGGCGCCGGGGATCTCGCCTTTCTGACGCCACCGCCCGAGGGCGCCTTGCAGGAGGCCCGCAACCTTCTGACCCTCTTGGGCGCGCTGGATGCACAGGGCCGCATCACCACCCACGGCAAAGCGCTGTCGGCGCTGCCCCTGCATCCGCGCCTTGGCCATATGTTGCTACGTGCGGGCCCTGATCAGGCCGCCCCTGCGGCAACACTGGCCGCATTGTTGGCCGAGCGCGATCCTCTGCGCGGCGCCCCGTCTGACCTGATGCTGCGGCTGGAGGCGCTGAAGGATCCCAAGGCCTTCCAGCGCAAACGCCCCTATCAACTCGCCTTGCCAGTGGTGGAGCGGATCCGCGCAGAAGCCCGCAGGCTGCAGCAGCAACAGCGCAAGACCCGCTCTGACGCGTCGGTGGTATCAAATCTGTCAGCGGCCGGGCTGGCCGCGCTCGCCTATCCCGACCGCATCGGCCAGCGCCGCAAGGGCGATACGCCGCGCTATGTCCTGTCAGGGGGCAAGGGGGCGGTGCTGTCGCCCGAGGACACGCTGGCCGCCGCGCCTTTCCTCGTGGCGCTGGACACCGACGGCAACCCGCGCGAAGCAAAGATCCGCATGGCGGTGCAGATCGCCCTTGCCGATATTCGCGCGCTGTTTGCCGATCAGATCCGCTGGCAGGACAGTTGCGCCTGGTCCAAACGCGACCGCCGCGTCGTGGCCCGCAGCCAGGAGCGCCTCGGCAGTGTGGTTCTGGATGATCGCATCTGGAAGGACGTCCCGACCGAGGCCATCGCCGAAGCCATGCTCGACGGGGTGCGCGATCTGGGTTTGCGCCTCAGCGGTGCTGCCGCCCGGCTGCTGGCGCGGGTCGAGTTGCTGCGCGCCGATGGGCAGGATCTGCCGGATTTCTCCGACGATGGGCTGATGGCAACGCTGGACGACTGGCTACTGCCGATGCTGACCGGGGTGAAAACCGCGCAGGACTGGAAACAGTTCGACCCGCTGCCCGCCCTGCGGGCCGCCCTCAGCTGGGAGCAGACGCAGCTTCTGGACCGTGAAGCGCCAGGCCATTTCGTCACGCCGCTGGGCCGCAAGATCCCGATCGACTACGGGGAAGAAGTGCCGGAAATCGCAGTGCGATTGCAAGAGATGTTCGGCGTGACCCGCCATCCCGCCGTGGGCGGCGTGCCGCTGAAGGTGACGCTGCTGTCCCCCGCACAGCGCCCGATCCAGATCACCCGCGATCTGCCAGGGTTCTGGGCGGGGTCCTATGCGGACGTGCGCAAGGACATGCGCGCCCAATATCCCAAACATCCCTGGCCCGAAGATCCGACCGGTGCCGATCCAACCCTGCGGGCCAACCGGCGCAAATCCTGAGAGGTCCCAGGGTGAAAAAATCATCGCGCCGGAGCAGCGCGCCCCTGCGCGCTGCTATGCACAACGGCGGAGGCCGCATCTTTGATGCGGCAGATCGCGGGCGGGAGCCCCCCCTCTGCTAGAGCACCGGCCAGCTCAGTCCTTTGCCGCGTCGGCGCGCAGCGCAGGCAGGCCGATCCCGGTGGCTTCGAACCCGCCATCTGCGGCCAGAACCTGACCGGTGATGAAACTCGCCTTCTCTGACAGCAGGAAATTGATCGCCGCTGCGATCTCCTCTTCCTTGCCATACCGGTTCAGCGGCAGCGCATCATGATAGGCGGCGATGATCTCTGGGCTGTGTACCGCCATCGCCAGCTTGGTCGCCACCGGTCCCGGCGCCACCGCGTTGACGCGAATCCCGATCTCGCCCAGCTCTGCCGCCTGTTGCAGCGTCAGCTGCGCCAATGCCGCCTTGGAGGTACCATAGGCCACCCGCAGGGTGCTGGCGCGCAGGCCCGAAATCGAAGTGATATTCACCACCGCCCCGCCACCATCCGCAGCGAGCAGATCGGTAAAGGCCTGGGTCATCAGGAAGGGACCATCCAGATTGGTCTCCATCACCCGACGCCAGCGTTCAAAGGTGGTCTCGCGGATCGGGCCGAAATCGGCGACGCCCGCGTTGTTCACCAGCCCGTCGAGCCGCCCGAAGGCTGCCGTGATCTCCGCGACAGCCCGCTCCACATCCTCGGGGCGCGAAACATCCGCATTGATCAGGGTAAGGCCTGCCACCTCTTTCCCGGCCGCCTCCAGCGCTTCGCTGTCGCGGTCCAGGATCGCCACCTGCCACCCCTCAGCCAGCAGCCCCTTCGCCGTCGCCAGCCCGATCCCGCGTGCCCCGCCGGTCACTAATGCAGCTTTCATCCTTGTCCCCTCCCGCTTTCTTGCTCTGATGGCCTTGCAGCCGGTATCATGTCGAACCTTGGCGCGTCTTTGCCGCCTGCCCGGCTGTTGCGGAAAAAGTTCACAATTCAGAGACGAACTCAAGACACCATTGTAAATTCGCCTTTGGGACATATGTTGTGGTCAACCCCAAATTTACTACCATCTCCCCGTCCGGTTTCCGCCCCGGGGCAAAAGCATAACAAGAAACGAAAGCAGTTCAGGCATGACAACACTCCTCGCCAAGGCTTGGGAAGAGGTATTGCGCCCCCTTATTTTCCGCCCAAAGCGGATTCAGGTGGCAGCCCTGTGCTATCGTACCACCAAATCCGGAAAAGACGTGCTGATGATCACCAGCCGCGGCACCGGTCGCTGGATCATCCCCAAGGGCTGGCCCATCAAAGGCAAGAACGGCCCCGAATCCGCCCTGCAAGAGGCATGGGAAGAGGCCGGCGTTGCCGATGCCCGGATCACCTCTGCCCCGCAGGGCAGCTATCACTACGTCAAGGAACGCGACAACGGCACCCGGCAGCCAGTGGAAACGCTGGTCTATATCGCCGAGGTCCAGCGCATCAAGGATGACTACCCGGAATCCGATCAACGCAAGCGTGTCTGGATGCCCGCGCAAGACGCGGCAAACCTCGTCCGGGAACCAGATTTGCAGTCGATCCTGCGACAATTGTAACAGTTTTATGATGGAATCGTGACACCGGCCTTGCGCCAATGGTGACGCGACGCTACCCGGTGGCCGACTCTTTTCGGCACAGCCGTCTGGCTGGGCATTTGGCATGGGGAACGGCGACATGAGCGAAAAACCCGATAGCAAGCACTGGGAAACCCTCGACAGGGACCTCAACCGGATCTCTCAGCTGGAGCTGGCAACCGCCTATGTCTCCCGCCCCTTGGTCGGCCCCGGCATCTCGCTGGCCTTTATCGTGCTGGCTGGTGCAGCAGCTGCCGTTTTCCTCGGCGGCACGCCCGGCAATTTCATCGTCATCGCTGCTGCGATCTTTGGTGCATATATGGCGCTCAACATTGGCGCCAACGATGTAGCCAACAACATGGGACCGGCGGTGGGTGCCAACGCCCTCACCATGGGCGGCGCCATCCTGATCGCTGCCATCGCCGAAAGCGCCGGTGCCCTCCTCGCCGGGGGCGACGTGGTCTCCACAATCTCAAAGGGCATCATCGATCCCGCCACCGTGGCCACAGCGGATGTGTTCATATGGGCGATGATGGCCGCGCTGGTGTCCTCGGCGCTCTGGGTCAATCTGGCCACCTGGATCGGCGCGCCGGTCTCCACCACCCATTCGGTGGTCGGCGGCGTCATGGGCGCGGGCATTGCTGCCGCAGGCATGTCCGCGGTCAACTGGGCCACCATGGGCAAGATCGCGGCCAGCTGGGTCATCTCGCCGGTTCTGGGCGGCGTCATCGCGGCGCTGTTTCTGGCGGTGATCAAGGCCAAGGTGATCTATCAGGACGACAAGATCGCCGCCGCGCGCCGCTGGGTTCCGATCCTTGTCGCCATCATGGCCGGTGCCTTTGCCGCCTATCTGGCGCTGAAAGGTCTGAAACGGATCATCAAGATCGATCTGGAAATCGCCCTTTTGATCGGTCTTGGCTTTGCCGTGGCAAGCTATCTGATCACCAAGCCGCTGATCGCGCGCCAGTCCGTGGGACTTGAGAACCGCAACAAGTCGCTGAAAATCCTGTTCCGCATCCCGCTGGTGATCTCCGCCGCGCTGCTGTCCTTTGCCCATGGCGCCAACGATGTGGCCAATGCCGTGGGTCCGCTCGCGGCCATCGTGCATGCGGCAGAGTTCGGGGATTTCGCCGCCAAGGTGACGATTCCGACCTGGGTGATGGTCATTGGGGCCTTCGGCATTTCCTTTGGCCTGTTCCTGTTTGGCCCGAAACTGATCCGGATGGTCGGCAGCCAGATCACCAAGCTGAACCCGATGCGCGCCTATTGCGTGTCGCTTTCGGCGGCGATCACAGTGATCGTGGCCAGTTGGCTGGGCCTGCCGGTGTCCTCGACCCATATCGCGGTCGGCGCGGTCTTTGGCGTCGGCTTCTTCCGCGAATGGCACGCCGAGAACCGGTTGCGCAAATTCTCGCTGCAGCGTCCGGAGGAACTGCGCATCGCCCCCGAGGAACGCCGCCGCCGCAAGCTGGTGCGCCGCAGCCATTTCATGACCATCGTAGCCGCCTGGGTGATCACCGTGCCCGCCGCGGCACTGCTGTCCGGTGTTACCTTCTGGCTGCTGACGACGATCATTCGCTAAGCCTCAGCCAGGCACGAACTCGAAAAAAAACCCTCGCCGCTGGTCTGCGGCGAGGGGTTTTACATTGCAAAGGCTAGGTAACGGCTCAGACGCCGAGGCACCAACGCATCACTGCCTTTTGTGCGTGCAGGCGGTTCTCGGCCTCATCAAAGATCACCGACTGCGGACCATCCATCACGGCAGAGGTCACTTCCTCTTCACGGTGGGCCGGCAGGCAGTGCATGAACAGGGCGTCGTCCTTGGCATGGGCCATCAGCGCGTCATTCACCTGATAGGGGCGCAGCATGTTGTGGCGCCGCTCTTTCGAGGACTGGCTGTCATGCATGGAAACCCAGGTGTCCGCCACAACCAGATCGGCGCCTTCCACGGCCTTGACCGGGTCGCGTTCGATCACGACCTTCGATCCTGCCTTGCGCGCCAGACCGACGAATTCATCCTCGGGGTCCAGCTGCGCCGGGCCGGTAAAGGTCAGGTCAAACCCGAATTGTCCCGCCGCATGCAGGAAGGAGGCGCAGACATTGTTGCCGTCGCCGGTCCAGACCACCTTCTTGCCTTTGATCGGGCCGCGGTGCTCTTCATAGGTCAGGATATCGGCCATGATCTGACAGGGGTGCGTGCGGTCGGTCAGACCATTGATCACCGGCACATCGGCATATTCCGACATTTCGATTAGCACCGATTCATCAAAGGTTCGGATCATGATCAGATCCACATAGCGCGACAACACGCGGGCGGTGTCGGCGATGGTTTCACCGTGGCCCAGCTGCATGTCGTTGCCCGACAGAACCATGGTTTGCCCGCCCATCTGGCGCACGCCAACATCAAAGGAAACGCGGGTCCGGGTCGACGGCTTTTCAAAGATCAGCGCCACCATGCGCCCGTCCAGCGGCTGTTCGTCATCCGGGGCGCCTTTTGGGCGGCCCAGGCGCGCCTGTTTCATCGCGCCGGCTTGATCGATGATGCCCCTCAGAGCTGCTGCATCGGTTTTGTGGATATCAAGAAAATGGTTCATGTCTTGTCACTTTTTGTCAGGGTGAAGCCGGGGGCATATCCCCCGCCTTCGCAATTGATCTGAAGGGTCCGCTCAGGCCGCGGCGACTTGTTTGGCCGCCTTCTCAAGACGCTGAAGCGCCTCGGCGATATCCTCGTCGGTCAGGTTCAGGGGAGGCAGAAGGCGGATCACATTGTCAGCCGCCGGAACGGTGACGACCTCGTTATCATAGCCCGCGTTGACCACATCGATGTTCACCGCTTTGCATTTGAGCCCCAGCATCAGCCCCGATCCGCGCACCTCTTCGAAGACCTCGGGATGGCTGGCCACCAGCCCCTCCAGCTTCTGGCGCAGCAGGCCCGCCTTGCGGTTCACCTCGGCCAGGAACTCCGGATCGGCGACCGCATCCATCACCGCGCAGCCCACCGCGCAGCCCAGCGGGTTGCCGCCGTAGGTGGAGCCATGGGTGCCCGCGGTCATGCCGCTGGCCGCATCCTCGGTGGCGAGCACCGCGCCGAGCGGGAAGCCACCACCGATGCCCTTGGCCACCATCATGATGTCAGGAGTAATGCCCGCCCATTCATGGGCAAAGAGCTTGCCAGTCCGGCCCACGCCGCATTGCACCTCGTCAAGGATCAGCAGAATGCCGTGTTCGTCGCAAAGATCCCGCAGACCTTTCATGCAGCTATCGGGCAGCGGGCGAATGCCGCCCTCCCCCTGTACCGGTTCGATCAGGATCGCAGCGGTCTTGTCATTGATCGCCGCCGCCACCGCGTCGTGATCATTCCACGGCAAGTGCACAAAGCCCGGCAGCAGCGGACCAAAGCCCTTGGTCATCTTTTCCGAGCCCGCCGCCGCGATACCCGCAGAGGACCGGCCGTGGAAGGACCCTTCGAAGGTGATGATCTCGACCCGGTCGGGCTGGCCCTTGTCGTAGAAATACTTGCGCGCCATCTTCACCGCCAATTCGCAGCTTTCAGTGCCCGAATTGGTGAAGAAGACCGTATCGGCAAAGGTCGTTTCGACCAGCCTATCCGCCAGCGCCTGCTGTTGCGGGATCTGATAGAGGTTCGACACATGCCACAGGTTCTGCGCCTGGGTGGTCAGCGCCTCGACCAGGGCCGGATGGGCATGGCCCAGCGCATTCACCGCGATCCCGGCGCCCAGATCCAGGAATCGGCGCCCGTCGGCCTCGATCAGCCAGGCGCCTTCGCCTTTGACGAACTGAAGCGGAGCACGATTGTAGGTCGGCAGAACGGACGGGATCATCAGGATCATCCTTTTTGAAACATTGAGGCCAAAGCTGTGCATAGCCGGGCCGGAGGGTCAATACTGTAGTCGGAGGGGGTTTGTACCATCATCTCGGCACAGGGGATCAAAGGCGCCACAGGGGCACTGGCGCTGCGGTTTACGCAGTCCGGCGTCGGCGTCGAAGCGCAGAGATATGTGCACGTTTGATCATGGAATGGGTCCATAAGGGAGCTTTGCGCAAAAAGGAACCCCTTTTGTGCAGCCCACCTGAACAATTCGGCGGCGCCGCCAGTATTCGGCCTTCGGGCCCCGCGGTAACTTCACCGTTGACCGCGCTTTTTTCCCTTGCATGTCCGCGGGCACGGGCGCACCGATTGCGCATGAAAACTCCGACACCGCAAAAACCGATGCTGGCCGCCGCGCTGATCCTATTGGCAACCGCCTTTATCGCGGCGACAACGCTGATGGCGAAATCGCTGGGCACCGACGCTCTCGGGCCTGCGCTGCACCCGCTGCAGATCTCGCACGGGCGGTTTATCTTTGCCTTCGTGGTGATCTCCTCGGTGTTGGCGCTGGTGCGCCCCCGGCTGACCCGGCCGCACTGGGGGCTGCATATCGGACGTACCGCCTTTGGCTGGGGCGGTGTGACGCTGATGTTTGCCGCTGTTGCCTATATCCCACTGGCCAATGCCACGGCGATCACCTTTCTCAACCCGGTGTTCTGCATGCTGCTGGCGATCCCCCTTCTGGGCGAGCGCGTCGGCCCCTGGCGCTGGGGCGCGGCGGGGATCGCCTTTATCGGCGCGATGATCCTGCTCCGCCCGGCACCGGAAAGCTTTCAGCCAGCGGCCCTTCTGGCACTGGGCGCGGCAGCGGTGATGGGGCTGGAGCTGATTTTCATCAAGAAACTGTCGGGGCGCGAGGCGCCCTTGCAGATCCTGTGGTTCAACAACGGCATTGGTGTTCTGATCGCCAGCCTGGCGGTGCTGCCGGTCTGGCAGATGCCAACGCCGATGCAATGGGGCGCGCTGGCGGCACTGGGCGCGCTGATGGCCTGCGCGCAGGCCTGTTTCATCAACGGAATGGCGCGGGGGGATGCCTCTTTCGTGGCGCCCTTCAGCTATGCCACGCTGATCTTTGCCGCGTGCTACGACTTCCTCGGCTTTGGCGTGGTACCGGACGGGGTGACCGTTCTTGGCGCCTGCGTCATCCTGACAGGCGCCGCCATTCTGGCCTGGCGCGAGGGACGCCAGGCAAAACCGGCCTGAGGCCGCCCTTTATGCCTTCAGGCGATAACCCCGACGCAGCATCGACCAAGCCAGCAGGCTGATGGCGACCGTGGCGCCAACGCAAACCGTCGCGCCCAGCAGCGGCGAGCTGTCGGAGGTGCCGATCACCCCGTAGCGCACGCCATCAATCAGGTAGAACACCGGGTTGGCATGGGAAATCGCCTGCAGCACCGGCGGCAGCGACTCGACCGAATAGAAAGTGCCCGACAGAAAGGCCAGCGGCGTCACGATGAAGTTGGTGATCGCGGCCATCTGGTCGAACTTGTCCGCGAAAACACCGGCGACGATGCCCAGCCCGCCCAGGAACGCCGCGCCCATCACGATGAAGAACAGCGCGACCAGCGGATGCGCGGGCACGATCTGAAGCGCCAGCATCAGACCCAGCCCGATGGCCAGCGCCACCACCACACCTCGCGCGATGGCCCCGGCAAGGTAGCCCAGCAGCATCTCAAGCCCCGACAACGGCGGCATCAGCGTATCGACGATATTGCCCTGCACCTTGGAAATCACGATCGAGGAAGAGGTATTGGCAAAAGCGTTCTGGATCACAGTCATCATCATGATCCCCGGCGCCAGGAAGGTCAGGAAAGGCACCCCCATCACATCGCCACGCTTCGGACCGATCGCGATGTTGAAGATCATCAGGAACAGCGCCGCCGTCATCAGCGGCGCCAGCAGCGTCTGGGTCCAGACCACCGAGAAGCGCTTGATCTCGCGCATCGCCAGCGTCTGCAGCCCCAGCCAGTTCACCCGACCGAACCGGCGCTCTCCCATTCCGACCCGGTATTCTGTTTCCGTCTCTGCCATGGTGCTTTCCTCGTTCCAGTCTTATGCGTGCTCCGGCGTGCCGCCCGTGCCCCATCTGCATACCTGCTGCATCCGCAGGTGCAAGACGCCTTGTAACTCGGGCCGCAGTGATTAAAATAGGCGTTTATATCGGAACTCGATGGCGGCCGCAGGATTCTGGGGCCGCTTTCAGCTTGGAAAGGCAACATATGTCCTGGACAGACGAGCGCGTCGAATTGCTCAAGAAAATGTGGGGCGAAGGTCAGTCGGCCAGCCAGATCGCCAAGGAGCTGGGCGGGGTCACCCGCAACGCCGTGATTGGCAAGGTGCACCGCCTCGGCCTGTCCAACCGCGCAGCCGGTGGCGCCAAAGCCGCCGAGCCCAAGGAAAAACCGGCAGCTGCTGCCGCTGCCAAACCGGCGCCAAAGCCAAAGCCACAGCCAAAGACGGAACCGGCCCGTCCGGCAACTCCGCCGCCTGCGGCCGCTGCCAGCGCGCCTGAAACCAAGGCCGCCATTCCGGCCCGCAAGCAGATCATTCCGGCTGGTCAGCCGCTGCCGCCGCAGCCTTCTGCCAATGAGATCAGCCCCGAAGCCCTGGCCAAGGTCAACGAGATCGAAAAGAAGGCCAAGAAGCTGACGCTGATGGAGCTGACCGAACGCACCTGCAAATGGCCGGTGGGCGACCCCGCGACCGAGGATTTCTGGTTCTGCGGTCTGCCCGTTCAGCAAGGCAAACCCTATTGCGAAGCCCACGTCGGCGTCGCCTTCCAGCCGATGAGCGCCCGCCGCGACCGCAAACGGTAATCGGCTCCGGGCCCACTGCTCGCATTTTGGACCTTTTTTCCCAATCAAAAAAGCCCCGCCGTTCCCGTGCGGGGCTTTTTATTGTCACATGGAATTTCGTGGGGTGCCTGAAAAGGGGCAGCCCCGCTGCTGCTCAGTGCCCCTCAGGCGCAGAGGACTCGAAATTAGGGATAACCCGTTCCGAGGCTTCATCCGGCTCGATACCCGGCCAGTTACCTTCGGCGATGTTGATATTGCCGGGGATGTCCTCTTCCCAGAAGCCCACCACGTTCTTGGTGATGTTGAGGTACAGCTTGTCATCCACGATCCGCCACAGGTTCGGGTTGGCCGGCACCTTGCCGCCCTTGGATACCCCATAGGCGCAGTGCCCGTCATACTGCGGCGCGTAGTATTCCGGGTTCTTCAGGAACATCTCGCGGTTCTCTTCGCTGGCAAAGGCAAAGCGGGCACCGTTGTACTCGGCCACGATATCCGCACGGCCCGGCACTGCGGCAGGCTGCACCTCGCCCACCGGCACCTGGGTGAGGCTGCGATAGGCAACCACGTCATAGCCAGAGACCGCAAAACCGGTGCCGTCAATATATTGCTCCCCTGCAAAAGCAGAGCTTCCAATCGTCAGGGCCGCGATGGCAGCCAGTGCAAAACGTTTCATGTCTTGATCCTTTCCTCATTCGGCACCGATCCGGGACATGACGTGTCACAGGGGGTCCTGCTCCACCGGTCTGCCGATCCACTACAACTGCAACTACAATATCCGGCGCAGACCCTTTGCGAAGGGGCGCTCACACAGCTGTGTCTCTGCGTGACCGCAGGCCGCCCCCTGCACGGTTGCACGAAAAAGATCGCACCCACACCTTCCAGTCATTGGAATTTTTGACGAGTATCCTACGTCAGAGACGTCAATCCGAACCGGGCCGCGCCCCGCGCCGCCCGCCACCACATACAGAACAGGGCCCATCCACATGAGTGATACGAGCTATACCCCGCCGAAAGTCTGGACTTGGGAACAGGAAAGCGGCGGACGCTTCGCCTCGATCAACCGTCCCATCGCAGGCGCCACCCACGACAAGGAACTGCCGGTCGGCAAGCATCCCTTCCAGCTCTACTCGCTGGCCACCCCCAATGGCGTCAAGGTCACCGTGATGTTCGAAGAGCTGCTGGCCAAGGGCCACTCCGGCGCCGAATACGACGCCTGGCTGATCAACATCGGCGAAGGCGATCAATTCGGATCGGGCTTTGTCGACATCAACCCTAATTCGAAAATCCCCGCCCTGATGGACCGCAGCGGCGACACCCCGGTTCGAGTGTTTGAATCCGGCTCGATCCTAGTGCACCTGGCCGAGAAATTCGGCGAGTTCCTGCCCAAGTCCGGGCCGGAGCGCACCGAAGTGATGAACTGGCTGTTCTGGCAGATGGGCAGCGCGCCTTATCTGGGCGGCGGTTTTGGCCATTTCTACGCCTATGCGCCGGAAAAATGGCAATATCCGATCGACCGTTTCGCCATGGAAACCAAGCGTCAGCTAGACGTTCTGGAACGCCAGCTTGATGGCAACGCCTTCATCGCGGGGGATAACTACAGCATCGCAGACATGGCGATCTGGGCCTGGTATGGCCAGCTGGTGCTGGGCCGCCTGTACGATGCGGCAGAATTCCTAGACGTGGCGAGCTACACCAATGTGGTGCGCTGGGCCAAGGACATCGACGCGCGCCCCGCGGTCAGCCGTGGCCGCATGGTCAACCGCGCCTTTGGCGAATTGCACACCCAGCTGCGCGAGCGCCATGACGCCGGTGATTTCGACACCCGCACCCAAGACAAGCTGGAAACCGAGGACAGCTGAGACTGACAGTCAGCGGACGTGGGCGCCCTGCCCCGTCCGCCCCTGCATGAAAGGCACGGCGGGTCGCCGCCGTGCCACGCGAACTGATTATTTCAAACGCGGTGGTTTGTCCGGATCGCTGCCGGGCGCGACTGGCTGATAGACCTGCGGCGCCTCTGGCTGCGGCAGATCAAACCGCAGCCCTACCCGTGACAGGCTGGCCGCAGCCGTATCGGACGCCTGGAAAAACCCGACATCCAGCGCCCCAGCCTCGATCCCGGAAAAGGTCAACGCCTCGCCCACCGCCTTGGCCAGGGCATCCCGCGCGGCGTCCTTGGCATCGACAAAGCCCAGCAGATGCCCCTGCCCGCCACCCTGGTAGCGCACTGCCACCAGATAGGCCGATTGCGCCAGCCCAGCCGCAGTCGCCAGTTTGGTATCCAGCGCCGTCAGCAGAAGATCCGGAAGACCGGCGGGCGGCAGGAAGCTTTCGATGGCCGCCTCTACCTGATCCGGCGCATGACCCAGAGTTTCTTCAAGCCAGCCAATCGCCTCGGCCGGGATCAGCATGGCAGAGGGGGCGACCTCAAGATTGACGCCCAGACCGATCCCCTGCCCCGACAGCATCTGCACGATCCCCCGCCCGGCCAGCGCCGCATAGGGCACCGCGCGCCCGGCAAACTGGGCGAGCCGCTCTTCGCGGTCGAAGACCAGGACGAAGCGCCCCTCGGGCGTGTCGAACAGGGCCGGCTCCAGCTTGTCGTTCTCGACTTCCTTTTCCAGCATCAGAAAGAGTTCGGCATCCGATAGCCGTTCGTAGAACCGCAGACGCGCGGCATCCGACGCGGGCTCTGCCTCCATCTGTGCGTGGGCCTGATCCAGCGGCGTTGGCATTGTCATCACAAAAGCTCCTTGACCCGGTGCCGCAGCGCGGGCAGCAGATCTGTTTCAAACCAGGGGTGGCGTTTCAGCCATGCGGTATTGCGCCAGGACGGATGAGGCAAGGGAAAGACGCGCGGCGCATGCGCGCGCCAATCGGCAACCGTATCGCTAACCCGGGCCTTTTTCCCCAGATGATGCTGCTGCGCATAGCCTCCCACAAGCACCGTCAGCTCAACCTCGGGAAGGACGGACATCACCCTGTGCTGCCAGGTGCGAGCGCATTCCGGCGGCGGCGGCAGATCCGCCTTTTTCGCGTTATACCCCGGAAAACAAAAGGCCATCGGGACGATGGCGATCTGGTCCCGGTCATAGAAAACATCCTCGGAAATCCCCAGCCACTGGCGCAACCGGTCGCCGGAGGCATCCGTATAGGGGCGTCCGCTGTCATGGACCCGCAGACCCGGCGCCTGTCCCGCGATCAGGATCCGTGCTGAGGGGCGGAACCAGACCACCGGGCGCGGCGCATGCCGCGTGGCCGTGGCGGCAAACCGTTGCGCACAAAGGCGGCAACCGGAAATCTCCTGCGTCAGCGCCGCGCAGTCATGGAAACTTTGCCTCATCATCGTTTCCCTTTTGGAAACAAAATCGCTATAGAATGGCCCAAATTGTCCTCGCCCAGATGCATCGACCGCTTGCTGCCCTGCCCATGGACGAAGAGTAAAGCAGCGGTTCAGAATTTATGTCACAATTTGACATAACAAAGCCCGATTTCACGCGTAGGACGTTAATATAATTCAGGTAACCAAACCTGATCAAATCGCCGCGATCAGAACCGTGGCACAGTGCAGCGGTCCTTTTTAAGGGCCATCCGAGGCAAGAGGCCGGACAACGGACCAGACAGGCAAGACCGGAACAAGCCATGCTTGAGTTTGAAAATGTCAGCAAGTCCTTCTGGACCGGCACCCAGCGCAAGGTGATCCTTGACCGGGTGTCTTTTCGCGTGGAGCTGGGTAAATCCATGGGCATCCTGGCCCCGAACGGCACCGGCAAGACCACTCTGATCAACATGATGGCGGGCCTTGAGAAACCAGACGAGGGCGAAATCCGACGAGGCTGCAAGATTTCCTTTCCGCTGGGTTTCATGGGCGGCGTCATCAACCGCCTGTCCGGCATGGAAAACAGCCGTTACATCGCCAAACTCTATGGGCTGGACCCGGATTATGTCGAAGCCTACTGCCGCTGGCTTTGCGGGCTTGGCGAATACTTCGACCAACCCCTTGGCACCTATTCCTCGGGCATGCGGGCACGGTTCAGTTTTTCGCTGATGCTGGCGCTGGATTTCGATATCTATCTGATCGACGAAGGCATGCCCAGCACGACCGATGTGGAATTCAACCGCAAGGCCGGCTCGATCCTGCAGGAACGCCTGCAGACAACCACCATCGTGATCGTGTCCCACCAGCCTAAAACGCTGGAAAAATTCGCCCGCTCCGCAGCCGTTCTGATGGACGGGCAATTGCATATGTTTGAAACCTTGGAAGAGGCAAAGCAGCTCTATGACTACCAAACCCAAGGCTAAGAAATTCCGCATCCGCCGCACATCGAGCGGCGCCGCCGCTGCGGCTGCAGCGCGCCCTGTCGAGGCCCCAGGCCCCGACAGCAGCGCCAAAGCCGCAGGAGCAACAACGCAGGCTAGCGCGTCTGAGGTCAAATCCACTCAGGCCACGGCTTCAGCAGGGCAAAAAGACGCGAAACCCAGCGCCGCGACCGGGCAGGCAATGTCCGGCCAGGTCAGCAGCGCGCGTGAGACCAAGACCTCCACGGATATCGACGAGATCCGCCGTGAAGGGCTGACCGGCCGTCAGCTGCGCATGGCACGGCGCGTGGCGCAGCAGCACAATCTGCCGGTTACCTCGGATTTCGAAGCCGTCCGCCTGCTCCGCCTGAAAGGGATTGATCCCTTCAAGCGTTCCAACATGCTGGAACTGGTGGTCCCACAGAACAAGGCCCGGCCAGAGGGCGCTCCGGACCCCGGCGCGATCCAGCTGCCGCAGACCGTGCCCGCCGCCAAGACGACCCTACCCTCGACCGAGCTGAGCCCGGCAGAGCGTCGCAACAAAGAAATCCAGGAAATCCAGCGAGATATCGCCAAGCGGCGGCGGCGCAAGCTGTGGCTGCTCTTGGGGCGGCTCAGCTTTTTCGTGATGCTGCCGACGCTGATCACCGGATACTATTTCTATGCCGTGGCAACGCCGATGTATTCGGCCAAATCCGAATTTCTGGTGCTCAAGGCCGACAGCGCCGGGTCGATGAGCGGTCTGCTTTCGGGAACGCAATTTGCCACCAGCCAGGATTCCACTGCGGTACAAAGCTTTCTGCAATCAAAGGAAGCCATGCTGCGGCTGGATGAAGAAGTCGGCTTCAAGGCGCATTTCACCCAGGACTGGATCGACCCGATTCAACGTCTGGACCCAGCCGCAAGCAACGAACAGGCTTACAAGATCTACTCGCGCAACGTCAAAATCGGCTATGATCCGACCGAGGGCGTGATCCGGATGGAAGTCACCGCGGCTGATCCGGTGGTCTCTGCGGAATTCTCGGACCGGCTGATCTCCTACGCGCAGGAAAAGGTAAACCACCTATCCGAACAGAAACGCTCCGATCAGGTGGGCGAGGCAGAGGCCGCGCTCGAACTGGCGGAGACGAAACGCCGTCAGGCTCAGGAACATCTGGTGCGGCTGCAACAAAAAGGCGCGGTTCTAGATCCCGAAGGCGTGATCCTGTCACTGCGTTCGCAGATTTCCACCTTTGAGGTGCAGCTGCAGGAGAAGGAGCTGGAACTGGCCGCCCTGATGGACAACACCCGCCCCAACCAGGCCAAGGTGGCCGGTGCAGAGGCTGATATCTCCCGTCTGGAGGCGTTGATTCAGCGGCTCAACGACCGGATGACCGATGCCGCTGCTGGCGAAAACTCGCTCGCCAGCCTCAGTGTGCAGATCCAGATGGCTCAGGCTGATCTCGCAACCCGCGATCTGATGCTGCAATCGGCCTTGCAGCAAGTGGAAACCACCCGCATGGAGGCCAACCGTCAGGTCCGTTACCTGACTACCGCGGTTGAACCGGTTCCCAGCGAGGAACCCTCCTATCCGCGAAAGTTCGAAAATACGATTTTGGCTTTCCTGATCTTTTCCGGTATTTACCTGATGTGCTCGCTTACAGCATCCATTCTCCGGGAACAGGTATCCTCTTAACGCTATGAAACACATCAAAATCGCCGGGCTGACGATCAGCAATGACTGTCCTCTGACAGTGATTGCCGGTCCTTGCCAGCTGGAAACCGCCGACCACGCCCGCATGATCGCAGGCAAAATGAAAGAGGCCTGCGCGGCCGCCGGGGCGCAATATGTGTTCAAGGCCTCCTACGACAAGGCCAACCGGACCTCTTTGTCCGGCAAGCGCGGCCTTGGTCTTGACGAGGGGCTGAAGGTTCTCGGCGATATCCGCCGTGAATTCGACGTGCCGGTGCTGACCGATGTGCATACCGAGGAACAATGCGCCGTAGCCGCCGAAGCCGTGGATATCCTGCAGATCCCCGCCTTCCTGTGCCGCCAGACCGATATGCTGCTGGCAGCGGGCAAGACCGGCAAGGCCGTCAACATCAAGAAGGGGCAGTTTCTAGCGCCCTGGGACATGGCCAATGTGGTAGCCAAGGTGGAAAGCACCGGCAATGAGAACATCCTGCTGACTGAACGGGGCGCCTCCTTTGGTTACAACGCGCTGGTGGCGGATATGCGCTCGCTACCGATCATGGCGCAGACCGGCTATCCCGTGGTGATGGATGCCACCCACGCGGTGCAGCAACCCGGTGGACAGGGCGGCTCTTCGGGTGGCAAGCGTGAATTCGCGCCTGTCATGGCCCGGGCTGCCGTTTCCCTGGGCATCGGTGCGGTTTTCATCGAGACCCACGAAGATCCCGATAGCGCCCCCTCGGATGGCCCCAATATGATCTATCTCGACCAGATGCCGAAACTGATCGAGACGTTGATGGCCTTTGACCAGCTCGCCAAGGCAAACCCGATTTCGATTTGATGCCCGAAAGTGAATTTAATGACTAAACCGATCTCCCCCGTCACCCCGAACACCTGGTCCTTCCTGCGCGATCCGATGATCACGCCGACCGGTTTTCGCGAATATGACGCCCGCTGGAAATACCCCGAGGAAATCAACCTGCCCGGCATGACGGCCCTTGGCCTTGGCCTTGGCACCCAGATCCACAAACGCGGGATTGAGCCTGTGATCGCGGTCGGCAACGATTACCGCGACTATTCGCTGGCGATCAAGCAGGCGCTGATCCTGGGCCTGATGCAGGCCGGCATCCGCGTCAAGGACATCGGCCCGGCGGTCTCTCCCATGGCCTATTTCGCGCAGTTCCATCTTGACGTGCCTGCCGTCGCCATGGTCACCGCCAGTCACAACCCGAATGGCTGGACCGGCGTAAAGATGGGCTTTGAGCGCCCGCTGACCCACGGCCCGGATGAAATGGCCGAGCTGCGTGATATCGTCCTCAACGGCGAAGGCGTGGCCCGCGATGGCGGCTCGTATGAATTCGTCGATGGCGTCAAGGAAGCCTACCTTGATGATCTGGTCGGCGACTTCAAGATGACCCGCAAGCTGAAGGTGGTCTGCGCCACCGGCAACGGCACCGCCTCGGCCTTTGGCCCCGAGCTGTTCGAGCGGATCGGCGTCGAGGTGGTCCCCAGCCACAACGAGCTGGACTACACCTTCCCCAACTACAACCCCAACCCCGAAGCCATGGAAATGCTGCACGACATGTCCGACAGCGTCAAAGCCTCGGGTGCGGATTTCGCGCTCGGATTTGATGGCGATGGCGACCGCTGCGGCGTGGTGGATGACGAAGGCGAAGAGATCTTTGCCGACAAGGTTGGCGTCATCATGGCGCGGGACCTCAGCAAGATCTATCCGAACGCGACCTTTGTCGCTGATGTGAAATCCACTGGCCTTTTTGCCTCGGACCCCGAGCTGCAGAAAAACGGCGTTAAAGCCGATTACTGGAAGACTGGCCACAGCCACATGAAACGGCGCGTGAAGGAAATCGGCGCCTTGGCGGGGTTTGAAAAATCCGGCCACTACTTCCTCGCCGAACCGGTGGGTCGCGGCTATGACTGCGGCATGCGCGTGGCGGTCGAGATCTGCAAACTGATGGACCGCAACCCGGACATGAAGATGTCGGATCTCCGCAAGGCGCTGCCCAAGACCTGGTCGACCCCGACAATGTCCCCCTATTGCGCCGATACCGAGAAATACGACGTGTTGGAGCGCCTTGTTGCCAAACTGGTGGCCAAGGCTGAGGCTGGCGAGAAAATCGCAGGTCGCGCCATCAAAGAAGTCGTCACCGTCAACGGCGCCCGCGTGATCCTGGACAATGGATCCTGGGGGCTGGTGCGCGCCTCTTCCAACACGCCGAACCTGGTGGTGGTTTGCGAAAGCAGCGACAGTGACGAAGAGCTGCGCGCGATCTTTGCCGATATCGATGCGGTGATCCGCACCGAACCGCTGGTCGGGGACTACGATCAGACGATCTGATCAAGTTGTTGACTGACTGAAGGTCTTTCGCCCGGGCCATGGCCCGGACGACCGCCGCGCCCAGCTTTGGTGGGCGCGGCTTTTTCATTTCAGCTCAGGAGCGCCTTCCGGCCCGGCTCAGTTACCCTGCAACAGCCGCAGCAGCTGGTCCTTGGCTTCCTGCTCAATCCGGTCCTTGATCACCTCGTTCAGGTCCTGCTCCGGCGCGATCTCGGTCTCCAGCTCCGGCGCGATCTCGGTCTCCAGCTCCTCGCTCAGCTTTTCGCGCACGCGGTCCTTGGCCTCCTGCTCGATCTCGTCGATCTGCGGCTGCAGGGCGGATTTCAGATCGGGCCGGATTTTTGGCGCGCTCCACGGTCCGGTGATGGCAACCGGGATCGACAACCCGGCGCCGCCATCCGCTCCCTGCAGGGTGGGCGTGAAACGGTAATCCAGATCCCGCGCGCCCAGACCGATCCGGCCTGCACCTTCGGCCCGGAGCCCCTTGATGATGACCAACAGATCGTTGTTCTGCAGGTTACCGTTTGCGATCGTGTAGCTGCCAGTCAACTGTTCGAACACCGTGCTGCCGCCATTACCCGAGCCGGAGCGCATCAGGTCCTCAAGGTCGAAACCGGTGAAAAAGCCTTTGCCTGCCTCCAACCAGCCCTTGCCGCTGAGCGAGCGCATGATCGCATCCACCGAATTGCCAACGCCCAGGTATTCGATCTCCCCCAGCGCGGCGCCATGCAAGCGGTCATAGCCCGCCGTCTGCCCAAGCGCCTGTTCCAGCTGGATATCGTTGAAGGACAGCTTGCCGCCCACCGACAGGCCGTTGCGGTTGTTGGCCACGACCTGCCCGGTCACCTGTCCGCCGAACATGGTGGCAGGCTGGGCCTTCAGCACCGCGCGGGCGCGGTCCAGAGTGAATGTCAGCTTGCTTTCGCCAAGGTTATACCCCGCCGCCGACAGGCTCTGGAAGGTCAGGACAGCGGTGCCGTTGAAGGCTGACAGGGCCGAGGCATCAATCTGCTCCTTGGGCCAACCATCGGGCGCACTGCCCGCGACCGATCCACTGCTCTCGACGGGCGAGTCCAGCCCCGGAAAGGACAGCGCACCAGCCGACAGCTGCGCCGTCACCTCTGGCACATCCGCCATGACAAGATCCGCAGCCCCCTGCAGGGTGTTGCCATCCAGATCCAGTGACAGATCGCGCAGCGCCAGACGCCCATCCGGCGTATAGGTGGCATCGGCGCCGACCACAGCAGCCTGCCCCAGCCCCTTGGGGAGAGAGACCTCACCACCGCCCAGCGCCGCGATGAAACCGGCGCTATCCGTGGTTTTCAGCGTCACCCGCCCCGATCCTGCCCCATCGATCCCGGCCCGGCCGTCGAACATCAGCACGCCGCCGGGCCCGCTGACAGTCCCCCCGACCGAAGACACCCGCCCGGTGAGGAATTCCGCAAATGTGCCGATCTCTGCCTTCACCTGAACCGGCGCCTCGACCGGGCGCAACGTCATCTCCATATCCACGGTACCGCCGGGATCCGGCCAGCTGAGCGCCAGATCGATGGCCTTCATCTCAACCGGCGTACCTCCATGCGGCGCATAGCGCAGCGAGGCCCCGGTCAGGGTCAACTTTTCGATCTGAACCGCCAGATCGCTGCCCTCCTGCGGGGAGGCGTCAGTCTCCGCACCCGCGGTTGCCTTGGGCGACATCACCCAGTTCCCGGTGCCATCAGCGCGGGTCGACAGGTTCAAATGCGGCAGCAAGGCGGTCACTTCGGTCACCCGTACCTTGCCGCGCAGCAGGTCAGCGGCAGCGATCCCGATGGACATCCGCGCTGCCCGCAGCATCGGCTCGGGTCCCGCCCACTCGGCATTCGACAGGGTCACGCCTTCGGTTCTGACCCCAAGCACCGGCCAGAGGCTGAAGCCCACCTCGCCCTGAAACTCAAGCTTGCGGCCGGTCTGCGCCTCGAGCTGCTGCGCCGCCAGCGCCGCGACTTTCTCTCCCGGCAGCATGAAGACCACCCCGATCAACACGGCAAGCGTCAGCAATATTGCCGAAAGAACCCGAATGATCAGCCGCATAGCACCCTCCGCTGCCTGTTTCCCCCGAGGATACAGTGCGCCCCGCAAGGCGCAATAGTCGGTTGGCCCGGACAGTGTCGCGGACAGACTTCACCATTGCCGCATCGGAAATTTCATCAGCGGACAGCCCCCGGCACAAGCCACGGAGCCTATTGAACCAAGAAACAGCCTTCAGATGTGAGCGGAGCTTACCCGTCAGCGACCAGTGCCCCCCAAAGGTCGTACTCCCCGGCCTCGTCCACTTCGACGGAGACCAGATCGCCCACCTTCAGACCTTCGGTGCCCTCGTCGATGAACAGGTTGCCGTCGATCTCGGGCGCGTCGGCCTTGGTGCGGCAGGTGGCGATGCCGTCTTCGTCGATGTCGTCCACGATGACTTGCATAGTCTGGCCGACCTTGGCCGCCAGCTTGGCCTCGGAAATCGCCTGCGCCTTTTCCATGAAGCGTTCCCAGCGCTCCTGCTTCACCTCTTCGGCCACGTGATCCGGCAGATCATTGGAGCGCGCGCCGTCGACGTTTTCGTATTTGAAACAGCCAACCCGGTCGAGTTGCGCCTCATCCATCCAGTCGAGAAGATGCTGGAACTCCGCCTCCGTCTCGCCGGGGTAGCCGACGATGAAGGTGGAGCGCAGGGTGATCTCCGGGCAGATCTCGCGCCAGGCGCGGATTTCGTCCAGCGTTTTCGCCGCCGCTGCGGGGCGTGCCATGCGTTTCAGCACATCCGGGTGGGCGTGCTGAAAGGGGATGTCTAGATAGGGCAGAAGCGCGTTGTCCGGGTCCGCCATCAACGGGATCAACTCGCGCACGTGCGGATACGGATAGACATAATGCAGCCGCACCCAAAGGTCCGATGCAGGTGCCAACTGCCCCAGCGCCCGCGACAGATCGGTGATATGGCTGCGTATCTCGCCCTCTTTCCAGGGGTTCACATCGTATTTGCGGTCGAGCCCATAGGCCGAGGTATCCTGACTGATCACCAGAAGTTCGCGCACGCCTGCATCGACCAGCTTCTCCGCCTCGCGCAGCACGGCGTGGGCGGGGCGCGAGACCAGCCGCCCGCGCATGTCCGGGATGATGCAGAACTTGCACTTGTGATTGCAGCCTTCCGAGATCTTCAGATAGCTGAAGTGCCGGGGCGTCAGGCTGACGCCGGTTGCAGGCAGCAGGTCGACAAAGGGATCGGGCGCAGGCGGCACAGCAGCGTGTACGGCATCCAGCACCTGTTCATACTGGTGTGGACCGGTGACGGCCAGAATGCGCGGATGATGTTCGCGGATATAGTCCGGCTCGGCGCCAAGGCAGCCGGTGACGATAACCTTGCCATTTTCCTTCAGCGCCTCACCGATGGCGTCCAGACTTTCGGCCTTGGCACTGTCGAGGAACCCGCAGGTATTGACGATCACCGCATCGGCGCCCGCGTAATCGGCAGAGATGCCGTATCCTTCGGCGCGCAGCCGGGTCAGGATGCGCTCACTGTCCACCAACGCCTTGGGGCAGCCGAGCGACACCATGCCAAGGGTCGGCTGGTCTTTGCGCGGGGCATCACCGAACTGGGCTTTCGGGGCGAGGTCGGGGCGGAGGTCTGGCGGATTGCTGGTCATGGCTGCGCATATAGTACGCGCGTGTGGCTTTGGGAATGGATGTTTTCAGCGGGAGCACCGCCTCTTTGGCCTTGACCAGTGAGCGCCCACAGGCATTCTCCAGCCTTGTCTGCGGCCTCAAACCTCTGCTTTTTCCTTCTCGGCCCGCAGGTGCAGCAGGACCTTGGCATTCTTGCAGCAGCCGGGTGCCTCTTCGGCTTTGTCATGGGCAGCGAGCCAGCGTTCGCAAGTCTCGATACCCTCGCAGGCCCGGCAGCGGTTGACCATATCCGCCCAGTCCTCGGAACTGATGCGGCCTGCCTCAAAGGCCTCGACCAGATCGGCCTCGGTGGTTTTGCCCATTAGCCCCAGAAGCCTCAGGTGATACAGCGCGTCCCCCAATGGATGCATGTCTTGATCCTCCCCAAAGGCTGCCAGATCAGGCAACCGGTTCGCGCAGATACCCCAGCAGATCGCGGTTGCGGCAGTAATCAGGAGTGTCTGCCGCCTCATCTGCACGCGCGGGTGAATGCAACCACTTCTGGCAGGTCTCGGGATGGGCGCAGCGGGTGCAGCGCAGCACCGCTTCGGCGATTTCATCGAAATTCAGCCGCCCCGCGATGGCCTCTTCCTGAAGATCCAGCCCAACCGCCTGCCCCATTTCATCAAAAAGGGCCGCGTGCGTCTTCAGTTTAGCTTTGTCCTTGATCCCGCAATCATCCATCGCGCGTTCTCCTGGCTGCGTGTCACGCCAGAAAATACCACAGGCCCGGCCCCGGACCTTGATGCAGGTCAATCGCGTAACGCGGGCCTAGGCGGGGTTCAGATAGGCGCGCACCGCGTCCTGAACCCGGCGAAAGCGGTCGCCGCCCAGTTTCTTGCCGCCATACCAGCGGGTGACGATGATCAGGTGATCTTGCAGCCCTTCCCGCTCCATCATCCGCAGGATCACCATCCCGGCGCCGCTCTCTCCGTCGTCGGCCTTGAGCGCGCCCGTCGGCAGCATCGCCGCCCAGGTGTTATGGGTGGCCTTGGCGTAGGCGCGGTCGGTTTTCAGTGCCGCCAGCACCGCGTCGACTTCGGCGCGTGACGTAACCCGGGCGCCGGTCACCGCATAGCGTGACCCCCGGTCGGTCAGGACCACGCCCAATTTTTTCATCTCGGGCGCTGCATCTGCAGAGTTTTCCGCCATGATCAATTCAGCCCGTAGCGGGTGATGGTCTGCTGCACCACACGCACCCGGTCCGGATTGGCCGGATGGCTGCCAAGAAATTTGTCGCCAGGATCCGGCAGGCGATAGAAGAACTGCACGCCAACGCTGGGCCGGTATCCGGCCTGATGCGTAATGATGGTGCCGAGCTGATCCGCCTCCAGTTCGAATTCCTTCGAATATCCGCGCGCACCGACAATGGCGCCCAGATCCTGTGCGTTGGAGATATCCGCCGCACTGCCTCCGGCAAGGGTGGCAAGCCCGGCTAGCAACACCGAACCCGCCACCGCATTCTGCTGCTGGCGCGCCAGATGCGCGCGGATATGGTGCGCAGCCTCGTGCGACATGACAAAGGCCAGCTCATCCGCGTTGGCGATCTGCCCCAGCATGGAGCGGGTGAAGGTGATTACCGGGCGGCCGGACTGCGACAGGCTCTGATAGGCATTCGGCGGCGCCTTGGCGTCGGGATCGATCCGGATCAGATAGTCGCAATTCATGCCACTGGTCTGCGTCCGGCAGGTGCGTTCGGCCACCGGTTCAACCCGGCTGGCGACTGTGGCAAAGGTTGCCCGAGCTTCGGCTGGCGAAAGGCCAGATACCTGTGCCCCGGGTGTTGCCGGAGCAACCGCTCCGCCGCCGGGCGGCGGGGCACCGGGAACGCCGCAGGCGCTCAAAACACTGAGTGCGCAAAGCGAGACTGTTTTCAGAATGGAGCGCATCGGCCTGTCCTTGACGTCATCGTCCGATCATAGGCCGGGACCCAACCGAGGTTCAATCGCAGACAGCCGGATTCTGCAGCCGTCAGCGGAGGTTCGCGTCACATTTCTGGTGCGCGCGCAAACACTTGCCAATCACAGCACCAAGGTGGCAACATCGGGATATGTTTACCATCGAACACGAATTCGACTCGACCGTCGTTACCCTGGTGGATGAGGGCGAGCGCCCTTTGCTGGAAGATGTGACCATCAACGCCTTTGCGGAATGCGTGACTGTGGAGCAATTCGATCCTCGCACCGACAGGGTAGAAAAGATCACCCTCTCCTACAGCCAGCTGCGCGATCTGGCCGCTGCGCTTGACCTACCCGAAGGCGTTTATCGCCTGGTTCCGGATGAGGCCACGCCGCAGGATCCCGCATCTGGTTCATGAGCCGCGATAGACGAAAACCTTGTCCCGTGATGTGGCGCCCCGGCGCAGCTCCAGAGCAGAGGGCGCAACGCCCATGGCCCGGGCCAGTAAATCCGCGACTGCGGCATTGGCCTTGCCGTTTTCCGGCGCCACGGTGACCGAGACCTTCAGCCCCGCCTCGGTCCGGGTGATCGCGTTGCGCGCCGCCTTTGGCGTGGCCCGCACCTGGATCTCCAGCCCCGCAACGGCCAGGTCCGCAAGGTCCGGTAGATCTTTCTTCTTTGGTTTTCCCATGTCGATTTGATGCCCTGCCGCCCCTCAAAACACCAGCACCAATTGCAATGCTGCAACGGTCCGAAACAAGCTGCTGTACAGCAAGCCACGATCGCTTCAAAATGCGTGAGGTTAAGTTACGCGGTTCGCACCGCCTGAGATGTGTTTGGTTGGGCCTGCGCGGCTCCTGTGTATTCGGTGTTACCTCCTATGGACAAAAAATCGATCATTCTTGATTTCCTGAATGCCGCCCTCGGAGATCCCGGTGACTTCGATTTGGGTCGGTATTTCACCGAGGAGGCGACCTTTTGCGGACCTGTCACCGGAGGCCAGATCATTCCGATGATGGAATGGGTCGAATTCAAACTCGTTGTACAGGGCTTGGTCGGACCGTCCTCCTTTGAGGTTATGAATGCGATCGAACAGGACGACTGGATCTCGATGCGCATTCGCATTTCAGCCAAGTGCCTTTCGACCGCGGAAATGATTGTCGCCTACGATTGTCTCATGGCGCGGTTTGAAGGGGACCGGATTGCTGAATACATCGGTCACATGGATTACTTCACCTTCTTCCAGGACCTTGGTTTGATCCCGCCCGGCTCGTTGCATGCCTGCCTCAGCGGCCAGCGCATGGTCTGGGAATAATTGCTGCCGCACCGCGCGCCGCGATAATCACCGAACCGCCCCTTGAAAAACACGCGCCAGCCAGCATATAAAACCTTGATGTAAAAAGGTTTCACATATGCCCGAACAGAATGCTGCCGCCCTTGATTTCCTTCTGAACCGCCGCTCCCGCCCCGCGAAGACGTTGGTCGCACCGGTCCCCAGCCGGGACGAGTTGCAGGTTCTGCTGACCGCCGCCGCCCGCACGCCCGATCACGGCAAGCTGGAGCCCTGGCGCTTCATCGTCATCGAAAAACCCGCCATGGGACGGCTTGCAGAGCTGACCACAGCCGCAGGTGAGCGGCTGGGAAAATCGCCCGAGGATATCGCCAAGGGGCGCAGCCAGTTCGAGCTTGGCCAACTGGCCGTCGCGGTGATTGAGGTGCAGACCGACAGCCCCAAGATCCCGGCCATCGAACAAACCTATTCCGCGGGCGCTGTCTGCCTTGCGCTGCTCAATGCGGCGCTGGCGGCCGGATGGGGGGCGAATTGGCTCTCAGGCTGGGTTAGCCACGACCGCCAGTTCTGCGAAGAGGCCCTGTCGCTGGCGCCGCACGAACGCATCGCCGGCTTCATCCATATTGCCACCGAAGGTACCAAGCCGCCGGAACGCCCGCGCCCGGATCTGGAGCGCATCACCAGCTGGATCAGCACATGATCTTTGACGCCTTTTTCAAGTCCCTGGCCCAGACCGGCGATCCGCGCTTTCGCAGGGTTCTTTTTCTGGGTGTCGGGCTGACCTTTGCGCTGCTGATCGCCACATATGTGCTGTTCTTCTTTCTGGTGCAGTGGCTGGTCGGCCCGCAGGTCACACTGCCCCTGTTCGGGGAGGTGACATGGCTGGACGATATCCTGTCCTTCGGGTCGATCCTTCTGATGATGGGGCTGTCGGTCTTTCTGATGGTCCCGGTCGCTTCGGCCATCACTTCGATGTTTCTGGATCAGGTGGCACAGGCGGTTGAGGACAAGCATTTCCCTCAGCTCCCCCCTGCCTCTGATCCAACGATCGTGGAGGCGCTGCGCGACACGGTCAATTTCCTTGGCGTGCTGATCGCCGCGAACCTGCTGGCGCTGGTGCTTTATCTGATGTTCCCGCCCATCGCGATGTTCATTTTCTGGGGGCTGAACGGGTTCTTTCTGGGCCGGGAATACTTCACCCTGGCCGCCGCCAGACGCATCGGAATGCCCGAGGCCCGCAAGATGCGGCGCAAGCACATGGGAACCATTTGGATCGCAGGCACGTTGATGGCGATGCCGCTGTCAGTGCCGCTGGTGAACCTGGTGATCCCGATCCTGGGCGCGGCCACCTTCACCCATATATTCCACAGCCTGTGGCGCAGGGCCTGACGGCGAACAGATCAACTGTCCGGGGGCATCCCCCCGGGCCGCGTTTTCTCAAGAGGCGCTATTTTGGATCGGGCAGCCGGTCGAACCAATCGAAATCATTCACGCTGATCACTCCGGACAGGATTATTCCTGCCACGATGGCCCAGATCACGAAGGCTGCGATGGTGGTGATCACCGCCTTCTGCTTCAGATAATGGTTTTCGGGCGCGCCGGCATGGGTGCCGGGCACGATCTCCCCCTTGTCACCTTGTGTCTCAAGCCGGATCGGAATGACGATCAGGAAGGTCATGAACCAGATCACCGCATAAAGCACCAGTCCCGATGTAATTCCCATAGCGCACCTTTATTGTATATCCGCGCGCCGACGTCCGGCGCTGGCCTCAGGTAGCCTCAAACCTGCTCCAGTTCCACCAGGCAGCCGTTGAAATCTTTGGGGTGCAGGAAAAGAACCGGCTTGCCATGGGCACCGATCTTCGGCTCGCCAGAGCCCAAAACCCGCGCACCCTGCGCCTTCAGGTGATCCCGCGCAGCCAGGATATCCTCAACCTCGTAGCAGACGTGGTGAATGCCACCAGCGGGGTTCTTTTCCAGGAAGCCATTGATGGGCGAGTCATCCCCCAGCGGGTAAAGCAGCTCAATCTTGGTGTTGGGCAGCTCTATGAAGACAACTGTGACACCATGATCGGGCTCATCCTGCGGTGCGCCGACCTTGGCGCCCAACGCATCACGGTACTGAGCCGAGGCCGCCTCAAGGTCGGGCACGGCAATCGCGACATGGTTCAAACGACCGATCATGATGTGTATTCTCCTCTCAAATCCTGTTCGACTTCCTTATGCTGAGACCAGCCAATGGGGGCAAGTGCGCCAATGCGCACGGCGCGCGCTACCGGGCGGCTGCAGAGAACACCGGGCAACCGCAGGCAATCATGGGGAAAACCCGCAGCCTTGGCATCTCCTGCATCGCGTTAACCTCTAATTAGCCTCAAATCCATAGCGTCAGTCAGTATCCCGCAAGGAGTATGAGTAATGGACGATTCGGAACTGTTTGCAGCCGCCCACCGTCTCCCGACGAAACGGCGCCCTCTTCTTGGTCTGACCATTCTGGTGGTCGAGGACAGTCGCTTTGCCTGCGAAGCGCTGCGCCTGCTCTGTTTGCGCAGCGGCGCCCGTATCCGGCGCGCCGATTGCCTGAAATCCGCCCGCCGACACCTGAAGGAATACCGCCCTTCCGTCGTGATTGCCGATGTGGGGCTACCGGATGGCTCCGGCACGGAACTGATCGCCGAGATCAATCAGGGATCACCGCGGGTTTCCGTCATCCTTGGCATTTCCGGCGACGAAAGCCTTGAAGAAGAGACGCTCAAGGCTGGCGCCGACGGCTTCCTCGCCAAGCCGATCACCTCGCTGGCGGCATTCCAGCATGCGATCCTGTCGCGCCTGCCCGCCGACCGGCAGCCCGCCAGCCTGCAGGACCTGTCGGATGAAACCATCGAGCCGGATTTCCTCGCCTTTCAGGACGATATGGCCCATGCGGCAGATGTTCTGAACGAAGACCATGAAGGCAACACGCTGGACTATCTGACGCAGTTCATTGGCGGTGTCGCACGCAGTGCAGGCGACAAGCCGCTCGCCAATGCCGCGGCAAGCCTTGCCCAGGCCCGCATGGCTGGCCGCCCCATTGGCCCGGATACAGCAATGCTGGCCGGAATGGTGCAGGAACGTCTCGAACGGAAAATCGCGATCTGACATGCTCGAAGTGATTCTGATCGGCTCGGCCACGCTGGCCATCGTGCTCTATCTGCAGGCGCGCCAAGCCGCCCGCGAAATCCGCCAGAACCGCGATCGCAACACGCGGGAACCGATGGTTATCTACCGCCACGAGCATTGACCTCTGCACGGCGAAACAGGCCCAGGACCTCGGGGCCGCTATCGCCGCCTGAAGCGGTTCTATCCTTTTGACCCGACCAGCGCGGCGCCCCCTCAGGGTCACCGCAGCAGGCCAAGATCATCCTCCATCCGCAGCCCCGGAAACACGGTTTGCTCCAATTCGGCCACCCCTACCCCGGTCAGGCCGCGCAGGATCCAGGCCGCGGGTGCACGCACGTCCGCCGTCGGCATCAGGTCACGCCGGTCATAGAGCGCGGCTTCCTCCAGCCCCGGCCAGCGCCCGTAGATCCGGCCGCCGCGGATCGCCCCGCCCGCCAGCAGCATCGCGCCACCGGTTCCGTGATCGGTGCCACCGGTGCCGTTCTCCCGCGCTGTGCGACCAAATTCCGTCATCGCGACCACCGCCGTCTTGTCCCAGACATCGGCGCCGACACCGGCCCTCAACTCCAGCACGGTGTCGGACAACCGGCCCAGCGCCGATTTCAACGCCCTGTCCTGCCGGTTGTGGGTATCCCACCCATTAATCGAAAAGGCCGCAATGCGAGTGTCGGCGCGCAATTGCTGCGCCGCATAGGCCGCAATCTTCAGATGAGCCTTGCCCCGAGCCGGTACCGGCATGGTCATTCCACCCGCCATGCCCATCTGCCCGCCCTGCATGTCAACTTGCGTGTCTTCGCCAGACAGCGGCAACCCCGGCGCCTCGCGTGACAAGTCTAGCGCCTCGGACAAGGCACCGTGAAACAGCGCATCATCCTCCATCAGCAGCCCGACCAGACGTTCGGCCTGCGGGCTCATCATCAGAGCGGCATCCGGAGACCAGTCCGCCACAGGCGCCGCACCATTCAGAAGCTTCATCTCCCCCTGCCCCAAGGCAAAAGCGGTGCGCGCCTCGATCCCGCTTTGCTGCTGCAACAAGCGGTTCAGCCAGCCATCGCGCGCCTGTTCCAGCCCCGGCGTACCCGCCTCCAGCAGGTCCTGACCGTCGAAATGGCTGCGCTTGTCCCGGTAAGGTGTCGAAACCGCGTGGACAAAGGCCAACTCCTCGGACCGCCACAGCGGCATCAGCGGCGACAGGGCCGGATGCAGGGCAAAGAACCCATCCAGATCCAAACCGCCGTGGTCCGGGCCGCCGCGCAGTTTCTGCCGCAGAGCGGGATAGGCAGGATCGCCATAGGGCTGCACCACGTCCAGCGCATCCATGCCGCCGCGCAGGATGATCACCACCAGCCGCCGGTTCCAGGGGGCCGAGGCAAAGCTGACCGGCGTCAGCAGCGGGCTGGCGGCCAGCGAACAGCCAAGCGCTGCGCCGCGTGCAAGGAAGCTTCTCCGGGAATGTCTCATGATCAATCCTCCTGCTAACGGCGCTGAAAGGCCGGGGCGCTCAGCACCAGAGCGACCCCTTCGGCCCGGGTTTCGGCTGCCGAGGCGGCAAACAGCACCTTGCCATCGGCAAAACTGCCTAGGGCTATTCCGGCAAATCCGCGTGGATCGGGAAGATCGGCCACTAGCCGCTGCGGCGCCGCAAAAGCCCAGCGCAGGCGGGCCGACAGGCCCTGCGGCGTGATCCAGGCGGCATCATCCTCGCTCCATCCATCCGGCCCGGCAGGATCTTCCCATTTCTGTCCCATCAGCGTCAGCGGCGCCGCAAAAATCCGATTGAGCTGCCCGCGCTTGAACCCCGTCACCCGGTCTGCGTCCACCGGCAGCGCCCGGCAGGCCGACGCCACGAAATCAAAGGGCGGCTTTACATTGCGCAGCTCCGGCGCCCAGGCGGCGGGATGCTCCAGCAAGGCGGCGTAGACATCCGGCAGGTAACCACCAGACTGACGGAACCGCTCTGCCACATGCTCAACCAGATCCGCGTCCGGCTGGTCCGAGGTGAAATGCACCGCCAGTTTGCGGGCAATGTGCCGGGCCGTGGCCGGATGACGCGCGAGATCGCGCAGCGCCTGCAAAACCGGCTCCAACCGCCCTTTCTCTGCGCCATAGGAGCGGCCAAGGACCTGCTCGCTGCCGGGCTCTGCCAGGCCGGGGCGGAAGTTAAACCCTTCTTTGCGATTGAAACTGAGCCCGGTAAAGAGCTCCGCCAATTGCCGCACATCCGTCTGACTATAGGGGCCATCCACCCCCAGCGTGTGCAATTCCAGCACCTCGCGGGCGAGGTTTTCATTGAGACCGGCACTGCGTTTGCGCCGCTGCGCGACAGGACTGTTCGGCCCGACCGAACTGTTCTGATCCAGATAATGCAGCATCAGCGGGCTGGTCACCACCGCGATCAGCAGATCTTCGAACCGGCCCGCAACATGGGGGCGGATCGCGGTCTCGGCATAGGGGGTTGCCAGATGCCGAAAGGCATTACGCCGCCCCTTGGCGGTGAAATGATCGGCCCAGAACAGGGTCAGCCGTTCCCGCAGGCCATCCGATGTATCGGCATAGCGCAGCAGACGCTGGGCAAAATTTTGCAAACGATCCGTTCGTTTCTGCTGCCGAAAGGTGCGGTAGCGCGCGTCCGCCGCCTCATACTCCGGCTGACCGCGCAGCTTGCGCCGTTCTCTTGCGAGCGCCTGAAACGTCACTGAATCGGCAAAGGCCGCATCAAAATCCTGCACCGGATAGGCGCGCGCCATCTCATCGGCGCCGGTCAGGCGCTGCAACATCGCCTCGGGCGATTGCGGCGGTGCCAGCCGGGGTGACAACCCGCAGCCAAACCGGATCTCGGCCAGTTCAGGATCAAACCGCATCTGTCATTGCTCCGGCCCCATTTTCATTTCGGGATCAACAGGTCTCGATCTCCATAGTAGGCCAGAACCTCCGTGGCACCCACACCCATCACTTACTGATACGCGAGGATTTGCCGGTTCCGTCGCAGCAGGAACAAAAAAGCCCGGAGACCATGCTCCGGGCTTTTTGAATTGTCTTGGCAAGGCTCTTAGGCCTTACTGATCCTGCGGAATGACGCGCAGTCCCAGTTCCATCAGCTGCTCCGACATCGGCTCGGACGGGGCCGACATCATCAGATCTTCAGCGCGCTGGTTCATCGGGAACATGATGACCTCGCGAATGTTGGCCTCATCCGCCAGCAGCATCACCATGCGGTCGATACCGGCAGCGCAGCCACCGTGCGGCGGGGCACCATATTGGAAGGCGTTGACCATGCCGCCAAAGCGCTTCTCGACCTCTTCCTTGCCATAGCCGGCAATTTCGAAAGCCTTGAACATGATTTCCGGCTTATGGTTCCGGATCGCGCCCGAGACCAGCTCGTAACCGTTGCAGGCGAGGTCATACTGATAGCCGAGCACCTTGAGCGGGTCGCCCTCCAGTGCTTCCATCCCGCCTTGCGGCATGGAGAAGGGGTTGTGCTCGAAGTCGATCTTGCCAGTTTCCTCGTCTGCCTCGTAGATCGGAAAGTCAACGATCCAGGCAAAGGCGAAACGGTCCTTGTCGATGAGACCCAGTTCTTCGCCGATGACGGTGCGGGCGCGGCCTGCAACGCTTTCAAAGGACTTGGGCTTGCCGCCCAGGAAGAAGGCCGCATCGCCCACGTCGAGACCCAGCTGCTGGCGGATCGCCTCGGTGCGCTCGGGACCGATGTTCTTGGCCAGCGGACCGGCGGCCTCATTGCCCAGAACGATCTCGCCCGCCTTGATCTTGGCGTTGACTTCCTTGACGGAAATGCCCTGCTCCTGCGCGATGGAATCCGCCGACTGCTTGCGCCAGAAGATATAGCCCATGCCCGGCAGACCTTCCTGCTGGGCGAATTTGTTCATGCGGTCGCAGAACTTGCGGCTGCCGCCCGTGGGGGCCGGGATGGCGCGCACTTCGGTGCCTTCCTGCTCCAGCAGTTTGGCGAAGATGGCAAAGCCGGAGCCGCGGAAATGTTCCGAGCAATCCTGCATCTTGATCGGGTTGCGCAGGTCCGGCTTGTCGGTACCATACCACTTGGCGGCATCTTTGTAGGAGATCTGCGGCCATTCGCTGTCGACCTTGCGACCACCGCCGAATTCCTCGAACACGCCCTGCATCACCGGCTGGATGGTGTCAAAGACATCCTGCTGGGTGACAAAGGACATTTCCATATCGAGCTGGTAGAAATCGGTGGGCGAGCGGTCAGCCCGCGGATCCTCGTCCCGGAAACAGGGCGCGATCTGGAAGTATTTGTCAAAGCCCGAGACCATCATCAGCTGCTTGAACTGCTGCGGCGCCTGCGGCAGGGCGTAGAACTTGCCGGGGTGCAGACGGGAGGGCACAAGGAAGTCGCGCGCACCTTCGGGCGACGACGCGGTGATGATCGGGGTCTGGTATTCGTTGAACCCCTTGTCCCACATGCGCTTGCGGATCGACTGGATCATGTTCGAGCGCAGAACCATGTTGTTCTGCATCTTCTCGCGGCGCAGGTCGAGGTAGCGATAGCGCAGGCGAGTTTCCTCGGGGTATTCCTGCTCGCCAAAGACCATAAGCGGCAGTTCCTCGGCTTTGCCGAGAACCTCGATATCGCGGATGAAGACTTCGATCTCGCCGGTCGGGATCTTCGGGTTCACCAGGCTTTCGTCGCGCGCCAGCACATTGCCATCGATGCGGATACACCATTCCGAACGCACTTTTTCGATCTCCGCAAAGACCGGGCTATCGGGGTCAGCCATGACCTGGGTGATGCCATAGTGGTCGCGCAGGTCGATGAACAGCAGGCCGCCGTGGTCGCGGACCCGGTGGACCCAGCCAGACAGGCGCACGGTATCGCCCACGTTGGATTTGTTCAGTTCGGCGCAGGTATGGCTGCGGTATGCGTGCATTGGCTGACCTTTCGTGTCGCGGGTCGTCTCTCGGGGCATCTGTCCGGGCGGACCATCAATCGGGATATGCGCCAAAGCGGCGCGGAATTCGTCCGGGCTGGTACACTAGGTTGCGGCTCTCTTGTCAAGCAAACAGGGCGCATTCGCCCCGTCAGATGCCCGTTTTTGCCCTCTCGCCACGTCGGCGCAAAGGCTCCCGCCCCTTCTGCACCCCATCGCTGCGCGATCCGGCCAGACGTGTTGGGCGTGGCGCCCCGCCTTCGGCGCGGCGCGGGCCGCACTTTGGCGCCACCCCAGCGCGCCGCTCGGCGCGCTGCCGGGCCCAAGGGCAAAGGGCCGCTGGCACTCGCCAGGGGCTCTGGTCCGCGGGAGCGCCCCCGCCCTTTTCAGATCAGTTTCAGACCAGCTTGGCCGGGATCAACCCGCGCAGGGAATTGCCCATATGAATGGATTGCGCCCCCTTCAGGTCCTCAAGGCTCAGCACCGCTTCGGTGCATTGGCCGCGCTCCAACAATTCCTGCCGCAGGATGCCGGGCAGAAGGCCGCAGCCGAGCGGCGGCGTCACCACCTGCCCACCTGCGAGCGTCACAAAAATATTGGTAATGGTGCCTTCGCAAACCTCAGCGCGCTGATTGAGGAAAACCAGCTCGTCGATGCCTGCCGACAGAGCTGCCCGGGCGCTGTCATAAAACGCGCGGCGGGTGGTCTTGTGCCGTAGCCACGGGTCGTCGGCATCAAGCCGGATGTCTGCGATGCCCAGCCGCCACTCTGCTGGGGGTTCCCCCAGTGGCGCAGTGGTCATGTCAAATCGCCCCTCCACGTCGAGCGTCAGCCGACAGCGCAGCGGTGTATCACTGACGATTTCTGCCAACATCGCCTCGGAATGCCCGGGTTCGAAGGGAATGCCAAACGCCGCCGCGCTGCGCCTCATCCGGGCCAGATGGCGCGGCTGGTGCCGCCCACCCTCGCCCGGATGCCAGCCCAGCGTTTCGATCAGGCGGAAAGCGGGATCACCCTTGATGGTGTCACTGATGGTGTCGCAGGTTGCGTCATCTGGGCGAACCGTGCTTTCCATAGCGCTTCCTCATATTCTGATGTGGCGGTGCTGTCCCAGACCACGCCGCCGCCCACGTTCAGTGTTGCGCGGCCGTCCTCCAGCATCACCGTACGGATTGCAACATTGAACGACGAGGCGCCATCCGGGGCGGCCCAGCCGATGGTGCCGCAGTAGATGTCACGCGGCCAGGGTTCCAGATCCGCTAGGATCTCCATCGCGCGGATCTTGGGGGCGCCGGTGATCGACCCGCAGGGGAACAACGCCGCAAAGATCTCGGCCAGCCCGGCATCCGGCCGCAATCGCGCCCGTACCAGCGACACCATCTGATGCACGGTGGCGTAGCTCTCGACCGCGAACAGTTCCGGCACATGCACCGATCCGGTCTCCGCCACGCGGCTGATGTCATTGCGCAGAAGATCAACGATCATCAGGTTCTCGGCCCGGTTCTTTTCGTCCTGACGCAGGAAGTCACGGCAGCGCGCGTCCTCCACCGGATCGTTGCTGCGCGGCTGGGTGCCTTTCATCGGGCGCGTTTCGATGAGGCCCGAGGCGTCGGTGCGGAAGAACAGCTCGGGAGAGCGCGACAGAAGGTCCGGCAGCCCGTCCTGTTCGACCAGCACACCGTGGCCGACCGCCTGCCTTGCCTGCAGCGCGGCATAAAGCGCCTCTGCGCTGCCATGGGCTTCGGCATCGATGGGAAAGGTCAGGTTGGCCTGATAGATGTCGCCCTTGCCGATGTTGCGGTTCACCTCGGCGAAGGCCTCGGCGTAGCGAACATAGCTCCAGCGTGGCGTGATATCCCCAAGCCCAGCTCCACCCGGCAGCACGCCGGGCAGCGCCCGTCCGCCCCCCCGGGCGGGCGCTTCGCTTTCCGCCCGCGGACGAGCGCTGCCCTCAATGTCCTGTTGCCGCGGCTCCTCATAGACCCCGAAACAGATCAACGGCAGCCGCCGCCCGTCCGGCATCCGGTTCGCCAGCTTTGGCTCCAGCGCATAGCCCAGCTCATACGTGGCATAGCCCGCCAGCCAATGCCCGGCCCGCCGCGCCGCGTCGAGCGCCGCCAGCGCCGCGGGCACCTGGTCTGCCTCGTCCGCACGGATCACACGCAGCGGCTGATCGAAACACGTCCCGGCCCCCGTGGGCCCCTGATCAAAGCGAATCCGCACCGGATCTGTCTCCTAAAGCTCTCGCCTCCTCATATATGCGTTCGCAATGCGCACAAAGGGGGTGGATGCGGCATTTTCCGATCCGTTTCCGATCCCCCTTGAACCTTTCGGCGCGGTCCCTATAACGCAGGACAATTTGGGCGCATGGGGGCGCCCGGTGACTCGACCCATATTCCGCACCCACAATCAAAGGAAGCTAGGCCATGCCAAAAAGAACCGACATCCAGTCGATCATGATCATTGGTGCGGGACCGATCATCATCGGCCAGGCCTGCGAATTCGATTATTCCGGCGCACAGGCCTGCAAGGCGCTGCGTGAAGAGGGCTACCGGGTCATCCTGGTGAACTCCAACCCGGCCACCATCATGACCGATCCGGGCCTCGCCGATGCGACCTATATCGAGCCGATCACGCCCGAAGTGGTGGCTAAGATCATCGAAAAAGAACGCCCCGATGCGCTGCTTCCGACCATGGGCGGGCAGACGGGTCTCAACACCTCGCTGGCGCTCGAAGAGATGGGTGTGCTTGAGAAATACGGCGTCGAAATGATCGGCGCCAAGCGCGAAGCCATTGAAATGGCAGAAGACCGCAAGCTGTTCCGCGAAGCGATGGATCGCCTTGGTCTGGAAAACCCGCGCGCCACGATCATCACCGCCCCCACCCGCGACAACGGCTCGGCCGATCTGGAAGCAGGCGTACAGCTGGCGCTTGAGGCGCTCGATGAGGTCGGCCTGCCCGCCATCATCCGCCCCGCCTTTACCCTGGGCGGCACCGGCGGCGGCGTCGCCTATAACCGCGAAGATTACATCCACTACTGCCGCTCGGGCATGGATGCTTCGCCGGTCAATCAGATCCTCGTCGATGAAAGCCTTCTGGGCTGGAAAGAGTACGAGATGGAGGTCGTCCGCGACAAGGCAGACAACGCGATCATCGTCTGCTCGATCGAGAACATCGACCCCATGGGCGTGCACACCGGTGATTCGATCACAGTGGCCCCGGCGCTGACCCTGACCGACAAGGAATACCAGATGATGCGCACCGCCTCGATCGAGGTGCTGCGCGAGATCGGCGTCGAAACCGGCGGCTCCAACGTGCAATGGGCCGTGAACCCCGACGATGGCCGCATGGTGGTGATCGAAATGAACCCGCGGGTGTCGCGCTCCTCAGCGCTGGCTTCCAAGGCGACCGGCTTCCCGATTGCAAAGATCGCCGCGAAACTGGCGGTGGGCTACACGCTGGACGAGTTGGACAACGACATCACCAAGGTGACACCGGCCTCCTTTGAGCCCTCCATCGACTATGTCGTCACCAAGATCCCGAAATTCGCCTTCGAGAAGTTCCCCGGCTCCGAGCCCTACCTCACCACCGCGATGAAATCCGTGGGTGAAACCATGGCCATCGGCCGCACCATCCACGAAAGCATGCAAAAGGCGCTGGCGTCGATGGAATCGGGTCTCACCGGTTTTGACGAGGTTGCCATCCCCGGCATGACCGTCGGCCAGTGGGACGAAGCCACCGGCGACGACAAGGCCGCCGTGATCAAGGCAATCAGCCAGCAGACCCCGGACCGGCTGCGCACCATCGCCCAGGCGATGCGCCATGGGCTGAGCGATGACGAGATCCAGAACGTCACCAAGTTCGACCCCTGGTTCCTGTCCCGCATCCGCGAGATCGTCGACGCCGAGCGCGAGGTGCGTAAAAACGGCCTGCCGATGCGCGAGGACCAGTTGCGGGCGCTGAAGATGCTCGGCTTTACCGATGCCCGCCTTGGCGCGCTGACCGGCCGGGACGAGGACAATGTGCGCCGCGCCCGTCATAATCTGGGCGTCACCGCAGTCTTCAAGCGGATCGACACCTGCGCCGCCGAATTCGAGGCGCAAACCCCCTATATGTACTCCACCTACGAAGCGCCGATGATGGGCGAGATCGAATGCGAATCCCGCCCGTCGGATCGCAAGAAGGTGGTCATCCTTGGCGGCGGTCCGAACCGGATCGGTCAGGGGATCGAGTTCGACTACTGCTGCTGTCACGCCTGTTTTGCGCTGACCGATGTTGGTTATGAAACCATCATGATCAACTGCAACCCGGAAACCGTGTCCACCGACTATGACACCTCGGACCGGCTGTATTTCGAACCGCTCACCTTCGAGCACGTGATGGAAATCCTGCGCGCCGAGCAAGAGAACGGCACCCTGCATGGTGTCATTGTGCAGTTCGGTGGCCAGACCCCGCTGAAACTGGCCAATGCACTGCAGGACGAAGGCATTCCGATCCTCGGCACCACGCCCGACGCCATCGACCTGGCCGAAGACCGCGAACGGTTCCAGGACCTGGTCAACAAGCTGGGCCTGAAACAGCCGCATAACGGCATTGCCTCCACCGACGCACAGGCGCTTGAGATCGCAGAGGAAATCGGCTTCCCGCTGGTGATCCGTCCGTCTTACGTGCTGGGCGGGCGCGCGATGGAGATCGTGCGCGACATGGATCAGCTGAAACGCTACATCGCCGAGGCGGTGGTGGTATCCGGCGACAGCCCGGTGCTGCTCGACAGCTATCTGGCCGGTGCGGTGGAACTTGACGTGGATGCGATCTGCGACGGCACCGACGTGCATGTAGCCGGCATCATGCAGCACATCGAAGAGGCCGGCGTTCACTCCGGCGACAGTGCCTGCTCGCTGCCGCCCTACTCCCTGTCCAAGGACATCATCGAAGAGATCAAGACCCAGACCTACGCACTGGCGAAGGCTCTGAACGTGGTCGGCCTGATGAACATCCAGTTTGCCATCAAGGACGGTGAGATCTTCCTGATCGAAGTGAACCCGCGTGCCAGCCGCACGGTACCCTTCGTCGCCAAGGCCACCGACAGCGCCATCGCCTCGATCGCGGCGCGCGTCATGGCGGGCGAGAAGCTCTCGGCCTTCCCGCAGCGGGCGCCTTATGAACCCGATGCAGGCTATGATGTCGATGTGCCGATGGCCGACCCGATGACTCTGGCCGATCCCGACATGCCCTGGTTCTCGGTCAAAGAGGCCGTTCTGCCCTTTGCCCGTTTCCCGGGTGTCGACACGCTGCTTGGGCCGGAAATGCGCTCCACCGGCGAAGTTATGGGCTGGGACCGCTCCTTTGCCGGCGCCTTCCTCAAGGCGCAGATGGGTGCCGGGATGGTGCTGCCGTCGGAAGGCCGTGCCTTCATCTCGATCAAGGATGCTGACAAAGGCGCCACAATGCTGGAGGCCGCGCGCACCCTGATCGAACAAGGCTTCACCCTGGTCGCCACCGGCGGCACCAAGGCATGGCTGGACGGGCACGGTGTGGCCTGCGAGGCGGTGAACAAGGTCTACGAGGGACGCCCGCACGTGGTGGACCTGCTGAAAGACGGCCATGTGCAGCTGTTGATGAACACGACCGAAGGCGCTCAGGCGGTCGAGGACAGCAAGGAAATGCGCTCGGTCGCGCTGTATGACAAGATTCCCTACTTCACCACCGCCGCCGGTGCCCATGCCGCCGCGCTGGCGATCAAGGCGCAGGCCGAAGGGGACGTTCAGGTCAAAAGCCTGCAGGGATAATCCCACGATCAGATAGAGAATTGTCAAAGCCCCGGGTTTTCCCGGGGCTTTTTCGTTCCATCCCGGACATCGGTGCCACAAGTGCTCTCCCGCCTGTTTGTGCAGGGCTGATTTGCCGGGCGATCCTGTCACCCCGCTAAGCACGGCCCGAAAATCCCGCGCAATCAGGGCGGCCGTGTTGATTCAGATCATAGCCTTTGCTGCATCGCAGCGTACCCTGTGCCAGCAATGACCGGAGCGATCCGGCGCGTTCTTTGGTGCCAGCGGCTGAGGTGTCTGCGATGAACACAGAAAACAAGGCGGTCGATGGCCAGGGAACAGACGTCCCGAACCGCCCCGCTCCCCTGCCCGAGGCCATGCCTGCAGAGGTTTCACAGCAATCGGAGCACGATCCCGCCGCCGAGATTGGCGACTTGCTCGACAAGGAAGCGCGCTCCAAACTGGCAAAGCTGACTGGGGGCCTTTCTCCGGCAGCAATCATGCGGGTTGTCGGCGATTGGTCGATCCATCTTGCCGTGTCCCCGGGCAAGCAGATGAACCTGTGGAACAAGGCCGTATCAGGGGCAGCGGACTATGGTCGCTATTTGTTTGAAACCTCTCTTGGTTCTGACGCGGTCAAACCCTGCGTCCCGCCTGCACGCCGCGACCGGCGCTTCAGCCATGACGCCTGGCAGAAGCAACCCTTCAACGCATTTCAGCAGGCGTTCCTTTTGCAGCAGGAGTGGTGGCAGGAGGCGACCACCGGCGTTCGTGGCGTCAGTTGCGAGGATGAACGCGCCGTGTCCTTCATCGCGCGCCAGATGCTTGACGCAGTCTCGCCTGCCAATTTTCCGCTGACCAATCCCGAAGTGCTGCAAAAGACCAAAGACGAAAACGGCATGAACCTGTTGCGCGGCATGGAAAATCTGCGCGACGACATGCAGGAACTGCTGCTCGGCAAACCTCTCCGCCCGGAAACGGATTTCCATGTGGGGGAAAACGTGGCGGTGACCCCGGGCAAAGTGGTTTTCCGCAACCATCTGATCGAGCTGATCCAATACGCCCCCACCACCGACAAGGTGAAGCCCGAACCCTTGCTGATCGTTCCGGCCTGGATCATGAAATACTACATCCTCGATCTGTCGCCCGAGAACTCGATGGTGAAATACCTGACCGAACAGGGCTACACGGTATTCATGATCTCCTGGCGCAATCCAGGATCCGAAGATGCGGATCTCGGACTGGACGATTACCGCAAGAAGGGACCGATGGCGGCGCTGGATGCGATTCAGGACATCACCGGCGCCAAGAAGATCCACGCGGCGGGCTATTGTCTGGGCGGCACCCTGCTCAGCCTCACCGCTGCGGCCATGGCGCGCGATGACGACGACCGGCTGGCCAGCATGACGCTCTTTGCGACCCAGGTGGATTTCACCGAAGCAGGTGAGCTGATGCTGTTCATCAACGAAAGCCAGGTCGCCTTTCTGGAAGACATGATGTGGCAGCAGGGATACCTGGATGCGGGCCAGATGTCCGGCGCCTTTCAACTGCTACGCTCGAACGATCTGGTCTGGTCGCGGCTTCAGAAGGATTACTTGATGGGGGAGCGGCCCAAGCTCAATGACATGATGGCCTGGAACGCCGATGCGACACGGATGCCTTACCGGATGCATTCGGAATATCTGCGCAAGCTGTTTCTGAACAACGAACTGGCCACCGGAAAATACGAGGTCGGCGGCCATCCGGTGTCGCTTGATGATCTGCGGTTGCCGATCTTTGCCGTCGGCACCGAAACCGATCATGTGGCGCCGTGGAAATCGGCGTTCAAAATCGACGCGCTAACCAGTTCTCCGGTCACATTCGTACTGACCAAAGGCGGGCATAATGCCGGTGTGGTTTCCGAACCCGGTCACCCCCGGCGCCACTATCACGTTCACACCAGCTGCGACCGGGACCGCTATCTGCCCCCCGACGAGTGGCGCGAGGTTGCCGAGCGCAAGGAAGGTTCCTGGTGGCCGGAATGGATGGCCTGGCTTGAAACCCGGTCGGGAGACCTCACTGCGCCCCCCGCGATGGGCGAGGCGCTTTGCCCGGCGCCAGGCACCTACGTGCTCATGGAGTGACGCCACCGCCCCCGACCGGGTTAGCGGGGGGATATTGCGGCACGGCGCGCTTTGCCCGATTGTAGCGGATAATTGATATCACGAGGCACTGATGCAGTATTTCGAGAGCAAGACCTTTGATCAGATCACCCCCGGCGACAGCGCCGAGCTGACCCGCGCTCTGCGTGATGACGATATCGGCCCCTGTGTCGACCTGCCTGAAGGCAGTAACGCGGCTGCGCCGGACGATGGGATTGCGGCGGGCGCCTGGGGCAGTACGCTGATTTCCGAATTGCTGTCCACCGAATTGCCCGGTCCCGGCACGGTCTGCCTGACTCAATCGCTGCGCTTCCTTGCCCCGGCCCGCCTTGGCGAGATGATCACCACGCGCATCACGGTGCGCGAAACCGATCCCGAAACCCGGCATGTGATGCTCGATTGCCTCTGCACCGATAGCGCCGATGCCGCCCTTGTCGAAGGCACGGCAGAGGTGATCGCACCGGACAAGCCCCTGCGCGTGCCACGCTCCGGTCGCCCCTCGGGCCAGCTGAGCAAGCCCGGCGCAGGGTTTGATGCGCTGATTGCCGCCACGCAGCCCCTTGATCCGATCGTGACCGCTGTGGTGCACCCCTGCGATGTCGCCTCGCTGGAGGGCGCGTTGGAGGCACGGGACAAGGCGCTGATCATGCCAGTTCTGATCGGTCCGGCCCCGCGCATAAAGGCGGTCGCCTCCGAGGCTGGTCTGGATCTGGCGGGGATCGAGATCGTGGATGCCCCGCACAGCCACGCTGCAGCTGACATGGCGGTCTCACTGGTGCGAACGGGCAAGGCCGAGGCCCTGATGAAAGGCGCCCTTCACACCGATGAGGTGATGTCGGCAGTCGTCAACAAGGCCACCGGCCTGCGGACCGAACGCAGGATGAGCCATGTTTTTGTTCTGGATGTGCCAAGCTACCCCAAGCCGCTGATGATTACCGATGCGGCCATCAATATCTTTCCCGACCTGCTGACCAAGGCGGATATCCTACAGAACGCCATCGATCTGGCGCAGGCGCTTGGTGTTGCCGCACCAAAGGTTGCCATCCTGTCGGCGGTTGAAACCATCACCCCCAAGATCCCCTCGACGGTCGAGGCGGCGGGCCTGTGCAAGATGGCAGAGCGCGGCCAGATCACCGGCGGGATCCTTGACGGGCCGCTGGCCTTTGACAATGCGATTTCCCGCGCGGCGGCGCAGGCCAAGGGGATTACCTCGGATGTCGCCGGGGACGCGGATATCCTGCTCGCCCCTGATCTGGAGGCCGGCAATATGATTTCCAAGCAATTGCAGTACCTCGCCGGCGCCGAAGCCGCGGGTCTGGTTCTGGGCGCGCGGGTGCCGATCATGCTGACCAGCCGGGCGGATGGCGCACTGGCACGGGTCGCCTCGGCAGCGCTGGCGCAACTGTTTGTGCGCCATCAACAGGCAAGGATCGCACCATGAGCGAAGCAATCCTCACCCTCAACGTCGGTTCCTCCTCGGTCAAATACGCGCTCTACGCTGCCGCAGGCGACGGCCCTGCCATGACCAAGGGCCATATCGACCGCATTGGCCTTGGCCCGGTCCATCATGTCGATGACATCTCAGAGCCGCTCCCCCTGCCTGCCGACGCCGATCACGAGCAGGTGCTGGATTGGCTGGTCCGCCACCTGCAGGAGCAAAGCGCGGGGTTGAAGGTCATCGCCGCCGGGCACCGGGTGGTCCATGGCGGTCAGCGTTTTGCGGATGCCACAAGGGTCACCGCCGACGTGCGGGGTGAGTTGGAGCGGCTGGCACCATTGGTTCCGGCGCATCAGCCGCATAACCTTGCCGGGATCGATGCCTTGCAACGGGCCTGGCCCGGCATCCCGCAGATCGCCTGTTTCGACACCGCCTTTCACCGCACCACGCCGCGGATCGGGCAGATCTTTGCCCTGCCCCGCGCGCTCACAGATGCGGGGGTGCTGCGCTATGGGTTTCACGGACTTTCCTACGAATTCATCGCTTCGCAGCTGCCCACCCACCTTGGGAAGCGTGCCGATGGCCGGGTTCTGGTGCTGCATCTGGGCCATGGCGCCAGCATCTGCGCCATGAAGAACCGCAAAAGCATCGCCACCACCATGGGGTTCACAGCTCTGGACGGGCTGGTGATGGGCAAACGCTGCGGCGAGCTGGACCCCGGCGTGCCGCTCTACCTGATGCGCGAAAAGGGCATGAGCCTTGAGGAGGTCGAGGCGCTATTGGGGGCGCAATCGGGGCTGCTGGGTGTCTCAGGGATCAGCGATGACATGCGCGATTTGTTGGAGAGCGACAGCCCGGATGCAAAAGAGGCGGTGGAGCTTTTTGTCTATCGCGCCTGCAAGCAGATCGGTGCGCTGGCGGCCGCAGCGCAGGGTATCGATGCCTTGGTCTTTACCGGTGGCATGGGCGAAAACGCAGCCGAGATCCGTGCCCGGATCGTTGAGGGCTGCGGCTGGCTGGGGGCCACCCTTGATACAGAGGCCAACGCCCGCAACGACACCCGCATTCACGGTGGGGACAGCACGGTCGGCGCCTATGTCATCGCCACCAATGAAGAGCGCGTTATCGCGGACCATGTCCGCACATTTCTGTCGGACGCACAGGCTGGCGCCGACGCCTGTGGACATGCAGCACAGCCGGGGATGAAAGATGTTTTCTAGCAGATGGATCATAGCCGGTATCGCGGTCCTGGCGGCCGGCGCCGGGCTTTATTACTACACCGCCAACGGCAATGGTGAGCTGCCCTATGGCATTACCTCGGGCAATGGTCGCATCGAAGCGGTTCAGGTCGATATTTCCAGCCGGATCGCCGGGCGGGTCGCCACGGTCGAGGTGAAAGAGGGTGATCTGGTCGAGACCGGCCAACTGGTCGCCACCATTGAACCCCGCGAGTTGGAGGCGCAACTGTCGCGGGCACAGGCGGAATACGCATCGGTGGAAAGCCAGGTCGCAGCCGCCGAGGCCGCCATTGCGCAGGCCGAGGCGCGGTTGCTGCTGGCCGATCAGGAGCTGGAACGCACCCGCGAGCTGGTGTCCCGCGGGGTCGCAACTGCCGAAACCCTCGACGTACGTCTCAGCGATCACAAGGTTGCCGAGGCCAACCTCACCGTGGCCAAGGCATCGCTTCTGTCGCAGCAGCGCGCGGTGGATGCGGCGCGTTTCGCCATTGAGGAAGTGCAGACCTACCTCGACGATGCCCGCCTGACGGCACCGACCCTGGGACGGGTACTCTACCGGCTGACCGAGCCCGGAGAGGTCATCGGCGCAGGCGGACGCGTCCTGACCATGGTCGATCTCACCGAGGTCTATCTGGAGTTTTTCCTGCCCGCCACCGAGGCACATCTCCTGTCTATCGGCAGCGAGGCCCGCATCCGGCTTGATATCGCCGATGTGGTGATCCCGGCCAAGGTCAGTTTTGTCTCACCAGTGTCGCAATTCACGCCCAAACAGGTCGAAACCGCCAGCGAACGGCAGGATCTGATGTTCCGGGTGCGGGTCCGGGTGCCACAACCGCTGGTCGAAGCGAACATCGACCTTGTGAAAACCGGGATCCGCGGCGTGGCCTATGTACGTCTGGCCAGCGAGACCTTGCCGGATTGGCCGGAGTTTCTGAACAACATCCCCCCCGAACTGACCGCGCAAGAGTAAGGACCCGGCCATGGAGGATCAAAGCCAGCCCGTCGTCCGCGCTGCCAATCTGATGCAGCGTTACAAGGACGTGGTCGCGCTTGCGGATGTGACGCTCGACATCCCGGCTGGCAAGGTGGTTGGCCTGATCGGGCCGGACGGGGTTGGAAAATCGACGCTGCTGGACCTGATCGCCGGTGCGCGGGTCATGCAGACCGGCACGCTGCAGGTGCTGGGCGGCGACATGCGTAAGGCGGGTCACCGGCAGCGGATCGGTCCGCGCCTTGCCTATATGCCGCAGGGGCTGGGCAAGAACCTGTATCAGGACCTGAGCGTTCAGGAGAACCTCGATTTCTTTGGCAAGCTGTTTGGACAAAGCCGCGCTGAACGCAACCGCCGGATCGCGCGGCTGACCCGGGCAACCGGGCTTTTTCCCTTTCTGGATCGCCCCGCCGGAAAACTCTCGGGGGGGATGAAACAGAAACTGGGCCTGTGCTGCGCGCTGCTGCATGATCCGGACCTGCTGATCCTGGATGAGCCCACCACCGGGGTCGACCCCCTGTCGCGGCGCCAGTTCTGGGACCTGATTGCCAAGATCCGGCAGGAACATCCCGGTATGAGCCTTCTGGTTTCGACCGCCTATATGGAGGAGGCCGAAGAATTCGACTGGCTGGTGGCGATGGATGCAGGCCTGGTTCTGGCCACCGGCACGGCAGAAGAACTGCGCGCCAGAACCGGCACCGACAGCCTAGAGGCCGCCTTTGTGCGCCTGCGGCCCGGTGGGGAGGGCCGCGAGTTGCCGGAGCTGGTCATTCCGCCGCTGCAAACCGATGGCGAGCGCCCCGCCATCGTGGCCCGCGGCCTGACCCGGAGGTTCGGCGATTTCACCGCCGTGAGCAACGTCAGTTTCGAAATCCGCCCTGGCGAAATCTTCGGCTTCCTCGGCTCCAACGGCTGCGGCAAGACCACCACCATGAAGATGCTGACCGGCCTGTTGCCGATGTCCGAAGGTGAGGCCTATCTTTTTGGTAAGCCGGTGAACGCCAAGGATCTTGCGACCCGTAAACGCGTCGGTTTCATGAGCCAGGCTTTCTCGCTCTATGGCGAACTTACGGTGGCGCAGAACCTCGCCCTGCACGCGCGGCTGTTCCAGATCCCCAGCCAGCAGGCCACGGCGCGCATCGCGGCGCTGGCCGACCGGTTCGAGCTATCGCATGTGATGGATACACGCTCTGGCGGGCTGCCGCTTGGTATCCGGCAACGTCTGTCGCTGGCGGTAGCGGTGCTGCACGAGCCGGAAATCCTGATCCTGGACGAGCCGACCTCGGGCGTCGATCCCGAGGCGCGGGACAGGTTCTGGGAGTTCCTCATCGAGTTGTCCCGCCGCGACAAGGTGACGATCTTCATCTCGACCCATTTTATGAATGAGGCGCTGCGCTGTGATCGCATCTCGCTCATGCATGCGGGCGAAGTGCTGGTCCATGACACGCCGGACAATCTGGTTGAGGCCAAGGGCGCAACCTCGCTTGAGGACGCCTTTGTGGCCTATATAGAAGACGCAACCGGAGAAGGCGAGAGCGCCGACAGCGTGGCCCTGCAGGACGGTGCTGTGCCAGACGCCCATGATCCCCCGGCCAGGCTTGGCCGGTTCAGTCTGTCCAGATTGCTGGCCTACAGCCTGCGCGAAACGGTCGAGGTCATCCGCGACCCGATCCGTCTGGCCTTTGCCTTTCTCGGATCGGTGATCCTTTTGGTGGTGCTGTCCTACGGTGTCTCGATGGATGTGGAGGATCTGACCTTTGCCGCGCTGGATCAGGACCAGTCTCCGGCCAGCCGTAGCTACTTAAGCAGTTTCACCGGGTCACGGTATTTTCTGGAACAGCCGGATCTGTTGAACCGGGAGGATCTGATCCGCCAGATGGCGGCAGGCGAGGTCAGCGTCGCCGTCGAGATCCCACCGAATTTCGGCCGTGATCTGGCACGGGGCAACACGCCCGAAGTTTCGGCCTGGCTGGATGGGGCCAATACGATGCGGGCCGGAACCGTCGAGGGCTATATCACCGGTGGGCACGCCATTTATCTGCGCGATCTGATGCTGGAGGCCGGTGTCGATCCGCAGGAACAGTCCAGTTTCACCATCGAAAACCGCTACCGCTACAATCCGACCTTTGCCAGCATCCGCTCGATGGGGCCGTCGATACCGGCCATGCTGCTGATGCTGTTTCCCGTCATCCTGATGGCCGTCAGCGTGGCGCGGGAAAAGGAGATCGGAACCATCACCAATTTCTATGTCACCCCCACCAATCGCATCGAATTCCTGGTGGGCAAGCAATTGCCCTATGTCGCTATTGCCATGTGCAATTACCTGGTCCTGACGCTGATGGTCATCTTTGTACTGGATGTGCCGCTGAAAGGCTCCTTGTCCGCGATGACGCTCGGGGCCTTGTGCTATGGCTTTGCGGTCACCGCCTATGGCCTTGTCGTGTCCTCGCTGGTCAAAACGCAGGTCGCCGCGGTTTTTGCGGCGGCGCTACTCTCGCTGATGCCGACCATGCAGTATTCCGGCATGATCCAGCCGATTTCGACCCTATCGCCCGAGGCGCAGATGATCGGCTCGGCCTGGCCTGCCTCCTATTTCATGCATCTGAGTGTCGGCGCCTATACAAAGGGGCTGGGCTGGGCGGCGCTGAGCCATGACATTGTGAAACTGAGCCTGTTTTTTCCGGTCTTCCTGGCCATTGCAGTGCTGTTGCTGCGCAAGCAGGAGAAATAACATGAAGGCGCTTCACCATATCTTCTGGCTAGGCACCAAGGAGTTACGCACGGTGCTGATGGATCCGGTGATGGCGGGGCTGATCCTCTTCGTGTTCACCTTCATGGTCTATATGGATGCCACCAGCCTACCGGAGAACGTCAATAACGCCTCTATCGCCATTGCGGACGAGGACAATTCGCAGCTGTCGCGCCAGATCGCCAACGCCTTTTACCCGCCCTATTTCCAAACCCCGATCCCCATAGATGCGGATGAGATCGGTCCCGGACTGGATCAGGCGCGGTTCCTGTTCGCGCTGGTCATCCCCCCCGATTTCGAGGCACAGCTGCGCAAAGGCAGCCAACCCGAAATCCAGCTGCATATCGATGCAACCGCAGTGATGCAGGCGGGGCTGGGCGATGGATACATTCAGGCGATCATCCAGACCGAGGTCAGCCGCTATCTGGCGGGCCGCGATCCGTCCGCCGGTGCGCCGGTCGATCTGGTGCTGCGGCGGGCCTATAACCCCAATGGCAGCCAGGTCTGGTTCAACGCCTTGAATGGCATCCTGAACTACCTGACCATGGTCGCGATCATGCTGACCGGCGCCGCCCTGATCCGCGAACGCGAACACGGTACCATCGAACATCTTCTGGTTATGCCCCTCACCGCTTTTCAGATCGCCCTGGCCAAGATCTGGGCCAATGGGCTGATCATCATCAGCGTCTTTGCCCTATCGATGCTGGTGGTGTTCGAGGGCCTGCTGCAGGTGCCAATGGTCGGCACGCATGCACTGCTTTTTGCGGGCACAGCGGTTTACCTGTTTGCAGCGGCAGCCATCGGGATTTTCCTTGGCACCATCGCCCGGACCATGGCGCAATTCGCCCTGCTGATCATGATGACGATCATGCCGATGATGATGCTCTCCGGCGGCATGACCCCGATCGAAAGCCAGCCTGATATCGTGCAGCCCTTCACCTGGCTGCTGCCCTCGCGCCACTACATGGCCTTTGCCGAGGCCGTGGTGTTCCGCGGGGCGGATCTGTCGATTGTCTGGCCCGAACTGCTGACGATGGCTTGCCTGGGCGCGGTGTTCCTGTCCGGCAGCCTGATGGCCTTTCGCCGGGCACTGGGAACCAGCGTCTGAACCGGAGGGCGTCTGTCCAGCCCCCCTGCTCCTAAACCTTGCGCCCCAATAGCGGGGCAGCGCATGTCAGCGTCCAATCACCGACAGGAGGTCGGGATTGATCACCAGATTGCGCACGCCATGGGCGTGGTCTTCGTCAAAGGTGTTGTAGTCCAGCCATCTGGCGACCGACTGGATGCTGACCTTGGCTACCTTGGGGCGCACCGCCCAGGTGACCTGAAAGGGCGATCCCTTCTCGTTATAGCCAGGCCCGGTGGTTGAACCCGCATAGACGACCGGCCGCCCGGTATCGGTTGGCATGTTTACCGCCTGGGTCAAGCCGTTTTTCTTTTGTAAGCGCGTGACTTTGGTGAAATCGAGCGCGGTCTCATCGTTGACCAGCACAAAGACCTGCGCCTCCACCCGCAGCTGCGGGTTCTTGATGGCCTCGCTAAGGCAGGAGCCAAGCGTCGGGCCGGGATCGACCCGCGCGGTGGTGTGCACGAAATGCACCTCAATCGTGTCGCCGGGCACCAGACTGCCGTGTTCGGTGGCTCCGACCTCTTCATGGTACGGCGCAAGTTCCGTCACGCTCAGCTCACCGGAATATTTGTAGCCGCTGCCATAGCCGTGACCATCGCCGTTGCCAGCATAGGTGGTGAATTCCCCGCCCCGGTGTTCAGCGCTTTCGTGGAAATGAATATTGCAGAGGTTCATTTCATTATAGGGTGGTGCGGCTTCGAAACTGACCTTGTTGCTGCCGCCCATGCTGTCGATATCGCGCGGCGCCTGCGGGCCGAACCCGGCAAACAGCGTGTTTTCCGACAGGGCCTGACGTTGCTCTGCGATCACCGCATCGGGAACCACGTGCATCTCTTCACCGTGCCCGGTCGAGGTTGCATGAACGCCGCCTGCCCACAGGAAAAAGGATGAAACGGTAACCGCACGCAAATATGCTCGTGTCATGAAGAACTCCCTCGCCGATTGCTGGACCTTCGCACGCTTCTGTTCAGAATATCATTCTTAACAAAAGTATTGAACAACGGGTTAGCGGAGCATTTTAAAGACATCATGCCGCAGCACCGTCGGCTCTCTGCGGCACGGAGAAAGGTTTGACCTGTGCGGCGCTTTGGGGTCAGCTGCCGTAATCGAGCAGCAAAACCAAAGGAGCGCCAAAATGCGCGTGATGATCACTCTTCTGACCCTGATGACACTCAGTGCCTGCGATGTGCCCTTCGTGCCGCTGATCTGACGCTGCACAACCGGTGCGATCCGCGCAGATGCAAAAAGGCCCCAGAAATATCCGGGGCCTTTTGAGTTTGGTACCCGACCGTCAGGTCAGGCTGCAGAGGCTTCCCGTTTTTCATCGCGTGCAAAGAAGATCAGGTAGAACACCGGCGCCGCCACCAGCGTCAGCACGGTGGCAAAAGCCAGACCGCCCATAATCGTGATCGCCATCGACACGAAGAAAGCATCGCTCAGCAGGGGCGCCATGCCAAGGATCGTGGTGATCGCGGCCAGCATCACCGGACGCAAACGCGACACCGACGCCTCGACAATCGCCTCGCGCAGCGGCCGCCCTTCGGCGCGCACCAGATCGATTTCCTCGACCAGGACGATGCCGTTCTTGATCAGCATGCCCGACAGGCTGAGGAGCCCAAGAAGCGCGGTAAAGGTAAAGGGCAGACCAGTGCCCAGAAGCCCGATGACCACGCCGTTGACCGACATCGGCACCAGCAACCAGATGATCACCGGCTGACGGATCGCGTTGAACAGCAGGACCGAGATCAGCACCATGATCAGCAGGGACACCGGAAGCTGCGCGCCAAGGCTCTTGTTGGCGTCGGCCGAGCTCTCGTGCTCCCCTCCCCATTCCATCCGGTAGCCCGGCGGCAGGGCGATCTCCTCGATGCTGTTCTGCACCTCCTTGAACACTGTCGCAGCAGTGACGTCCGGCGCGATATCCGCCCCCACGGTCAGGGTAAACACCCGGTCGCGGCGATGCATCAGCGTGTTCTGCACCTTGATCTCGACCCCGTCGATCATCTGTTCCAGAGGCATGAAACGGTTCGACGAGGTGGAGAAGACCAGCTGATCCATGATGTTGAACTGATCCTCCGGCGATCTGCGCAGGATGATCGGGATCTGCCGGTCGCGTTCACGGAACATGCCCGCCGTCACCCCGTCGGTGGAGAACTGCAAGGTGCCCGCGATATCCTCGCGGGTAATCCCCGCCGTCTGTGCCCGGTCTGTAGCATAGATCGGCTCCAGCACCAGTTCCTGTTCACGCCAATTGTGCCGCACGCTCAGGATACTGTCAGAGCCGTCTTTTAGCCGAACCATGGCTTCCTCCCCCAGCTGGCGCAGAACCGCCGGATCGGGACCCGAGAAACGAACCTGAACGGGATCACCGCCGCCTGGGCCAAAGACCAGACGTTTGGTGCGGAATTCCGCCTCGGGGAAATTGCTGCGCCCAAAGGCCTCAAGATCGGCCTGAAGCGCCGGGATTTCCTGCAGGCTGCTCGCGCGGATGATCAGGTGGCCATAGCTGGGGTTCGCCTTTTCCGCCGAATAGGTCAGCATGAAACGGGTCGCCCCCTGCCCCACAAAGGCTGCGGTCGATTCCACGTCGGGACGCTCGGCCAGCCAGTCTTCGACCCGTTGCAGCTGCGCCGAAGTGGTGTGGATCGAGGTGCCCTGCGGCAGTTTCAGATGCACGAAGAACAGAGGCGTGTTGGAGTCGGGAAAGAACGCCTGTTTGACCTGTCCAAAGCCTATGTAACACACGGTCGTCAGGGCGATCAGCCCTACCACCACCAGCCAGCGCAGTTTCAGTGCCAGACGCAGGCTGGCGCCATAGGCGCGGAAAATCAGCCCGCCGTATTCGTCACCACCGCCACCGGTGCCGCGTTTGAAGAAATAATGCCCCAGCAACGGCGTCACCGTCAGCGCCAGAAGCCAGCTCAGCAGCAGTGAAATGCCGATCACCGCAAACAGCGAGAAGAGGAATTCACCGGTGGAATCCGGGCTGAGGCCGATACCTGCAAAGGCCATGATCCCGATGACAGTCGCGCCCAGAAGCGGGATCTGCGTCTTGCTGGCGGCCTCATGCGCGGCCTCGCGCGAGTTCTTGCCTCGCAGCATCGAGATCTGCATGCCCTCGGCAACCACGATGGCATTGTCCACCAGCATCCCCATGGCAATGATCAGCGCGCCCAGGGAAATCCGCTCCATCTCGATGCTGAAAAGGTTCATGAACAAGAGCGTCCCGACCACGGTCAGCAGCAAGGTCACGCCAACGACAATGGCCGCGCGCATGCCCATGAACAGCGCCAGAACCACAACCACGATGGCGACGGACATCGCCAGGTTCACCAGGAAGTCATTCGAGGCTTGCTCGACCACCACGTGCTGCTGATAGATCGGCTGCAGCGACACGCCGTAGGGGATGTCACTGTCCAGCTGCGCCAGCTTGGCATCGACGTTCTTGCCCACATCCACGATGTTTTCCGACGCGATACCGGCCACCCCAAGAGTAAAGGCCTCGGCCCCGTTGTAGCGCACGATCAGATCGGGATCAGCAACCCGGCCGCGGTGGACCTTGGCCATGTCGATCACGTTGATCACCTCGCCCTGTACCCCAACAGAAAGACCGGCGATTTCCGAAACACTGTCCGATCCTTGCGGCGCCAAAAGCCGGGTGTCGGCATCGCCCGCATCCAGTTTGCCCGCCGGGCGAACCGAGTTGGAGGTGGCGATGGCATTGGCAATCGCCGTCAGTGGTACATTCAAGTTGACCGAAATCGGCAGGTCGGGTTCGACATAGATCGCTTCGTCCGGCAGGCCGGAGACATCCACATCGGCAACCCCATCAACCGTTAGCAGCTCCCGCCGCAGGAAAGTTGCCAGTTCATGCTTTTCCGCATCGCTGAACCCGTCTGCGGTGACGGCATAGAACAGGCCGAACACATCGCCGAAGGCATCGTTCACGAAGGGCTGACTGGTGCCTTCGGGCAGGGACAGGGCCGCATCGCGGATCTTCGCGCGTAGTTTGGTCCAGACTGCGGGAAGCTCGCTGCCGTCATAGGTCGATTTGATTTCAACTTCGATCAGGGATTGGCCCGGCTGGTTGATCGAGGTGATGATATCGACCTCGGCCATTTTCTGGATCGCAGACTCCAGCGGTTCAGAGACCTCCAGCGCCACCTGCTCTGCCGTGGCGCCCTGATACTGGGTCACGATGACAGCCTGTTTGATGGTAAAGGCCGGATCCTCAAGCCGTCCCAGCGACAGGAAACCCCAGATGCCCCCGAATAGGGCGATCAACATGATCAGCCATGTATAAAGCGGTTTTTCGATTGAGCCGCGTGCAATATCCATCTGCCCGCCCTCAGTTCGCGAAACCGGCAAAGCGGCGTACCGCCTGCCCGTCCGACAGGGCGGTGCCGCCCGCCAGAACCACCTCTTCACCGCCAGTCAGACCTTCGGTGACGGTGAAATCGCCATCCTGCGTCGGCGTCACAGTGACAGGCCGCCAGGCGACCGTGCCATTGTCGGCCCCGGTGGGGCTAAAGACCATCACACCAGTCTGCCCTTCGGGGGACACCACGATGGCCGTTGCCGGCAGGCGGATCGCCGCAGCACCGGTATTGACCAGCACCCGCACCGAAACCGAGGCCCCGGGCAGGATCTGCCGATCCTTAGGAGGCGCCAGACGGAAGGTCACCCGGTAGGTCTGCCCAACGCTGCTGGCCTCGGCATCGAATTCGAGGATTTCAACCGGATAGGTGGCGTCCCAGCCCGGGAAGGAGGCCGTGATATCGACCTTTTCATCTGCATTTGCCTGCTGAAACAGGATTTCAGGCACATCCACCTTGATGTGCAGTTCAGACATATCGTGCAGCCGGACGATGGGCGTCCCGGCGCTGACCGTGGTGAATTTCTCGACCTCGCGGCTGGAGACCAGCGCATCGAAGGGCGCCGTCAGCGTCGCATGCTGCAAGGCGTATTCCGCATCCCGCAGGGCGACCCCGGCCAGACCAGCCTGGGTTTCCGCATCATCGATGGACACCTGGCTGACCGTCCCGGTCAGTTTCTCCATCCGTGCCACCGTTCGGTCCGCCTGCGCCTTTTGCAGCCGGGCCTGTTCCAGTTTCAGCTCAAAAGGTTCCAGGTCCAGTTGCGCAACAAGCTGCCCTTCGGGCACCACGGTGCCCTGCGCCACCGGAAACTCCAGCACCTGACCGCCCACCTGAAAGGCAAGGTCGACGGATTGTTTCGCCGCCACCTGACCAAAGAACTGGCGCTCAACCAACACGCTGCCCGCCTGCGTTTTCAGCAGCTTGACCGGTTTGGCCGTCTCTTGCGCCGCCAGCGGCCCTGCCTGCACCAGGGCCGAGAGGGCGAGCGCGGGCAGGATCAGCCGTGACACTCGGTGGAAGATTTTCATTCTTTGTCTCCTTTCGGATCCGGGCATCCCAGCGGGGCGCCGTTTCCTGTACTCGTATCATGTATTTTTTCACATAGCGCCGCGAACTGCGCGATCTCGTCCGTTGAAAGGCCAGAGACCTGGCGGAACAGTCGGCGGGCCTCCTCGTCCAGCTGGCTTCGGACGGTGCGGCCCTGGTCGGTCAGATGCAGCAACAGCGCCCGCCGGTCGTCCGGATCGGGCAGCCGCTGCACAAGACCCATCTCCTCAAGCCGATCCGCTGCCGCGGTGACGGACGGGGGGCCAGTCAGCAACAGTTGTGCCAGCGCCCCCATGCGCCGGGGCCGGTCCAGCCGGATCAGGATCCGGCTTTCCAACCGCCCGATCCGTGGCGCCTGATCCATACGCTCAACCGCATCGTCCAGCATCCAGTAGAGCGCATAAACGCCCATCAGAGACCGGATCTCCGGCGATAGCTGCAAGGTGTCATCGGTCATAAGGCCAGGCCCGGTTGCAAAGAGGGTGTGCACCAGCGGATCGCCGTGGTGCGGGATTCGCAGCAGATTACTTCAGCGAATGAACTTTTCATGTGAAGAAGTTCACATTCCCCGAACACTGCCCCACTGTTCCTGCTTGCCCCTGCGGCAGCTTGCGGCTGACCTTGACCTTCCGCACGCAAAATGCCCAGATATACGGCACTTTGCGAACTCGGGATCCGTTACCATGCACACAGCCGCCATAACCGGCACCGGGGTCTTCACCCCGTCTCAGATCATCACCAATGCCGAGCTGGTCGTGGCGTTCAATGCCTACGCCGACCGCATGAACGAAAAGAACGCCGAGGCCATCGCAGCGGGCGAAATGGCCCCGATGCAGCACTCCTCGGAAGAGTTCATCGTCAAGGCCTCTGGCATCGAGCAGCGCTATGTGATGGACAAGACGGGAATTCTCGACCCCGAGGTCATGCACCCGCTGCTGCGCCAGCGCAGCGATGACGAACCGGGCATTATGGCGGAAATGGCCGTCGATGCGGCGACCAAGGCTCTGGCACAGGCTGGCAAGACCGCGGGCGACGTAGACGCCGTGATCTGTGCGGCCTCCAATATGGAACGCCCCTACCCCGCGGTGGCAATCGAGATCCAGAAACTCCTCGGCATCGACGGATTTGCCTTCGACATGAACGTCGCCTGTTCCTCGGCCACGTTTGGCCTGCAGGTGGCCGCGGATATGATCCGCTCTGGCAGCATCCGCTCGGCGCTGGTGGTAAACCCCGAAATCTGCTCGGGGCATCTGGAGTGGCGCGACCGTGACTGCCACTTCATCTTTGGCGATGTGGCGACCGCAACCCTGGTCGAACGGATCGAAGACGCCAAGGGGCCGTATTTCGAAATCCTATCGACCCGCTGTGCCACCGAATTTTCCAACAATATCCGAAACAACAACGGCTTCTTGCGCCGCTCGCGCCCCGACGGGGTCGCGGACCGCCGCGACATGCAGTTCATGCAGAATGGCCGCAAGGTGTTCAAGGAAGTGCTGCCCATGGTCAGCGAGCACATCAGCACCCATCTGGCTGACAGTGGCATCGCCAATGATGACCTGAAGCGCCTGTGGCTGCATCAGGCGAACAAGGCGATGAATGATTTCATCGGCAAAAAGGTTCTGGGCCGCACCCCCGAACCCGGCGAACAGCCCAATATCCTGCAAGACTATGCCAATACATCATCGGCAGGCTCGATCATCGCCTTTGCGCAGAATTCCGATGACATGGCCGACCAGGAAATTGGCCTGATCTGTTCCTTCGGCGCCGGCTATTCGGTCGGCTCGGCGATCCTGCGCCGCCATATGGGCTGAAAACGGAAAAGGCCCCGCAGTCCGTCGGGGCCTACCAGCGGGACTACTGCCCCGCAATGAACGTCCGAGAGCGTCAGTTGCTCTCTTCTTCGAGATGCAATTTCATATCCAGAAGGACCTGCTGCAACAGGACCGTTTCCCGCAGCAAGCGCTTGGCCTCATTGACGGTGATGATGCCATCAGCGATGGCTTCCTGATATTCGCTCATCAGGGTTGCAAACCGCTGGCTCAGCGCGATCACGTCGGCATTCACCCCGCCTGTGCGCCCGACACTTTCCACGCCCGAATCGTCGGAGTGATTATAGGACAGCGTGATATTCTTCAGATCCGCGAGCGCCGAGGTCACATGCGGAAAAGAAGCAGCCCCCTCCAGCTTGGCCACGGAATCTACCGGCATGAACCGTTCCGTATGTTCGGCATTGTCTGAATAGTAACGACCCAATGTCGCCTTGGACTTGCCTGTAATCTGACAGGCGGCCTCTATGCCAACGTCCTTAACCAGCGCTTCGGTATGCTTTTTCAGGTACCTGCCGATCTCTGCCATGTAAATCTTGCCTCATAAGCCGCCGCGGGGCGGGGAATGAACTTGTTAATTTCCCATGAAGTCCTTTTAAACGAATTGCAATACTAGCGCCATCCCTTGGGTTTTCAGGGATTTAACGAGTGGCCCAGATGCTATTGTGCATCTTTGTTTGGGGTTGAAGCAGACTTTGTGAGTGAGGTTGCGCTTCAATATGAGTGGGAGAGGTCAAGCATCCGTTTCGGGTGTACGACATATCCTTCTTTAGGCGTCCTCCCCAGTGGCGCGTGCCTGTATCCATCCCTAGGGTCTATTTCGACCCGGACTGGACGGGCTGCTGTGGGGGGGCGTATTTTAGACATCAGGGTTCGAATCCTGTGATCCGCACTGCCCTCTGCATCCCCACGATCCGGGATTATTTTGCGGTTCACTCAGCCATTGCCAAAGGGTAAACCGCACGCATGGCAAAGCTCTATTTCAACTACTCCACCATGAATGCCGGTAAATCCGCCGTGCTGCTTCAGGCCTCGCACAACTACCGCGAAAACAACATGGACACCTACCTTCTGACCGCACGTGTCGATGATCGGGCAGGCAAGGGCTGGATTGCTTCGCGGATTGGCATCAGCGCCGAGGCCGATGTGTTCAGTGCGGGCGAGGACCTGTTCGCAAAAATCAAATTACGCCTGTCACGAGGCAGCGTTGCCAGTATTTTTGTGGACGAAGCACAATTCCTGTCGCCAGATCAGGTCTGGCAACTGGCCCGTGTGGTCGATGATCTGGGGGTGCCGGTTCTGTGCTACGGGCTGCGGGTAGATTTTCAGGGCAACCTGTTTCCCGGATCCGCCACCCTCTTGGCGCTAGCCGATGAAATGCGCGAGGTGCGAACCATCTGCCATTGCGGCAAGAAGGCCACCATGGTGATCCGACAGGACGATCAGGGCCGTGCGATCACCACGGGTGATCAGGTGCAGATCGGCGGCAATGAAACTTATGTCTCGCTCTGCCGCCGTCACTGGCGCGAAGCGGTTGGGGACGGCTCAAAAGCCTGACCGTCCCCGAGTGGCTCAGACGGGGTTGGGCAGTTTCTGCCCGGCGATGAAGGCCGCGACATTGTCCAGCACCATATGCCCCATGTTGCTGCGCACCTCTTCGGTGGCCGTGCCCAGATGCGGCAGCAGGGTGACGCTATCAAGCGCGCGCAGCGCCTCAGGCACCTCGGGTTCGAATTCATAGACATCTAGGCCTGCCCCGGCGATGCGCTGCTCTTGCAAGGCGGTGATCAGGGCCGCTTCCTTCACGATCTCGCCGCGGGCGATATTGATCAGATGCGCGTGAGGCTGCATCGCCGCAAGCACCGCTTCATCCACCATATGCCGGGTGTCGGCGCCACCGGGCACGGCAACCACCAGGAAATCGACCTGCGCGGCCATCTCTGACAGGTTGGCGCAACGGGAGACAGGGAAACCCGGATCCTTGTCGCTGCGGGCGGTGTAGAGGACCTTCATGCCAAATCCGAAATGGCAGCGCTGCCCGATGGCAGCCCCGATGCGGCCAAGGCCGACGATGCCGACGGTTTTGCCCGTAACATGCTGACCGAGCATCTGGGTCGGGTGCCAGCCTTCCCAGCTGCCATCGCGCACGAGCCGCTCCCCCTCGCCTGCGCGGCGGGCCGACATCAGCAGCAAGGTCATCGCGATATCGGCAGTCGCATCGGTGACCGCGCCCGGCGTGTTTGTCACAGCAACACCGGCGGCCCGGGCGGCCTCTACGTCAATATGGTTGTAGCCAACGCCGAAATTCGCCAGCAGCCGACACCGCGGCGCAGGCACCGCGGCAAAGATCTCGGCATCGAACCGGTCGCCCAGCGTCGGCATGACCACGTCATAATCCCGCAAGGCACGCTGCATTTCCGCGCGGCTAAGCACGCCCGTATCGGGGCGGATATCCACATCGAACTCTTCCCGCGCGCGGGCCTCGACAGCCGCTGTCATCGGCCGGGTAATCCAAAGTTTCATCGCTCAGTGCATCCTTCCGCCCAGCGGCACCGGACCATCCGGCCCGATCAGCCGGATCTCCCCGGCCTCATCCGGCAGGCCAAGCACCAGAACCTCGGACATGAACTTGCCGATCTGGCGCGGCGGGAAATTGACCACCGCCACAACCTGTTTTCCCACAAGCATTTCCGGCGTGTAATGCGCGGTCACCTGGGCCGAGGTTTTCTTCTCACCGATCTCATCGCCGAAATCGATCCACATCTTGATCGCCGGTTTGCGGGCTTCGGGATAGGGTTCGGCCCGCACCACGGTGCCGACGCGGATATCGACCTTCAGGAAATCATCAAAGGAAATCTCAGCCACCGGACAGCTCCTTGGATCGGTTTGCAGCAGCCGCAACAGCCTGGTTCAGCAGGGGCGGGAAACCGCTGTCCTTGTCCATCAGCACCTCAAGCGCCGCCTGGGTGGTGCCATTGGGGCTGGTCACGTTCACCCGCAACTGGGCGGGATCTTCCGCGGCCGCCTCGGCCAGCGCCCCTGCGCCCGCCACGGTGGCCTTGGCCAATTTCATCGCCAGATCGGCGGGCAGCCCCTGCGCCTCACCTGCGGCGGCCAGTGTTTCGATCAGGTGGAACACATAGGCAGGCCCGGAGCCGCTGACGCCGGTGACCGCATCCATCTGATCCTCGGATTGCAGCCGCACCGTCTGACCGATCGCGGACAAGAGGGTTTCGGCCAGATCCATATCGGCGCCGCTGCTGCGCCCGTTGCCGATCAGGGCAGTGATGCCGCGCCCGATGGCGGCGGGTGTGTTGGGCATGGCGCGCACGATGGGGGTCTTCTCTCCCAGCATCGCCTCGTAGCTGGCACATGAGATGCCGGCGGCAACCGAGATGAACAGGGTATCGCCATTGCCCAGCGCCTGAAGCCCCGGCAGCGCATCGCCCATCATCTGTGGCTTTACCGCGATCAATACGATGGCCGGGCTCTGCGGCAGGCCGCCGTTGATGGTCACGCCGGTCCGTTTCAGCCAGTCCGAAGGATAGGGATCCAGAACCCAGACCGACGACGCGGGCAATCCGCCGTCCAACCACCCGGCCAACATCGCCGAGCCCATCTTGCCGCATCCCAAAAGGACCAGCCCGCGATCCGCGATATCCGTCATGTCCATTGTCCCTGCCCCTGTGCTGTTACATCAGTTTCAGGGCACAGGTTTACGCGCGGCCATAAGCCTCTGCAATGGCGACCTGAAGAGATTCCTGAGGCGTGCGCCCGGCCCAGGTGGTCAGCTGAATGGCCGGGTAGTAACGCTCGCAATTCGACACAGCGGCCTGGATCATCGCGTCGATCTGCTCGGCGCTGGCCGATTGGCCGCCCGACAGGATCAGGCCATAACGATAAAGCATCAGCTTGTGCTCGGCCCAATAGGTAAAGGCCCCTGCCCAGCACTGATCGTTCATCCGGTTGAGAAGGTCATACAGCAGCGGCAGCTTGTCCTCAGGCGGATCCATTTCGAAACTACACACCAGCCGCAGGGTTTCCTCGTATCCCGACCAGGCCAAGGTTACCGAATAGGTGCGCCATTGCCCCTCGACGGCCATGGCGATCTGATCATCGCCGATCCGGTCAAAATCCCAGTCATGATGGGAGGCAACGTTCTCAACGATGTCTATGGGGTGGATGTCGTCTTCCAGATGATGCTCGGATAGGGCCATGATGCCACCTCTCTGGTATCTAGCATACGCACCTCTTCGGGTCCGCTAGAGCTAGCTTTGCGCTCAAAGGACCGGGGAGGCATCCCCGCTCCCATACTAGATATGGTGGACACCCGGATAGGCGCTGGCAACCCTTTATTTGGGGATATCTGCAATAAGTTGTGGATGAAGCGGAAAGCCACCCAAAATATCGGCAAAGCTGTGGATAAGGTCCCCGGCGCAAATCAGGCGGCCCAATTAGGGCGCCGCGTTATTTGGCCGTCACTGCCGGGACGTGCCGCCTGCACCGGACCCAAGCGGGCTTTTCGCCCGCGCAGGCACATGCATATTCTGGATGGGTCCGGTCTTTAATCTTCAGTCTTCAGTTTTTGGCAGAGGCCTCAAGCGCATCAAGGCGGGCTTTCAGCGCTTCGTTTTCTTCGCGGGCCTTCTGCGCCATGGCGCGCACCGCGTCAAATTCTTCGCGTGTCACGAAATCACGGTCGGCCAGCCAGCGGTCGATCATGCTCTTCATCGCGGTTTCAGCTTCTTCGCGGGCGCCGTGGGCCACACCCATGGCATTGGTCATCAGCTGGGAAATATCGTCGAGGATCTTGTTGCGGCTCTGCATCGTCTTCTCCGTATCAGGCTTATGCCCTATATGGGCAACCAAAGGGCCGCGGGCAAGCCGTTGACTTCCCTTCCAGAGCAAAGGCATTCAGTCGCACATGCACGCAATGATCCAATTCCCCGACCTGTCGCCCGAAATCTTCTCGATCACCATCGGAACTTTTGAGTTCGCGCTGCGCTGGTACGCGCTGGCCTATATCGTCGGGATCCTGATCGCCTGGCGGCTGGCAGTGGCGGCTCTGCGACAGCCCGCACTCTGGCCCGCGAGCCAGCCACCGCTGCGCCCGCAGCAGGTTGAGGATCTGCTGACTTGGATCATCATTGGCGTGATCCTTGGCGGGCGGCTGGGGTTCGTTTTGTTCTACCAGCCGGGATACTACCTCTCCAACCCGGCCGCGATCCTGCGGATCTGGGAAGGCGGCATGGCCTTTCACGGCGGGCTGATCGGCGTGGTGCTGGCGGCCTGGATCTTTGCGCTGCGCCACGGTGTACCCCGGCTGCAGATGGCCGATCTGGTGGCCGTCAGCGTGCCGCCCGGGCTGATGCTGGGACGGCTGGCCAATTTCATCAATGCGGAACTCTGGGGGCGACCAACGGATCTGCCCTGGGGCGTCGCCTTTCCGGGACAGGCCGCGCAAGACTGTGGGCAGGCCCTGGGCGAGATTTGCGCGCGGCACCCGTCGCAGCTTTATGAGGCGCTACTGGAAGGCGCGCTGCTAGCGACATTGCTGCTCTGGATGGTCTGGCGGTGTAGGGCCTTTCACCGGCCCGGATTGGTGCTGGGGCTGTTTCTGGCGGGCTATGGCATGGCGCGGTTCCTGGTGGAATTCGCCCGTCAGCCCGACGCGCAGTTCGTGACCCCCGGCAATCCGCTCGGCCTTGCCTGGCATGTCGGCGGCTACGGGCTGACCATGGGACAGCTTCTGTCGCTGCCGATGATCGCGCTGGGGCTAGTCTTTGCCATCGCCGCCCTGCGCCGCCAGAGGATCACGGCATGAGCCTGCTGGATCACCTGATTGCCCGCATCGATGTCGACGGGCCGATGAGCCTGGCCGATTACATGGCCGAATGCCTGCTGAATCCCCGTTTTGGCTATTATACCACCCGTGATCCGCTGGGCGCTGCCGGGGATTTCACCACGGCGCCGGAAATCAGCCAGATGTTCGGTGAACTGCTGGGCCTGTGTCTGGCGCAAAGCTGGCTAGATCAGGGCGCGCCCACGCCGTTCACCCTGGCCGAGCTTGGCCCTGGCCGCGGCACCCTGATGGCGGATCTGTTGCGCGCCACCCGCGCGGTGCCCGGTTTCCACGCCGCGCTGGAGCTGCATCTGGTAGAGGCCTCCCCCACCCTGCGCGAGGCGCAGGCCAAGGCGCTGACAGGGTTTGAACCAATCTGGCACGACACCATCGACACCTTGTCACAGCAGCCGTTGTTTCTGGTGGCCAATGAGTTCTTTGACGCCCTGCCCGTGCGCCAGTTCCTGCGCGACGGCAGCGGCTGGCGCGAAAAACGCATCGGCATGCAGAACGGCACGCTGACCTTTGGCCTTGGCCCGGTGACCGAACAGCCCGCGCTCAGCCACCGGCTTGAGGACACCCGCGAGGGCGACCTTGTCGAACTCTGCGAAGGCGCGGCCCCTATCACCGCTGCAATTGCTACACGTATCGCAGCGCATGGTGGCGCGGCGCTGATCGTGGACTATGGCGATTGGCGCTCGCTTGGCGACACGCTGCAAGCGCTGCGCGATCATGCGCCCTGTGATCCGCTGGAGGCACCCGGCAGCGCAGACCTGACCACCCATGTGGATTTTGAGGTTCTGACACAGGCGGCGCAGGTGCACGGCTGCGCGGCCACGCGGCTGACCCCGCAGGGCGTGTTTCTGGAGCGGCTGGGCATCACCGACCGCGCCCGCGCCCTTGCCGCACCGCTAGAGGGCGATGCGCTCGACAATTTGATCGCCGCACATCGGCGGTTGACGCACCCCGAGGAAATGGGAAACCTGTTCAAGGTGCTGGGTCTCTACCCCGGCAACGCGACACCACCACCGGGGCTTCAGTCATGACGCTGGAAATACTGACATCGGATCTTCTTGGCCCCGTGCGGCACGGGTTTTTCACCCGCCGGGGCGGTGCGTCCTCCGGCATTTTCGAGGGACTGAACTGCGGGCTTGGATCTTCGGACCAGCGTGAAGCGGTCGAACTGAACCGCGCCCGCGTCGCCGCCGCAATGGAGGTCGCCCCGGAGAAGCTGGCCCGGGTCAATCAGGTGCATTCCCCCGACGTCGCGGTAATCGAAGAGGTTGGCGACAGCCCGGACAGAGCCGATGCCATGGTTACCCGCACACCCGGGGTCGCCCTGTCGATCCTGACAGCAGATTGCCAGCCGGTGTTGTTTGCTGACCCCGAGGCCGGAGTGATCGGCGCCGCCCATGCCGGCTGGCGCGGGGCGCTGGACGGGGTGCTCTCTGCGACGGTGGAGGCGATGGTGGATCTGGGCGCAACCTGCAGCAATATCCTTGCCGTCATCGGCCCGACCATTTCGCAGCGCGCCTATGAGGTTGGCCCCGAGTTCTTCGACGACTTCATGGCCGAGGACCCGGAGAACGCGCGCTTCTTTGCCAATGGCGAAGGCGACCGCTTGCTGTTCGACCTGCCCGGTCTTGGCCTGCATAAACTGCGCAGCGCCGGGGTTGCGGAGGCGGAATGGACCGGCCACTGCACCTATAGCGATCCAAAGCGATTTTATTCCTATCGGCGTGCCACCCACGAAAAACAGGCTGATTATGGCAGGCTGATTGCTTGTATCCGCCTGTAGGAAAAAGAAAACACACGCGTCCCCGATCCCTTTTGAAAATTCCCGGAGATCCCCGGCAGCCGGATTGTGACCGCTCAGGCCCCGCTTTGCCGGGGCTTTTCCATGCCCGCGCCACAATAACGTCGCATTGATTACCGATACCTGCGCTCAGACAGACATCGTTCAGAATGGACCCCGCAGGAGCAATAATGACAGCACGAACCCGTTTTATCGCTTCCATTGTTGCAACTGCCAAAAGCGAGAAAAGCAAATTGCCCTGGCACCGCGGCGTGGCGCGACGTGCGTCAATAGAGCGCCGCCGCAGCACCCGCAGTGGCCCGAAGGCGCTGAAAAGCGCCTGAGTTAGGGCGGAAAACTTGCCTTTACTTCCTGGCGGATTGCAGCCTCTGGACGTCTTCACTGTGTTCAGAAAATGCAAAGAAAGACCGGCCTGGGCAGGATGCGCGGCGCGGGGTTCTTCCGTGTAGAGGTTTGCTTAAACTCTTGCGGTCACCCTCCCGCCCAGTCCGGCACTCCGGTCCGGCGCAGGTGCAAAAAAACGACGGTGCCTGATCAAACAGTCCGAATGCCCCGCAGCCGCGGGGCTGTGGTTCCGAAGTCGAATTGAGAAAGGCCCTGACGCTATGAACACGCCTCACTCGCTGCACCAGGCCGCTGCATCGGCAGCCGAAGCCACTGCCCTGCTTCAGGATCCCGCCGCGCTGCGCATGGTCACCAAACCGCAGTTGCGCCGGTTCGAGGTCAGCGCCCTTTTGTCCAACGGAACCGTCGCGGAAACCCGTCACATCGCGCCAGCCCTGCCACTGTTCGAAAACGCCTTTTGTGCTTTTACCCGCGGAACGCTGGTGCAGACCGATATGGGCCCCGTCGCCATTGAGGACCTCTGGCCCGGTGACATGATCGCAACGCAAACCGGGGAATATCAGCCGTTGATCTGGAAAGGTTCCACCAGCCTGGTTCCAGCGCGCGCTGATTCCAAGGGACAGACCCATCCGCTGACCAGCTTCATGGCTGACAGTTTTGGAATGCAAAAACCCATGTCCTGCGTCGTGGCCGGTCCTGCCGCGCGGCTGCTGTGCACGCCGCCGCATATGCGCCGGGATGCAAGTGACAAGAAGTTGCTGACTCCGGTTCAGGATTTTCAGGACGGCATGAATATCTTTGAAACCTCACCGCCGACCGTGGTTGATATGTTCCATCTCTGCCTGCCGCAGCACGCGGTCATTCAGGTGGGGGGGCTGGAATTTGAAACCTATCATCCCGGGCCGAATGCGTTGAAACTGGTCAGCTATCCGATCAAGACGCTGTTCCTCAACCTTTTCAGCCACGCAGATGCGATTGCGGATTTCGGCCCGCTGGCCTTTGAGCGCGCGGACGCAGCCATCTGAACAACCCGCCGACGTCCCTGCTCGCGACCCGGCGCAGGTCCGGTCAGGGTTCCAGCGCCAGACGGTCTTCGAGAACGTCGAACGGCACGCCCGGCTCGTCCTTGGCACCGCGGATCACCAACGATGTCTTGACGCTTGCCACGTTCGGCGTGGTCAGCAACTCTCCGGTCAGGAAACTCTGAAAAGTGCTGAGATCGGGTGAGACGCATTTGAGGATGAAATCCACCTCGCCATTCAGCATGTGACACTCGCGCACCAGCGGCCAACCGCGGCATTTCTCCTCGAATGCGCTCAGCTCTGCCTCGGCCTGGCTTTCCAACCCCACCATGGCAAAGACCTGAACCTCAAAGCCAAGCTCCCGGCTGTTGACCTCGGCATGATAGCCCCGGATCAGGCCTGCTTCCTCCAATGCACGCACCCGGCGCAAGCAGGGCGGCGCCGAAATTCCGACGCGTTTGGCCAGTTCTACGTTGGTCATGCGCCCATCGGCCTGCAGTTCCGACAAAATCTTGCGATCGATCGGATCAAGGCGTGTAGTGACCATTGTGGAAGCTCCCGTCAGTTTGCGTTTCTTATATCAGCGCCGCGAAAGCGCGCAATATTATTTCACTGCGCCGCAATAATCTTTGCCCTCCGCAAGATCAAGCTGCCTCGGATAACAGCTGCGTCACGAAGGTGATGCCGGGGGTTTAAGCGCCTCTGGTCTGTCGCTATATCCTGTGGCTGACGGCGGATTGCCCGCCAACCTGCGGATTTGGGGATATGAGATGAGCGAGACGCGTCACACCAAGGTACTGATCATCGGGTCGGGTCCGGCCGGATATACTGCGGGGGTCTATGCCTCCCGCGCGATGCTGGAACCCATTCTGGTGCAGGGCATCGAACCGGGCGGCCAGCTGACCACCACCACCGAAGTGGAAAACTGGCCCGGCGACACCGAGGTTCAGGGACCGGACCTGATGGTGCGCATGCAGGATCATGCCAAGGAAATGGGCTGCGAGATCATCGGCGACATCATCACCGATCTGGACCTCAGCCAGCGTCCCTTTACCGCCAAGGGCGACAGCGGCACCACCTACACCGCCGATGCCGTGATCCTGGCAACCGGCGCCCGCGCGAAATGGCTGGGCCTGCCGACCGAGGACAAATTCAAGGGCTTTGGCGTCTCTGCCTGCGCGACCTGCGACGGCTTTTTCTACCGGGGTCAGGAAATCGTGGTGATCGGCGGCGGCAATACCGCCGTTGAAGAGGCGCTTTTCCTGACCAATTTCGCCTCCAAGGTCACGCTGATCCACCGCCGTGATGAGCTGCGCGCCGAAAAGATCCTGCAGGACCGGCTCTTGAAGAACCCCAAGATCGAACCGCTGTGGTTCCACCAGCTGGAAGAGGTCGTCGGCACCGATGCGCCGCTCGGCGTTGAAGGCGTCAAGGTCAAGAACGTGCAGACCGGCGAAATCTCGGAAATCCCCTGTAAGGGCGTCTTTGTCGCCATCGGCCACGCCCCGGCAACCGAACTGGTCAAGGATGTGCTGGAACTGCACAATGGCGGCTATGTGAAGGTCAAGCCCGGCTCCACCGAAACCTCGGTCCCCGGTGTTTTCGCAGCCGGCGATCTGACCGACCATAAATACCGTCAGGCCGTGACCTCTGCCGGGATGGGCTGCATGGCGGCCCTTGATGCCGAACGGTTCCTGGCCGAACAGGAATAAGCCAATCCCGGCATCCGGCGGCCCATACTGCCGCAGGCCGGAGCCGATGCCGAAAACAGCCGCACGCCCCCACAGGGCGCGCGGCTTTCCTGTTGCAGAGCCTTGACCCGCATCGCGGCATCCCGTCACAGTCACCGCAGGCTACACGGGGGAGAGCAGCCGGTGACGCATGTGCTGTGGCAGGGCAACTGGATAATCCGCACCCGGATGGTGACCGGGCTGGTCCTGTTCACCTATGTGTTCTTCCACTTCATCAACCTGGGCCTGGCGCTATTCTCTCCTGCGGCGGTGGAGGCCATGCAGAGCGCTCGCCAGATCATCACCCGCAGTGTGCTGGGCGGTGTCATTCTCTATAGCGCGCTGATCCTGCATGCCGGGCTAGCCCTGTGGCAACTGACCCGGCGACGCAGCTGGCGGATGACCTGGAACGAGGCGGTGCAGCTGGGGCTTGGCCTTCTAATCCCATTGCAGCTGTTGCGGCACATTACCTACACCCGCTACGCGCATGAGCTTCACAACGTCAACGATGAGATGGGCTTCATCCTTGTCCTGATGTGGAACTCGCCATCGATCTGGTGGCAGGCGCTGCTGTTGCTGGCCGTATGGATCCATGGCTGCATGGGGCTGCACTACTGGCTGCGGCTGACGCGCTGGTGGCGCCGGACACAGACTTATATGATCGGGCTCGCGGTCTTCATCCCCACCTTTGCCCTGGCCGGCGCGTTGAGCGAGGGACGCCGGATCTACGATCTGTTTGTCGAGGGCAGTCAGCGGGCGGCGCTGATGGCAAGTTACAACTGGCCCGACCAGCCGACGTTCATAAGCCTCCGAGAGAATGAAAATCTCTGGATCGGCCTGTTTCTGGCGCTTCTTGTGCTGACCGGAACCGCCGTGCTGCTGCAAAAGGCATTGCGCAAGCGCCGGGCGGTGCGGATCACCTATGTGAACGGTCCTGTGGTGAGCGCCGAAAAGGGGCTGACCCTCTTGGAAATGTCCCGCGCCAGCGGCGTGCCTCATACCTCTCTCTGCGGCGGCAAAGGGCGTTGCACCACCTGCCGGGTGGTTGTCGAAGACGGATTGGATGCGCTGCATCCACCTTCTGATTCTGAGGCGCGCAGCCTTGCCGCCGTGCGGGCCAGCAGTACCATGCGGCTGGCCTGCCAGATCCGGCCTACCGCACCGCTGACCGTATGCCGCATGTTCCGGCCCGACGGGCGGACCACACGGGCCCACGCCAGCCAGGGGCAAGAACGCAGGCTCGCCATCCTGTTTCTCGACATCCGCGGCTTTACCAGCCGTACCGAAGGTCAGTTGCCTTATGATGTAGTGTTCCTGCTGAACCGGTTCTTCGATGCCATCGTACCCGCGATCACGGGGGCCGGCGGCCACGTGGACAAATACCTCGGCGATGGGCTGCTGGCGGTCTTCGATGCCCCCTCCCCGGCTCATTCCGCCCGCGCGGCGCTGAATGCAGCGGCCGCGATTGGTACGGCGCTGCGGACATTCAATGCGCGACTGGAAGAAGAAGACAGCCCGCCGGTCCGGATCGGCATTGGCCTGCATCTGGGCGATCTTGTTCAGGGCGAAATTGGCTCTGCCGATCACGCCCCGCGCACCATCATCGGCGACAGCGTCAATGCTGCCAGCAGGCTTGAGGCCGAGACCAAAGCCCTGGGCGTTGAACTGCTGGTCTCTGCCGCCGTGCTGGACGCAGCTGGTTTTACCGCCCCCGAGAGCGCGCTGCAATCGTTCCAGCTGCGCGGCGTCGCCGAACCGGTATCGGCGATTGCGACCCTGCGGGCGGAGGATCTGTTTACAGTGCTCGACACGCAAACGAATTGATTCCAATCCGGAGCTTCAGACACCGGAACGATGTTCCATGATTGCCCACGCGCGGCGAAACAGCATCCATTTGTGAAGGAATAGGCACACATCGTCCTTTTTTCCCCAGCTCGCTAGACATTCAAGAAACCTTTGGGCTATTGCGCGGCCTTAAGCCGTCCGCGACACGGGCGCCCCCTCCCGCGCAAGTGAAGAGAGAATTCACATGACTATGTTGAGTAATTTGGCTCCGATCCCCGAGCTCTATGTATCTTATGACTCTGCCCAGAAGCTGAAGGTCGAGGCCGGTGAGCTGAAAAGCCACGATCTGAGCCCGCGCCAGATCTGTGACCTGGAGCTGCTGATGAACGGCGGTTTCAACCCGCTGAAAGGCTTCCTGACCGAGGAAGACTATGACGGCGTTGTCGAAAACATGCGCCTGGCGGACGGCACGCTTTGGCCGATGCCGATCACCCTGGACGTGAGCGAAGATTTCGCAAGCTCTCTGGAAGTGGGCGAAGACATCGCCCTGCGCGATCAGGAAGGCGTCATCCTGGCCACCATGACGGTCACCGACCGCTGGGAGCCCAACAAATCTCGCGAGGCAGAAAAGGTCTTTGGCGCCGATGACGAGGCGCACCCGGCCGTGAACTACCTGCACAACCACGCAGGCAAGATCTACCTCGGCGGTCCGGTCACCGGTATCCAGCAGCCCGTGCACTATGATTTCCGTGGCCGCCGCGACACTCCGAACGAGCTGCGCGCCTACTTTCGCAAGCTGGGCTGGCGCAAGGTTGTCGCCTTCCAGACCCGCAACCCGCTGCACCGTGCGCACCAGGAACTGACCTTCCGCGCTGCCAAGGAAGCGCAGGCCAACCTGCTGATCCACCCGGTTGTTGGCCTGACCAAACCGGGCGATGTCGACCACTTCACCCGCGTGCGCTGCTACGAGGCGGTGCTGGACAAATATCCGGCTTCGACCACGACTATGTCGCTCTTGAACCTGGCCATGCGCATGGCTGGCCCGCGTGAAGCCGTCTGGCACGGTCTGATTCGCGCCAACCACGGCTGCACCCACTTCATCGTGGGCCGCGACCACGCCGGCCCCGGCAAGAACTCTGCCGGTGAAGATTTCTACGGCCCCTATGACGCGCAGGAACTCTACCGTACGCATCAATCGGAAATCGGCTGTGAAATGGTCGACTTCAAGCACATGGTCTATGTGCAGGAGCGTGCCCAGTACGAACCCAATGACGAGATCGCCGACAAGGATGACGTCACCATCCTGAACATCTCGGGCACCGAACTGCGTCGCCGTCTGGCCGAAGGTCTGGAAATCCCCGAGTGGTTCTCCTTCCCCGAGGTGGTGAAAGAACTGCGCCGCACCAAGCCGCCGCGCAGCCAGCAGGGCTTTACCGTTTTCTTCACCGGCTTCTCCGGTTCCGGCAAGTCCACCATCGCCAACGCGCTGATGGTCAAGCTGATGGAAATGGGTGGCCGCCCGGTGACGCTGCTGGATGGCGATATCGTGCGCAAGAACCTGTCTTCGGAACTCGGCTTCTCGAAAGAGCACCGTGACCTCAACATCCGCCGTATCGGCTATGTTGCCTCCGAGATCACCAAGAACGGCGGCATCGCCATCTGTGCGCCGATCGCGCCTTATGCAGCGACCCGCCGCGCCGTCCGCGAGGACATCGAACAGTTCGGTGCCTTCATCGAAGTGCACGTCGCGACCTCGATCGAGGAATGCGAACGCCGTGACCGCAAGGGGCTCTACAAGCTGGCGCGCGAAGGCAAGATCAAGGAATTCACCGGCATTTCAGATCCCTATGACGTGCCCGCGAACCCCGAGCTGAGCGTCGAGACGGAAAACGTCGATGTCGACAACTGTGCCCACCAGGTTCTTCTGAAGCTGGAAAGCATGGGTCTGATCACCGGTTGATCCCTGACTGACCCCACTCTGATTTCTGTTGAAACGGCCCGCCCTTTGGCGGGCCGTTTTGTTTTACCTGAACGTCGCGACCAAAATGGATCTTTTTTGCAAGTAAATTTATCCCTACACAGGTTCAAGATTTCGTGTTCTGGAGCCCAAGTATGGTTACACCCGTTAAGGCACATGTGTTTACCGACACCACAGCGCAGTCTTTTCTGAAGCAGGCGCCGGGGCAGCAGCCCTGCATTGGTTCGGTAGCCTTTACCTTTGGCACCGAGGTTCCGGACGACACCGATGTGCTCATCGCTTTCAACCGGTCTTCCTACACCATCAAGACGCAGGTTCCGAAAGAGCGGACGATTTTCATCGCTGCCGAACCAGATGTCATCCACCCCTATAGCTGCCGGTTCCTAAACCAGTTCGGATTGGTTCTGACGACGACGCAAAAACCGCTGGATACGGAAAAACGCAACCGGGCGGTCTGCTGGTACTGGTGGGCAGGCTTTGATTTCTCGGACAACGGCAATCATCGTGGCTATGACTGGTTCAAGACGCTGACCCCGCCGCCGAAACAGGACAAGATTGCCATCGTCACCTCAACCAAGGTGCACACCGAATATCACCGCAAACGGATGCGGTTTGTGGAAACCCTGATCGACGAGATTCCCGAGCATATCGAACTCTTCGGGCGTGGTTTCAAACCCATTGGCGACAAGGCAGACGCCCTGCTGCCCAACAAGTACAACCTCGCCATCGAGAATGGCGAAGGGCCGCATGTCTGGACCGAGAAACTGACCGACCCCTGGCTGTGCTGGTCCTTCCCCTTCTACGCAGGCTGTTCCAACGTGGACGATTATTTCCCGGTGGACAGTTATGAGACTCTGAATCTGGACGATCCGGTGGCCGAGGCCCGGCGCATGGTCCAGGAAATCCAGAACGGCCGCTGGGAAGCCGCACAGGACACCATCGCAAGGGCGCGTGAAAAGGTGCTGGAGCAGGAAAACATCATGGTGCTAATGGCCAATCTCGCAACCGAGACCGCGGCCCGTCCAGTTAGCGTACAGCCTAACCGCCCCCGCTATATCTGGTCCGAACGTTCCCTCTGGCCAGAGAAAGGCTGCCGGGGCAGTCTGACGGACTGGACCCTGCGCAACGCGATCCTGCTGTTCGAACCGCAAGCCGAGCTGAAGAGCAAGGGCCTGCGCCACTGGTACGAAAAGAAAAAATCCACCCGAAGGGCCCGCAAGGAAGCTAGAGCCGCAAACGCGCGCTAAGGAGCATTGCCGCCTTAGAGGCTGTCGCGCAATGCCTCGGCCGCGCGGAGGAACAGATCGCCATAATGCGCCGCCGCAGGTTTGGCGGCGCGCAGGGCAGGCAGACGCCGGGCATAATCCTCCGCACTGATACTGCGGACCGCCCGCTCCATATCCGCCAGATCATTACAGAGGATCATGCCCTCAGTGTCGAAGAAATCCCCGATATTCGGACAGCCCCAGTAGATCGGCACAGTCTCGCAGAGGATCGCATCGATCAATTTCTCGGTGAAGCAATTCGGCTCCTGCACATTTTCGATGACCACTGAATAGCGGAAGGGGGCAAGACCCTCTGATTTATGCTCGAAAGGCGCGTAACCACGGCCCAAAATGCGCGCATCGGGCACGTTTTGCTGCAGGTATTCAACCAGTTGATGCCGCAGCTTGTGCCCCGGATGGTCGCGTTTGGCCGAGGCGATCAACGACAGATCTAAGGTCTTTTCAAGATCCAGATCCTGCCATTCCGGCACCCAGGTGGTTCCAAAGGGCAGGAACAGCCCGTTGGGCAATCGCGCGAGAAGATCCGGATCATAGGTAAAAACGCGGAAGAACCGCCGATGGCTGAGCCGCAGCAGACGGTGGTGGGACGCCGACATGATCTTCGGCTCCATCACCATCAGCGACAGCTGCGCGCGGCAATACCAGTTTAGCTGAAAATGCATCGCCGTCTTGGCAAAGACGATCAAATGATCCGCCGCGGTCAGATCGCCAACGCTGCCGCCCTGCAGCCGGTCGGGGCAGCCCAGTGGCAAGTGCAACTGCGCCAGCGGCATCTGCGGCAGCCCCCGATCAAGTTTCTGGCCGTAAGGTAGGATAGCAATCGCAGGCTCAGTCATGGCAACCGCTCCAGCATGGGAGGCAAGAGAACTCAGAACTCAATCACATGCTCCCATTTACAAATGCAGCGGAAGATCGACCTCTCCCCGCATGAGAACAAATCCCTCTCCGGCAACTTTTACCCCTGTCAGCGCCTCTGCCGATCCCACGCGGGTCACACGCGCCTGCCCCGGCCGCCCCAGCCCGTGCCCCTGTTCAGCCACGAAACTGTCCTTAGGCATCAGCCCGTGCTTCCACAGATAGGCCGCCATCGCGCCGGTGGCAGAGCCGGTAAAGGGATCCTCCGGCGGGCTCGGCGGCGCCATCAGCAGGCGGGAAAAGGTATCCCCTGCCTCTGTGGCGCCATCCAGTGTCACCAGAAAAGGCTCCATCATGTCGATCCCATCGGCGCCCAGCTGTGCCGTCAGCCGGGCAAGGGCATCAAGATCCAGCCTTGCCGCCTCTAGCGCGGCGCGGTCCTTCAGCACGGTGACGCAAAAGGGCAAGCCGGTCGACACTTTCTGCGGCTCACCGATAATGGCTTCGGGCGGCAGGGACACTGCTGCCGCAACCAGGGCCGGATCCGGCTGCGGGCCGAACTCTGGCGCCACCTGCGTCATCTCGATCAGGTCGCCCTCGATCTGCACCGGAACAATTCCCGCGCCGGTTTCCAGCGTCACCGAGGTGCCGTTGATCAGCCCGCGATCCTTGAGCGCGGCAACGGTGGCGATGGTAGGATGGCCGGCAAAAGGGATTTCGCGGCTTGCCAGGAAATAGCGCACTTTGAAATCCGCCACCTGGGACGGCCCGGTAAAGGTGCATTCGACCAGAGAAGTCTCCCGCACGAAGGCGGTGCAGACCTCCACCGGCAGGCTGGCCCCCTCATGCACGACCGCGCAGCCATTGCCGCCAAAGGGGCGATCCGAAAACGCATCCACCCAGTCAAAAGAAAACGATGCCATGATATCAAACGCCCCAAACCGCTGTTTTACCGGGACGTTACCGGCGCAGAGAGCAATGATCCAGCCGCGAAAGCCCGTCGGGGACACGACTTGCGCCTCAACAGCCGTTTTGGACGATTATTCTCCCGCTCTCTCGCGGGAGGTTTCTGGAAGCTATCCAAAGGCATGACTGCCCCGCCACAGCGGGGCAATCCGGGGGCACATTTGCGCTCCTAAAGGATTTGTTCAGTGCACCGTCACCGGCGACAGGTCATTCTGGCGGGCCAGAACAAAGGCCATGCGGCGGTCTGCCACCAGCGCCAGCTGTTCGCCTTCGGCGTCATGTACCGCGTAAAGCTGCTTGTGACCCTTGGCACCGGCCTGCACATCCTCGGGCAGGTCCGCAACATCAACCGCCTTGACGTAGACGATCCGCTTGCCGGTTTCGTTGAAATCAAATGGTGTATGCATGTCTCTTACCCCTTTCGAATATTGATGGTCTGAACCACGGTTTCCGGGCGGGCACGGGTCAGGTCCACGTGCAGCAGACCATTCTCCATCAGCGCCTCGCCCACTTCGACCCCGTCGGCCAGCACGAACATGCGCTGGAACTGACGCGCGGCGATGCCCCGGTGCAGGAAGACGCGGCCATCGCTGTCGTCGCGCTGACGGCCACGGATGACCAACTGGCGGTCCTCGACGGTGATGGAAAGATCCTCTTCGGCAAACCCGGCCACGGCCAGGGTAATGCGATAGGAATGATCCGAGGTCTGCTCGATATTATAAGGGGGATACCCCTCGTTGCCGGATTTGGCCGAGCGTTCCAGAAGGCGTTCAAGCTGCTCAAACCCCAGCATATGCGGGTAAGAGCCCAAGGTAAGTTTCGACACGTGTTACGTCCTTTGTTCGAAAGCGACGGATAGTCTTGCGGCCCCAACAGGCGACCGCTCTTATAGAATATGGTAAGTTCTTTTGATTACTCAAGAGCGTGGACGCATAGGCCTAGCCGAAAAGCCGTTAACGAAGTATCTTGAACCCCGCATCTTTCACCAGCCTCCGAGTCGCCAATGAACGCCCCTACCGATATCTCGATGAAGACCGACGACGTCCTCAAGGTTGAGCTTGAGGTGTTCCGTAGGCAGCACCGGGATCTGGACGAGGCGATCACCGCCCTGCAGGAACGCGGCACCGCAGATCAGCTGACCATCCGGCGGCTGAAAAAGCAGAAACTGGGCCTCAAAGACAAGATCGCCCTGATCGAAGATCGGCTGACACCGGATATCATCGCCTGACCCCGCTGCGGGCTGCCTGACACTTGGTAACGGCCCCGCCGTCCGGTGAATTCCTCCCTCCTGACGCCACGGAGCTGCGCCCAAGCAATAGCTGGTCAACCGAACAATCACTCCCGCGCCTTTTGCAGGTTGGCAGCCGTGCTGCCGCAGGTAAAACCGTGGGACCCGGCAGCGCGCATGGGCGCGCTGCGGTCACGCAAACCGGTAGCCTCGGCCCCCGGGCGTTTCCGCGCCGACACAGCCTTATTTTGCCCGCATTGCCGCATTGCACCATGCGCGTCTTCGACTATAGTGCGCGCTCCTTCCACCCCAGCAGGTCCCATGCAGGCCTGCGGCATGACAGGACCGGATCACATGCCTGAAACCACCGCTGACATCAAAGTGGGCATCATCATGGGCAGCCAGTCAGACTGGCCCACCCTGAAAGAGGCCGCCACGATTCTGGATGAACTGGGCGTGCCCTACGAGGCAAAAATCGTGTCGGCGCACCGCACCCCTGACCGGCTGTGGACCTATGGCAAGAGCGCGGCAGAACGCGGTTTGCAGGTCATCATCGCCGGCGCTGGTGGCGCGGCGCATCTTCCCGGCATGGTTGCCTCGAAAACCCGCGTTCCGGTGGTAGGCGTCCCAGTGCAGACGCGGGCTCTGTCGGGTGTGGATTCACTTTATTCGATCGTGCAGATGCCCAAGGGGTTTCCCGTCGCCACCATGGCCATCGGCGCCGCCGGTGCTGCCAATGCCGGGTTGATGGCAGCTGGCATCCTCGCCCTGCAGGATCCCGCGCTTGCCACCCGTCTGGATGACTGGCGCGCAGCCCTTTCTGCCTCGATCCCGGAGGAACCCGTCGATGACTGATCCTTTGCAGCCCGGCGCAACAATCGGAATTCTCGGCGGCGGTCAGCTGGGGCGCATGCTGTCAGTTGCGGCCTCCCGCCTTGGCTTCAAGACACATATTTTTGAACCCGGCGCCAACCCGCCCGCAGGCGATGTAGCCCACAGGGTCACAACCGCACCTTATGAGGATGAGGCCGCGCTGGCCGCCTTTGCCGCCTCGGTGGATGTGATCACCTATGAGTTCGAAAACATCCCCACTGCGGCGCTGGATGTGCTGGAGCAGCACCGTCCGATCCGCCCGGGGCGCGAAGCCCTGCGTGTGTCGCAGGATCGGCTGACGGAAAAGGCCTTCCTGCAGGATCTAGGCCTGCAAACCGCCCCCTTTGCCGACATCCCAGATCAGGCCGCACTGGATGCGGCGCTGGTAGAGATCGGCGCGCCCGCGATCCTGAAGACGCGACGCTTTGGTTATGATGGCAAGGGGCAGGCGCGGATCATGGCCGCCGAGGACGCCGCCCCCGCGCTGGCCTCGCTCGCCGGTGCGCCTGCCATTCTCGAAGGGTTTGTCAATTTCACACATGAAGCCTCGGTGATTGCCGCGCGCAGCCCTAGCGGCGAGGTCGCCTGTTTCGATCCCGGCGAGAACGTGCACCGCGACGGCATCCTGCACACCACTACCGTACCTGCCCGCCTGAACCAAAGCCAGCGCATGGATGCGGTACTGATGGCCGCAAAGATCCTGAACGCGCTCGATTACGTTGGAGTGATGGGGGTTGAGCTGTTTGTCACGCCCGCGGGGCTGGTGGTCAACGAGATCGCCCCGCGCGTCCACAACTCCGGTCACTGGACCCAGAACGGCTGCGCGGTGGATCAGTTCGAACAGCACATCCGTGCAGTGGTCGGCTGGCCGCTGGGCGACGGGCAGCGGCACAGCGATGTTGTGATGGAGAACCTGATCGGCGACGACGTTACCCGCATCCCCGATCTGGCGCGGGAACCCGATTGCGCCCTGCATCTCTATGGTAAGGCGGATGCCAAACCCGGGCGCAAGATGGGCCATATCAACCGGGTCATCCGCGCGCAGAAATAACACTTCGCCTGCCGCACGCATCCGAAATCCGCCCTTTCGGCGGGTTTCGGGCGCAGCACCGAGGGCCCGCCAGCCGGGCGTGAGAGGCTGCGCTCCCCCCTGCCCGATTGAGGGTTAGCCCAGAAATCGCGCTGCGATATCGCCGCTCATATAGCTGACGCGCCCGCCCGACAGGGTGGCCGCAACCCGCTGGCTGTCCTTCTCAAGGATCACCACATCGGCGCGCTTACCCGGCGCCAGCTGTCCCCGGTCCGATAGCCCCAGAACCCCGGCTGGCCCCTTTGACACCAGATCCCAGGCCTCAGCCAGATCCAGCAGTCCGCTGCGGGCCAGCATCAGCGCAGCGCGGCGCGGGCTGGGATAGTGATAGTCCGAGGCAATCGCATCACACAGCCCCATCGCAATCAGCTCCACCGCAGACACATTGCCCTTGTGCGAGCCGCCCCGCACCACGTTTGGGGAGCCCAGAATGATATGATCGCCCCCGGCCCGTGCCGCCTCTGCCGCTTCTAATGTTTCCGGAAATTCGCTGATCCGCACACCGCGCTCCCGCCATTCGGCCCGCATGGCCGCGTTTTGGTCATCATGGCTTCCAAGACGCACGCCCATAGTGCCAAGTTCGGCGCAGATTGCATCCAGGGCAGCAGGCACCTCATCCGATCTGGCGTGCATATCCTGCAGCATCTGCCAGTGGACCTCCGGGTTGCGCCCCGCCTTCAGCGCCTGCCCCACCAGCCGGGGCGGCTTCTTTCCCACTGCCAGCCGGTCATGCGGCAGGTGATCGTTGAAAACGACATAGCCCACTCCGGCCGCCGCAATACGCTGAGGCAGACCCGCGTAGTCATCCAGCATATGAGTCTCGAACCGCAGCTGTGGTAGGATATCCGTCACTACCCGGTCCCGCACAGCAGTGATCGCGGCAAATACCTGGTCGGCATAGTCCGGCGCGCGCAGCCCGCCTTCCCAGCTGTGGAACTGCGCCAGAACCGCCGTGGTGATACCGTTGGCGGCCAACTCAGCCTCGGCGGCGATCACGCCCTCGTCCATCTGCTTCATCGCACCGCGGCGGGGGGCAAGATGACGTTCGAACCCGTCACCGTGCAGGTCGATGATGCCCGGCAGTACCAGATAGCCAGACAGATCCACCGCGCGACCGGCGCGATCCGCGACGATTGCCCCCTCCGCGAGTGAGAGTTCCGCGCCCGGCACCAGCCCCTCAGGCAGCAGCACATCGGCGCCCTGCAGCGTCAGTTCAAGTGTCATCAGCTCCCGGCTCCTTTGCCGCCTTGTCGGTACACGCGCCCTCATCGCACAGGCCGTCGGGCAGGCCAAGCACCGCATCAAGCCAGGTGATCTTGGGATCGAACCGGCCATGCTCTAGAAAATGTAGCGCCTGGGCGATGACCAGCGGATTGTTCATCATGAATGTATGGGTGACCGGGAGCACGATGTGATCCGCCATCCCTTCGAGCCGGGTGCTTTGAACCGAAACCTTGCCATCGTCCTGACCGGGAATGAGACTGGACCACACCGGGTTGAGCGACCGGTTCCCCGCAATGACCCCCAACGGGAAATCCGCAGGCGGCAGCCGGTTGGGCAGGCTCTCCGGCCCGGTGCCCAGTTGCAAACCCGCCGGTCCGTGCAGCAGGCCAAACACCTCCCAGTCGCCCAGTTCGTCCACCAGTTCGCTACCATGGTTCGGAGGCGCTAGCATAACAACGCGGCCCAGATTTTCCGGTCGGTTGTCCTGCAGCCATTGTCGCACCAGAATGCCGCCCATCGAATGGGTAATCAGATGCACCGGCTGATCGCCGCAGGCCGCAAAGGCATCAGGCAGCGTCTGTTCGGCCAGCACGGCCACAGGTTCCTCGGTCGAAGGATAGCCCGGGCTCTGCACGGTGATGCCGCGCCCCTCCAGAACCTGTTCCATCACCGAGAAGGACGATTCCGTGCGAGCCAGCCCGTGCAGCAGGATGGCGCAATCCGCCAGAGCGGGCAGAGGCAGCAACAGGGACAGCGCTGCAAGAACAGGGGACAGAAGACGTTTCATGCAGATCAGATAGACATGCACCGCGCCAGCGAAAAGCCCCTATCGCGCGCGCGGTGCGCTCCAGATCACCAGGGCGATCCCGCCAAGGACTGCACAGGTTCCCAGCGCCAGCCGCAGCCGCACCGGTTCGGCCAGAAACACAAAGCCTCCCAGAATGGCAATGATTGGCACGCTCAGCTGGATGGTTGCCGCGACCGCAGGCTGCAATTCGGGCAAGACGCGGTACCAAAGCGCATAGCCCATCCCCGAGGTGACAGCCCCGGATATCACCGCCAGCAGGATACCTTCGGGCGAGGCATGAAGCGATGCCGCCGCAAACAGCATGAAAGGCAGCATCATCAGGGTTGCGACCACAAAATTCATCGCGCTGGCCCGCAAAGGATCGCCCGCGCCACGCCCAAGCAGGGTATAGGCCGCCCAGCCCAGACCGCTGAGCGTCATCAGCGCAGCAGCCCCCGGCGGCACCTGCACCGGGCCGCTGGGCCAGACCACATAGGCGAGACCCGCAAACGCCACCAAGGCCCCCAATACCTGACCAGCCGTTGTCCGACTGCCACGCAGTGTGCCCCAGCCGAACATGGAAATCTGCACCACGCCAAACAGGACCAGCGCGCCAAGACCAGCATCAAGCCCCTGATAAGCGAGACAAAATCCAATCATATAGAGGGTCAGAGCCGCCCCGCCCAGCAGGGCGTCTTTCCATGCCGCGACCGGCGTCTCCCCCGCCCCCTTGCTTCGTGACCGGGCCGCTTGCAGCGCGACGAGAAGCACCAGGGCTACGGCGCCAGAAGCAAGGCGCAGCAGGCCAAAGCCCATCGCATCCATATAGCCCCAGCCGATGGCCATGCGGCCTAGAACCGAATTCGCCGCAAAGGCAATCAGGACGAGCAGAACCAGAACAACGAGTTTCATCACCGGCCTCCGTTTCAGGCCGGAATGACCCGCCTATCAGTTCAGAATACGCAGGTCGGTATCACCGTATCCGCAGGTGTAGCAACAGTCATTGCATCTTTGTGAATTGTTGAGACCGACGCCCCAATACTTGTTGCTGTCGCCGCGCACCCAGGCGCCATAGCAGATCGTCTCGCCGGTCTCACAGCTGAGGCTATATTCGCGGACATCGTAGTCGTCGACGATATAGACCTGACCGTCTCCGGGCCAGGCACGGCGATAGTCCTGACTGTAGAATTCCAGACTTACGATATGCGGATAATCGCTGCGGATCGTCCATTTCAGACTGTCCGCCTTTGCTGCCTCGACAGCTCCAAAAGTGGCAGCAACAACCGCCAGCAGTGCCAATCCCTTCATCACGTCCCCCAGTGCACAATTTTTTGAACGGGTTCAGCGTACGGGACAACTTCGAAGAAAATCAAAATATTTCGGTATTGGCGCAGGTCTGGAACGAAAAACAGGCAAGGAGGCACGCGCTCTCCCAAGAAAAGAAAAAGGGGCCGCCCGAAGGCGGCCCCAAATCATCCGGTTGGATGGCGTGACTTACATCATGCCGCCCATGCCGCCCATGCCGCCCATGTCGGGCATGCCGCCACCAGCTGCGCCATCTTTCGACGGCTTGTCAGCAACCATGGCTTCGGTGGTGATCAGCAGGCCTGCGATCGAGGCTGCGTCTTCCAGCGCGGTACGGGTCACTTTGGCCGGGTCGATCACGCCGAAGGAGAACATGTCGCCATATTCTTCGGTCTGAGCGTTGAAGCCGAAGTTCTTGTCGGAGCTTTCGCGGACCTTACCGGCCACAACCGCACCGTCGACACCTGCGTTCTCGGCAATCTGGCGCAGCGGCGCTTCGATAGCCTTGCGCACGATCACGATACCGGCGTTCTGGTCGGAGTTTGCACCTTCCAGACCTTCCAGCGCCTTGCCGGCCTGAACCAGAGCAACACCGCCACCGACGATCACGCCTTCCTGCACGGCTGCGCGGGTCGCGTTCAGAGCATCGTCCACACGGTCTTTGCGCTCTTTCACTTCGACTTCGGTCATGCCGCCGACGCGGATCACGGCAACACCGCCTGCCAGTTTGGCAACGCGCTCTTGCAGCTTCTCACGGTCGTAGTCCGAGGTGGTTTCTTCGATCTGGGTGCGGATCTGAGCAACGCGTGCTTCGATCTCGGCCTTCTCGCCTGCACCGTCAACGATGGTGGTCTCGTCTTTGGTGATCTCGACTTTCTTGGCGGTGCCCAGCATGTCCATGGTCACGGACTCGAGCTTCATGCCCAGATCTTCGGAGATGACCTGACCACCGGTCAGGATCGCGATATCCTGCAGCATGGCCTTGCGGCGGTCACCGAAGCCCGGTGCCTTGACAGCTGCAATTTTCAGGCCGCCGCGCAGTTTGTTGACAACCAGAGTTGCCAACGCTTCGCCTTCGACGTCTTCGGCGATGATCAGCAGCGGTTTCTGCGATTGGATGACCTGCTCCAGCAGCGGAACCATCGGCTGCAGGGAGGAGAGTTTCTTCTCGTGCAGCAGGATCATGCAGTCGTCGAGATCTGCAATCATCTTGTCCGGGTTGGTGACGAAGTAGGGCGACAGGTAGCCACGGTCGAACTGCATGCCTTCGACCACGTCGGTCTCGGTTTCCATGCCTTTGTTCTCTTCGACGGTGATGACGCCTTCGTTGCCGACTTTCTGCATCGCGTCTGCGATCTGCTGGCCGATTTCGGCTTCGCCGTTCGCGGAGATGGTGCCAACCTGAGCGACTTCAGCGGAGTCGTTCACCGGGCGAGCCATTTCTTTGATGCCTTCAACGACTTTGGCGGTTGCCATGTCGATGCCGCGCTTCAGGTCCATCGGGTTCAGACCAGCAGCAACCTGCTTCAGGCCTTCGCGCACGATCGCCTGGGCCAGGACGGTTGCGGTGGTGGTGCCGTCACCGGCTTCGTCGTTGGTGCGGGAAGCAACTTCCTTCACCATCTGGGCGCCCATGTTTTCGAACTTGTCTTCCAGTTCGATTTCCTTGGCAACCGAAACACCGTCTTTGGTGATGCGCGGTGCGCCAAAGGATTTGTCCAGAACCACGTTGCGGCCTTTGGGGCCCAGGGTCACTTTGACAGCATCAGCGAGAACGTTCACGCCGTTCAGCATCTTGTTGCGGGCATCGGTGTCGAATTTGACGTCCTTAGCAGCCATATCTGTTTCTCCTCGAGAAAATCTGTAGTTGTCAGCGATAAAGGGGGATCAGAGAAGCCGGTGGGCTTACTCGATGATGCCCATGATGTCGCTTTCTTTCATCATCAGCAGCTCTTCGCCGTCGACGGTAACTTCTGTGCCGGACCACTTGCCGAACAGGATGTTGTCGCCGGCTTTGACGGCCATTGCGATCAGCTCACCGCTGTCTTTGCGGGCGCCTTCGCCGGTGGCGACAACAACGCCTTCGGAGGGCTTTTCCTTGGCGCTATCGGGGATGATCAGCCCGCCAGCGGTTTTCTCTTCGCTTTCGGTGCGGCGCACCAGCACACGGTCATGAAGCGGTTTCAATGCCATCTTTGCAGCTCCTTAATAGGCTCAAAGGTTGTTGTATCTGGTCTGCCCCTGCTCCCCGCAGAGGCGTTATCACTCACACCGGGTGAGTGCTAACGGAGCAATAGCTAGGCAGCGGCCTGCGCCGAGTCAACAGGTTTGATGCAAGAAAATTGACCCATCCCGCGCGGAAAATCAGACTGCCGCAACGCAGCAATCTGAAGCAGCTCTGCGGACCTGTTCAAGAAAGGCTGTGATCCCAGTCTGCTAACCCGCTGCGCCCCTGTTCACTAAGCTCGTAGATGCCCTTCTCGACCTTGGTGAACCAGCCATAATGATTGTCCCGCATCAGCGTTGTGGCCCGCCCAACGCCGGTTGCCAGCGCTACCTCAGCCCCCTTGCAGGCACCGTGCTGCGCCAGATGCGCGGCACAGACCAGGGCATCCTGCCGATAGGCGGTGACGATTCCGTGGCGGGTGGCGCCACCGGAATTCGGATCCCCGCGCAGCCGGTCGAATTCGCGCAGCAGGCGCTGTTTGCGGACCTTGGATTTGCGCGGTGCATAGGGGCCGGGATCGCATTGCACTTCGGCCCGGCCATCAGCCAGCACGGTGATCAATCCAAGGCCAAGACGCCGACATAAGGACAGGTTGTCCTTCAGCATCCGCCGCGCCTGTTTACCCTTTGGTTTTGGCACCGCGATATAGACCAGATCTGTCACGGCCTGCCGGGACACGGCCTGATGGAACAGCGACAGGGAAAACCGCAGCTTCAGCTCGACGATCACCGGATCCTCATCCCCGCGCCGCGCCACCACATCGGCGGCACCGACCTCTCCCTTCACCTCATAGCCCTGCCGTTCCAGCAGCGCCTTGATGGGGGGATACAGCTGTTCTTCTTTTTCCATGCCCGCAGCATAACCAGCGATGACCGCGAGAAAAACCACATCAAGCAAGATCGCGTCCTGCTTGTCGTGCGTGCCGCCCGCCCATAGCATGACCTCCATAGACAAAAAGGACATACCATGCGCGCCTTCCTCCTTCTTTTTCTCTGCCTTCTGCCCGGTGGGGTGTTTGCGGCCTGCGGCGGCAACGACCTTCGCCTGACGCTGAGCCCGGCCGAGCGCGAACAGATCCAGGCCGACCTCGCCGATGTGCCCTTCAAGGAAGGCAACCACTGGATTGCGACCAAAGGCACCCGCCGGGTGCATGTGATTGGCACGATGCATCTCAATGATCCCCGCATGGAGAAGATCACCAAAGATCTGAGACCACTGATCACCGGCGCCGACACGCTACTGCTTGAAGCGACGAGCGCAGATCAGGCCGCCATGCAGAAACAGATGGGGAAAACCCCATCCCTGTATCTGATCACCGAAGGCCCCTCCCTGATCGACCGCATGGGAGAAGAGGACTGGGCGCTGCTCTCTGAACGCAGCGCGGCGCGTGGCATTCCGCCGTGGATGGCCGCCAAGATGCGCCCCTGGTTTCTGTCACTGTCGCTTTCCCTGCCGCCGTGCCTCAAACAGAAGGAGCAAATCAAAGACGGCATGGACCGGCGTCTGGAGATGCTGGCGCATGAAAATGGTGTTGCGACGGCATCACTCGAAGACCCGCTGACGGTGATCGAAACGCTGAACCTGCACCCGCTGGACGAACAGGTCCGGCAGATGCGCGCCACATTATCGCTGTACGGAAACGGCAGCCCCGATGATTACCGTACCATGGCGGAAAGCTATTTCGACGAAGAAGCCCGGTATTACCTCGCCCTGGCCAAGCAGCGTTTTAAAGCCGACACCAACCTGCCCGCCGCCAAGGCCGAGGCTCTCTGGGCCGAGGCGATGCAGCTCCTGATCCGCGAGCGCAACCACAACTGGGTCCCGGTGATCGAGGCTGCCGATGGCGACCGCATCGTCGTTGCCGTCGGGGCGCTGCATCTTCCGGGACTGGATGGCGTGCTGAACCTGCTGGCCAAACAGGGGTATCATCTGCAACGCGCCGCGTTCTGACACCTGACTGTCGTACCGTGCATTCAGGTGATACGGGTTCCTGTGCGACCTTTCGCCCAAAACCGTGTCCCCGGCGCCTCCTGCATGGCCGCCCCGCAACAGCTGCAACGCTGGCGGGGTGACAAACCTCCCTGCCCTGTTATAAGGCGCGCAAAATCGCCCGCTATGTAATAGGACTGCATCATGACCACGCTTGTTTTCGGCCACAAGTCTCCCGACACTGATTCCACCGGCTCCCCCATCGTCTGGGCCTGGTACCTGAACGAGATCAAAGGCATCGACGCCGCCCCCAAACTGCTGGGTGAACCCAACACCGAAGCCGCCTTCATGCTGCAGCGCTGGGGCCTCGAGAAGCCCGAGATCATCGCGGACGTGGCTGATGATCAGGCCGTTGTCATCGTGGACACCAACAACCCGGCCGAACTGCCCGCCAACATCAACGGCGCCGACGTTCAGGCCATCATCGACCACCACAAACTGGTTGGCGGTCTGGAAACCAAAGGCCCGATCGACATCACCATCCGTCCGCTGGCCTGCACCGCGACAATCATGCACGACCTGATCGGCGATGACATGGCGAAGATGCCCGAAGCCATCAAAGGCGCCGCGCTGACCTGCATCCTGTCCGACACGCTGGAGTTCCGCTCGCCCACCACCACCGATCACGACCGCGCCGTCGCCGAAAAACTGGCCGCTGATCTGGGCATCAACATTGCCGACTACGCAGCCGAGATGTTCGCCGCGAAATCCGATGTGTCCTCCTTCTCCGATGCCGAGCTGATCCGCATGGACTCCAAGGAATACGAAGTCGACGGCACCAAGTTCCGCGTTTCGGTTCTGGAAACCACCGCGCCGGGCGTCGTTCTGGACCGCAAGGCCAGCCTGATGGACAGCATGACCACCGTCGCCAGCGAAGACGGCGTGGATCAGGTGCTGCTGTTTGTTGTCGACATCCTGAACGAAGAAGCCACCCTGCTGGTGCCGAACGATCTGGTCAAAACCGTCGCCAAGAAAAGCTTTGACGCCGATGCGACAGGCGACACCGTCGTTCTGCCCGGCGTGATGAGCCGCAAGAAGCAGATCATCCCGAACCTCAAGGTCTGAGTTCGAGCACATTTTCTTATGAAAAGGCGCCCCTTGGGGCGCCTTTTTTCTTAACTCGGCAATCCATCGAAACAATGCACACCGTCGGAAACGTGGTGGAATGCCTGTTTCTCGGCCAGGTACAGCGCTACTTTCGGGCCGCCGAACCGGGCCGGATCGTCAAGCGTTCCGATTTTCACAATCACCGCCTCCAGACCGTCGCGGTGGTTGGCCACATGCGTGCCGCAGCTTTCGCAGAAATCGCGCGTCACCATCGCATCGGCTGCATCACGCCGGAACTGTCTCGGGGTCCCTTGGGTGTAACTGAACCCCTGTTTCGGCATCACCATGAACAAATTCGGCGCGCCGCCCGAATGGTGCTGACAAGACCGGCAATGACATTGCCCCTTCATCAACGGTCTGCCTTCTACCTGGTAGCGTAGCGTACCGCAGAAGCACCCACCTTCCATTTTCATCACGCCTCTCCTTTTGGCTTTGCCACAAGATGGACAGGGGCACGTCGGCATCATAGTGTCGCATTTGACATCTTTCAGGCCAAATTGGACAATTGCCCACTATCGACACCATCATCCTTTGCCCCGATCCCTGCCAGCGCTCCAGTCTCGCGATCTCGGGCGACATGCTGGAGGCGGCCAACCGGGTTGCCCGTATGAACGGAAAGCCCCCCTATTTCACGGTCAGGCAACTCGCTCCGAGTCAGGCACTTGCACCGGATGCTTCGGCGCAGCTTGTGATTCTGCCGGGGATGGGTCTTGCGACCGAACGCGAGGTGCGTGAGACGACACAAACCGTCCAGTTCGCCACGCTGACTGACGCTCTGGTCAAACTGGCCGCGCCCGGAACGATCATCGCCGGGTCCTGTTCGGGCTGTTTTGCTTTGGGGCAGGCAGGGTTGCTGGACGGTCGGGTGGCCACGACAACATGGTGGCTGGCCCCTTTGCTGAAGACCATGTACCCAAGGGTCCGATTGAACAGCCGTGACATTGTAGTGGAGGATGGCCCACTGGTCACCGCCGGGGCTGCATTCTCCCACATCGACCTGTTGTTGCACCTGATCGAACGCTTTGCCGGTTTCGCCGTTGCCGAAGACTGTCGTCGTTTCATGATGGCTGATAGCCGCCCCAGCCAGTTGCCTTATCTTTCGGTTGCCACTTTGCTGTCCGCAGCGCCCGATCTGCAGCAGGCCGAACTCTTCTTACGTCGCAACATCAGGCGACAGGTGAGCATTGCCGAACTGGCGGCGGCCTGCGGCATGTCTCCGCGCACCTTTTCCCGGCACCTGCAACGCGTTACCGCGATGACCCCGACAGCCTTTGTTCAGACACTACGGGTCACGGAAGCAATCCGTTTGCTCCGAACCCGGGGCCTGACCGCCGATGAGATCGCAGCTCGTGTGGGTTATGCTGATGCAACTGCGCTACGCCGCGCAATGCGGAAAAGAACCGGTCGAACCCTCGACAGTTTTCGGGAGGAACAATACCCGTAACCACGGCGCGGTAGATTGACCAGCGGCGCCAGGCGCCACTGGTCCCATAGGTTCAGCCGCGACCACCGCCATGGCCACCACCGTGTCCGCCACCATTGCCAGCGCCACCGCCATTTCCTCCGCCACCATTTCCGGCTCCCCCGCCGCCATTTCCGGCGCCACCTTGACCACCACCGCCGTTGCCGCCGCCATGGCCACCGCCGCCATTTCCGGCACCGCCCGCATCGGCGCTTTGACCGCCACCGCTACCCTGGCCAGTGTCACTGCCCGCGGTGCCCAGCTTGCCATGCGCGCTCCGGGTCATGACGCCGTTCATCTCATCCTCGCCCGGGGTGTCTTCGGAAACCGCCTGATTTTCATCGTGATACTGGGACAGGACCTCGTCGTCCTCTTCCGCCCAGGGGTTTGCATGCGATGCGAGCACCGGATGCGCCGATGCCACAAGGACGGCCACGGCCATTGCCGGTGCAAGTCGTTGAGTGAAGGTTTTGTATGTCATTGCTATGCCTTTTCAGATCACTTGTCGTGTTCGCACGCACACACATTGTGTTTTCAGAATGTTTAATAAACCCCTACCCACCACATCTTGCTCCGCCTAGGCGAAGACTCGCCACCAGGTCCTGTCTTGCGCCGAAACCCGCCGCATCGGGCACGGGGAATTCAAGCTGGCGCGGGGATGGGAACTCGGGCATATCTGGCGCCGTATTGCCGCGCCCGCAGTTTCACAGAGGAAAGGACCCGATCATGACCCGCATCATCGAAACGCTTGCCGAGGTTTCCGATCCCTACCGGGCGCTGTTCGTGGACCTTTGGGGCTGTGTGCACAACGGCATCACCGCCTACCCCGAGGCCGTTTCCGCCCTTCAGGCCTACCGCCAGCGTGGCGGCATCGTTGTACTGCTCACCAACTCTCCGAAACCGCGGGCCGGTGTGGCTGAGCAGCTGGCGCAATTCGGCGTGCCGCAGGATGCCTATGACACCATCGCAACCTCCGGCGACTCCGCGCGGGCCGCGATGTTCACCGGGGCCGTGGGGGATAAGGTCTATTTCATGGGGGAATGGCAGCGTGACGCGGGGTTCTTTGAACCTCTGCATATGATCGACGCACCTGTCGAAATCACGCGCGTCCCGCTGCAAGAGGCAACCGGCATCGTCTGCTGTGGCCCCTTTGATCCGATGGCAGATCCCGACGTGAACCGGGCTGATTTTCTCTATGCCAAGCAGAAGGGCATGAAACTCCTCTGCGCCAACCCGGATATCGTGGTGGACCGGGGCGAGACTCGTGAATGGTGCGCCGGGGCGCTGGCGCGGCTTTACACGGAAATGGGAGGGGAAAGCCTGTACTTCGGCAAACCGCATCCGCCGATCTATGATCTGGCCCGCCGCCGTCTGGCAGAGCTGGGACAGGACATTGCCGATGGCGATATTCTGGCTATCGGCGACGGCCCACACACCGATGTTTCGGGTGCCATGGGGGAAGGAATTGATTCCCTCTTCATCTCGGGCGGGCTTGCGGCATCGGAAACCAAAACGTCGCACCAACCGGAACCAGAGGCGCTAACCGCATACCTGACCAAGGAAAACAGCGCGCCGACCTTTACCATCGGTCGCCTGCGGTAGATCAGAAAAGCCTTGATTTTCTGCAACTGCAAAGTAATAAAGTTGCAGAACAGGGCGCCCATGCGTCCAAAAATTTCAAAGGCATCTACCCGAGCCAGTCAACCCGGAGGGGCGCATGTTGGATAACCTGCCACGCGGAACCATCTGCATCGAAGACATTGAAATGGGCATGGTCCGCTACCTGCGGAAGGTGGTGACGGATGAGGACATCCAGAAATTCGCCGATGTCTCGACTGACCATAACCCGGTCCATATGGATGACGATTATGCCCGAGACACCATCTTTGAAGGCCGTATTGCCCATGGAATGCTGACCGCCGGTCTGATTTCCGCCGTCATCGGGGAGCAGCTGCCCGGCCATGGCACCATCTACATGAGCCAATCACTCAAATTCCTCGCCCCCGTGCGCCCCGGCGACATGGTCCTGGCCGAGGTCGAAGTGACCGACATCCAGATCGACAAACGCCGGGTCAAACTCGATTGCCGCTGCATGGTCGATGGCAAGAAGGTTCTGGTCGGCGAAGCCATGGTGATGGCGCCCTCGCGCAAGTTCGACTGACCAGGCGCGGCCCTGTCCGCAACGGCAGCACATCGCGCGCTTGCAAGCCCCGCCACAGGGCGCTAGGCAGGCGCCATGCGCATCATCCGTGACTATCAGTTTGTAGAAGAGCGGGATCGCGGCGCCTCTGCCGCGATCGGTAATTTCGACGGCGTTCACCGCGGTCACCGCTCGGTCATCGATCTGGCCCGCAAGGCGGCGCCGGAGGCCCCTCTGGGCGTGGTCACATTTGAACCGCATCCGCGCGAATTCTTTGCCCCCGCCGCGCCGCCCTTTCGCCTGATGTCCGCCGCCGCGCGCGCATCGCGGCTGGAAAAACTCGGCGTGGACAAGCTCTATCAGCTGAATTTCAACGCCGCCCTGTCCGGGCTGCCCCCGGAGGATTTTGCCAGCAAGGTACTGGCCGAAGGTCTGGGTCTGAAACACGTGGTGGTGGGCGCCGATTTCTGTTTCGGCAAGGGGCGCGCCGGCACCGCCGAGGATCTGATCCGCTTTGGGCAGGATCTGGGCTTTGGCGTCACCATCGCGCCGCTGATGGAGTACTCCGAACATACCGTCTCCTCGACCGCGATCCGCCAGGCGCTGAGCGATGGCCGCCCTCGCGACGCCGCGGCGATGCTGGGGCACTGGCACCGCATCGAAGGCACCGTGATCGGCGGCGAACAACGCGGCCGTGATCTGGGCTTCCCCACTGCAAACATGTCCATCGATGGGCTGCACCCGCCCGCATTCGGCGTCTATGCGGTGCTGGTCGATGTGCTGGATGGCCCGCACAAGGGCAGCTACCACGGCGCCGCCTCGGTCGGGGTGCGCCCGATGTTCGATGGCGATCATCCCAATATCGAAACCTTCCTGTTCGACTTCACCGGTGATCTTTATGGAGCGACCTTGTCGGTCGGTCTGGTGGAGTACCTGCGCCCCGAAATGACCTTTGACGGGCTGGAGGGGCTGATCGCGCAGATGGACGCCGATTGCGCCAAGGCCCGCGACATACTGGCAAACGCATGAAACGATCTGGTATTGAACGCTCCGGCCTGACCCCGCGCTTTTGGGAGAAAAAGCCGCTCGACAAGCTGTCTCAGAAGGAGTGGGAGGCGCTCTGCGATGGTTGCGGCAAATGCTGTCTCAACAAGCTGGAAGACGAAGACACCGGTGAAGTCGCCCTCACCCGCGTGGCCTGCCGCCTGCTGGACGATCAGACCTGCCGCTGCGCCCATTACGAGAACCGCCACCAGTTCATTCCCGAATGTATCGTGCTGAAGCCGGACAATCTGGACACCCACGCCTATTGGATGCCGCAGACCTGCGCCTATCGCCTGTTGTGGGAGGGCAAACCGCTGCCCGCGTGGCACCCGCTGGAAACCGGCAGCCCGCACAGCGTGCATGAGGCAGGCGTATCCGTACAGGGCATGACCGTTTCCGAATTCGACACCCCCGAAGAAGACTGGGAAGACCATATCATCGAGGAGCCCATCTGATGTTTTTCGCCTCTGACAATTCCGGCCCTGTGCACCCCGAGGTTCTGGAGGCGTTGACAGAGGCAAACATGGGCTATGCCATGGGCTATGGCGCCGATGCGCAAATGGAGGCGGTGCGCCACCGCCTGCGCGATATCTTCGAAGCTCCCGAGGCAGCGATCTATCTGGTCGCCACCGGCACCGCTGCCAACTCCCTTGCGCTGGCAACGCTATCGCAGCCCTTTCAGACGATCTTTTGCAGCCCCGTGGCCCATATCCACGAGGATGAATGCAACGCCCCGGAATTCTATACCGGTGGCGCCAAGCTGACGCTGGTGCCGGGCGGCGACAAGATGAGTGCCGAGGCCCTGCGCCAGAGCATCGCGGGTGAGGAAGTGCGCGGCGTGCACGGACCGCAACGCGGCCCGGTCTCCATCACACAAGTCACCGAACGCGGATCTGTCTATACCACCGATGAACTCTCCGCCCTCTGCGCCGTGGCCAAGGACTATGACCTGCCGGTGCATCTGGATGGCGCGCGTTTCACCAACGCACTGGTGTCGCTGAAATGCTCGCCTGCGGACATGACCTGGAAAGCGGGGATCGATGTGGTGTCCTTTGGCGGCACAAAGAACGGGCTGATGGGCGTCGAAGCCGTGATCTTCTTTGATCCCAAACACGCCTGGGAATTCGAATTGCGCCGCAAACGCGGGGCACATTTGTTTTCAAAACACCGCTATCTGTCGGCGCAGATGCTGGCCTATCTGCGCGATGACCTGTGGCTGTCCAGCGCGCAGGCTGCCAATGATTCCTGCGCTTTCCTGGCCGACGGGTTGCAGGCCGCAGGTGCCACGCTGGAGATGCCGCAGGCCAATATGGTCTTTGCCGCCCTGCCCCGCGCCACTCACCAGCGGTTGCTGGATGCAGGCGCGGTCTATCACCTGTGGGATGGCCCGCTGGATGGTCCTGGGGATGAAATGGTCACCGCACGTTTCGTCTGCGACTGGTCGATCAGTCGGGACGAGATTACCGCCTTTCTGAACCTTCTGTAATCTGACCTGCGCCTCAGGCGCCCTGCCCTGTCAGCGCCGAGGCCAGCCGATCTGCCGCCCCAGCGGCAAAGCTGGTCCGTCTATGAGCAATCCCCATCCGGCGGCGCACATCCTTGGCGTCGCGCAGCGGGCGCACCACGATCCGCTGCGAAGCACGGCCATGGGACATCGGCACCAGCGCCACACCCAGCCCGGCCGCGACCAGATCCAGCAGTTGGGCATCGTGCATGGCCTTGGCCGCAACAGGCAGAGCCTTTTCCGGGCCAGGATCCTGCAGAACCCCGCCGAACAGATCTGCCGAGGGGCAATAGGGACGCGCAATCATGGAAACCTCAGCCAGATCCGCGAGGCTCAGTTCGGCCTCCCGGCTCAGCGCGTGCCCGACAGGCAGGGCTACGCCATAGCCTTCTTCCCACAAAGATCGGAACGGCATGCCCTGCGGCGCGCAGTCTTCGGCGCAAAGCACCACATCGGCAAGTGCCGCATCGTCAGTGAACTGCAGCACCGCGCCCTCCGCATCCCGGGTGATTGCCCGTAGCCCCTGTTCGAAGGGCGAAGTCAGCACATCCGCAAAGCAATAGAGACGCAGCACGGGCCGCACCCGCCGGGCCAGCCGATCCTCCATCTGGTTGAGGCTGTTCAACACCACCCCTGCCATCTGGTACAGCTCACGTCCCAGATCCGTCGGCACCAGCCCCGCAGCACCCCTGTGAAACAACGGCCCCCCGTAATGCGCCTCCAGCCGGGCAATGGCGGCAGAGACCGACGGCTGGCGCACCTCGTTCAGCCGCGCCGCCGCGCTGAAGGTTCCGGTTTCATAAGCGGAGCGAAAATACCTGAGTGGCGCAAGATCATTCATAGGCATCAGCTATACCATGGATAGTCGATCCAGCAATTACCTATAGGCCTACGGTCTGCCAGAAAGACCCCACTCTTTTCATCAGCAAGAAAGTGGAGCTTACCATGAACATCCAGACGGGCACCCCTACATCAAATGATCAATCTCAGGGCCCTGTGATTGATCAGGTCCTGCGCCTGTTCGAGGCTGCAGATCCTGCAATCCTCGGACTTCTGGCCGAGGACATTGATTTCCGTATCGATCACTACAAGGATGAGGCCGACACCAGCTGGCAGCAGGCAAATGGCGTGAGTGAGCTTGGCGGCCTGCTGGCCCGGCTCGGGACCGAGGTCTTCCCCAAGGGCACGCGTATTCTTGACCTCTCCACCACGCCGCTCGGCAATGGCTGGGCGATGACGCGTTTTGAGCAGGAGTTCTTCTACGGCGTGCGGGACGGTATGGTGCGCAGCCTCACCTATATCACCTCTCACGAGGAGGCCGGTAAGCTCGATTTCTTCAGAGAGACCGTCACCACAATCACCACATTGTGATAGAAGCCGGGAGGCCCTAGCGGCCTTCCGGCGCCGTTTCGCGGTCTGTATCGCTCCAAAAGGCACGAATCGCGGCTGCGGTTTCGGCAGGATGGGTGATCGACACCATATGCCCGGCGTCCGCGATCACCCCAGATCGGGCGTTGGACAGGCGGCGCAGCAGACCGTCGTTGACCACGCCGATGATAGGGTTGGTTTCACTGCCGCGCAGCAGCAGGACCGGCAGATCGAGCGCCTCAAGAACGCCCGGCGCCAGAACCCCCGGCCGGTCCTGATAGACCGCCGCGTCACAGGCCGGAACGATATGGATGGCCCGCGTCATCGCTGCGCGGGTGGACTCGGGCAGATCCGGCCAGCGCGGCGCGCCCGAGCTCCAGCTGCGGTTGAACAGCCGTGCCGCCAGCGCCTCGTCCCCGGCTTCAAAAGCGTCCAGGAAGGGCCTGTTCTCCTCCTGAACCCGGGTGCTCATCTCCGGATCATCCTCCAGCGCGACCCGGAACAGAACCGGCTCGATCAGGGTCAGGCTGCGCACCTGGTCCGGGCGGGCCAGCGCCATACGCAGCGCCACTGTGGCGCCAAAGGAATGACCAATCAGATCGATCGGCTGGCCCTTTGGCATCAGCGACAGACCTGCCGCCGTGTTGCGATCCTGATAGTCACCCTGCCGGTCCCAATCCGGGCTGCGACCATGGGACAGCATGTCAAAGGCCGTGATGGTCACGGCCCCTTCCAGTGCCTCGCACAGACCGCGCCAGGTCCCGGAATGCGCCAGCGAGCAGTGCACCGCCAGCATCTGGCGGGCCCCCTCCCCGAAACTGCGAGAGAATACCGGTTGTGGCAGGTCGTGCGGCAGATCTTTCATCCAGGGCTTACTCCGACAGGTGCCGGTCCAGATCATCCAGCCGGTCCTGGCCCCAGAACTTGGCGCCATCACCGGTGACATAGAAGGGTGCGCCGAAAACACCAGCGGAAACCGCGTCTTCAAGGTTCTGACCGTACGTCTCAGCGCCCGCCAGAAGGCCACTGTCTGCCAAAGAGGCATCAAACCCCGCCGCCGTCAGGCACTCGCGGATCACGGCATCCTCGGCGATGTCCTTTTCCTCGGCCCAGCAGGCGCGCAGAATGCTCTGCACCAGGGCGCCCAGATCACCACCCCCTGCGTTCTGCGCTGCGATGATCGCATAGGAGGACGGCGCCGCATTGGTGGGCCAATGTGCGGGCTTCAGGTTGATCGGCAGGTCCAGCTTCTTGGCCTGACGCTCCATCTCGATCAGGCGGTATTCCTGACGGGCCGGATGACGGTCCTTCGGAGCGGTGCCGCCAGTGCGCGGGAAAAGCGCCTGAATATCGAACGGTTTGTACGTAATTTGTGCATCATGCGCGGCGGCAAGCTGCTCGAGCCTGTTTCCCGCAAGATATGTGTAAGGGGACAGGGTCGAGAAGTAGAAATCAATTGTTGCCATGTCGCTTTTCTCCGGCTTTGAACTAGGCTGGAACCTAGGCGCATGCTAAGCGGGGTTCAATATCACGAATCTGACACATTGCCGTTGCTGCCCGGGGATATCAGCCAATGCCGACCATGAACGAACCCAAGCTTATCGCTGGGAACGCCAACCTCCCGCTCGCCAATTCCATTGCCCGCCGCATGAGCATGCACCGCGGCGTCGATCAGGGGCTGGTGGATGCCCGTGTCGAGCGGTTCAACGACGGAGAGATCTTCGTAGAAGTCTACGAGAACGTCCGTGGCGAGGATATGTTCATCATTCAGCCGACCTCGAACCCGGCCAATGACAACCTGATGGAGCTGCTGATCATCTCGGATGCGCTGCGCCGCTCTTCGGCCCGCCGAACCACCGCTGTGATCCCCTACTTCGGCTATGCCCGGCAGGACCGCCGCACCAAGGCCCGCACGCCGATCTCGGCCAAACTGGTGGCCAACATGCTGACCGGCGCCGGGATCGAGCGGATCCTGACCATGGACCTGCACGCGGCGCAGATCCAGGGCTTCTTCGATATTCCCGTGGACAACCTCTACGCCTCGCCGATCTTTGCGCTGGATGTGAAGCACCAGTTCAAGGACAACATGGCCGATCTGATGGTCGTGTCGCCCGACGTCGGCGGTGTGGCCCGCGCCCGCGAGCTGGCGAAACGCATCAATGCCCCCCTGTCGATCGTCGACAAACGCCGTGAAAAGCCCGGTGAAGTGGCCGAGATGACCGTAATCGGGGATGTGACGGACAAGATCTGCCTGATCGTCGACGACATGTGCGACACTGCCGGCACGCTCTGCAAGGCGGCACAGGTGCTGCTCGACAATGGTGCGCGCGAGGTACACGCCTATATCACCCACGGCGTCATGAGCGGCCCGGCAGTAGAGCGCGTCACCAACTCCGTGATGAAATCGCTGGTTCTGACAGACACCATCCAGCCGACCGAGGCAGTTTCGGCCGCGCCGAACATCCGTATCCTGCCGACCGCGCCCCTATTCACGCAGGCGATCCTCAACATCTGGCACGGAACTTCGGTCTCGTCGCTGTTCGAAGACAAGACCCTGATCCCGATCTACGAGTCGCTTTACAGCCACGTCTGACGGCCTGCGCGCCCCGCTGGGTGCAGCGACCGGAAGTCCGAAATAACACCGGCCCCGTGCGAGATCTTCGCCGGGGCCGTTTGATTACCGGGATGTGCTCAGCAGAGCTGCGCTCAGAGGCCGGTCAGTCCACCACCCAGTCATCCTCGAACGGCATATCGCCAATGGCCATCCAAGCTGCCCGTACCCGCGCCACGCGGCTGTCGGCCCACGTGCGAAACACCACATCAAACCCGGTGGCGGTTATATTCTCGGCTACCAGTTCGGCCCGCACGGCAGCCGAGGTATCCATGTCCCACATCGACATCGACACTTGCACCGCGGGCGGGCGGGCAAAGGCTTCGGAAAACCGCACGGTCTTGCGCCGCTCCCGGGCGCCCTCCCCTGTCCACATGCTGCCGCCGCTGTCGAACTCGGAAAACACCACAAGATCGCCCTGATCAATCCCGGTGCGCGGGTTTCGCAGTCTTTTCATGAATTTCCAATCCTCCGCTCGCGGGCAGCCTGACGCACCCACAACCCTGAAGCGTCATAAAACCATCTGAGCACACAAAAGAAAACCGGCCCCATAAGGGCCGGTTTACAAAGTCTTTCTCGCTTGGCGCGGAACCTTAGAGGCTCATGTGGGTGCCAAGGGCCTCCATGTCCGCCAGAAGTTTCGCGGCTTCCTCGACGATGTCGTGGGGCTGCTCTTCTTCCTTAGCGGTCTTGTAGGTCTCACGTGCGTCCTCGATCAGCTCATCCAGGTGCGCACGGGTCATTTCATCCATCGGGATTGCCTTTTCGGCCAGAACCGAGAGCGCCTCGGAACCGATTTCGGCAAACCCACCGGTGACCACATACTCCGAAGTGCCTTGGGGGCTTTCGACCCGCAGGACACCCGGGCGCAGCGTGGTGATGGTCGGCGCATGCATCGGCATAGCCGTCATGTCGCCTTCCGCGCCGGGGATCTGAACCGCGCTCACCTGAAGCGAAGCAAGGCTCCGCTCCGGGCTCACGAGGTCGAATTGCATGGTATCAGCCATCAGGGCCCTCCTTAGGCCGCCTCAGCAGCCATTTTCTCGGCTTTTGCCTTCACCTCTTCGATGCCGCCAACCATGTAGAAGGCGCCTTCGGGCAGGTGGTCGTATTCGCCGGCCACAACTGCCTTGAACGAGGCAATGGTGTCTTCCAGCGGAACCTGCACACCATCAGAACCGGTGAACACTTTCGCAACGTCGAACGGCTGGGACAGGAAGCGCTGGATCTTACGGGCACGGGCCACGGTCAGCTTATCTTCCTCGGACAGTTCGTCCATACCAAGGATCGCGATGATGTCCTGCAGCGACTTGTAGCGCTGGAGGATCTGCTGAACGTCGGAAGCCACTGCGTAGTGCTCTTCGCCAACGATCTGCGGGTCCATCAGGCGCGACGAGGAGTCGAGCGGGTCCACAGCCGGGTAGATGCCGAGCTCGGAGATGGCACGGTTAAGAACCGTGGTCGCATCGAGGTGAGCAAAGGTGGTTGCCGGTGCGGGGTCGGTAAGGTCATCCGCGGGAACGTACACAGCCTGGATCGAAGTGATCGAGCCGTTCTTGGTGGAGGTAATACGCTCCTGCATCGCACCCATGTCGGTCGCCAGCGTCGGCTGGTAGCCCACAGCGGAGGGGATACGGCCAAGCAGAGCCGAAACCTCGGAACCGGCTTGGGTAAAGCGGAAGATGTTGTCCACGAAGAACAGAACGTCGGTACCGGACTGGTCACGGAACTGTTCCGCCAGGGTCAGACCGGTCAGCGCAACACGCGCACGGGCTCCCGGAGGTTCGTTCATCTGACCGTAAACCAGCGCAACCTGCGATTCCGACAGGTTGTCGGGCTTAATCACGTTGGATTCGATCATCTCGTGGTAAAGGTCGTTACCTTCACGGGTCCGCTCACCAACACCGGCGAACACGGAGAAGCCCGAGTGCACCTTTGCGATGTTGTTGATCAGTTCCATGATGAGAACGGTCTTGCCCACGCCAGCGCCGCCGAAGAGGCCGATCTTACCACCCTTGGAGTAAGGCGCCAGAAGGTCGATGACCTTGATGCCTGTCACCAGGATTTCCGACTCGGTCGACTGTTCGTTGAACTCAGGCGCCGCCGCGTGGATCGGACGGGTTTCTTCGGCTGTCACCGGGCCCTTTTCGTCAACGGGCTCGCCGACGACGTTCAGAATACGGCCCAGGGTCGCGTTACCAACGGGGATCGAGATCGGCGCGCCGGTGTCGGTGACTTCCTGACCGCGAACCAGACCTTCGGTTGCGTCCATTGCGATGGTACGGACGGTGTTTTCGCCCAGGTGCTGCGCAACTTCCAGAACCAGATTCTTACCGTTGTTGTCGGTGTTGAGGGCGTTCAGGATCGCGGGCAGGTCATCGTCGAACTGGACGTCGACAACGGCGCCGATGATCTGAACCACCTTGCCTTTTGCATTTGCCATTTGTTGGTCTCCGGTTGTCTCTTAGAGCGCCTCGGCGCCCGAAATAATTTCAATCAGCTCGTTGGTGATCACGGCCTGGCGGGAACGGTTAAACTCGATGGTCAGCTGGTCGATCATATCGCCCGCGTTGCGTGTCGCATTGTCCATCGCGCTCATCCGGGCACCCTGTTCGGATGCGCCATTTTCCAGCAGCGCCGAAAAGATCTGGGTGGATACGCCACGAGGCAGCAAGTCGGCGAGAATCGCCTCTTCGCTGGGTTCGTAGTCATATACCGCCGAGGCTTCTTCGGCTTCGCCGCCCTCGTAAGAGGCCGGAATGATCTGCTGTGCCGTCGGCACCTGTGTCACGACGTTGACGAACTCCGAGTAGAAGATCGTCGCGACGTCGAATTCACCAGCGTCAAAGCGGGTCAGGATGTCCTTTGCGATGCCCTGCGCATCGGCATAGCCAAGACGCTTGACCTCGCTCAGGTCCACGTGACCGACAAAATCGGCTTCAAAGTCACGACGCAACGCGTCGCGGCCTTTTTTGCCAACGGTCAGGATCTTGACCGTCTTGCCTGCCGCTTTCAGCTCAGCTGCCTTTTGACGGGCCAGCTTGGCGATGTTGGCGTTGAAGCCACCACACAGTCCACGCTCGGCTGTCAAAACGACAAGCAGCTGTACCTGATCGCTTCCGGTGCCACGAAGCAGCTTGGGCGCTGCTTCGCTGTCGCCGACCGAGGCTGCCAGAGATGCCATAACGGCGTTGAACCGCTTGGCATAGGGACGGCTGTCTTCGGCAGCTTCCTGGGCGCGGCGAAGTTTCGCCGCAGCCACCATTTGCATGGCTTTTGTGATCTTACGAGTGCTTTTGACACTCGCGATCCTGTTTTTCAGGTCCTTGAGATTTGGCACTGCCTTATCTCCTTACGCGAAGTCGGCAGCGAATTCGTCGAGTACCGCCTTCATTTTTTCGACCGGCTCACCCTTTTTGAATTTGGGGTCTTCGTCGGTGATCCACTGCAGGAAGTCAGCCTTCTTGCCGCGCAGGAAGCTCAGCAGTTCGGCTTCGTACCGGCCAACGTCCTTGACGTCGACGTTGTCGAGGTAACCGTTGGTGCCAGCAAAGATGATGCAGACGATTTCCGAGTTGGTCAGCGGCGAGTACTGCGGCTGCTTCATCAGCTCGGTCAGGCGCGCACCACGGGCCAGCAGCTGCTGGGTTGCAGCGTCGAGGTCGGAACCGAACTGCGCAAAGGCCGCCATTTCGCGGTACTGAGCCAGCGACAGCTTAACCGGACCGGCAACCGAAGACATCGCGTCGGTCTGAGCCGAGGAGCCCACACGCGAAACCGACAGACCGGTGTTCACAGCAGGACGGATGCCCTGGTAGAACAGTTCGGTTTCCAGGAAGATCTGACCGTCGGTGATCGAGATCACGTTGGTCGGAATAAACGCGGACACGTCGCCGCCCTGGGTTTCGATGACGGGCAGAGCGGTCAGCGAACCGGAGCCGAAGTCTTCGTTCAGCTTCGCGGAACGTTCCAGCAGACGGGAGTGCAGGTAGAAAACGTCACCCGGGTAAGCTTCACGTCCCGGCGGACGACGCAGCAGCAGGGACATCTGACGATAAGCAACCGCTTGCTTGGACAGGTCATCATAGATGATCAGGCCGTGCTTACCGTTGTCGCGGAAGTATTCGGCCATCGCGGTTGCGGCATAGGGTGCCAGGAACTGCAGAGGAGCCGGGTCGGACGCGGTTGCGGCAACCACGATCGAGTATTCCATCGCGCCGCTTTCTTCCAGCTTCTTAACCAGCTGGGCAACGGTGGAACGCTTCTGACCGACAGCAACGTAGACGCAGTACAGTTTCTTGGACTCGTCGTCGCCTGCGGCGTCGTTGTAGACTTTCTGGTTCAGAACCGCGTCAAGAGCAACGGCGGTCTTACCGGTCTGACGGTCACCAATGATCAGCTCACGCTGGCCACGGCCGATCGGGATCATCGCGTCAACCGATTTCAGGCCGGTTGCCATCGGCTCGTGAACCGATTTACGCGGGATGATGCCCGGTGCCTTGGAGTCGGCAATGCCGCGCTCTTTGGCGTTGATGGGGCCCTTGCCGTCCAGCGGGTTGCCCAGACCGTCAACAACGCGGCCCAGCAGTTCGGGGCCAACGGGAACGTCCACGATCGAGTTGGTGCGCTTGACGGTGTCACCTTCTTTAATGTCGCGGTCCGAGCCGAAGATCACGATACCGACGTTGTCGGCTTCGAGGTTCAGCGCCATGCCCATGATGCCGCCCGGGAACTCGACCATTTCGCCGGCCTGGACGTTGTCGAGGCCGTACACACGGGCGATACCGTCACCGACGCTCAGCACGCGGCCGATTTCGGCCACCTCTGCTTCTTGACCAAAATTCTTGATTTGGTCTTTCAGGATCGCAGAAATCTCTGCTGCTTGGATACCCATTTATCCGACCTCTTTCATTGCATTCTGTAGGGAGTTGAGCTTGGAGCGGATCGAGCTATCGATCATCTTCGAACCCACTTTAACGACAAGACCGCCAATGATGCTCTCATCGACGGTTGCATTGATGGTAACCTTCTTGCCCACGCGCTCGGCCAGAGTCTTGGCCAGCTTTTCGCTTTGGGTCTTGGTCAGCGCCTTGGCCGAGGTGACCTCTGCGGTCACTTCGCCACGTGCTTCAGCCAGGCTGGCGCGCAGGGAGTCGATCAGAGCTGGCACCACGAACAGGCGGCGTTTCGCAGCCATCAGCGACAGGGTGTTGCGCAAGGTGGGGTCCAACCCCATCTTGGTGCTGACCGCATCGATTGCGGCGGCCTGCTCTTCGCGCGTCACCAGAGGCGAGCTGATCAGGTTTTGAAGGTCTTCGCTGTCAGCCAGGGCAGCTGCCAGGTCATTGATGCTGGTCTCAAGGCTGTCGAGCGCCTTGTTCTCGTCAGCGATCTCAAAGACCGCTGTGGCATAGCGCGCGGCGATGCCTGCAGAAATCGAAGCTGGTTCGGACACGTCCACCCTTCCGATATTATTTTGGCCCCGGTCTGCATACCTGCGTCAGGCAGCACCCGGGGGTGTGAGTCAGCCCACCAGCGTGGCAGGCCATCGAAATCAGCGTGGATGTAGCAGAGCGTTCCCAACCTATCAACTGCCTATAACGGTAACGGCAAAATGACCGAGTTAAGTGTTTTCAATGCCTTAGCGGAACTGCGGCCCTTTGCCCCCGCAACAGGCTACAAAAAATGAACAAGTTCTTCATCGAATTGCGATTCCTGAGGGTCAAAAAACGGCATTTGTTCCCCCTTCGTGCAGTTTTGCCGCAGAATGAGCACGCCACGCCCCCGGCAGGGCACCTGCGGGAATCACCGTTAGCATTGCGCCCTGTGCATGGCTGCGGCCATCGGCACGGGGGCATGGCGCGGGTCAGGCTGGTTCTGCAACCGGGTTCGACAGCCCTTCCAGCACCCGGATCGGGTTGCTGCGTTTGACGCGGGTCATCAGCCCCTTTTGCTGATGGGTCTGCTTGCTGACCTCGACCAGGATCACTCCTCCTGCCAGCACCGCCGGCAGGCGCCGCCCCATCTTTTCCAGCAGCGCGCCGGATTTCAGCCAGAACCGCCGGGAACTCGGCAGTCGGTAAAGCGCCGCCGTATGCTGCTCGATGGTGAACTGGTGCAGCCGCAGCTGGTTTTCCAGCTGTGTCAGCGTATAGGGGCGCCCATATCCAAAGGGCGTCTTGTCCGACCGCGCCCAGAACCCTGCCCTGTTTGGAACAATGAAAATCGCCCGCCCGCCGGGGCCAAGCGCGCGCCAGGCTTCCTCCAGCAGATCCGACGGGCGTTCAGAGGTCTCCAGCCCGTGCAGCATCACCAACCGGTCGACGCGCCCGGTTTCGATAGGCCAGCTGACCTCTTCGCACAGAACCGACACATTCGGCATGCCCGCCGGCCATTGCATCACCCCCTGCGGCCCCGGCATCATCGCCATCACCCGCCGCGCATCCGCCAGATAGGGACGCAGCAGCGGCGCGGCAAAGCCAAAGCCCACAACAGTCTGCCCCGTCGCATCGGGCCACATCTGCAACAGGCGCGCCCGGATTGCCGCCTGCGCGGCCCGGCCAAGGGTACTGCGGTAGTAGAAGTTCCTCAGATCCTGAACATCAAGATGCATTGCGGGCGCCTGCTGCTTGGGTCACTCTGGGGGCAGTCTAACAATGAAAAAGCGAATGACCATGCCCCTTGAGATCGTCACCGTTCCCTGCCTCTCTGACAACTACGCCTTCCTGCTGCATGACGCCGCATCGGGGCGCACCGCACTGGTTGACGCTCCGGATCCTGCCGCCATCACCGCCGCCCTTAAGAAGCGCGGATGGGGACTGGACGAGATCCTGCTGACCCATCACCACTGGGACCATATCGACGGAACCAAGGAGCTGTGCAGCACCTATGGCGCCTCGGTGACTGGCGCGGCCGCAGATGCGCACCGGCTGCCAGATCTGGATCGCGCTGTACAGGATGGTGAAAGCTTCGATTTGTTCGGTCACGAGGTTCAGGTGCTGGATGTTTCCGGCCACACCGTTGGCCACATCGCCTTTTACATCCCGGACAGCAACGCCGTCTTTACCGCTGACAGCCTGATGGCGCTTGGCTGTGGCCGCCTCTTCGAAGGCACGCCCGAGCAGATGTGGAACAGCCTGTCGCGGCTCGCCGCCCTGCCTCCCGAAACCGTGGTTTATTCCGGCCATGAATACACCCAGGCCAATGCCGCCTTTGCCATTACGATCGACCCGGACAACGACGCCCTCAAGACCCGCATCGCGCAGATCGACACCGCCCGCGCGGCGGGCGAGCCAACCGTGCCCTCTACGCTGCAACTGGAATTGGACACAAATCCCTTCCTGCGTGCCCATCTTTCCAGCGTTAAGGAATCGATGGCCATGCAGAACGCTGAAGACGTTGATGTCTTTACAGAAATCCGGCGCAGAAAGGACAATTTCTGACCTCTGGCGTGTATCATTTCCGGCTTAGCAACAAGAAATGTGACCGAAAAATAAAAGAAAGCGCTTGAAGCCGGCGGTCTATCAACCAAACTCTAATACTATGAGGCCATGGTTGAGAGTGGGGAAGGATGGTAAATACGCCGCCCCGCCCCCCTCAACCCAAGACAGAGGAGCACGCCCGTGCCTTCATTCTCGAGCACATTGGAACAAGCCATTCACGCAGCGCTGGCGCTGGCGAATGAGCGGCGACACGAATTCGCAACGCTGGAGCATCTGCTGCTGGCGCTGCTGGACGAACCCGACGCAGCCCGCGTAATGCGCGCCTGCAGCGTCGACCTCGGCGAATTGCGAACGGCCCTGGTGGAATTCGTGGATGAGGATCTGTCGAACCTGGTTACCGATATTGACGGCTCCGAAGCTGTGCCCACCGCGGCATTCCAGCGGGTGATCCAGCGGGCTGCGATCCATGTCCAAAGCTCGGGCCGCACCGAAGTCACCGGCGCCAACGTGCTGGTTGCGATCTTTGCCGAGCGCGAAAGCGATGCCGCCTATTTCCTTCAGGATCAGGACATGACCCGCTATGACGCGGTGAACTTCATCGCCCATGGTGTGGCCAAGGATCCTGCATTTGGCGAACCGCGCCCGGTTTCCGGCGCTCACGAGGCTGAAGAAGAACCACAGCCGCAGGCCGCCGAGGGCGAAAATAAGGAAAGTGCGCTGGCCAAGTATTGCGTCGATCTCAACGCGAAATCCCGCGAAGGCGACATCGATCCGCTGATCGGCCGCAGCCATGAAGTGGAGCGCTGCATTCAGGTGCTGTGCCGCCGCCGCAAGAACAACCCGCTGCTGGTTGGTGATCCCGGCGTTGGCAAGACCGCCATCGCCGAAGGTCTGGCGCGCAAGATCGTGCAGGGTGAGGTGCCGGAGGTTCTCTCCGAGACCACCATCTATTCGCTCGACATGGGCGCGCTGCTGGCCGGCACCCGTTATCGTGGTGATTTCGAGGAACGCCTGAAAGCGGTCGTGACCGAGCTGGAACAACACCCCGACGCGGTTCTCTTCATCGACGAGATCCACACGGTGATCGGCGCTGGCGCCACATCTGGCGGCGCCATGGATGCCTCTAACCTGCTGAAGCCTGCGCTTCAGGGCGGCAAACTGCGCACCATGGGCTCCACCACCTACAAGGAGTTCCGTCAGCACTTTGAAAAAGACCGCGCCCTGTCGCGCCGGTTCCAGAAGATCGACGTGAACGAACCCACCGTCGAAGACGCCATTGAGATCCTGAAGGGCCTGAAACCTTATTTCGAGGAACACCACAGCGTCAAATTCACCACCGATGCGATCAAATCGGCGGTGGAGCTGTCGGCGCGTTACATCAACGACCGCAAACTGCCGGACAAGGCCATCGACGTGATCGATGAGGCCGGCGCCGCGCAGCATCTGGTGCCCGAAGACAAGCGTCGCAAGACCATCGGCGTCAAAGAGGTTGAAGCCGTCGTCGCCAAGATCGCCCGCATCCCGCCCAAGAGCGTGTCCAAGGACGATGCAGAGGTGCTCAAGGATCTGGAGAAATCGCTCAAACGCGTTGTTTTCGGTCAGGACGATGCCATCGACGCGCTGTCCAGCGCCATCAAACTGGCGCGCGCTGGCCTGCGGGAGCCGGAAAAGCCCATCGGCAACTACCTCTTTGCGGGCCCCACCGGTGTCGGCAAGACCGAGGTCGCCAAACAGCTGGCCGATACGCTGGGTGTGGAACTGCTGCGCTTTGACATGTCGGAATACATGGAGAAACACGCGGTCTCCCGCCTGATCGGCGCGCCTCCGGGCTATGTCGGCTTTGATCAGGGCGGTCTTCTGACCGATGGCGTCGATCAGCATCCGCATTGCGTGCTGCTGCTGGATGAAATCGAAAAGGCGCACCCGGATGTCTTCAACATCCTGTTGCAGGTGATGGATAACGGGCAGCTGACCGATCACAACGGCCGCACCGTGAACTTCCGCAACGTGGTTCTGATCATGACCTCCAACGCCGGCGCCTCGGATATGGCGAAGGCCGCCATCGGCTTTGGTCGCGACCGCCGCGAGGGCGAAGACACCGCCGCCATCGAGCGGACCTTCACCCCGGAGTTCCGCAACCGTCTGGACGCGGTGATCTCCTTCGCGCCGCTGCCCAAAGAGGTCATTCTGCAGGTTGTCGAGAAATTTGTACTGCAGCTTGAGGCGCAGCTGATGGACCGCAACGTGTCGATCGAACTGACCCGCAAGGCTGCCGAATGGCTGGCCGAGAAGGGCTATGACGACAAGATGGGTGCGCGTCCGCTGGGCCGGGTCATTCAGGAGTACATCAAGAAACCGCTGGCCGAGGAACTGCTGTTCGGCAAGCTAACCAAGGGCGGTCTCGTCAAGGTTGGCATCAAGGACGGCAAGATCGACCTGCGCCTTGAAGGCCCAGGCAAGCCCCGGATTTCCGGTAACAAGCCGCCGCTGCTGACCGCAGAATAATGTATCGCACGCTTTTCGCGCTGTTTTCATCGCTCGCCGCACCCGTTGCGGCGGGCGATTTCGCATTGGACTGGCCCATCGACTGCGTGCTGGGCGACAGCTGCCACATTCAGCAAAACGTCGACCGGGATCCCGGCCCCGGGGCGCAGGATTTCACCTGCAACGGCCTGACTTATGACGGGCACAAGGGCACGGATATCGCCCTGCCCTACCTTTCGGACATGCAGACCGGCGTCACGGTGCGTGCCGCCGCAGACGGGATCGTTGCAGGGTTGCGCGATGGCATGCCGGATCAATACGCGACCAAGGCAAACGCTTCCGAGATCAAGGACCGAGAATGCGGCAACGGTCTGGTGCTGCGCCACGCGGGCGGCTGGGAAACCCAGTATTGTCATATGAAGCGCGGCTCGCTCCGCGTCGCCAAGGGCGACCGGGTGGCCGCTGGAACCGCCCTGGGCGAGATTGGCCTCTCCGGCAAGACGCAATTCCCGCACCTGCATCTGTCGCTGCGCAAGGATGGCGCGGTTGTCGACCCCTTCCAGCCAGATAGCAGCGCCGCCTGCGGCACCGCATCCGGCGCCTCCCTGTGGGCGCAGCCAGTTGCTTATGAGGCTGGTGGCTTCCTCGGTGCCGGGTTCAGCACCGGTGTTCCGGCCTATGACGCGATCAAATCCGGTACCACTGCGGCGAAGGGAGGGATGCTGGCAAAGGATGCGCCTGCGATGGTGTTCTGGGCCTATGCCTTTGGTGGACGGGAGGGCGACACCCTTACCCTTACCATTGACGGGCCGGGCGGCAAAATGATCGATCAGAAGGCCACTCTGAAAAAGGATCAGGCGCAATTCTTCCGCGCTGCGGGCAAACGTCTGCGCCGGGCAGCCTGGCCTGCCGGGCTTTATACCGGGATTGCCCGATTGATGCGCGACGGGGCAGAAGTGGACCGGATCATCCAGCCGATCCGGATCGACTGATCCGCGCCCTTTCGCCCGGCCCTAGCGTTCGGTGAACTTCAACTCGATCCGCCGGTTCTGGGCGCGGGCTTCTGGCGTGTCGGCAGTGTTGACAGGCTGATATTCGCCAAACCCATTCGCCGCCAGCCGCCCCGGCGGAATGCCAAGCGCATCAATCATGTAGCGCACCACCGACAGTGCCCGCCCCTGGCTAAGCTCCCAGTTATCCTTGAACTTCGGATGCCCCAGAAGGGTCGTGTTGTCGGTATGGCCATCGACTCGGATGATCCAGTTGATCTCTGGCGGGATCGCAGCGGCCACGCTTTGCAGGATACGGGCAACCTTGGCGATTTCCGCCTTGCCCGCCTCCGACAGCTCGGCGCTTGCCGGAGCGAACAGAACTTCGGAGGCAAAGACGAAACGGTCACCCTCAATCCGCACACCATCCTGGCTGCCCAGAACATCCCGCAGCCGCCCGAAGAACTCCGACCGGTAGCGCTCCAGATCCTGCGCCTTGTCGGCCAGAGCTGCCGCCTCAGCCTCCAGCCGCTTGCGCTCCTGCTCTTCCAGTATCCGGCGCTTGCGCTCTTCCGAGGCGGCGCGGGCCAGCGCGGCGTTCAGATCCTGACCCAGGTTCTGCAACTGCACCTGCTGCGCTGCATCACGCGCCTGATAATCGTCCAGAATGGCCTGCAGGCTACCCAGCTGTTCACGCAGGGCTGCGATCTGCTGGTTCAGCAGTGCCGCCTCGCGCTGCGCCTTGGTCGATAGCTGTTTCTGATCGGCAAGTGCTGCGCGGGCCTGCGCCAGCAGCGCGGCGCGTTCCTCTGCAAGGTTGCGCTGCCCCTCGGCGCTAGTCTCTGCCTCCTTCTGGGCATTGAGCGCAGCAAGCAAGCGCTGTTGCAGGACATCCGTATCGCTGGCCGCCGCGCGGGCGTTTTCCAGTGCTTCCAGCGCAGTCAGCAGACGTTGCTCCACCGCAGCCCGGTCCTCTGCAGTGGAACTGGCAGCGCTGCGGGCAGCGGCAAGATCAGCGCGGGCCTGCTGCAACTGTGCCTCAAGCCCGGCCTGCAGGCTGGCAGCATCCGCCCGAACCTCGGCCAGCTGTTGTTCCAGGGCACGCCGCTCTGCGTCGGCCTTGTCTTCGGCCGCGCTCAGCGCCGCTTCCAGATCCGCCCGGGCCCTGGCGTGGTTTGCCTGAAGCTGGGCAAGCTGGTCTTCATACTGTGATTGCGTCTCGACCGAGGCCGCCTGCTGCCGCGCCAGTTCCGCTTCCAACTCGTCACGGGTGCGGGCGGCCTCTTGCCGGGCGGCCTGCAGATCTGCAGTCAGACTTGCGCGGGTTGTGTCGGTATCGGTCCGCACCCGGTCGAGTTCCGCCTCAAGGGCGCTGACCCGCGCTTCGGCCTCGGACTGGCTGACCTCCATCTGCGCCAGAACCCGGGTCAGCCGCTCGGCCAATTCGTCTCGTTCCCGCGATTGCGCGCGGGCGGCTTCCAGCGTGGCAAGCGCCTCTTCCAACTGGCTGTCCAGCTGCGCCTTGGCAGCCTCGGCGGTGGCCAGAAGGGTTAGCGTATCCTCGGCCCGCTGGCGTTGCGCCTCCAGCGACAGGGTCATGGCGGTCAGTTCGGCGTCAGCGCCTTCCAGTTTCTTGCGCAGGGCCTCAGCCGCCGCAGCTTCGGCCAGACGGGCAGTTTCTTCTTCGCTCAGCTGGTCTTTCAGATCGGCCAGCTGAGCCTCTTGCGCCGTGCCTTCCGCCTGCAAATCAGCGATCATCGCCTCCAGCGCCTCGCGCCGGGCCGCAGCCAGCCTCGCCGCTTCGACACCGGCATCGATTTCATCACGAGCCTGCGCCAGCGCCAGGTTCAAGGCTTCCTGCTCGCTCAGCAACTCAGCCCTGTCCGCCTCCAGCTGTTCCCGCTCCGCGCTCAGATCCGCGATTTCCGCCGTTGCGGCCTCCTGATCGGCGATCAGGGCGGCTACCTGCGCCTCAAAGGCAGTGATGCGGCTACGCGCGGCCTCCAGATCAGCAACCCGCGCGTCCCGCTCAGAGGTGAGCGACGCAATCAGCGATTTCTGCTCGGCAATCTGTCCCTCGGCCTGCTGAAGTTCGTCCTGCGTCGTGCTCAGCGTCGCGGTGAGCGCGCCCAGCCGGGCGGTCAGAAGGTTGTTCGAACGTTCCTCAAGCCCCAGCGCATTGGCCAGCGCCTGTACCTCGGACGAGAGTTCGTCCAGCTCGCTTTCCTGTCCGGTGATGGTCTCGCGCAGAACCGATTGCACCACCATGAAAATGGTCAGCACGAACATCAGCACCAGCAAAAGCCCGGTCATCGCATCGACGAAGCCCGGCCAGATCGAGGCCTGGAACCGTTGCCCAGTGCGCCGGGACAGGGCCATGGGTCAACCCTCGTCCTGAGAGGCGGCCTTGGCTGCGCGCTGGCCGCCCCGTGGCGGTGCAAAGGCCTTGACCATCAGGTCGATATCCTTGCGCAATTCGGCCAGGCTTTCCTGTCGACCGGCCGAAATTTCCTCAAGGATGCGCAGCATCTGCACGTCGATCGAGCGCAGCCGCATGCGGCTTTCGGCATCAAGGCCCACGTCGCCATGGGCGCGCATTATTTCGGTCAGGGTTTCCTGCCCGACAGCCACCCGCTCCAAGGCCGCGCTCAGCGTTTCATTCTGTTCCTGACGCTGGTTCATGTCGTTGATACTATCGACCAGCTGCGAGAGTTTTTCCTCGACCGCGACGCGGCCCTGTGCGGTTTCGGCGAACATGCCCTGCAGGGCATCCATCTGCTCGGCCATTGTATCCAGCACCTCGGAGACGATCCCGCTGTCCCCGGCCCCATCCTCGCCCGAAGAAAAGCTGACACGGGTAAAGGAGGACAGCCACTCTTCCAGCTCGCGATAGAACCGGTTCTGGCCGTGCCCGGCAAAAAGCTCCAAAAGGCCGACGATGAGCGACCCGGCAAGCCCCAGAAGGGAAGAGGCAAAAGCAACACCCATGCCGCCCAGCTGCGCCTCAAGCCCGGTCATCAGCCGGTTAAAGATGGTCAGGCTTTCTTCGCCCTCCTGCGGGGCAAGGCTGCGAATGGTATCTACAACCGCCGGAACCGTAGTCGCCAGACCATAGAACGTACCCAAAAGACCAAGAAAAATCAGAAGGTTGACGATATAGCGGGTAATCTCCCGGTCTTCATCGATCCGCGTTGCCACGGAATCCAGGATCGAGCGGGTCGAGGAAGAGCCAAGCTGCATCCGCGCCCCCCGCGACCGCAGGAGCGAGGCCAGCGGCGCCAGCATCGACGGCGGTCGGTCTTCGCCGCGGCTGCCGCCGCCGGCAAAGCTTTCGATCCAGCGCACCGAGCCGATCAGCTGCACGACCTGCCAGAAACAGGCCAGCACCCCGATCACGAAGACGAAAAGAATAAACCCGTTGAGCCAGGGGTTGGCCTGAAACACCGGCAGCACACGTGGCAGCGCAACAAAGGCGCCAAACCCGGCAAGCCCCAATGCAATCAGCATCAGAATGACCTGTCGGACCGGTTGGGAAAACTGGGGCCTGATCTTACCGTCTGGCTGCGCCATATTAAGGGGCTCCTGCCTCTTTCAGTGCTCTTGTCGCGCCTGAAGCCTACAGGGAAAGAGAGTGCAAGGCCAAGGCTTTATGCTGTGATCTGCCGCACGCGCCCCGCCAGCCAGTCCAGATCTTCATCATTCAGCCCGATCTCTGCCAGATGGCTTGCGGTATTATAGAGGTATTCGGTGTTGGGGCCCCGTCCGCCCACCGCATGGGCAATGATCCGGGCTTGTTCCTCAAGGCTCATCCCGCCGCAGTACTGCACATGATGGGGGTCGATCACATAGGTCACCGCAGTGACGAGATCCCCGGTGTGCAGCTCCACCTCCAGATCCCGCTCGACATAGGCCGAGGAGATCAGCTCACGCTCGCGCAGATAATCCAGCGTCTCGGTTTCAGCGCCGTTTTCCACCGCCAGAGCAAGGCCCGTGCAATGAGCCCCGGCGACCTCATCCAGTGCCAGAACCAGACCCGGTTTCTCTTCAGTGCCGCGATGGTGAACCGAACTCATGCAGAAGGAGCGCGCATAGCCCTGCAGCGTCGCGATCTCGCGGCGCGCGACGGGAAATCCCGGGTTCCACAACAGTGATCCGTATCCGAACACCCACATGGTCATGACAACTGGTCCTTTCTGATCCCTGTCTGTAAACAGCAAATCTGCTCCGGGCAAAAGAGGGTCTTTGGCATGCGCGTTGTGAAACTTCTGGTGGCTGCCGGGCTGGTGTGGAGCCTGTATTGGGCCGCCAGCGCCTGGGGCCTGCGCAGCGGTATTGCCCAATGGTTCGGCGAACAGGAACGGCAGGGTTGGCTGGCGGAATACGCTGCGCTGGAAAGTTCCGGTTTCCCGACAGCGCACCGGACGCGCATCCTGCATCCAACGCTGGCCGACCCCGGAACCGGCGCCGCCTGGAGCGCGGACTGGATCAGCCTCTACAGCCTTCCCCTGAAGCCGCAGGAGGTGACGCTGCAGTTTCCCCCCGCCCCGCAGCGCCTGTCGCACTATGATAAGACAGCAGTCCTGCAGGCTGCGGACTTGCAGGCGGACTTGCAGCTCGCGCCCGGATCAGCCATGTCACTGGAACGGATGTCACTGCAGGCGGCAGAGTGGAAGATATCGCGGGCGGGTAAGGTCCTGCTATCCGCCCCTGCCTTTAGCCTGGACATGACCCGAACGGGGGACACGGAGAGCTATCGCATTTCGGCCCGGGCAGAGACGCTGACCCCCCGCGGCAGATTGCAACGGATGCTGATCTCAGCCGAAGAGCTGCCACCCAGCCTGACCGATGTCACGCTCGCGGCGGATGTCCTTTTTGACACTGCATGGGACCGACGCGTGCTGGAACTGCGCCGCCCGCAACCGCGCCGGATCACCCTGACGCAGGCAGAGGCGCATTGGGGCACCCTTGCCCTGCGGGCCAATGGCAGCGTGGATGTGGACGAGGCTGGCCGGATGAGCGGTAAGGTGGATATCAGGGCAGAGAATTGGCGTGGCCTGCTACGGCTTGCAGAACGCTCCGGCCTGCTCCCTGCCCGCCTGCGCAGTGGCACCGAACGGATCCTGGGGCTGCTGGCTCAGATGCATGGCCGCGAACAGGATCTCGACATTGCGCTGTCGATCACCGACGGTCAGATGTACCTTGGCCCGCTGCCACTGGGCGCGGCTCCGCGTATCACGCTCTACTGAAGGAGCCAGTCGGCATCCCTCACGGGTCTAACCCGGTCAACGGCAGTAGGATCCACCCCGGTGGCGCGCCACGTCCAGATGGAAGTGATCCTTGTGATAGCGATCCGCGTCAGGCCCTAGTACCGTGCCAAAGGGCCCACAAGCCGCCTTCCAGATCTTGCGCAACTTCCTGCGGGTGCGCCGCTTCTGCCAGCCTTCCAAAACGGTGATCGTCTCACCATCTTCCAGGGTGAAGCCGGAAATATCGATCGCCTTGCCCTTGCCATGCTCCGAGATGCGCGCGCCCGGACGGTTGTTGCGTGTGCGGCAGGAATAATGCGCAGCCACTCGCAGCGACACTACGCGGTTGCGGCGGCCAAATGCCTTTTCCACGTCCCGTTCGACCCAGCGGTTCAGCGATTTCGCCATATCGCAGGTCATCACCGATTTCTTGCTAAGCTGCACACCCGCGACCGAGGACACCCGGACCGCCGATTTCGCACCGCAGCCCGGTAGAGAGCCGACGACAGAGCCAACCGGCTCTCCCTGAATATCAATATCGCCGCAGACCGAGGTTTTACGCAGCTTGCGCCGCTTGAACAGCACCTGCTGAACAATGGCATCGGGGCGCAGGCTGGGGCGCAACGAACTGCCCGGCCCGACGTCGGGCAACGTGACCGCACCCAGCGCCGCCACGGCTAAGGTTTGCTCTGACATCGGCCGCCCTTGTGGCCTCATCAGCTCGGGCCCAGCCAAGGTAGAGACATCAAGTTCGGGGCCCGGTGCGGCTGCAATGCCTGCCGGGCGCCCGGCCGGACGCAAGGAGTCCTCTGGCGCCGTTGCAGCGGCGGCATCGGCCAACAAAAGGCCCAGCGCAAAAGCAGCCCGGGCGATCATGTCTTCTTTGCCCGTCCGAAATCCGGTGCATCCGTATCCTGCCCCGCCTCGATGATCCCGCGGCGGATGGCGCGGGTGCGGGTGAAATACTGGTGCAGATGCTCCCCGTCGCCGGTGCGGATCGCCCTTTGCAGGGCGAAAAGCTCCTCGGTGAAACGGCCCAGGATTTCCAGCGTCGCGTCCTTGTTGGTCAGGAACACATCGCGCCACATGGTCGGGTCCGAGGCTGCGATCCGGGTAAAGTCCCGGAAACCAGCAGCCGAATATTTGATCACCTCGCTGTCGGTCACTCGGCGCAAATCGTCAGCAACCCCCACCATAGTATAGGCAATAAGGTGCGGCGCGTGGCTGGTGACAGCCAGCACCAGATCGTGGTGATCCGCATCCATCTCATCGACATTGGCGCCCATCCCCTCCCACAGCTCGCGCAGGCGCTGCACGGCATCGGGGTCGGAGCCTTCGACTGGAACCAGAAGGCTCCACCGATTATCAAACAGTTCGGCAAAGCCTGCCTCGGGCCCGGAATGCTCAGTCCCCGCCAAAGGGTGCGCCGGGACGAAATGCACGCCATCGGGGATATGCGGCGCGACAGCCTCGATCACATGGGCCTTCACCGAGCCGACATCAGACACGGTGGCGCCGGGTTTCAGCACGCTCGCAATATCCTGCATCACCGCGCCCATGGCGCCGACCGGCACACAAAGGACCACCAGATCGGCGCCCTCCACAGCCTCGGCGGCGCTGTCACAGACGCGATCACACAGCCCGATGCGCCGGGCAGTGTCCCGGGTTTCGGCGCTGCGAGCATAGCCCGTGACCTCACCCGCCAACCCGGCCCGCTTCATCGCCCAGAACATCGAAGAGGCAATCAGCCCCAGCCCGATCAACGCGACACGGTTGTAGACCGGCGCGCTCATGCTGCGCCCTGCCCGGCCTTGAAGGCTTTGACCGCGGCAGCAACCGCGCGGCAGGCGGCCTCGTCGCCGATGGTGATGCGCAGCGCATTGGGCAGGTTGTAGCCCGCCACCCGTCGCACGATCAGCCCCTGCGCCTTGAGGTAATCATCACAGGCCTCGGCCTCTGACTGGCTGGCAAAGCGCGCGAGGATGAAATTGGTGCAGGAGGTATCCGACGGCACCCCGAGTTCAGCCAGTGCCTCGGCCAGCCAACCGCGCCATTTGGCGTTTTCCGCGCGGCAGCGGTCGACATAATCGGTATCCCGCACCGAAGCCTCGGCCGCAGCCAGCGCGGTGGTCGAGACGTTGAACGGTCCACGCAGGCGGTTCAGAACGTCGATGATTTCCTGCGGGCCATAGCCCCAGCCGATGCGCGCACCGCCAAGACCATAGATCTTGGAGAAGGTGCGGGTCATGAAGACATTGTCACGCTCGGCCACCAGCGAAGCGCCTGCATCGAAGCCTTCGACATATTCGGCATAGGCCCCATCCAGCACCAAAAGCGCCCCTTTTGGGATGCCATCCGCCAGACGCGCCACCTCGGCGGCACCGATCATGGTGCCCGTGGGGTTGTTGGGGTTGGCGATGAAGACCAGCTTGGTGCGTTCGGTGCAGCCCGCAAGCAGCGCGTCCACATCCGTGACGCGTTCACGCTCGCGCACCTCGACCGGGGTCGCCCCTGCCGCCTGCGCACTGATGCGATACATGGCAAAACCGTGCTCGGTATAAAGCACCTCGTCCCCCGGCCCCACATAGGCCTGACACAGAAAGGCGATGATCTCGTCGCTGCCAGCACCGCAGATGATCTGCGCCGGGTCCAGCCCATGCACCTCACCAATGGCGGCGCGCAGCTCAGCATGATCCGAGCTCGGATAGCGATGCATCGTCGCCGCAGCCTCGCGCATCGCTTCGATGGCGCGCGGGCTGGGGCCGAGAGGGTTCTCATTCGAGGAGAGCTTTACCGTGTTGCTCACCCCATCCACATGGGCAGCCCCACCCTGATAAAGGGCGATGTCCATAATTCCGGGCTGCGGTGTGATCTGGGTCATAAGAGGGACTCCTTGGTTCCGCCCCGTTCATACCCGCGCACAACGCAATCGAAAAGCCGCAAGATGCCCTCAACAGACGCAGTGCGCTTTTTGCGCCGCCTGTCGTCCTGTGGTCGCCGACCCTGGCCTGATCAGGCTGCCCTTGGCTGGAACCGCGCGGTCCCCGGGTCCGCCTCGTATCGCGCAGCCAGATCCTCGGCCCGAAGGGCCAGATCATTGACGCTGTCGATGATGTATCGCGCGGTTTTATCCCGCATCAGGTAGGAAAAATTCAGCCGCACCCAGCCGGGTTTGCGCAGCTCCTTTCCGGCCTGAAGATCCGCGAACAGCGCGTTTGAGTCCTGCGCATCGATATCCAGAAGCCGATGCGCATAGGGACCTGCACAGGCGCAGCCGCCCCGCGCTTGAACGCCATAAAAGTCGCTCAGCATCCGGGTGAACAGCTGCTGATGCACGGGTCGCCCCGAAGCCCCTCGAACGGTGAAGGAAAACACCGGCAGGCGCGGCGCAGTCGGGTGGCCCAAAAGGGTCAACTGCGGATTGCCCTGCCAGCCCTCCCGCGCCATGGCGCCGAAGCGGGCCTCCCGGCGGGCGATTTCAGCTTCACCCACGGCTTCCTTGACCAGAAACGCCAGCGCGGCGCGAATATCACCGATCACGTTCGGTGTCCCCGCCTCTTCACGCGCAGCCAGATCCGCGCTGTAGGCATGATCCCAAGGCGAGACAAAGCTGACCGTGCCGCCCCCGGGCCAAGAAGGGCATTTGCGGCGCACCGCAGTGCCATTCACGATCAGCACGCCCGATGCACCGGGCCCACCGGGAAACTTGTGCGGCGAGACGACCACTGCATCCTTGCGCGCGCCCCCCTTGCCGCCCATGTCGATCGGCAGATAGGGCCCGCCCCCGGCGTAGTCCCAGACCGCAAGCGCGCCATGGGCATGCAGCAGAGCGCTGACCGCATCCGCATCGGTCAGGATGCCGGTCACATTCGAGGCCGCCGAAAAACTGCCGATCTTCAGATCGCAGGCGGCATATTCGCTCAACGCCACCTGAAGGACCTCCAGATCAGGCCCGCCCTCCGCCGCTTCGGGGATCTCCACGACTGTTGCGCGGCTCTCCCGCCAGGGCAGAATATTGGAGTGGTGTTCATAAGGGCCGATAAAGACCACTGGCGCGCGGGCCTCATTCACGCTCAGCAGGCTGACCAATCGGTTCAGACCAGCTGTGGCCCCTGACCCGGCAAAGATCACCGCATCCTCCTGTTTTGCCCCGGTGATCCGCGCGATTTCCGCGCGCGCCGCGCGGCGCAGGCGGGTCATATGGGCACCGCAATAAGAGGCCTCGGTATGGGAATTGGCGTAAAAGGGCAGAACGTCGGAGACGACGAAATCCTCGACCGACCGCAACGCCCGGCCAGAGGCGACATAATCGGCGTAGACCAGCGGCACCATTCCATCGGCGCCAGGGATCTGCACGCCCTCACCGATCAGCTCATCTGCCAGACGCCCTTCGCGGGCCGCATCCTTCAGGGTTTGTTTTATGGTGGCAAGGATCATCTGTTTCTCCGCTCTTCACCACAGAAACTTGACCCTCTGGAGCTGGAAATACTCCGCCTAATTTTGATTGATGGCACGCAAATTTGTGTCATATGATCGCTAAATGACAAATAACCTAGATCATATTGATCGCGCCATCCTGCGCTGCCTTCAGGGGAATGCCAGCCTGTCACAACGGGAACTCGCCGAAAAAGTCGGCCTGTCGCAGAACGCCTGTTGGCGGCGGCTGAAGGCGCTGAATGAGAACGGCGTGCTACAGGGGGCAACCGCGCGGATTGACCGCGCGAAACTGGGACTGGATCTGGTGGTCTTTGTCATGCTGCGCACGCGCCACCATTCTGCGGACTGGCTGGAAACCTTCCGCAGGCACGTTCTGACCATCCCCGAAGTGGTGGATTTTCACCGCATCGGAGGCGATTACGACTATCAGCTGAAAGTGGTCACCGAAAACATGACCAGCTACGACAAGGTCTACCAGCGCCTGATCGCCGGGGTAGAGCTGGACAGCGTCACCTCCTATTTCGCGATGGAAGCCATCGCCGAAGGACGCCCCCTGCCCCTGTGACTCACCGGGGTGATCGATCAGGGCGCAGGAAGGCAGGAAGGGCCCGGTGCGATCAGTGGCCGAAGGCGGCGTCAGGCATCCACTTCATCCGTGCGCCTTCCGCGCCCATGCGCATGTGAAGGCAAGCCGTGCCAAGGCGCTGAAAATACAAGGCATCCAGCGGATACCATCCGGCCACCGGCACTTCGACCTCGGTCATGACGGTGCTGTCGCAGGTCTGCCGCCCATCGAACTGACCAACGATCTGCCCGCCGATTTTCGCCCGCAGCCCATCATTGGTCAGGAAATCGATATTGTAGACGCCGGGCTTGTCAAAGCGGACATAGCCGGTGATCCGGGCTACCACGTGCTGGGCCTGTTTCGACGTTAGGGTGATGTCGCCTTCGTTGGTATCCCGATGATCAAGGCCCTTCAGCGGGCGCCCGGCTTCGGACCCCTGTTTCAACGCCGCCGAAGCCTCGGACAGGGTGCGTACGTCCTGCGGATAGGCATAACGCACGGCAAGACCGGAGCGGACGCTACCCGGCTGCGGATCTGCTGGTTGCAGCTTGACAGGCGCAGCTGCCAGGGCCGTTGCCAGTGTTATTGAAGCTGCGGCCAGAAACGTGCCGAAAACTGTTCTCATCTTGGTCACCTCAGTCTGATGGGCTGCGCATTCCCAATGCTCGGCCCCAAGCCTACAACTGGATACGCCAAATAGACAAATGAGAATCGGCCGCTCAGCACCATTTCGCCGCGTGAAGTTGGTAGCGGCGGGTCGTAACGACTGCCAAAATGGAAAAGGGGCTGCCCGAAGGCAGCCCCTGCGCAAATCCCGAAAGGGATCCGACTTAGTTTTTGGCGTAGAATTCGACGACCAGGTTCGGCTCCATCATCACCGGGTAAGGCACATCGCCCAAGGAGGGGGTGCGCACGAAGGTGGCTTTCATTTTGGAGTGGTCGGCTTCGATGTAATCCGGAACGTCGCGCTCGGCCAGCTGAGTGGCTTCCAGCAGGACAGCCAGTTGCTTGGACTTGTCGCGGACCTCGATCACGTCACCCTCTTTCACACGGTAGGAGGGAATGTTGACGCGCTGGCCGTTGACCAGAACGTGGCCGTGGTTGACGAACTGACGGGCAGCAAAGACGGTCGGCACGAACTTGGCGCGGTAGACGACGGCGTCCAGGCGGCGCTCCAGCAGACCGATCAGGTTTTCACCGGTGTCGCCTTTGACACGCTCGGCTTCACCGTAGATGCGGCGGAATTGCTTTTCGGTCAGGTCGCCGTAGTAGCCTTTCAGCTTCTGCTTGGCGCGCAGCTGGATGCCGAAATCGGACAGCTTGCCCTTGCGGCGCTGACCGTGCTGGCCGGGGCCATATTCACGACGGTTGACCGGGGACTTCGGACGGCCCCAGATGTTTTCGCCCATGCGGCGGTCGATTTTGTACTTGGCAGACGTGCGTTTGGTCACGGCTGATCTCCTTTATTTATGGCTCCGCAATTTGATCCGAAAACCGGTTCCCACTTTTCGGATTGCGGACGCAGGGCCAGCAAACCAGATCAGCCAGAACGCAGCCGGGCAAACGGCGACTATAAAGGGCGTTGTCCTCTTGCCTTGCGGCATGACAGGGATCCCCTTGCGGGGGCCACCAACACCAATGAAGCCGCGCTTATACAGGCAGCCCCGCCCGTGTCAACACCTGTGGACAACGGTTTCTGCCATTCAGGGAGCGAAACGGCCTAGGCCGCCTCGTGCCGCAGAATTGCGGCCTCAGATGCGGTCAGGTTGCGTCGGGCAAAGGCGCCATAGCCGAGCGGATTTTCATCAACCCCCGGCAACAGGGTCAGCAGCCGCTGCCGATCACTCTCTGACAAGGCTGTAAGGGAGGCGTTGGCGGGATGAAAGCTTTCGCTTTCCACGCCATTTGCCCAGAGCACCTGATGCTCTTCGAACAACAGGTGAATATAGGTCACTTCGCGCAGCTGGGTATCCGGGGCAACGCTGGTCCCGTTGATCAGGTCCCGCGCCGCTACCAGCACTTCGGGCGTGTTGAACAGCGCCTGCACGCGCGCGCCCCGCAGCAACAGGCGGTGTTCCGGGGAGACCAGAAGGTCTTCTTCGGGGCGGTCCAACGCCAGCGCCCCAGCGCGCACACGCACCGGACGCAGCGCGGGGTAGACGAACAGGCGGGCACCGCTCATCCGGCGCGCACCGATCCAGCGGATTGCCTGGGGGCCGTTGTCACGGGTCTGTACCAGATCACCCGGGCTGAGCCGATCAACCGGACATGTCCCGCCTGGCGTGTCGATCAGGGTCCCGGGTGTAAAACAGATCAGTCCTGTGTCGGCGCCATTCTGTGGCTGCGCCCTCTGCCCCACATTCAGTGAAAGGTGCACAACCCACAGCTCCGCATCCCGCGGCGGCAGCTCATCCACAAACATCAGCAGCGGCAGCCTGCCATCCCCGACATCGATCAGCGTTGCGGTGTATTGACGGATCCCATCGGTGACAACAAAGCCCCTGTCCGGAACCGCATCCGCCTGATCCACTGCTTCAGGGACTGCGCCGGTGTCCAGGGCAGCGCCCACCAGCCTGCGCACCGACCGCGCGGCCCTGCGCCGCAGATCCGTTTCACCCTCTGCCACTTCCAGACGCAACAACTCCGTCGGCCCGTCCAGGCGCAGGCTGTCCCCATGCCACGACCAGGCCGCCCCGATCCTCAGGGCATCGGTCGGCGCGGACGCCAGACCGTCCAAATCTGTTTGCGACCAAGAAATGACAAACGTGCCAGTAAAGCCCGTTTTCATTGCTCTTGCCTGCCTCGGTTTTTGTTATTGTGCAGAACGTACCAATGGCCGTTGTCCAGTGAAAGGTCAAAGTCCGGCCGCCGCCTATCCTTGCCTACACAGCGGCAGCAAAGCCACAAATTCATCGTGAGTGCCACGATGGCACCGCACAACCTACCGCAGAAGCCGCCGGTTCACACCGGTCATTCTCTCCCCCTGCCCGGCTGGATATCCTGTCCGGGGCGGCGTGCCATGCGCCAGCCCAGTAAGAGATACCAAAAGGTCAAAATTCCTGTCTGATTTTCCTTCGCCGATCCAAGATAAAACTCCCGCAAACTACCATTTTTATTGCAGTTTTTGCGCCACCTAAACTTTGCTGATGCTCTATCATCAGATGGCGCCTAGAACCTTCGGGATGCGCGGCTTCTGACGCGACACAAAGCCCGCGCTCTCCCCTTTAACGTGAATAATTTGAGCGATTTCAATGCCCTGCCAATTGTCAAAAAAATGGATAGGAAAATCTACTGCCCTGCAGCGAAAACCCCTCCAGAATACCCTGCTTACGGCCACCCGCCGCCGCAGCGCGTTTTACAGATTGTTAGCCACTGTGGCGAATAGTGACAGGGTACCCCAATGTGTGTCAGGGGTTGAACGTCGGCCAAGCCCACTCCCGGGCGATCTGAAGTGCCATAGATCCCCGATGTTAGTTAGAAGGTGATCCGGTATGACGAATGACATTGACGAAGAAACCATCAGTTCCACAGTTCCTGAAGAGGTCCCTCAGGAAGCACAGCAACCTTTGACTGCGCTGACTTTGGATGACGATCCGATCGACCGATTGCGCTTGATCAAAACCTGCAAGAAGGCAGGACTGCAGATCGAGTTCACAGAGGTCGCGACCGTCGCCGACATGCGCCGGGAACTGGACCAGAACACATTCGATATTGTGTTCCTTGATCATAATCTGGGCATGGAAACCGGGCTGGATGCGCTGAAGGCGCTGATTGCCCATGAAGACCAGGCCGACGCAATCCCAATCATGCTGACCAGCGTCACCTCCCACCATACCGCGGTCGAGGCGATGCGAAACGGCTGCGCGGATTACATCGTCAAGGAAGAGCTGACAGTGTCAGCGCTGATCAAATCCGTGACATCCGCAATCGAGCGGCGCATTTTGTTTTCCGCCCTGTCAGGAGCACAGGCCTTCCAGCGCTCGGTTGGCGAAGTGATCGAACGGTTCATGCTGACCTGCGGCCCGGAAATGCGTGAGATCCTGAGCAAGACCCTGGCCACCCTGCGCGGCCTGAAGGCGATCGAGAAAGCAGACCAGACCCTGGATCCGGTCATCCTGTCGAATTTCACGCTGCTGGAACGTGGCTGCAAGGATCTGACGGTACTCGTCGATGATCTGGTGAGCGTGGTGGCTGCAGCCCGCGGCGTGCCCGTGCGCAAGCGGCCCTTGATCAGCAAATAATATGCATCAAGCCCTGTTCCGCTAATTTGGATTCTTGCGCGCCCGCAGTGCAGTTCCAAGGCGGCACCTGGCCGATAAACACCCGTTTGCCCGGATACAATTCCCGGAGCGACCAACGCGAGACATAAGCTAACGAACGAGAGCCCTGATGCCACACCGTAGGCGCGTCACACTGCGAACGCGGATAGCCCTGGTTGTCCTGTTGTCCACTGGGCTGGCACTGACGATCTTTTCCGCCTATGGATATTTCCACTCCTTGGAAACGGTAAAAACAGCCACCCGCGAACGCATGAAGCGGGCCGGCGACATCTACGCACAGCGGATCGACAGCGTGCTCTACATGATGGAGCTGGATACCGGAATTCTCGCCTCTGTCCCGCAGGCGGTCGGCCTCGCAGGGCTGACGCGGACAGCCACTGCCCCTGCGCCCGACCAGACCGAGACCACAGTGACACCACCCACGGCCACACAACCCAGCGCGGTGCGGTTCAGCGACGAACAACCCAAAGCTCCGGGGGCCAGCGCTGCCCGACCCACCGAGGGTTGGACCGAGAGCGTATCGGATATTTTCCTGAAATTCCTGGGGACAAGGCCGAAATACTCGCAAGTTCGTCTCTTGGTGAAAGAAGGTAACTGGAAGGAACTGGTGCGGGTCAACCGCATTGACGAGGAGCTGATCATCGTCCCCGCTGGCGAACTCCAGATCAAGGGAAATGAGCCCTATCTGCAGCCCATCAAAGAGCATGGCGTCAGCGAGGTGTATTTTTCAGAAGTAACCTATAACCGGGAAAACGGCCGCGTCGTTGGGCCGCCCACCATCCGGGTGGTTCGACCGCTGCAGGACAGCGACGGGGACATCTTTGGTGCGATCGTCATCAACGCCGACGCTGAACCCCTACTGCAGAGCGCCGAACTCTCTGTTGCCCCCGGGTTTCAGGTCTACGCGGTCAGCAACAACTTCGATTACATCTCCTATCACGGCGAAGCCCAAAGCTCTCCACTCGCCTTTCATCAGGATCCGGACTGGCAGCCACCGCCCTATTCCGACCGGCTTACGTCCAACGATGAAGGAGCGTTTTTTGAAACCGGATCAAATGACATGGGATATCTCTCGGCCGTGCTGGGACAACAGAACGCGACGCCGTTCCGGCTGAACATTCTGACCATCGCCCCGCATGAGATCCTGATTGCCCCCGCATTTCAGGAGCTGCGCGCAACCGCCGGCCTGTCGATGCTGCTGGCCGCGATGGCAGCGCTAGCGGCCTCCTTTCCCGCATCGCGCCTGCTCTCCCCCCTGACCCGGCTCAACCACGAAATCCGCAGCAAGATTCAAAGCGCGGAACCGGTGGATTTCGAAACCAGCCGCAATGATGAGGTTTCCGATCTCGCGCTCAGCTTTTCGGAAATGATCAATACCAGAATTGAGGAAGCGAACCGGCTTGATGCCATCCTCAACGGCGCAGCGGACGGGATCATCACCATCGATGCCGATGGCACAGTCGAGGATATGAACCCTGCTGCGGAAGAGTTGTTCGGCTATACCGCGCAAGAGGTCGTGGGCCAGAATGTGACCATGCTGATGCCCACAGCAGATGCGAACATACACCATCTTCACGTGGCGCGCTCCCTGCTCACCGGGCACCCTAAACAGATGGCCAAGAACCGCGAAATCTTCGGCGTCCGCAAAGATGGCAGCCAGATCCCGCTTGGCATTGCGGTCAGCCACGCAGTCTATTCCGGCGGATCAAGATACATCGGGATGATCCGTGACATCTCCCCGCAAAAGGCCGCCGATGAAAAGGTGAACAGCCTGATCAGCGCCCTGAAACGTTCCAATGCGGAACTGGACCAATTCGCCTACGTCGCGTCGCACGATCTCAAGGCGCCACTGCGGGTGATCAACAATGCCGCTTCCTGGCTGGCCGAAGATCTTGCCCCGCATCTGACCGAAGACACCCAGGAAAGCCTGGACCTGCTGCAAAACCGCGCCACCAGAATGGAGCGGTTGCTGGACGATCTGTTGCAGCATTCCAGGATTGGCCGGGAAAAGGCGAGCAGCACCTCCGTGACCGGAGCCGAGCTGCGCGAGGAGCTGACAGACCTTCTGGACATACCCGAGGGCCTCACAGTGCAGTTCTGCGACGCGTTCGACCAGATCAAGGTTCAGCGCCTTCCCTTGCAGATTGTTCTCCTCAACCTGATCAGCAATGCCATACGGCATCATGACAAATCCGATGGGCACGTCTGGATAGACCTAACGCACCGCCCCGAAGAGATTGAGTTCCGGGTCGCCGACGATGGCCCCGGCATTCCGCAGGAATACCAGGAGAAGGTATTCGAAATATTCCAGACCCTGAAACCCCGTGACGAGGTCGAAACCAGCGGCATGGGGCTCGCCTTCGTCAAGAAACATGCCGGGCTGGTCGGCGCCACGATCAAGATCGACTCGGACGGCAAATCCGGCACAACCTTTATCCTGCACTGGCCCACCGGGCCGGACAGCACATCGTTGGAGAATTGATATGAACACCGTCGCCCTCCAATCCGAAAAAGCGCTTAATATCGTGCTAGTCGAAGACGATGATGGCGACGCCAAAGCCTTGCGACGCGCCTTTAAGAAAGCGAAGATTGCAAATCCGATTACCCGTTTCAAAGATGGGGTAGAGGCGCTGGCGTTTTTGCGTGGAAATCTGGAAACCACACCCCCCAAAACCTTTGTCGTTTTATGCGACATTAATATGCCGCGCATGAATGGTTTAGAATTACTGGGCAAAATTAGAGAGGACCCTCAGCTTCGCAAAACGCTTATTTTTATGTTGACCACATCGGATGATGAACGTGATATTGAAATGGCCTATCTGAACAATGTTGCAGGTTATATTGTCAAAGCCCGCGCCGGACATATGTTCTTGGATCTGATGACAACCTTGGACAACTATTGGCGCGTCGTAGAAATTCCGGAAATTTAGAGCAGGCACAAAAGGAAAACTTTCAAATGCTCGACATTATGATCGTGGACGATGATGAAGGTGATCGCAAGCTGGTCCGAAGGCTGCTGCGGGCTCCGGCGGGAAAGCGGTCATTCCGGGAAGCAAGCAACGGACAGGCGGCGCTGGATTACACGGATGACAACATCGATGTCATTTTCCTGGACTACCTGCTGCCCGGCATGTCCGGCCTGGAGCTTCTGGAACATTTTTCAAAGACATGGCCAAAGGCGACGATTTTCCTGATGACCGGCCAAGGAGACGAGGAAATCGCCAAGAGCGCCATTCTGCAAGGCGCCTCGGATTACATTCCAAAATCGATCATGACCGAAACGGCGCTGAACCGGATGATCGAAAACGGCATAAAGCTCTCCAAGATGCGCTGGAAACTGGAAGAACACCGGCAGGAGCTGAGCCTGTTTTCGGATGTTCTGGTGCATGACCTGCGGGCTCCCGTCCGGGCCATCGAGTTTCTGAGCGAACAGATCATCGAGGATTTCGAGAGCGGCAATATGGATGAGGTGGCCCGGGAATTCGAAATGATGAAACTTTCGGTGAGGCGCATGTCCGAGCTGATCGAAAGTCTTGCCAGCCACATCAACCTGAATGGCCCCTCCAACCAAGAGAAGGTGTCCGTGGAAAACCTTTTTGAACGGGCCCAGATAGCTCTGGCCAAGGATATTTCGGAAAGCGGCGCCGAGGTGCGTTGGACGGCCAACGGGCTGTCGGTGGATTGCATCGCGCCGCAGGTCGCGCAACTGCTGCAGAACCTGATCGGGAACTCGATCAAATACGCTGGCCCTTCCAGCCCGGTCATTTCAGTCTCTGCCGCCGAAATTCCAAACGGGATCCAGTTCACGGTAGTGGACAATGGCGTCGGGGTGCCTGAAGATTTCCGCGACAAAATCTTCGAACCCTTCCGCCGTCTGCAGCAAACCGAAGAATTGCCTGGCACCGGGCTTGGCCTTGCCACCTGTCGCAAGATCGCCGAACGCCATGATGGGGAAATCTGGTGCGCCGCCGATACCGACGTCGGCACCACGATACATTTCACAATCAAACAGCGCCCCGAGGAAGAAGACGACTAGGAACGTCGCCCTATAGCGGGAGGCTCAGCAGGGTTCGCGGGCGGGTCTGTCCCGCCCCACCGTTCAGGCTGTCGTTACCGGTTCGCAGCTCAGAGCAGACTTCAACCAGCCCGCAAATTGGCAGCTGAGGTGCTCTCCGGCATGGCTTCTGCCTCAGCGCAACCGATTGTCGGCCTTCCGATATCAAAGGATCCAATCAGCGTGTTCAGCCTGCCGACGTCCTCGGTCATGGAGAGCGCCGCCGCCGTCACCTGTTCCGCCATTGCCGCATTCTGCTGCGTCACCTGATCCAGTTGCGACACACCGACGTTGATTTCACCAAGACCAGTGGATTGCTGCTGCGCTGAGTTGGCGACTTCCGACGTCAACTCGACCGTCCGGCCAATATCACCGCGGATCATGGTCAAAGCCTCGCCGGTATCATTAACCAGCGTCACTCCCCCCTCCACGTGGCCCGCACTGACATTGATCAGTGATTTGATTTCATTTGCAGAATCCGCTGACCTTTGCGCCAGCGCTCGCACTTCAGAGGCAACCACGGCAAAGCCTTTGCCGGTTTCCCCCGCCCTTGCGGCCTCCACCCCGGCATTCAGTGCCAGTAGGTTGGTCTGAAAGGCGATATCATCGATCACATTGATGATCTGCGAGATCTGATGCGATGAATCCTCGATATCCTGCATCTTTTGAATGGCGCTCTGAACCACCTCGCCCCCGCGCGCGGCCCCGTCTCTGGTGCTATGGACGATCTTGGTGGTTTCCGATGTCGCATCGGCCGACGCATGCATGCTCACGGTAATCTGCTCGACCGCAGCCGCTGTTTCTTCCAAGGTCGCTGCCTGGGATTCGGTACGCTGTGACAGATCCTCTGCCGATTGAACCACCTCACTGGCGCGAATGTTCAACCGGGAGGCCGCATCCTGGATGGTATGCAGCACATCACGCTGAGTACAGATCAACCCATTGAAGGCCTTGCGCACCGGATCGTAGCGCTCAGGGTAGTCGCTTGCCTCCGGCCCGGGGATAAGCTGTGTCAGATCCCGCGCCGCCATCCGGTCGATACCCGCCGTCAGATGCGCAAAAGCCGTTTCCTGCTCTTCCTTTTCGGCAGAAAAATGCGCATCCAGAACCAGATGGGTGTCCAGCGAAAAGGCACGAGTCAGGGCGCTTATGATCTTTGGAACATTGTGCCTTCTAAACAAACCTAAAATACCCTGGTTCCGCTCCAGAAGAAGCTCCTGAATGTGCGAAACCGCCTGCGCATAGCCGGAAAGATAGAACAAAAATGGCAAGCCGATGCGGGGGTGGATTCGGCCGATCCGATAGGCACTTGCAAAATACTCTTCGCTAAACGCGCCCGACAACAACATCTCCCAGTGTTTTTGCTGCCCAAGCTTCGCCTGATCCATCAATTCCTGATTTGGAAAAAAACGCGCCATTTCAGGATCATCCATTACGACACCATAAAAACGATCCAAAACCTGAGGCAACAGCGGAACAACCAATTCTCCGCCCTCAATCAGATATTTTTTCACGACTTCATCAAAGCCAAACTTCGACAGCGCCTCTTCGTGCTCCTTTATCATAACAGCCTCGCAACCACTGAAAACATTAAAAGATTCGGCCCCAAGCGAGGCCACCAATCTCTCACTAAATGAAATCCATTAAAAATATGCAATTTTCTATTATTTTACGAACGCATTACGGGAGCGGGATCAGCTTAAACGCGATGCGGTCGGATGAACGGGCAAGAGTGCTAGCCCATGACAGGGCCAGGGTCGGTTCGCAGCGCGCCAAACCGTTGCAACAGCGCGCCCCTCCTCGACAATCCCCCAAAAAACCGGGACCGTAACCGGGGCGATCTGGGGCTTAACGGGTGATCCGAGTACTCAATCTGTCGGGAAAGGGCCGATGGCTGGGGTGGTAGGATTCGAACCTACGATACACGGTACCAAAAACCGCTGCCTTACCACTTGGCTACACCCCATCGGTGAGGCGCTGTCTAAAGTTAGTTGCGGGGGGGTGCAAGAGGGTTTTTGAAAAAATCTGACATCCTTTTTCCAACACCACAGGCGCCCCCCCTTCTCGCCCCTTATTTCATTGGATTTTCAGAAGTTTGCAGCAAAATCACGCCTTTGCGATCACCACCCTCAACGGCTTCATGCGCTGCGGCGGCCTCGGCCAGAGGAAAGATTTTCGCCACGGGAACCGACAGGGCCTGAGCCTCCAGGGCGCGATTCAAACGGGCGATCGCCGCCTCGCGTTGGGTCGGCGTCAGCAGGTAGACCAGAGCCATCTCCAACGTGACCGCCTTGAACATCAGCGGATAGAAGGGCAAGGCGGGTTGCATCGCCTTTGCCGAGCCATAGGCCGTGATCCGGCCTTTCGGGGCGATCACTGCCGCGTCCACCTCGGCGTTGGCGCCAAACTCCACCTCGACGATCAGATTGACGAGCTGGCCGTGATTTGCGGCGATGATCTGGTCGCTGAGGTCCGTAGCGCTGTAATCCAGCACCGCGTCGGCCCCGGCCGCCAGAACACGGTCTCGCGCAGCTGCGGAACAGGTCGCGATCACCCGCGCACCGCCCCATTTGGCCAATTGTACAGCCAGAAGACCTACGGTCCCTGCCCCGCCCTGCACCAGAACGGTTTTGCCGGAAACCTCGCCACCGGAGAACACGGTATGACAGGCGGTCAGCCCCGGAATGCCAAGCGCGGCGCCGGTTTTAAAATCGACCGTGTCAGACATGGGCACCGCCTGCTCCTGCGGCAGGCAGATCTCGCTTGCGGCGGTGCCATAGGCGCGCTGCCACTGACCGTTCCAGATCCAGACCCGCTGCCCGACCCGCGCCGGATCCACGCCTTCGCCGACTTCGGTGATGACGCCCGCGCCATCGCTATGAGGAATGATTGCGGGAAAGGGCAGTTCGGTGACACCCGCCCGTGCTCCGGCCCGCGCTTTGACATCGGAAGGATTGACGCCGGAATAGGCCAGCGCGACGCGTACCTCGCCAGAGGCAAGTTCGGGTGCTGGCAGGGTTTCAAGGGACAGGACCTCTTGGGCAGGTCCGAAGGCGCGGTAAACGACGGCTTTCATGATGGGGCTCCATTTTCTGTGTCAGCCCGGAACGACGTCGGCCCGGACCTTTGACAGACAAGGAGCCTCAAGACGGCCACAGACACAAGGCGGTTCCCAAAAAAGGGCCGCTCGATGAACCGAGACCCACAGATTTGCCGGGTGGCAGGCAGCCAGCGCCTCCCCTCGATTCAGCGTGGTGCTCTGGATCAGAGAGGTATCAGTCCGGGACACCCGCCATTTTCAGCGCATGCCCCCATTCCTCTCCGGCGGGTCCTGCCGCAAGCGGCGTGTAGTTGTGGTACCGGCTCATATTGAACATTGGCGCGGCCTTCAGAAGATCCTTAACCGTATCGCGGGCTTCAGAGGTGCGCCCCGACATCTGCAAAGCAATGGCCTTGGTCCCCAGACTGGTCGGATAGGAGGCATTTGCCTCAAGCGACCGGTCCGCAAGCTCGATCGCCCGCCCATAATTTCGCGCGGTCAGGTTCGCGACTGCGGATTCCGCGTCGAAATAATAGCGTTGCGGCCCCAGTGGGGACAGCCGCCGCGCAGCATCAGTCAGTTGTACCGCCTCGTCCGGGCGGTCCTGATAGGCCCTGGTGGTACCTTTGAGCAGCAGGGCCAAGGCTTCGTTTGGATTGTCCTTCAAAGCCAGATCATAGGAAGTCTGCGCCAGATCGAAATGGAACAGGAGATGGCTGGAAATCACGCCCTTCAGCGTATGCGCCAACGAGAAAGACGGATCCGCGCTGAGCGCCGAGGTCGCAAGCTGTTCCGCAAGATGGATATCAAGCTGTCGATCGTTGGAAAAACCCTTCTGGATCCGCAGTACATGCCAGAACCCCATCCATGTCAGAGCAAGCGGATGCTGCGGGGCCCGGCTCAGCAGCACGTTCAGGATTTCACGTGCCTTTTCAAAGGAAGCGGGGTTCATGTCCTGCATCAGGGAAATCGCGCCCATTAACAGCGTGTGCCCCTCCAGCCCTGCCAGCGGCTTGAAGCCGATAAGGCGGATCGATTCGCCCACCACCGTTTGACCGATTTGGCGCGTGGCATCTCTCAGGGCCGCGCTTTGTCCCGCCATCAGGTCCGACAACGGCCCCTGGAAGCTGCGCGACCAGATCACCTTTTCGCGTACCGCATCGTGCAACTCGATATCCGCATTCATCATCTGCCCGCGCACATGCACCACACCAGACACCAAATAGTTCACCCCAGCCACCTGCGAGACTTCGATCGGGCGGATCCGGTTCGGGTCGAATTGCCGCGAGGCCAGATAAGATGTCACGGTGAAAGCCTGACTGCGTGCAAGGCAGCGAGACAGTTCTTCGGACAGCAATGAACCCAGGGGCGAGGTGTCCTCGCCCGGGGTGTGCTGCACGAAGGGCAAGACCGCGATCGGAGGCAGAAGATCATTATACTGCACCCGACCGGTTTGCCCGATTTGCCCAGCGCCGCCGGTGGGCTGCCCTGTCTGCTTTGCCTCGAAGTCCGCGCGCATCTGGGCCAGCCAGCTTTCGAACCGGGTCTCATGCGGCAGTTCGAAACCCTCCATGAACTCGGCCTGATCCTCGGGCTCAATGAACTCCACCCGTGACAGGTCCAGAGTAACGCGTTCCCGGTTAGCCGTAATCGCCTGGGCCGCTTCCGGTCCCAGATGGCGTTTTAGCGTCGATAATGCCGTCCTCAGGCTGGCCTTTGCTTGTTCAGGTTGAGCAAGGCTCCACAAAGTGTGTTCTAAAAATGCTCTTGTTCGGATACCCGATGCTGAGGTCGCCAAAAGGGCCATCAAGGCCTGATGCTTGGCCCCTAGGGGTACGCTGCTGCCATCCGACAGAAATACACCGAACGCGCCGAACTGATTCAACTTGATCAAATTACACATTAATCCACCTAATCGACCGTGATCGCAGGATCAAATTACAACAATGCGACGCAAAGATGTAGTGAAAAATCACCTTTTCAAATAAATAAAGATAATTGAATTGAAATTTACATGTATCATGTTTCTTTAAACACGCATAGGAATAGTAACGGAATGAATTGCCGCCAAGCCAATAAGCTGGATTTTCCGAAAAAATTCGGATTTTCCGCCTTTAAACGCGCCCCAGACGACGCTGGGCGCGGCTTCTCTTAAAAACATAGTTTAACTTAGGCCAAATTTACAAGGAGGCAAGTTACAACGGGATAAACCGGTAACCGTCACCCTTGCGCGCGACCTGACCCAAACCACCCTCTGGTAGATGGTAGCCAATCACCCGCGTCTGCTCGTGAGCCAGTTGATCCAGCAAGCTCATGCGGGCGGCAGCGGCCATGGCTGCATCCTGGTCGGATCCCACGTGCCAATCGGGCCTTTCAAAGCTCACGTGGGAATTGCCGATGGCATCGCCAAGCACCATCACGCTCTCGCTGCCGGACCTGAGTTCAAAGGACATATGGCCCGGCGTATGACCATAGGTCGCCCGCGCCGCGACACCGGGCAGGATTTCTTCGCCATCGCGGAACCGGGTGATCTGGTCCTCCAGGATCTCCATCCGCCGCAGCGCCCCGGCGGCCATGGTAGCGCGGGCCTCGCCGATCGTGTCAATGGTGCTGGGGTCGAACCAGAAATCCCATTCCTGCTGCCCGATGAAATGTTCGGCATTGGCAAACAAAGGATCATCGAAATCGTCCAGAACGCCCCACAGGTGATCCGGGTGGCAATGGGTGAACACCACTTGGGTGACGTCCTCGGGGGATACGCCTGCCGCCTCCAGCGCGGCGGGCAGTTGCCCCGCGCTGGCCTGGAAGGCCGGGCCGGAACCGGCATCGAACAGCACGACACGGTCGCCCTGACGCATCAGCGTGACATTCAGCGGAGGCTCCATCGGATCCTGGGCAACGCCGTGCCGCGTCAGGATCGGCATCAGCTGCTCTGGCGACTGCTCGGGGAACAGGAACCCCTGAGGCAGTACCAGATTGCCATCAGACAGGGTTTGAAGGGACATATCGCCAATCATCAGCCGATCGCCGCCCGAGGCTGCAGCAGCCGATGCCATACCAGCAGCAGATCCTGCCAACGCCATACTGGCCCCTGCCCCTTGCAGAAATTCTCTTCTGTTCACACCCATTGCACCTGCCTCCCAATAATGCATCTGCGCAAATATCCGGCCGCCATGGCACAGTTATATTCACGTACGCGAATTTATATAATTTGGGGTTTGGCAATGTAAAGCCGGGCGCAGAACACCGGGCAAAAACAGACGCGGCTGACAAACAGAAAACCGGCGCGGGTCACCCCGCACCGGTTCATATCAGATTAGCTAAAGAGCGCGCGTTACTGGCGGCTCAGTTCTTTCCATTTGCCATCTTCGACAACCGAGATCACGATATCGTCCGCACCACGGTGATCATCAGCCGCATAGGTGATCTTGCTGTCGGTCAGCTCATCATAGAAATTGAGGCTCTCCATCCCCTTGATAAAGCTTTCCTGCGTCAGATCCTGCCCCGCGGCCTCAAGCGCGCGAATGACCGTATCCGCTGCGGAATAACCCAGCATGGCAAAGCCACCGGCCGGCTGACCGAACTTTTCCTCATAGGCTTTCATGAATTCGGCCGGCACCGGATCTTCGGCGCGGGCGATCAGGCTGACCCAGCCAGCCGCCGCGTAAAGACCATCGGTCACACCACCGGGAACGGCAGCAACCACATCAAGGAACCCGGCCGACGTGTTGAGGAATTTCACATCGGTCCAGCCCAGTTTCTTGGCGGTGCCGACAACGGTGATGCCCTGCCGCACGCCCAGCGCCAGTGTCACCACGTCACAGCCAGCGGACTTCAGCTTTGTGAGCGAGCCGACAAAATCCAGCTCATCCGGCTTGTGCGAGGTTTCCGCCGCATAGGTCAGGCCCAGCTCTTTGCTTACATCCTCGGTGCTTTCCTGAATTTCCTTGCCGAAATCCGACGGGATATACATCGAGCAGACTTCCTTGGCCTCGAATTCACCGGCCAGATATTTCACGCCCACCTGCACCTGATCGTAGTAGCTGGAGAAGCCGATGAATTTGTTGTGCATCGGTTCCTGAAGCATCTGACGCGCGGCGGACAGCGGGCTGATGTTCGGAATGCCCTTGGGGTCCAGCAACTTGAAGCCAGCCACGTTCATCGGTGTGCCCAGCGACAGAAGCATGGCAAAGGCCTTGTCCCGGTTCAGCAGCTTGTTGTAGCCCTGCATCGCGCGCGGGATCTGATAGCCGTTGTCCTCGACGACGAACTTGATCTGGCGACCATGCACACCGCCTGCGGCGTTGATTTCGTCAAAGCGCAGGTTGGCGCCATTGACCGCCGGCACGCCCACCGCAGCAAAGATACCGCTGAGGTCATTCACCGAGCCGATTACGACTTCGCTGTCCGTAACCCCCTGAGTGTCAGCCTGAACAGCCGTGGCCCCGGCAAGGGCTACAGCCGCCATCGTCAGCGCAGATGTCAGTTTTTTCATTTTCGCTTCCTCCCTAAATAACTGTCCGGCGTTCCTTGTCGCCGCCGCTAGTACATGTCGTCGATTAGTGCCTTGTGCTTCTTCTCCACAAAACTGCGTTTCAGTTTCATCGTTGCGGTCAACTCGTCGTCCTCAGCCGTCAGAAGAACGTTGATCAGGCGGAAATCCTTGATCTGTTCGACCCGTGCAAAGTCCCGGTTCACAGCTTCGACCTCTGCTCCGATCAGCTGTACCACCTCCTCCGCGGCACAGAGCGATGCAAAGTCGCTAAAGGGTATCTTGCGGTCCTGCGCGAATTTCTCAACATTTTCCTGATCGATCATGATCAGACAGGTGAGATATTTGCGCCCGTCCCCGATCACCACCGCATCCGAGATATAGTGGCTGAACTTCAACCGGCTTTCGATTTCGGCCGGGGTGATGTTCTTGCCGCCTGCGGTGATGATGATGTCCTTGATCCGGCCGGTGATGGTCAGATTGCCCTTGTCATCCAGCCTGCCGACATCACCCGTGCGCAGCCAGCCATCGGTGGTAAAGGTCTCGGCGGTCTTTTCATTGTTGCGCCAGTAACCCTGGAAGTTGTTGAGCCCCTTGGTCTGGATCTCCCCGTCTTCCGCGATACGCACCTCGACCCCCGGCACCGCGTGCCCCACCGTTCCCGGCGCGTTGGTGTCGAAAGTGTTGATGGTGGACAGGCCGGCGTTCTCGGTCATGCCGTAGCCTTCGATCAGCGGCACACCGATGGACCAGTACCATTCCAATAGCTCGGGTGAGATCGGCGCGGCGCCGGTTCCGCCGCGGCGCATCTTGTCCATGCCCAGCATCCGGCGCAGATTGCGCAGAACAGCAAAATCCCAGAAGGCATAAGACGCCGCCACGCCCGAAGGGACGGGTTTTCCGTACATCACGTATTGCGCCCGCTTGCGCCCGGCCTTGACCGCCTGATGGAAGGCCATACGGCCAATCGGCGTGGCTTCCTGCGCCAGAACCAGGACCCGGGAGTAGATCTTTTCCCAGACCCGCGGCACCGCGAAAAAGGTCGCCGGAGAGACCTCCTGCATATTGTCGAACACGGTTTCCGGGCTTTCGGCGAAGTTCACCGTGCTGGAAGCCGCGAGCGGGAAATAGACCGACACGTTGCGTTCAAGGATGTGGCACAGCGGCAGAAAACACAGCTGATCGTCTGTCTTGTAGACTTCCAGCGCCCGCGCCCCTGCCTCGGTCGAGGCAAGGATGTTCTCATTGCTGAGCATAGCGCCTTTGGGCATGCCCGTGGTGCCCGATGTATAGATCAGAAGCGCCGTGTCCTCGGGCTGGGATTTGGAAATTTCAGCCTCAAAGGTGCCGGGATGGCGCGCTTCATAGGCTTTACCCAGCTCGTACAGATCCTCGATGAAGAGGCATTTTTCATGGTCCAGATCATGCAGCCCTTCGCGTTCATAGATGATGACCTTGGCCAGACCCGGAACCTGATCGGCGATCTCAAGGTACTTGTCGAGCTGTTCGTCGTTTTCGACAAACAGGAACCGGCTGTCGCTGTCATTGACCAGATAGGCCAGCTGCGAGGCGGAGTCCGTGGTGTAGACGCCAGAGGCAATCCCGCCGACACCCTGAATACCCAGGTCGGAGTAAAGCCACTCGCGCCGGTCCTCACTTAAGATCGACACCACCTCGCCGCGTTTCAGACCCAGCGACATCAGGCCAAGGCCAATCCATTTCGCGTGATCCCAGTAATCGTTCCAGGAATAGGCCTTCCAGATGCCCATATCCTTTTCGCGGTGAGCAGTTCGGTCGCCCAGCGCCTGACAACGCAGCTGAAACAGTTTCACGATGGTGTCACAGCCGTCCACCAACACCGGGCGCTGGCCCGGCTCTGCGTTGAACGAAACGCCGTTGAGAACCACCTGCGGGTGTGCGGTCTGTCCAAGGTTTTGCATGTTCATCCCTTCCCCCCTCATCGCCACGTCTTCTTGCGTTTCCAGCGTTTCTCTCCGCGCTGGCCTTCTTCCTGGTGGCCCAAATAAAAGGCCTGGATGTCCTCGGACTGCATCAGGCGGTCGGCGGTGCCGTCCATCACAATGCGGCCGATCTCCATCACATAGCCCACGTCCGCCAGTTCCAGCGCGATGCGGGCGTTCTGTTCCACCAGCATCATGGTCACGTGTTCCTCGGCGTTGAGCCGCCGCAGAATGGCAAAGATCTCCTGCACCAGAAGCGGCGACAGGCCGAGGCTGGGTTCATCCAGCAGCATGATCTTGGGCCGCAGCATCAGCCCACGCCCGATCGCCAGCATCTGCTGCTGGCCGCCGGACAGCGTCCCGGCCTCCTGGTCGCGCCGTTCGGCGAGGATCGGGAAATAGTCGAATACCATCTCCCGGTCCTTTTCGATCTCGGCCCTGTCCGACCGGGTATAAGCGCCAAGGCTCAGGTTTTCATTCACCGTCAAAAGCGGGAAGACCTCGCGGCCTTCGGGCACGTGTACGATGCCCTGACTGACGATCTTGTGCGGCTCCTGTCCCTGAATCGGCTTGCCATCGAACAGCACTTCGCCCTTTTCAGGATCCATGATGCCCGAGATCGTTTTCAGAAGGGTGGATTTCCCGGCGCCATTGGCGCCCAGAACGGTGACGATCTGCCCCTTGTCCACCTTCAGCGACACGCCCCGGATCGCCATGATCGGCCCGTAAAAGCTCTCGAGGTTCTTGATTTCTAGCAAAGGCTCTCCCATCAGACAGCCCCCGCGCCAAGATAGGCCTCAATCACGGCCGGGTTCGACTGCACCTCGGCCGGTGTGCCCTCGGCCAGCTTGGCCCCATCCGCCAGCGCCAGAACGCGGTCGGACACGCCAGAGACCAGCCCCATGTCATGTTCCACCATCAATACGGTGATCCCCATCTGTTTGCGGATGTCGTCAATCCACCAGCGCATGTCCTGCGTTTCCTCAACCGAAAGTCCCGAGGCCGGTTCATCCAGCAGCAAAAGCCGTGGACCCGAGGCCAGCGCCCGGCCGAGTTCAACCACCTTGCGTACGCCATATGGCAGGCCGGCGATCATCTTGTTCCGGTAGGGCTGCAGGTCGAGGAAATCGATCACCTCCTCCACGGCCTCGCGGTGGCGGTGTTCTTCGCGGCGCACACGCGGGGCAAAGAACAGCTCTTCGATCAGCGTGGACTTGCGGTGGCGGTGCCGCCCCACAAGAAGGTTCTGCAACACCGTCGCGTGATCAAAGAGTTCGATGTTCTGAAAGGTCCGCGCGATGCCAAGATCCGCCACCTCGTCCGGTTTGCGATCCAGCAGGTTCTGCCCGTCGAAGGTGAAAGAGCCCGCATAGGGTTCGTAGAACCGCGAAATCAGGTTGAACACGGTCGACTTCCCTGCCCCGTTCGGGCCGACGATGGCATAGACCTCGCCTTCCTCGACCGAAAAGGACAGATCGTTCACAGCCACAACGCCACCGAATTTCAGCGTTGCATTCTTGATCTCCAAAAGGCTCATCTCAAACGCTCCGTCTTCAGGTAGGTTTTCTGGCGACGGAACATGTCCTTGCGCGCAAAGGGGAACAATTCGAACCAGGTCCGTATCTTCAACCAGCGGCCGTAAATGCCCATGGGTTCGAACAGGATGAACAGGATCAGGATCATGCCGAAGACGCCGGTTTCCAGCCCCGGGATGGCGACGCCGCCACCGATCACGCTGTCTTTGAGGATCGACAGACCCTGGGGCAGGAAGGCCACCACAACTGCGCCGAAGAAGGCCCCGTGAATGGAGCCGAGGCCGCCAATCACGATCATCATCAGCAGGGTGATCGAAATCACGATCGAGAAAGTCTCGTTGTTGAAGGTTCCCGCATAGTATCCCATCAGCGCCCCGGCCCAGCCGGTGATCATGCACGACAGGCCAAAGGCGGTCGCCTTGGTGCGGGCAATGTGAACGCCCATGGCAGTCGCCGAGACCTCACTGTCGCGCACCGCAGCAAAGGCACGGCCCAAAGGCGAGCGCAGCAGGTTGCGGTAGAACAGTGTGCAGATGATGGTGACGACAAGCACCAGATAGTAGAACCGGGTCGGCATCGACCAGCGTTCAATCTCGAACCCGAAAATGGTGATCATGTCCGGGAACTTGCCCGACACGCCGCCAGTCCAGGGCTCAAGAAGGACGATAATGTCATCGGCAAGGATCGACAGGGCAATGGTCGCAATCGCCAGATAGATCCCGTGCAGCCGCAGGGCCGGAATGGCGATCACGGCGCCGACGATCCCGGTGATGACCCCGGCCAGCGGGAAAGCCAGAATGAACGGCAGCCCCTGTTCGATCAGGATCGTGTTGGTATAGCAGCCGATGGCCAGAAACGCTGCATGGCCAAGGCTGGCCTGTCCGGTCTGACCGGTCAGCAGCATCAGACCCAGACCGGCAATCGCCCAGATCAGCACGTTGGTGACTTCGCCAATATAGAACTCGTTGATCAGGAACGGCAGGCCAAAGGCAATCAGGATCAGAAGGCCATAAACGCAGGCCGTCCACATATCGGGGAACAGGCGGATATCCTGCTCATAGGTGGTTTTGAAATGAATGCGCATGGGATCAGACCTTCTTCACTCGGACTTGGCTGAACAGGCCGTGCGGACGGAACACCAGCACCGCCAGAAGCAGCGCATAAGGCGCGATCTGCGAATAGCCCGCCGCAAGATACCGTGCCGCGAAGGGCTCGATCACACCCACGATCAGACCACCAGCCAGTGCACCGGGGAGCGAGCCGAAGCCGCCGATGACAGCCGCCGCAAAGGCCTTGATGCCCAAGAGGCCGGCGTTGGGATCAATGGCGCCCTTTGAGGCAAAAAGGATCCCGGCCACGGCAGCGGTTGCACCCGCCAGACCCCAGATCAGCCCCTGCACCCGGCGCACCGGAATGCCCATGAAATAGGCCGCCATCTGGTTCTGACTGGCCGCCTGCATGGCAAGCCCCAGCTTGGTGCGCTGGAAGAACTGGTAAAGCGACCATGTGAGCAGGAAGGTCACCACGATCACCGCGACATCCGCCATGCCAAGCACGACGCCGCCCAGTTGGAGATCGCCCAGTGCAAGCGGGCTTTCCAATGTCTGCGGCTCGTGCCCCCAGATCAAACCAGCCACGAAGCGCAGCACAAAGCCCAGCGCGATGGTCAGGATGACAACCGCAGTCTGGCTCTGCCCGAACAGGTGCCGCAGAATGAAAAAGTCGAGCAGATAGCCAAGAACCGCCATGATCGAAATCGCCAGCGGTGCTGCGACCCAGAATGGCAGGTCCATATATTCTGCGTTGGTAAGGCCAAGGGTCACAAATGCCCCCAGCATCATGAAATCGCCCTGAGCGAAATTGACCGCTTCAGTCGCTTTGTAGATCAGCACAAATCCGAGCGCGATCAGGCCGTAGACACAGCCATTCGCGAGCCCGCTGACCAGGAGCTGCAATACTTCCAAATTTTCCTCCCCCCGCCCGTCATGAGCGGTTCCTGACCCGGTCATTGCCGGGCATATGCGCCTTATTTTGCTGGGTTTTCGCTGCGCCTCCTCAAGCGGCGGAAACCCTTGGCGTCTAAAAACAGACTACTGAGTATGTTTTTCCCCTGTCAATTGCTAAGACCCAGCGTCAAAATGGCAAAATGCGGCTATATTTTGAGCATATGCCCCCCTATTGTTCGCTCCGCGCCCGATGGTGCGCGGCAGCGATCAAGGATGGTGAAATGGCCCCTCCAGCCGCGCCGCCCCGCAAGCAGACGACGTCAGGCGATGCATCATGTTAGAACAGATCAGCGCATCCAAAAGCGAAATTCTTGATGCAGCGGCCCATTGCTTCATGACGATGGGCGCCGATTCCGCATCCATCGACGATATCGCGGCCAGCCTTGGATCGACCAAGGGACGGATTTATCACCATTTTCCCTCTAAAGGCGCGCTTCTGGCTGCGGTACAACTGCGCGCAGCGCGGTTCACCTATCAGGCGGTCAGCGCAGTGGCCGATGATGCCCTGCCTCCGCAGCTTTGTCTGGAACGGATGGCCCGCGCCCATGTGATGGAGGTGCTGCGCTCCCTGCCCTACCACAAAGTGATTCTCCAAACCTATACCGGCGCGCGCGCCAAAACCTCCAACGCGTTTGAACTGGGCATGCAGGCGCAGGTGCGAGCAGAGCACCGGCAGTATGCCGAACTCTTCCGCGACCAGATCGCCCGGGGTATCGAGGCAGACATATTCCCGGAACGCAACCTGACGGTCACGGTTGCCGGGCTGATGCTGATGCTCAATTCCCCGGTCTTCTGGTATCAGCCGGATCGCGGCGCCGGGCAGGAGTTCCGCAACACCATCGCAGACGATCTGGCAGAAATGGCGCTGGCCAGCCTGCGCGCCTAAGCCTCGCAAATCTCCCGCAGGGCTGCGCAGAACCGCGCGGCGGCGGCAGAGAGCTGGTGTTCACTGCGGATACACAGCCCCACCGGACCCAGCGTGCTGTCCGTGTTCAGCGGCAGTAATGCCAGCACGCCCTCCTCCAGATCGGCACGCACCACACCATGGCTGATGATCCAGATCGCCCGATGCTCCAGCGTGAACCGGCGCCCAAACGTGGCAGAGACGGTTTCGATCGGGAAACGGGGCACCGTCATCCCCTGCTCCAGAAACATGCGGTCCACCAGCGGCCGGATGATCGACCCTTCCGAGGGCATCAGTACCGGGAACCCCTCAAAGGCATCAGCCGGGACATGCGGCAGCGCCGCCAGCGGATGATCATGGGCGACGACCGCGATCACCCGTTCGCGGAACAGCGGATCGAAATCCAGCCCCACCATGTGATCGGGCGCGGGCAGACGTCCCACCACCACATCCAGATTGCCCCGCCGCAGTTGGTCCAGCAGGTATTGATTGTCCCCGGTGCGGACCGAAAACCGGCTGTGGCTACCCTCGGTACGCAGCGCCGCCAGGGCATCCGGCACCACTGTCGCCGACACTGTCGGCAAAGCGCCAATAGCCACCCGTGGCCCTTCTGCCTCGTCCAGCCCCTGCAGCATTGCCACCCCGTCCCGTGCCAGCGCCAGACTGCGCCCGGCGTGGTCGCGGAACATCTCACCATAGGCGGACAGGCGGATACCGCGCCCGTGCCGCTCGACCAAGGGCTTGCCGACAACAGCCTCTAGCTCCCGCAGTGTGCGTGTCACTGCAGGCTGGGTCATGCCCAATGCCTCGGCCGCCTGGGTGACGCTGTCCTGCCGGGCGACCTCGACGAAGACCTCAAGATGGCGCAACTTCAGCTGTGCAGACAGACGCATACCATTTCCAATATGAAATCATGCAATTCACAGCATTATACAGTCCAATTTAGATATGCGATAGTACACACCATATGAAAGAGGGAGGACCGGATGACCGACAGCCGTTACGATCAGGGCATGACCGTGCGCCGCAGCGTGCTGGGAGATGCGCATGTGGATCGCGCCGAAGCTGCCAAGACCGATATGGACGTGGCCTTTCAGACGCTGATCACCGAAGGCGCCTGGGGCACCGTCTGGGCCTCGGACGGGATCGGCCAGCGCGAACGGTCGATGCTGACCCTAGCTCTGCTGGCGGCGATGGGAAATTTCGAGGAAATCCCGATGCATATCCGCGCCACCGCGCGCACGGGCGCCAGCCGCACCGATGTGATCGAAACGTTTCAGCACGTGGCGATCTACGCCGGGGTGCCGCGCGCCAACCATGCGCTGAAACTGGCCAAACAAACCTATGCGGAAATGGATGCCGAAGCCGCCGCGTCCCCGGCATCCAAGACCTGAGGAGGATAGGACAATGACGAAACCGACACAGAACATGGCTGAATTCTACCAGCGCGACCGCCGCTGGCACCCGCCAGCCTATGACAAGGACTACAAAACCTCGGTGGCGCGCTCGCCGAAGTTTTCGCTAATCAGCCTGGAAAACACGCCGAGCGAAATCACCGGCCCGCGCTTTGGCCACAGCGATCTCGCCGCCACCGACAACGATCTGATCTCGAACTACGCCAAGCCCGGCGAAAGCCCCATTGGCGAGCGGATCATCGTGCATGGCCGGGTGCTGGATGAAAACGCCCGACCGGTTCCGAATACTCTGGTGGAAATCTGGCAGGCCAATGCCGGTGGACGTTATCGTCACAAGAAAGACACCTACCTGGCGCCGATTGATCCCAACTTTGGCGGCTGCGGGCGCACCATGACGGATGAGGATGGCTACTACTATTTCCGCACCGTGAAGCCCGGCGCCTACCCCTGGCGCAACTGGGTCAACGACTGGCGCCCGGCGCATATTCACGTTTCGGTCTTTGGCAGCGGTTTTGCCCAGCGCCTGATCACCCAGCTCTATTTCGAGGGTGATCCGCTGATCAAAACCTGTCCCATTGTGGCGACGATCCCGGATCCAGACGCCATCGACCAGCTGATCGCGCGACTGGACCGCAACGCGACCATTCCGCTCGATACCATCGCATACAAATTCGACATCGTGCTGCGTGGTCGCCGCTCGACCCTGTTCGAAAACCGTCTGGAGGGGAACTGATGCAACAGAAGCTTGATTATCTGAAAGAAACCCCGTCGCAAACCGCAGGCCCCTACGTCCATATCGGCCTTGCGCCGGGCGCTGCCGGTTTCCAGATCTACGATCAGGAACTGGGTCAGGACATCGCAGGCCCCAATGCCGCCGGTGAGCGGATTCGGATTGAAGGACTGGTAATCGACGGCATCGGATCGCCGGTGAAGGACGTGCTGCTGGAGGCTTGGCAGGCCAATGCCGCCGGTGTCTATGCCCATCCAGAACATCCCGGCGAAGTCGAAGAGGGTTTTCGCGGCTGGGGCCGCGTGATCACCAACTTTGAAACCGGGGAATGGGCGTTTGAGACCGTCAAGCCCGGCCCGGTTATGGGCCGCAACGGTCAGATGATGGCGCCGCATATCAACCTCTGGATCGTGGCGCGCGGCATCAATATCGGCCTCAACACTCGCCTTTACTTTGACGACGAGGCGGAGGCCAACGCGACGGACCCGGTGATCAACCTGATCGAATGGGAGAAACGTCGCGAAACCTTGATCGCCAAGCGCAGCGAACGTGATGGGCAAACGGTTTATCGTTTTGACATTTGCCTGCAAGGTGACGATGAAACCGTATTCTTCGACATCTGAGGAGGGACAGAGTTGAGCAAACCCTGCATTATCTGCGTGGCCATCACCGGCTCGGTGCCGCGCAAGGAACATAACCCGGCGGTGCCGATTACCATCGCCGAGCAGATCGAAAGCACTCAGGAAGCTTTTGAGGCAGGCGCCTCGATCGCCCATTGCCACGTGCGCAACGACGATCAGACGCCGACCTCGGACCCAGAAAAATTCGGCCGTCTGCTGGAAGGGCTGAACAAACACTGCCCCGGCATGATCGTGCAGCTGTCCACTGGTGGCCGCTCCGGCGCAGGCAAGGAGCGCGGCGGCATGCTGTCGCTGCGCCCCGACATGGCGTCGCTGTCAGTGGGGTCCAACAACTTCCCCACCCGCGTCTACGAGAACCCGCCGGATCTGGTCGACTGGCTGGCCTCCGAAATGCGCACCTATGAGGTAAAGCCCGAGATCGAAGCCTTCGACCTCAGCCATATCCATCAGGCGGTGAAGATGAGCCGTGAAGGCGCCATTCCGGGCAAGCTCTATGTGCAATTCGTCATGGGCGTGAAGAACGCGATGCCGGTGGACAAGGAAACCTTTGATTTCTACGTCCAGACGGTCAAACGTCTTGCCCCCGAGGCGGAATGGTGCGGTGCCGGCATTGGTCCGGGTCAGATCATGCTGAACGAATGGGCCATCGCCGCAGGCGGTCACACCCGCACGGGTCTCGAAGACAACCTGCGCATTGATCGCAACACCATGGCGCCGTCGAACGCGGCCCTGGTCAAACGCGCGGCTGACCTGTGTGAGAAATACGAACGCCCCGTTGCCACCTGGCAGCAGGCGCGGGAAATTCTGGAACTGCGCCCGGCCTGAGCCTAGCGCAGACTGTTCACGCGGAGTTGTTCTTGAGGTCTGTTTCTCGCAGGCCCACTTCAAACCGCCTATACAATACGCAACGGTCCGGTCTGATCAGGCCGGACCGTTGCGTCACCTCTGCCGCCCCCCTTGCGGGCCCGGCGTCCTCGGCCTACATCCCCCCTGCGCGCGGCACCCCGTTTCTCTCGAGCCGCTCCTCCCTCGGCGCTGCCTTTTCTTAGGCAGGGGGTTGCCGCGCGCGTTCCTTCTCCTTCTCGTGTCACAAAACCATTGCCAAAGGCCGCTACCAGCCGGGGAACACGGACAGGAGACACCCCATGCTGCACCCCGCTTTTGCCGCCCCCGGAGAGTTTTTCCGCGGCAACCTGCATTGCCATTCCAACAGGTCGGACGGGGTTCTTGACCCGGCGGAGGTCTGCCGCCGCTACAAGGCGGAAGGCTATGATTTCATTGCGCTGACCGATCATTTCGTCGGGCGGTTTGACTATCCGATCACCGACACGCGCGACTTCAGGGACGAGGTCTTCACCACCCTGCCCGGCGCCGAACTGCATTCCGGCGCCATGGAAAACGGTGAGCTGTGGCACATTCTCGCCGTCGGCCTGCCTGCGGATTTTGCGCCGTCCCACTCGCCTGACTTTCACCCCGTCGAAGGCCAGGAAACCGGGCCGCAGATCGCCCGGCGTGCGCGTGAGGCCGGGGCTTTCGTGACCATTGCCCATCCCCATTGGTCGGGCATGACATTGACAGATGCGCGCAGCATCGAAGCGGCCCATGCGGTGGAAATTTACAATCATACCTGTGCCGTCGGCACTGATCGCGGCGAAGGCAGCCATGTCGCCGACCTTCTGCTCTCTGATTGGCGCGACCTGAACCTCATCGCCACCGATGACGCCCATTTCGCTGGCCCCGATCATTTCGGCGGCTGGGTCATGGTCAAGGCAGAAGCCAACGAGCCTGATTTGCTGCTGGAGGCCCTGAAGGACGGAAATTTCTATTCTTCACAAGGGCCCGAGCTGAAGGCTGTGGCGCTGAACGGCGGGCATATCGATGTGGCCTGCAGCCCGGTCTCTTCGGTCATCGTGCAGGGGCATGGCTCTGCCGCAACTCTGCAGCATGGCACCGCGCTGACACAGGCGCGTATTCCGCTCGACCGTCTGAAAGACAGCCCATGGCTGCGGGTTACCGTGATTGACCGGTCTGGCAAGCGGGCCTGGTCCAATCCGATCTGGCGCTGACGCGGATCGCACCGACAACCCGCAGGAACCGGCGCTACTCCGCGCCGGTTTCCTTTGCACAGAATTCGCCGGACAGATCTTTCAGAATTGGACAATCTGGCCGGTTGTCCCCGGCGCAGCAATGCACCAGTTCGGTCAGTGTATCGCGCATCGCCTGCAAATCAGCGATCTTGGCTTCGATCTTGCCGAGATGCTCCTGCGCCAGATGTTTCACATCGGCGCTGGCGCGGCTTTCATCCTCGTAGAGCGCCATCAGCATTCGGCAGTCTTCGATGGTAAAGCCCAGAGCCCGAGCCCGCCCCAGGAAGGCCAGCTTATGCAGGTCGGTTTCGGCAAAACTGCGATAGCCGTTGGCGCTGCGCATGGGTTTGATGAGGCCGATATCCTCGTAATACCGAATGGTTTTGGCAGGCAGCCCTGAACGGGCTGCAACATCTCCGATATTCATGCTGGTGCCTCCTTCATCCCGGTGTCGCATAGGGCGCTATCGCAGTCACCCCTTTCATCTATAGTCGGTCATCGCCCGTACAAGCATCACCAGACAGGCAGGCGTAAAAGGCATTGCAGATCTTCCCCTCCGAAACGGCCGTACAAGCCCGGATGACGCAGAGCTGCACGCAAGCGCCGGTTTTCTACAATACGCCCTCTTGCTGGTGAAAATCCGTGCAACAGGGGTGCTTGCGCCCATAGGGTGGCGAATGTAACGCTGGCGAAAGCAGGGCCAAAAGGTCCGCCAGCGCATGATGCCTCATGCCACAGAACACCCGGCCCGTCGGCCGCCAGACAGAAGCGAAGGAACCCAAACATGATCCGCACCCGTGCCGCCGTTGCCGTTGCTCCCGGCAAACCGCTTGAAATCATGGACGTGAACCTCGAAGGCCCCAAAGCGGGTGAGGTTCTGGTAGAGATCAAGGCCACCGGTCTGTGCCACACCGACGAATTCACCCGCTCGGGCGATGACCCCGAAGGCATCTTCCCCGCCATCCTGGGCCACGAAGGCGCAGGCGTGGTGATCGAAGTCGGCGAAGGCGTCACCAGCCTGGAAGTGGGCGATCACGTGATCCCGCTTTACACACCTGAGTGCCGCGAATGCGAATACTGCCTCAACCCGAAAACCAACCTCTGCCAGTCGATCCGCACCACCCAGGGCGCGGGCCTGCTGCCCGATGGCACCACCCGGTTCTCGATGCTGGATGGCACACCGATCCACCACTACATGGGCTGTTCGACCTTCGCCAACCACACCGTTGTTCCCGAAATCGCGCTGGCCAAGGTGCGCAAGGACGCGCCCTTTGACAAGATCTGCTACATCGGCTGCGGCGTCACTACCGGCATCGGCGCGGTGATCAACACCGCCAAGGTCGAAATCGGCTCCACCGCCATCGTGTTCGGTCTGGGCGGCATCGGTCTCAACGTGATCCAGGGCCTGCGGCTCGCGGGCGCCGACCAGATTGTCGGCGTGGACCTGAACCCCGGCAAGGTGGAGATGGCCACGCATTTCGGCATGACCGATTTCGTCAACCCCGCCGAAGTTGAGGGCGATCTGGTCGCGCATCTGGTCGAACTGACCGGCGGTGGTGCCGATTACACCTTTGACGCCACCGGCAACGTGCAGGTCATGCGCACCGCGCTGGAAGCCGCGCACAAGGGCTGGGGCGAAAGCATCATCATCGGCGTTGCCCCCGCAGGGGCCGAGATTTCCACCCGCCCCTTCCAGCTGGTCACCGGCCGCAGCTGGCGCGGCACCGCATTCGGTGGCGCCTCGGGCCGTACCGATGTGCCGAAGATCGTCGACTGGTACATGGACGGCAAGATCGAGATCGACCCGATGATCACCCACAAGCTGTCGCTGGACGAAATCAACCACGGCTTCGACCTGATGCACGAAGGCAAATCCATCCGCGCCGTCGTGGAATTCTGAGACAGGCCAGCCCGGTTACCAATCAGCGCCGTGGGTCCCTTGGGCTCGCGGCGTTTGCTTTGCCGCTTTCACAGCTGAGCAGAAGCCCTGTATAGAGGGGCCGGTTCACCGCAAGACAGATGAGGCAGAGGCGTGAAGTTTCAGGCCACGGATATTTCACAGACAGCCAGTGCTGCGACGGTCATCTTTGACGCGCTGCGCAAGGCCATCATCCAGGGCGATCTTGCCGATGGCGACCCGCTGCGCCAGGAAGAGATCGCCAAGGCGTTTCACACCTCCCGCTTTCCGGTGCGCGAGGCCCTGACCCGGCTGGAACAGCAGGGGCTAGTCAGAACCCAGCGCTACAAGGGCGCGGTTGTCGCCACCTTGTCGATGCAGGAGGCCGGCGAGGTTTTCGATCTGCGGGCCAAGTTGGAAGCCGATGTGATCCGCCAGGCGGTTCCGAATATGACACCGGACACCCTGCAAAGCGCCGAGGCCTGTCTGGAGAAATTTGCCGCCTCGGACGATCCTATGATCTGGGGGCAACTGAACCGCAAATTCCACGGCGCGCTTTATAGCGTCAGCGGCATGCCCTACCATATTCAGGTCATCGAAAACGCCATGGACCGGGTGGACCGCTACCTGCGCGCGCAACTGGTGATGAGCGGCGGCGTCGATCGCAGTACCGAAGAACACCGGGCCATCCTGCAGGCCTGCGCGACAGGAGAGGCGGAGACCGCCGCGCGGCTAACCTTTGCTCATATTCAGGATGCCAAGGCCTCGCTTCAGGCCCAGTTGCAATCCGCCAGCTGAAGCACGGGTTCGCCCCCCATTTCCGCGTGGCGTCAGATCAGCCGACGATCATCAGTTCCTTCGGGAACGTGGTCAGCGTACGGCAGCCGTCCTCGGTTATCAGCACGTCATCCTCGATCCGCACGCCAAACAGGCCCGGCCCGTAAAGACCCGGCTCATTGGTGTAAACGGTGCCGGCGGGCAGCTCCTGATGATTGCCTCGCATGATATAGGGTGCTTCGTGGACATCGCGGCCAAGCCCATGCCCGGTCTTGGTGCGGATCCGGTCGGCATAGGGCGAGGCTTCCAGAACGCCGGTCACCACATTATCAATTTCATGCGCCGTGACCCCGGCCCGCGTCACCTCCAGCCCAGCCAGATTGGCGCGCAGCACCGTGTCATACACCGCGCGACCTTCGTCACTGACCTCGCCAACAAAAACGGTGCGGGTAATATCGGCGCAGAAGCCGTCCTTGCGACCGCCGAAATCGAACAGCAGTGCATCACCGGACTGTACCTTGTAATCGGCGCGCGCGTGCGCGTGGGGGCGCGCGGAATTGTCCCCGGCCGCAACGATAGGGGTAAAGGCCAGGTCGTCGGCGCCTTCGGCAAACAGAGCCTGGATCAGCGCACTTTCGATCTCTTTCTCGGTCTGGCCGACACGCACGCCTTCGAGAACCCGATGCAGCGCACGCTCTGACAGGCTGATAGCCGCCTCAAGCGCAGCGATATCAGCCGCCGTCTTGATCATCCGTAGTCCCGAGATCTGACGTTCGGCATCGATGATTTCGACATCGGGCATCGCCTGTTTCAACGCGTGATGCACAAAAACCCGCATCACCTGTCCTTCGACGGCCAGCCGGGTCATCGGTAGATGCGCCGCCAGCGCCGCAAAGGCCCCGGCATAGCCATCCTGATCGCGCCAATCAAAAACCGCCCCATCAAAGCCGACCTGCTCCCAGGAGCCAAGTTCAAGGTTCGGAACGATCGCGGCCGGTTTGCCTTCGGCGGGTATCACCAGAACGAAAGGTCGTTCATGGCTCATGAAACTGTGACCGAGAGCCCGCGTAAAATTCGGCCCGGGCACCAGTGCGATGGCCTCCACCTTTAGGGCAGCGGCAAGTTGACGGTAGTCAGCCAGGAGTTGCGTCATCGATTTCGGACCTCGCGCGTTGATGATGTCAGACCAGTGGGCTCTGTTCGTTGCAGCAATGCCTCCGTGATAACATCGAAAATTTGATATTGGAAACAAGGCGTTCCCCGCGCGCCCGTTTTCGGGATCAAACTGCGCCCCCGTCCCCGCCCCTACATCCTCGCGCCCAGAGACATGAGACCGCCTCGGGACTGCCAACATCCTGCAAACGCCTCACAAAGCCGTTAACCATTTGGTAAGAACTGGCGCAAAAACGCTACAAAGTTTAATAGAATTGAGCCAAATGCGGCGACAAAGCCACTATTCCCACCGCTTGAAAGAGTTTCATGTTACTTAAAATGTAGACATAAGACCCAAAATTGACGCATTATGCCCACAATAAGGCCGCAAAGACGGCCATTGGGCAAGACGATACAGGCAATGAACCAGGTGACCCGCTTTGGCGGCGTTGTCCGGTCTATAAGCGAGCAAAAAAATGAGTAGTGTTGGATATATTTCCCGCGATATGACGGGAACGACCGTACAGGGTGTGTTTGCTGAAGGTACGCCGGCCCACCTGAACGTCTCTCAAACAAAAGACATTTCCCTGAACCTTGGCCGATCCGCGGTCGAAAGTTACGCACGGCATGGCGCAGATCTGCATATCGTGCTGGCCGATGGCCAGACCCTCGTGCTGGACAACTTCTTCAGTTACGGCGCGACCGGTGGCAAGAACCTGTTCCTCAGCGCCGATGGCCAGTTCATCGAGGTTGTGCTGGAGGACAAGGCCGATGGCATGCTGTTTGCCAGCTACGAAACACTGGACCTCTCCGGGAAATGGAGCGCCTATGACGAGCTGGTATTCCTGGATGTCGATCGCATCGAACCGGTGATCGCCCCGCTGGCAGCGCCACTGCTGGGCGGTTTTGGCGCCGCCGGTGTCGCAGCGGCTGGGGTCGTCGGCACCGCCGTACTGGTCACAGACGACAGCGAGACCGGAACGCCTCCGGGCCGCGGCCGCGTGCCCACGGTGGACGACCCCGATGCGGTCTACCCCATTGCCGGCTCGACCAACGATCCGGTCGTGATCACCGGCACCGGCACCCCAGGCTCTGAGGTGCGGGTTCTGATCGGCGGCCATACGGAAACAGTGACCATCCGCGATGACGGCACCTGGACGGCGACAATCGCGATCAACGATCTGCCGCCGGATGGCAATTATGATACCACGGTCGAGGTCACCGACCCAGACGGGAATGATTTCAACCTAGACGGGCCGACGGTGATCATCGACACCACCCCGCCCGAGGCCGAGGTCACCAGCGGCACCCAGTCCACCGGTGATATCGTCAATGCGATCGAGCAAGCCGATGGCCCAGTCATCACCGGCAACGGCGAGCCCGGCGCCCGTCTGAACGTGCGGATTAACAACGTTACCCAGCGCACCACGGTCAACGACGATGGCACCTGGTCTGTCACCTTTGATCCTGCCGATATTCCCACTGGCGAATACGAAACCGCCGTGCGGATCCGAACCACAGATGAGTTCGGCAACCGCAATACTTATCACGATGTGCTGGTGGTCGACACCATTGCGCCGCCCATCGGCATCGACACCGTCGAAGGCGACGACAACATCAACTTTATCGAAGCCTCCGACGGCGTGCGCCTAACTGGAACGGGAGAGGCTGGCGCCTCGATTTCGGTTGAGTTCCAGGGCGTTACGCGGACCACAACGGTTTCGAACAACGGCACCTGGTCGGTACAATACGGGTCTGGGCAAATTGCCGATGGCGTCTATGACAGCACTCTGACTGTCACATCGGCCGATGCCGCAGGCAACAGCTCCACCGAAGCCCACACGGTGCATATCGATACGGAAAACCGCGTCACGATCAACACTCAGGTGGGTGATGATCACACCATCAACGCTGCCGAACAAGCCGCAGGCGTAACTCTGACCGGCATGGCCGATCCGGGCGCCACCGTTGTTGTTACCTTCGAAGGTATCAGCCACACAGTCACTGCCGGTGCTGACGGCAGCTGGTCATCGGCTTTCTCCACCGCAGAGATCGGAACCGGCACCTATGATGCTACCGTCTCGGCCGTTGCAACGGACACCACGGGCAACGTCTCGACGGTCACCGAGACCATCGGCGTCGATACAGAAATATCCGCCACGCTAGATGCACAGCAAACCGGCGATAACATGCTGAGCGCGGCAGAAGTCGCCAATGGCTTTGCCCTCACAGGTACTGCCGATGCCGACGCCACTATCGAAGTAACGCTGGAAGGCGTGACCCGCACGGTTACTGCCGATGCAAACGGCAACTGGCAGGTGGATTTCGCGGGCAATGAGCTGTCGACCGGTGAATACGACGCTGCGATTTCCGTGACGGCGACAGATACAGCTGGAAACAGCACCACGACAACCGGCAGTCTGCGCGTTGACACCGCCACCTCTGTGACCATCGATTCAAATCAGGTCGGTGGTGATGACGTCATCAACGCACCCGAAGCAGCAGCCGGTGTCACCCTGACCGGCACCGCCGAGGCAGGCGCCTCGGTTGCAGTGACCTTCCAAGGCGCGACCCGCACGGTGACTGCAGATGGCACCGGCGCCTGGAGCGCAGATTTCGCCGCGTCCGAGATCACTGGCGGTGAATATGACGCCCCGGTGACAGCTGTTGCCACAGATGCCGCGGGCAATACCGCCTCCGCTAGCAGCACCCTGCATATCGACACCGAAACCAGTGTCACCCTGAACACCGCCCGTGCAAAAAGCGATGGCATCCTCAACGCCGAGGAAATCGCTGACGGCGTGACCCTCTCCGGCTCCGCCGAAGCCGGGGCCTCGGTCGCAGTGACCTTCCAGGGGCAGACCAAAACCGTCGTTGCCGATGCCGATGGCCAATGGAGCGTGGATTATACCCCCTCCGAAATCGCAGGCGGCGAATATGATGCCCCGATTTCCGCTACTGCAACAGATATTTACGGCAATACGGCCAGCGCCACTGGCACTCTGCGCATCGATACCGAAACCGCAGTGACAATCGATCCGGGACAGGCAGGCGGTGACAATATCGTCAACGCCGCCGAGGCCGAAGCCGGTGTCACCCTGACCGGTGTCGCGGAACCCGGCTCCGAGGTCTCCGTCACCCTTGCCGGTATCACCCGCGCCGCGGTGGTAGATGCCTCCGGAAACTGGAGCGCAACCTTTGAAGCGGGCGCCATCGCCCCCGGCGAATACGACAGTGCCGTGACCGTAGCAGCCACAGATGCAGCCGGAAACACAGCATCGGCGTCTTCAGTCCTGCGGGTGGATACGGTCGCCGGTACGGTCACCCTGTCGCCAGATCCTGTGGAGCTTGACGATATCATCAACGCCACCGAGCGTGCGAACGGTGTCGAGATCAGCGGCACCGCCACCCCTGGCCTGCTGGTTACAGTCGGGCTTGGCGCCGCCAGTAACCAGGTTGTTGCGGATGTGAACGGTAACTGGAGCACCACTTTCCTGGCGGGTCAGATCCCACAAGGCAACGCAGAACTGCCGATCACTGCCTCCATTGTCGACAGCGCCGGAAATACCGCCAGCGCAACGGATACAGTGGCGCTGGACACGCTGGTCGACCCCTTGACGGTTGCCCCGGACCAGACCGCCGACGATATCATCAACCTCGCCGAACGCGCGGCGGGCGTCACTCTGCAAGGCACCGTGGAACAGGGATCCACCGTTCAAGTCACGATCGCAGGCGTCACCCATGCGGCGACTGTGGATGCTGCCGGCAACTGGAGCGCCGATATCGCCGGTGCAGACCTGCCCGACGGCGATTATACCGCGACAGCAACTATCACCGCGACGGACGGGGCAGGAAACGTCCAGTCCCTGACCGAAAGCTTCACGGTCGACACCAGCTACACTACGCCGGATGTGGATGCCGTGACCTTCTCCAGCAGCGATGTGCGCCGGATCAGTACCGAAGGCGCAACCGACAGCTACACGGTGAATGCCCTTAATAGCGATGGTTCGGTCACAGCCCCCACCGCAAGCGTCGATCAGGACCCGGTGTTCGGAACCGAGTTCACCTTCTCAACCCCAGTGTCGGACGGCACCCATCTGGTGATTACTAGCCAGGATAGCGCTCAGAACGCGTCCAGCACGCTGGTCGTTCTGGAGGACAATGCGACCAACAGCGGCGCGCTGGATCATGCGGGGCTACCGCAGTTCAATATCGATGCTCTGAACCTCGACTATGCTTCCGACGTCTCGCTCAGCCTGACCGAGGCCGACATCAAGGCGCTGTCGGGCAATTCCGACACTCTGACCGTGCATGGCGGGGCGGATGACACGCTGACCGTTGCCAATGCATCGGCCGCAGGCGTCGAGGCCGTCGATGGGCAGATCTACAACGTCTACACCGTCGGCGACGATGGCACCAAACTGCTGGTGGACCAGGACGTCAACGTTCTCATCTGACGACATGTTCCGGCGACGGGTTTTCCCTGCCGCCGGAACCAACGACAAGCCGAAAACCGGCGACGCAGAAGAAGGGCAAAGGGCAGGATGCACTTGGGACGATCCGCTGGAGTGATTGCGCTGTTGTGCAGCCTGTCGGCCTGCGCAGAGCAATCGCCGTTCCTGCTGGGCGGCGGTGACGATGCCGTTGCCGGAACCTCCAGCAATTTTGCGCAGACCGAGGGCGAGAACAGCTCCGAGGTGATTTCGGCCCTGATGCAGCGCAAGTCCCTGCTGGAACCCAACAGCGTCTATCGCCGGGTTGGGGATGCCGCGATCGAAGCGTCCTCCCGCGCCTCCGAAGCCGAGTTGATCAGCGCCAAACTGCGCGCCGAGGCAAAATCCAAGAACTGGCTGCCCACCATCGGTCCCTCTGTCAGCCTGACGGACCTTGGCGATCTGGTGGCCGGGATCCTGATCGAACAGATCCTATTCGACAATGGCCGCCGCAAGGCAGAACGCGCCTTTGCCGCCGCCGACGTCGAGGTCGCAGCGGTCAATCTGTCAATCGACATCAACACGCGGGTCCAGACTGCAGTTGGTCTATACTCTGCAGGTCTGCGCGGCGACGAAAAGGCCGCTTATCTGGACCGCGCCATCCGCCAGATGAGCGAGTTCCGCCGCATCGTGAAAGGCCGTGTAGATGGCGGGCTGAACGATCAGTCCGATCTCAACGTGGTGGACAGCAAGATCAGCGGGCTGCGCACGGCGCGGGCCACCGCGCAGGACGCCGCCGCCACCGCGCGGGCCGAGCTTCAGGCCATGACCGGTCAAAGGTTCCCGGAAAAACCTGCCCGTATGGATCTTGGCACCCCGCCGCAACAGACCGCCTTTCTGGACGTGCTGAAAGCCCAAGCCGAAGCCGATCGCGCGATTGCCGAGGCTAAGGCTGGCCGCGCGGGCCTGTTGCCGCAGATCGCTGCTGCCGGGAACGCCACCACCGATGGGTCCGGCGCCGGTCTGACCCTTGATCTGGCGACACCTCTTGGCCTTGGCACGCCTGCCGCGCTTAAGGCGCTCGAAGCCAGCAAGGAAGCCGCCCGCCGCACCATTGGCGAGGCCCAGGAAGACGCCCGCCGCACCTATTCCCGGCAGATGCAGCGTCTTGCCTCATATATCCGGCAAGAAAGCGAAACCGCTGCCCTCGCCCGTGCCAGCCGCGAAACCTATAAGCTGTTCAAATCTCAATACGAAGCCGGTCAGCGCCCGGTGATGGAGGTCGTCTCCATCTACGAAGAGCTGATACGCCGCGAACAGGCACATATCGAAGCCAAATACGAAGTCATCCTGATCCAGTTGGAACTGTCGCGGGATATGGGTCTGTTGGCAGATGGGACTAAAATATGATCAGGTTCCCCGGAAAATTCAGAAGACCCAAGAAGGCGGCCAACGCAGAGCCCCCGGCACAGCCGGTGCCGATCTCCCCTGCTCCGGAGCTGTCTGCATCTCTGTCCCCTCCCCCCTTCACCGCCTCTGCACCGGAGCCGATGACTGTCAGCCCTGCGCTGGAACCGGCAGCCGACCCGCTGCCGCTGCACCCCGTAGACATGCAGATAGCCGCAACCGGCGCCCCTACCCCCGCGCCGTTGGGCGACACTGCTGAAGATGCGCCGCTGCAGCCGGAGATCGCCCCGGGAAATGCCGATGGTGCCGCCGAACAGGCAACCAAAGCACCGGCCGCCGGTGCTGATGAGCGGATCCGGCACCGGGCCGAGTTGATTTCCACGCTTGCCGCCCTCAAAGGCGCCGAAACTCAGACCAGCGATATTGCCAGCTTCCTCTGGCGCGACGGCAAGGGCGACACCTCGCCCAATGTTCTCGCCAAGGCGCTCGGCTCTGCAGGGCTCAAGGCCCGGCTGCAAAAGACGAAGAAAATCACCCCCGGCCTCTGGCCCGCACTGGCGATGATGCAAGGCGGGCAATGCGTTCTGGTCCTGGAGCAGACCGGTCAGATCCTGACCATCTATGACACCAGCTGCCCCGATAACCGCACCGAAGTCCCCATTGGCGACTTCAGCCCCTATTTCACAGGACAGGTTCTGACTGCCCGTGCCTCCGTGTCGCAAATGGCCGCACGCCATACCCCGCAGCTGGAAAACAGCCATTGGTTCTGGGGCGAATTCCCCAAATATCGCCGCCAGGTGGGCGAAATCATGCTTGGCTCGCTGGTGGCCAACGTGCTTGCCGTCTCGGTCGCGTTGTTTTCGCTGCAGGTCTATGACCGCGTCGTGCCGCACCAATCGCATGCAACGCTGTCGGTTCTCGCCATCGGCGCCTTTCTGGCCATCATGCTGGAGGCGCTTCTGAAAGTGGCCCGTGCCCGACTGACGGATACCGCAGGCCGCCAGATCGAACTCTCGGTGCAGCACAGTCTGATGCGCCGGATCATCGGCATGCGCTCGGACAAGAAGCCCCTGCCGCCCTCAGGCCTGTTTGCCGCGATGCGCGATTTCGGCTCGGTCCGTGAATTCTTCACCTCCTCGACCATCTCGACGCTGGCCGACATTCCCTTCATCGCGGTGTTCCTGCTGCTGGTTTCCTCGATCGCAGGGCCGATTGTCTGGGTGATCGTGCTAGGCGGGCTGCTGATGCTGCTGCCGGCCTACTTCATGCAGAAACGCATGATCGCCCTCACCCGTCAGACCCAAGGCGCCAATGCCAAGGCCGGGCGCCTGCTGCACGAGGTGGTGACCGAACTCGACACTCTGAAAACCCAGCGCGGCGAGGACCGGGTTCTGCGGCTCTGGGATGAACTGAACGTGCTGTCCTCCCATTCCTCGACCGAGCAGCGCCGCCTGTCCAGCGCCCTCACCTACTGGTCTCAAGGTGTGCAACAGGCCACCTATATAGTCGCCGTGGTGCTGGGCACGCTGATGGTGTTTGCCGGGGAATTCACCGTTGGCACCATCATCGCCACCGGCATCCTGACCAGCCGCACGCTGGCACCGCTGACGCAGTTTGCCGGCACGCTGGCGCGCTGGAGCAACGTCAAGGCCGCCCTCGAAGGGCTGGAGGCTATCGCCACCGCGCCCCAGGAAAACGACAGCCAGCGCAGCTATCTGCGCCGCGATACCCTCACGGGCCGGTTCGACCTGCGCGAAGTGGTATTCCGCTACGATCCCGATGCCGCCCCGACGCTGGACGTGCCCGCCGTGGCGATCCTGCCCGGCCAACGTGTCGCCATCCTTGGCGTCAACGGCTCCGGCAAATCCACTCTGCTAAAGCTGCTGTCCGGTCTTTACGCACCTGAAAAAGGCCGCGTGATGGTCGATGGCACCGACATCAGCCAGATCGACCCGCGCGATCTGCGCCGCAACATCGGCTATCTCAGCCAGGATGTGCGCCTGATGGCGGGCACCCTGCGCGACAACCTGAACCTTGGCCAGCTGGAACGCGACGACAGCCGCCTGATGGAGGCCCTGGATTTCGCCGGACTCGGCGCCTTTGTGCGCAGCCACCACAAGGGGCTGGATCTGGAAATCGGCGATGGTGGCGGCGGCCTGTCGATCGGCCAACGCCAGTCCATCGGTTGGGCACGCCTGTGGCTGCAAAACCCTGCGGTTGTCCTGCTGGATGAACCGACGGCGGCGCTGGACCAGACGCTGGAGCGCACCATGGTCAGCCGCCTGGAAAGCTGGCTGGAGGGCCGCACAGCAGTCATCGCGACCCACCGGATGCCGATCCTGTCGCTGACCAACCGGACCCTGATCCTGCAGGCCGGGCGCATGGTCGTGGATGGCCCCCGCGATCAGGTACTTGCCCATCTTGCGGCGGGAGATAAGAAATGACAGCCACCAGCCACTTTGACCTGATGGAAAGCTCGCGCAGTTCAAGCCGGATCATTCATCTGGTTGGGGCGGCGCTGGTGATCTTCCTCACCTGGGCGGCCTTTGCCTCGGTCGATGAAATCGTACGCAGTGAAGGCCAGGTCGTATCCTCGTCCCGGGCGCAGATCGTACAGAACCTCGAAGGCGGCATTCTGGGCGAATTGTTCGTCCGCCAGGGCGACGTGGTGCAGGCCGGTCAGGTGCTGGGCAAGCTGCAGGACACAAAATTCCGTGCTGCCGCTGATGAACTGCAGGAGCAGATCGACGCGCTGGAGATCAAGCAATACCGGCTTGAGGCAGAGATGAGTGGCGCTTTTGAGTTCAATGTCCCGGCCCATCTGACCCAGCGCTCTCCTGAGATTCTGGCCTCTGAACGCGCGCTGCTGAAGGCGCGCCAGACGGATTTCAACAGCCGCCGTGAAAGCGCGCATGCCATCATGACCCAGCTGAACGAGGAGCTGGAGAACCTGAAACGTCTCTACAAGACCAACATCGTGGCCCTGACTGAGGTCAACAAGGCGCAGAAATCGGCCACCGATGCCGCGGCCAAATACAATGAAATCGGCACCCAGAACGAGCTGGACCTGGCCGAGGAATACTCCGAAGCCCTGCGTAAGCTGGCCTCGCTACGCCAGGAGCTGCGTCTGGCGCAGGACCAGCTGAACCGGACCATCATCACCGCGCCGATGTCGGGCATCGTCAACAGCCTGGCTGTAACCACCATCGGCGGCGTAGTGCGCCCCGGTGAAGAGATTTTCGAGATCATCCCGCTGGGTGAAGAGCTGTTCGTCGAAGCCCGTGTGAACCCCAAGGACATCGCCAGCGTGCAACCCGGCCAGGACGCCACGATCAAACTGTCGGCCTATGACTATACGATCTATGGCGCGCTGAAGGGGAAAGTGGATTTTGTTTCGGCGGATACCTTCGAGGATGATCGCAACCCGCGGGCAGAACCGTTTTACCGGGTGACTGTACGGGTCGACAGATCCGGCTTCACCCAACGCCAGCAATCCATCGAGATCCGCCCCGGCATGCGCGCAACGGCAGAACTTCAGACCGGCTCCAAGACGGTGCTGAATTACCTTCTCAAACCGCTCTACAAATCACGTGAAGCGTTTCGCGAGCCCTAAGATTGCGGCGCCTTTGCCGCGCATATCTGTATGGATCTAATATTTCGGGACCATCTGTCCCATAGGTGACCTACCTTGGCCGGTCTTCCCTCTGCGCAAGTGCCGACCTCGTTCTGCAGGCGGGCATACGCGAAATTTCTTTTCGCGCGCAGGCACGGATTCCGGATCAACCGGCCCGTTGCATCAATGTCCGCAGCGTGCCGTCCAGAACCGAGCCGAGGGACACCCGTCTGGATCCGATGGCCGCCTTTGATGAAATCACCGACACCAGTCGTGGCGCGTGACCTGCGGTAACCTCGAACACCGGAGAGCCTGAAGCGCCGTAATCAACCCGGCAGGACATCACCAACGTCTGGTGCTGTTTCGCCAGCACCTGGCATCCACGCTCAAGATTGGGTCTGGTCGCCCGGGTATGCGAATAGGACAGAACCCCGACCACATCCCCCCGGTCGGCATGCCACGACAGGTCCAGAGGCCGGATTTCGCGGGCACTGATCGGGTTATTGAGCCGCAGCACCGCCAGATCGCTGCCGATCTGCGCCACGCCGCCGTTGCCGGTCCGGTAACCCGGATGCAGAACCGCCTTGGTTACAGTTCGCGACGCCTTCACCCGTTGTCCGTTCAGGCCAGCTTCAAACTTGATTGTCCTGGGGTCTACCCTGCGCCCTGTTGACGGATCGAACAGGCAATGGGCCGCCGTCAGCACAAGGTTATTCGCAATCAGGGATCCGGTGCACATATTTCGCCCGGCAATATTGAGACGGCCTACGGCCTCCCAGCCCGGCATCGAATTGACGCTTGGACGAAGCTCATCGGCTTCGGCGCCGCCGGACAGCCCGAAAGACAGGCAGACCGCCGCTATCGCAGCTCTTAGTCTCATTGTCATCCACTCCACTTTCCACACCTGCATCCTGTTGGAGGCCTGCGGCTGGAATGCGGCTCAATCTTGCGTGGACTGGACGAAATGATGGACAGAATATGACGCGGTAAACAAACCCTTAACCCCCCGGCTTTTCCCTCTTCAGCATGAACAATTCCTTTGGAAAAGCCTAACAAAGCTTGCGGATTGTCCGAAAATTTTAGTCAAACGCCCAAAAAATATGAGTGAATTCTTCGTCTATAGGGCGTGAAATAGGGGGGTGAGGGGAAACTTCTTGTCAATAAAGTCGCGAATCCGGGGGTGAATCGCGGGGAATGTGGCGAATCTTGGCCCGCTTCCACCCCGTTTAACGGGCCGGGTTCAGGCGGTCGTGCCACGCCCCCGCCGCATTGCGTTAAGATATCGCAACATGGACCGGCGGGAGGCGCTGCAGGGAAAAATCAACCGAGGCGTGCACCAGTCTGCGGGTCGAACAGCACCGCCCGCTCCAGGCTGATGGCAAAGTCCATGGTGCCCTCAAGGATCATGGCGTAGCCTGAGGTCCCGCGCGCCAGCACTTCCTTCCCGTTCCAGGTCAGAACACAAAGCGTGTCTGCGCCGGTCGCCTCGGTCACGTCGATCTCGCAGGGCACCACCTGCCCCGAGGCTGCAATGGAGGACTGGGTGATCATCTCGGGGCGCAGCCCCAGAACCAGTTTCTGCCCCATCCGTCCCTCAAGCTGTGCGGCATGGGCGGAAAGGTCCAGGACAACGGTCTGATCCACCCCTTCTGCCCGCACGGTGATTTCCGCCACCGGACCGCGATCCGAAGGCTGCGGCACCACCTCGATGAAGTTCATCGGCGGCGATCCGACCAACCCGGCCACGAACATATTCGCGGGCTGCTCGTAGATTTCCGCAGGGCTGGCCAGCTGCTGTACCTCACCATCCTTAAGAATGGCGATCCGGTCCGCCAGGGTCAGCGCCTCGATCTGGTCGTGGGTAACATAGACCATGGTGGCATTGAGCCGCTTGTGCAGGCGCTTGATCTCGGTGCGCATCTCAAGTCGCAGCTTGGCATCCAGATTGCTGAGCGGTTCATCAAACAGAAACACCTCGGGATCGCGTACCAGCGCCCGGCCCATGGCCACCCGCTGCCGCTGACCGCCGGACAATTGGCCAGGTTTGCGGTCCAGCAGGTGATCCATCTGCAGCATCTTCGCGACCTCCAACACCCGCTCCTTGCGCTCAGCCTTGGGCATTCCGCGCATCTCAAGTCCAAAGGCGATGTTCTGTGCCACCGTCATGGTCGGGTAAAGCGCGTAGGACTGGAACACCATGGCGATGTCGCGGTCCTTGGGGTGCACATCGTTGACCACGCGCCCGCCGATGCTGATTTCGCCCTCAGTCACGCTTTCCAGCCCGGCGATCATGTTGAGCAGCGTGGATTTCCCGCAGCCCGAGGCACCAAGCAGCACAAGAAACTCTCCATCCTGAAGATCGATCGACACGCCTTTCAGGACTTCGACCGTGCCGTACCGCTTGACCGCGTTGTTGATTGTCAGAGACGCCATGTGACTATCCTCATCCTTTGACCGAGCCAGCGGTAAGTCCGCGCACGAAGTAGCGGCCCGCGACGATATATACGAAAAGCGTGGGAGCTGCGGTGATCAGCGCCGCCGCCATGTCCACATTGTATTGTTTGACCCCGGTGGTGGTGTTCACCAGGTTGTTCAGCGCCACGGTGACGGGCTGTGCGCCGCCGGTGGTAAAGCTGGCCCCGAACAGGAAGTCGTTCCAGATCTGGGTGAATTGCCAGATGACCGAGACCACGATGATCGGCGGCGACAGCGGCAGAATGATCCGCCAGAAGATGGTGAAGAACCCGGCGCCGTCGATGGTGGCCGCACGCACCAGCTCATCCGGGATGGTGACATAATAATTGCGGAAGAACAGCGTGGTGAAGGCCAGGCCATAGACCGAATGCACCAGGATCAGCCCGTAGACCGTGTTGGTGATGCCAAGCCGTCCCAACGTCTGCGCCATCGGCAGGATCACCACCTGAAACGGTACGAAACAGCCGAACAGGATCAGGGCAAACACCAGATTGGCGCCGCGAAAGCGGAACTTGGTCAGGGCAAATCCGGTCAGCGCCCCCAAGAGGGTCGAAATCGCCACCGCAGGTAGGGCCATCCGCACGGAGTTCCAGAAATAGGGTTCAAGCCCGGTGCATTCGACGCCGATGCAAGCCTCGCTCCAGGCGTGGCGCCAAGCGGTAAAGTTCAGCTCGTGCGGCAGGGCCAGCAGTGATCCGCTGCGGATCTCTTCCAGCTCTTTCATCGAGGTACCAACCACCACATAGGCAGGCAGCAGAAACCAGACGGCGAACAGGATCAGCACGGCCCAGAGAAGCCCTCGCAGCAGCATCTGCTGGCCGGGCCGCGCCGTGGACAGGCTCAGGTGATCAGACATGTTTTTTGCCTCGCAGCTCGGAGTAGAGATAGGGCACCATGATCGCGGCAACCGTTGCCAGCATCACCATGGCCGAAGCCGCGCCGACCCCGATCTCGTTGCGGCGGAATGTCATTTCGTACATGAAGTTGGCCGGAAGTGTGGAGGCGTAGCCCGGCCCGCCGCCGGTCAGCGACACTACCAGATCGAAGCTCTTGATCGCCAGATGCGCCAGGATCACCACCGCGCTCATGAAAACAGGGCGCATCGAGGGCAGTATGATGCGCAGGTAGATCTGCCAGGGAGAAGCGCCATCAAGGCTGGCCGCCTTGATGATGTCCTGATCGACGCTGCGTAGGGCAGACAGGAACAGGGCCATCACGAAACCGGCGCTTTGCCAGACGGCGGCCATTACCAGCGCGTAGACCGCAAGGTTCTCATCGACGATCCAGCCGAACCGGAAACTCTCCCAGCCCCAACTGCGCACCACGGTTTCCAGCCCCAGCGAGGGGTTCATGATCCATTTCCAGGCAGTACCGGTGATGATGAAGGAAATCGCCATCGGATACAGGTAGATCGTGCGGATGAACCCTTCGGCGCGGATTTTCTGGTCCAGCAATACCGCCAGAAGGCAGCCGATGACGATGGCCGCGATGATGAAAAGGGCGCCAAAAACGAACAGGTTGTCGATGGCCACCGACCAGCGGTCCATCTGGAACAGCCGTTCGTACTGGCGGACCCCGGTCAGGGTATAATTCGGCAGCATCTTCGATTTGGTCAGCGACATATAGCCGGTCCAAAGGATGAAGCCGTAGACAAAGAACAGGATCGCCGCAAACCCCGGCGCCACAACAATCTGCGGCAAGAGGCGTGCCAAACGGTCCATCACAGTGGCAGAGGGACGGGTCACAACGGAATTCTTTCGCTAGACTGCGGGAGGTGACGCTGCGCGGCCCAGTTTTGTCGGGGCCGCGCAGCAGATCATGCAGCGCAGTGGCTTACATCGCCAGCTTGATGGATTTCACCAGCTTTTCGGTCGCCTCGGTTGAGGACATGTCCGAATTGAAATGCGCGGTCACCACGTCGATGAAGGCACCGCGGATGGCGCCGGCCTGCGCAATTTCATGCGCCATAGAGCCCATCAGCGTGCCGCCTTCGGCCGCCGAGACCATGTCGTCCATGGATTTGATCGCGCAGGCATCGAATTCGCCACGCGGCACATCGGTGCGGGCCGGGATCGATCCTTTGTAGAGGTTGAAGGTCTCTTGGAAGTCGGTGCCGAGGATCAGCTCGGCCAGCAGCGCCTGCCCTTCGACGTTGTCATCACCGCTGACGTTGAACATGGCAAAGCTGTCCGAGTTCAGAAGGTAACCGCCATCGGACGGGGTCGACGCGCAGATGTAATCCTTGCCCGGTTCCAGACCCGCCGCGGCGAATTCGCCCTTGGCCCAGTCGCCCATGATCTGCATCGCAGCCTCGCCGCGCATCACCATGGCTGTCGCTAGGTTCCAGTCGCGGCCCGGGAAATCGGGGTCCACGTAACCGCGCATCTTGCGCATCTGGTCGAACACCTTGACCATCGTGTCCGATCCCAGCGCCTCCATATCGAGATCAACCAGCGCCTTTTGGTAGAAATCAATGCCGCCGACGCCCAGAACCACGGTTTCGAAGACCGTCGCATCCTGCCAGGGTTGACCGCCATGGGCCAGCGGGATGATCCCAGCAGCCTTCAGCTTTTCTGCGGTCTCGTTGAATTCATCCCAGGTCTTGGGCACATCGGCGCCGACCTTGGCCAGAACCTCGGGGTTGGCCCAGATCCAGTCGACCCGGTGCACGTTGACCGGAACGGCCACGTACTGACCATCATATTTGACGATGTTCTGGATGGTTTCGGGCAGCACCTTGTCCCAGTTCTGCGCTTCGGCAACAGCGTTGAGATCGCCAAGCGCGCCTGCCTCGGCCCATTCCTGAATGTTCGGGCCCTTGATCTGCACCGCAGCCGGGGGATCACCCGCCAGCACGCGGGCGCGCAGCACTGCAGCCTGCGCATCGCCGCCACCGCCAGCGACCGGCGCGTCGACCCAGGTGCCACCGCGCGCCTTGAAAGCTTCCTGAAGCGCCTGAACCGCCTTTGCCTCACCACCGGATGTCCAGTAATGCAGCACCTCGGCCTTGGGTTCAGCCATCGCGGGCGCGGCAACGGTCACGGCCAGCATCGAAACAGCGCCCAAAAGCGCCTTTGCAACTGTTTTCATAATTTCCTCCCAGATCGTGCCTGTCTCCTCAGGCACCTGATGGGTCACTCTACCGGACCTTGTGCCCGCGCGGTCCATTCAATTTGTTGCGATTTGTTGCGTTCTTCCACACAGTCAGGACCGATACGATACAAACTGTTACATACCCTGCCGTTGGCCCCGCTATGATGATGGTTCCAACATACGACCAAGGATACCCTGCCCCGTGCCCCGCGTGCATATTGTCGAAGACGACAGCGAGATTTCCGATCTTCTGTCCACCTATCTGTCAGGCCGCGGTTTTGACTGTCGCGTCTCTGCCTCCGCCGAAGCCGCGCAAGAACTGGCGCCGCAGGAGTTCGACATCTACGTGATCGATGTCATGCTGCCGGGGCAGGACGGGCTGTCGCTGTGCCGCTGGCTGCGCGAACGATCAGAGGTGCCGGTGATCATCCTTTCGGCCATAAAAGGCGACACCGAACGCATCATCGGGCTGGAACTGGGCGCAGACGACTATCTGGAAAAGCCTTTCAATCCCCGCGAACTTCTGGCGCGGATGAACGCGCTGCTGAGGCGCAGCAAGGGACCCGGCGAGCGTAGCATGCTCACGGGACAGGTGCGGTTCTCCGGCTGGATGCTGGATTGCGCGCGGCAGAAGCTGCACAGCCCCGCGGGCATGCTGGTGCCGCTCAGCTCAACCGAGTACCAACTGATCACGGCGCTGATTTCCGCCCTGCCCGATCCGGTGTCGCGCGATGTGATCGGCCGCGACATCTTTGGTGTCGAGCTTGGCCCCGAGGACCGGCGTGTCGATATCCTGATCAGCCGCTTGCGCAAGAAACTCTCGGCCGCCGCGCCGGACGCGGATTTCATCAAGACCGTGCGCAACCGGGGTTATCAGTTCTCGGCGCCGGTCAGCGGCTGACGGATGCGGCTCCGCTCCCTCCTGATCCAGGGTCTGGGGCAATTGCCCGGATCGCTGGCCCAGCGCCTGCCGCTGTTGGTGGCGCTGTCCTTTGTGGCCGGGATCGTGGTGGCGGGCTGGACCTCTTACCGCATCTTTGACCGCCGCTCTGCGCTGCTGATCGCCGAAACCTCGGGGCCTGCGATGCTGCAGATCCTGCGGCAGGCAAGTGGGTCCGATGGTGCAGCGTCGGGCAGGTTGCCGCCCTATGAATGGCAGCGCACGCCCAGCGGCTTTACCGCCGAGGCCGCCCATACGGTGCCGCTGATCCTGATCCTCGACGGTCGCCGCCTGCGTGCCGCAGCTGTGTTCGACACGCCGCCGAAACTGCCGGACATTCTGCGCGCCGCCAGTGAACCGCAATCGCCAGAACGGCGTCTGGGCGACCTCTCGCGCGCGATCACCCGCCAGGACAGCGGCGCCACCCTGTCGCTGTTCCAATCTGACGGAACGGTGCTGTCGATTGCCGCCCCCAGCCTGTGGCGTCCGCGTCTGGAAGAAACAAAGGTCGCGCTGATCGGGCTTGCGGGTTTCCTCTTGGGCATGGCCGCCATCATCCCGCTGGCGCTGAACCTTGCGGCGCCCTTCCGGCTTTTGGCCCGGCGCGATCCAGCAAAGCTGCCGCCACTGGCGTCAAGCGAGGCCATTCAGGTACGCGACCGCATTGATCTGCTGAAGGAACGCTTTGCCGAGGAGCAGGCCCAGAAGGTGCGCGGACTGGCGGCGATTTCGCACGATCTGCGCACGCCCGTCACCCGGTTGCGCTTGCGCAGCGAACTCTTGGAGGATGAAGAGCTGCACCAGCGCTTCAGCGCCGATCTGGACGAGATTTCCGGAATCATCGACGGTGCCCTTGATCTGCTGAGCATCCGCCACCAAAGCGAACAGAGCCACCAGTTCGCCTTGGCGAGCCTCGTCGAAAGCCTGGTGGATGATTATCGCGACACCGGGCGCGCGGTGCGGTTTCTGGGCCAGCCGCCCCTGCGCCTGCCAGGGGTTCCCACCGTCTTTGGCCGCAGTGCTCCGGTAGACATATACACCGGCGGGCAAAGCCTGATGCAGGGGCAGCCGGACAAGCTGCGCCGCGCGCTCAGCAATCTGATCGACAACGGGCTGACCTATGGCACCGAGGTCTCGGTGTCGATATCCGGTGCCGGATCCGAGGCGCTTGATGTCATTGTCGAGGATGACGGACCGGGCATCCCGCCGGACCGGATTGCCGCCATGCTGCGGCCTTTTTCGCGCGGGCATATCGGCGGTGGCGGCGTTGGGCTGGGGCTGGCGATTGCTCAGGAAATCGCCGAGCTGCACAATGGCGAGCTCTTCGTCGAGAATACCCGGACCGGGCTAAAGGCAACCCTGCGACTAATGCGGGGACCAGTCCTGCCAGAGTGACATCAGGCGGCTGGCAGGTGTTGCAGGTCCCGCCTCTTCAGGGACTGGCGTGCCAGATCTCCATACCCGGTGCGAACATATCCGCGGCCCTCTTCGCCGGTAAGACCGTGCACGGCGGCCAGTTCAGGGAAGAGATAGAGCAGTTCGCGCAGATCCTCGGCAGAGAGCCCGCGGATCGCTTCGGGGCCAGGCCAGAAGGTTTCGGTCGCGATGCCTTCGGCAAAGATCACCTCGTGCCGCTCGGTCATCAAGTGCACATAGGTGACCGGTCCCGTCACCTCTGAGAGCTGGCCGCAATTCTCGTCGACCTCTGCCAGCAATTTCGCCGACAGAAAACTTTCGCCAAACGGTGTCTCCTGGCCAAAGGTGCGGCGGTTGACCAGCAGGCGATGTTGCGGCGACAACAGCATCGGTCGCTCTGGCCGCAGCAAGCCATCCGGGCGCAGGCAATAAGGGCGCAGCTCCGGTCGCAGCGCCAGCTCGGCCGGGCTCAACTCGCGTTTACCGACCCAGATCACCGGCTGAAAACCGTTGTCGGCGGTCTGCAGCAAATCCCCCACCCGGATCCGCCCGGCAGGCACAGCGCCGCGGCTGGTGGCCAGCAGGACCTCTGGCGTGAAACAGGGAATGCCCGCAGACATCAGCTGGGCATGGGATGAGATATCCCCGGGGGCAACGCCGCTCAGCACCAGTTTCTCACCGCCCGGGAAAGACAAAAGCGCGTTGCCGAACCCATCGTCCGTGACGGTGACATCAATCGTGCGAATGGCCCCATCCGGCCCGGTGCCACCGGTCAGTTCCGAAACATCAAGCTGGTCGTTGAAGAACGAGTCGCTGTCATCGTCCCCCATGTCGAAGTCGCCAATGGTATCGACGCCGCCCGAGGTGGTCAGCACCATCTGGTCATAGCCGGCGCCGCTGGTGATGGAATCATCCCCGGCACCCATCTTGATGGTGTCATCGCCCGCGCCGGAATCGATCTTCACGCCGCTAGCATCCGCCGAAGCATCAACCACATCGGCCTGATCCGTCAGGGTCAGCGCTTCGATCTCGGAAAAGGTAATCGTGTCGGCGCCGTCGGTAATCGTCCCGGCTTCATTGCCAGTGTAGGTAACCGAAACGCCCGTAGTGACAGCCGACATATCGACTGTGTCGTAGTCAACCCCGGCTTCGCCGCCCGTGAGGGTGTCATTGCCAAAGCCGTCGGACATCTGAAAGACATCCGCATCGGCCTCACCGAACATCAGGTCATCCCCGGCGCCACCTACAAGCAGGTCGTTGTGGTTGCCACCGTACATCGTGTCGTTGCCGTCGCCGCCTTCCAGCGTATCGTTGCCATCGGTTGCAACAATGCTGTCGTTGCCGACGCCGCCGACAAGACTGTCATCCCCGGCCGAGTTCTTGAGCGTATCGTCGCCCTCGCCGCCGATCAGCGTGTCATTGCCAAGACCCGTGGTCAGGTAGTCGTTGCCAAGACCGCCTTCGATGTAGTCGTCGCCATCACCACCCGCGATCGTATCCGCGCCATCGCCACCGATCAGCGTGTCGTTGCCGGTGCCGCCATCCATGGAATCGTCACCGGTACCACCGTCAAGGCTGTCGTTGTCATTGCCACCGTAAAGGGTGTCGTTGCCCTCTCCGCCTTCCAAGGTATCGTTGCCATCGGTCGCAACGATGCTATCGTTGCCAACGCCGCCGACAAGGCTGTCATCCCCGGCCGAGTTCTTAAGCGTGTCATCGCCTTCGCCACCGATCAGCGTGTCATTGCCGATCCCGGTGGTCATGTAATCGTTGCCAAGGCCACCTTCGATGTAGTCGTCGCCATCGCCACCGGCCAGCGTATCCGCACCATCCCCGCCGATCAGAGTGTCGTTGCCGATCCCACCTTCCATGAAATCGTTGCCAGCCCCGCCATCAAGGCTGTCATGACCTTCCTCCCCGAACAGGGAGTCATCCCCACCCTGGCCAAAGACCACATCGTTACCATCACCTGCCAGAACCGTGTCATTGCCTTGTTCGATGGTGGTGACGACGGCATCGTCGATCACATCACCCGATAGTGTGAAACCGGCCAGGCCGTCGCGCGTTTGCAGGGTGAACTCGATCGAGGAACGGTCTTCGAAGCCGGCCGAGAACCAGGCGTCCTGATCGGTGTAATCGTTCAGCTCAGTCCCGGTCGCGGTGACCATATTTCCGTCGATCGAGGTGTTGAGCGAGGAATCCGCCGACACCCCGAAGGAGGTGAAGCTGTTGCCATCAATGATGACCGCCTCTGCATCGCCCGCGTAGCTGTTGTCATCCACATCGTTGAATGTCGCAGTCGAATTCAGGTAGATCGGGTCGCCGGTAACCGGGTCAAAGAATTCCAGGCGGAAGGTCGCCCGGTCGCCCGGCTGATCACCGTCCAGCAAGACCTCTGCGCCCTCTGCATAGCCGAATTCGACCCACATGTTCGGGTTGGATTTCTCGACCAGAACCAACCTTCCCCAGACCGTGCTGCCGTCCTCCAGGGTTGCGATATCGCTGAAAACGGCGTTGTCGCCAGAAGAACCGGTCCAGCCATCGTGAGACACGCTTTGAAGGTTGCTGAGCTTCAGCTCCAACGGGCTGGCATCGATACCCTGGTCGAAACCGTCGCCCATGTCGCCAAAGATAATATCGTCGCCGCCACCGCCGTCGATGACATCATCACCCTCTTCACCGGCAACCGTATCATCACCGAGATCGGCACTCATCGTGTCATCGCCGGTGGTGCCGCCCATGTGGTCGTTACCCTTACCGCCGGTAAGGGATGCAACGAGGTCGGATAACCAGTCTGGTTCAGCCATGGTGTTTTCTCATTCTCATGCGGTTCGGGTCAGAGGCAGTACAGGAAACGGTTTACAAAGGTCCGCAGTAGCACCAGCGGCAACATCTACAGACATGTCGGTAAAAAAACGTAAATCAGCGCCAAGGTCTTTGTATTCGGCTCAGTATCCATCGGCACTGCGTAGGGGCAGATCCGGCTCATCACAGGTTCTGAGATGCCGCTTGCGGCGCTTCCCCGAAATACACACCCCGACAGCCTGCGCAGCTGCCGGGGTGTCTCGCTTTAACAAGGCTCGCATCGCCAAGCCGACGCTCAGGCGGCTTGCTGTTCCGCGTCCGAAGTGCCCGCAAAACGCTGTAACAGGTCGGTCAGACGCGAGGATTCGCTCTGCATTTTCTGGCTTGCCCCGATCGTTTCGTGGACCATGGCCGCGTTCTGCTGCGTGACCTGATCCAGCTGTGCAACGCCGACGTTGATCTCCTGCAGGCCCGAGGCCTGTTCAGTTGCAGAGGAGGCGATGGAGGACACCAGCTCGGAAACCTCGGTGACGCTCTTGACGATCTCGCTTAGCGTATCACCGGTTGCCTCTACCAGGCGTTCGCCCTCTGCAACCTGTTTGGCGCTGCTGCCGACGAGTTCCTTGATATCATTGGCCGATTTGGCCGCCAGATGGGCTAGGCCGCGCACCTCGGAGGCGACAACAGCGAAACCGCGGCCCGCTTCACCCGCCCGCGCAGCCTCGACGCCAGCGTTGAGCGCAAGCAGGCTGGTCTGGAAGGCAATATCGTCGATGACGGTGATGATCTTGGTGATGCTTTCCGAGGTTTCTGCGATCGAGCTCATCGCCGCCTTGGCCTCCTGCATGACCTGACCACCGCTTTCGGCGCGGGTGCGCCCGGCCTTGGCCTGCTGATCAGCAGCCTGTGCCTGTTCTGCAGCCGATTGTACGCTGGCCGACAGCTGCTCCAACGCGGCAGCGGATTCTTCCAGAGTAGCGGCTTGGGTTTCGGCACGCTGCGACATTTCATCGGACATCGAGGACAGGCTGCGGGCGTTTTGATCCACAGCGCCGGCACTGATCCGCAATTCCTCGACAAGATCGCCCAGCGCCGAGGCTAGATCGTTGAAGTCGATGCACAGCATTTCATAACTTTCACCCAGATCGACCCAGTCCCCGGAGGGGATGCGCTGCTGCATGTCACCCCCCTTCAGTCGCGCCATCGACGAACTGAGGATCTGGAACAATTCCACCCGGCGTGCATTCTCGTGCTGGTTTTTCTGCTCGGTCACCTGCGCTTCGGCAAGCCGGTCACGCAGCCCCGCAAGATTGCGGGCAATCTCCCCGACTTCATCGCCGCGATGGGTATCCGCGATTTCGCTGCTGTAATCCTCGTCCATCAGCCGCTTCACCGCACGAGCGGCTTCGACGATGGGACGACTAAGAAGCACACCGAACACCAGCGCCATGATCAGAGCACCGGCCATGGCGGCAACACTGATACCGAGCTGCAAAAGCCGACTGCGCTCAATCAGTTGAGTGATTTCGGCTTCGACCGCCTGTGTGCGCTCACCCATCGTGTCTTGCAGGCCATTCACGGTATCACGCAGGAGGGCAATGGCCGGAACGATCTCGGCATAGGCCAGATCCCGCCGTTCTTCGGGTGCAGCCCGTTCAAGAGCCGCGGTCGTTGCGGCAAAGCTGTCCAAGGTCGGCGTCAGAGTCATCACGGTCTTGAAGACATCCGGTTGCCGTGCGCTGGCGATGGAAACATCGACGAAACGACCTTTGGCGGCTTCGACTTCGGCAACGACCTCTTCGATGTTGCCGCGCAGACCGGCCAGACCGGCATTATCGCCGCCGGTATAGGCCAGAAGATCAGCCAGCCCCTGTTCGATATCTTCTTTCATGTCGTCCAGGCTTTTCAGCTGAGCGACCACGAGGCGGGATTGATAGATGCTTTCGGTGAGACGGTTACTTACGAGCCAGGATGTCACGGCGATGGCCGCAAGCATGGCAACAAAGGTGCCGCCCAACAAGAAAACCTGAGTGCGCAGAGAGAAACGGTGCATAGTTACTTACCTATTTGGAGCCTTCACAGAGCGCTCATAGCCGTGCTGTTGCAGGACAACACACGCCCTGGAGATCTTCACGCTAGGTAAAATTAATGTATATCCGGTTACCCCCGCCCCTCTGGAAAGGTGAAACAAAAGGAAAACAGGTTCAATTTTCCGCATTCATTCCGTTTTCTGAGCAACCGGACGCCCCCCCATCAATGGCCAAGAATTTGGTTGAGGAAACCCTGGGTCCGTTGGTGTTGTGGCGCAGAAAAAAACAGCTCTGGCGTGTTTTCCTCGATTATTTTTCCCTCATCCATGAAGATCACCCGATCCGCCACCTGCCGGGCAAATCCCATTTCATGGGTTACGCAAACCATGGTCATTCCGGTTTCTGCCAGCTCGATCATGGTGTCCAGAACTTCCTTAATGACCTCAGGGTCCAAGGCCGACGTCGGCTCATCAAAAAGCATCACGCGGGGCCGCATGCACAGGGCCCGGGCGATGGCCACCCGCTGCTGCTGACCACCGGACAATTGCCCCGGATATTTCTCTGCCTGGTTCTCGATATGCACCTTTGCCAGAAAACTGCGGGCAGTGGCCTCGGCCTCTTCTTGCGACAGGCCCCTCACGGACATTGGCGCCAGAATGCAGTTTTCCAGGATCGTCATATGCGGGAACAGGTTGAAGTGCTGAAAACACATACCAACCTCGGACCGCACCTGCCCGATGTTCTTCAAATCCGAGGTCAGCTCGGTGCCATCGACGACAATCTGCCCTTCCTGATGGGCCTCCAGCCGATTGATGCAGCGGATCAGCGTGGATTTACCCGATCCTGATGGCCCAGCGATGACGATCCGCTCACCCTTCTTCACCGTCAGGTCGATCCCCCGTAACACGTGAAAGTCGCCATACCATTTGTTGAGACCGGAAATCTGGATCACGGCCTCTTCGCCCGTCTCAATCTGTGCCGGATTGGTCAGTGTCGGATTGGTCATGCTCTGCCTCTGAAAAGCCTTTGAAGTACGGCGCGCGCTGTGGCGCCGGTGGTTCATTCTGTGTCCGCCTCACGGCCCGATACCCGCAGGTAGCTATCCTCCCCGGCCAGCACGAAACGCATCAGCAAGAGCTCCACATCCGCGCTCCTGCGGCTCTTGAAAGTCTCCAGCATGCGGCGGTGAAAGGCGACCAGTACCCGGTGCGCCTGGGTGTCGCGCAGGGTTGCCATGCGGACCGCCTGTATCTGCACCATGTAGCGCTGGATCGTGTCGCGCAGCTCGGCATTCGGAACCGCCATGACCCAGGTCCGCCGGATATCCTCGGAGGCGCGGTAGAGCGCCTCTATGTCTCCTGTCTCAAGCGTGCTTTCAGACAGGGTAACAGCCTGCTGCATCCGCTCGAAATCATCAGCCGTCAGCTCGTGCGTGGCGAGCGCAGCAGCCCGGGGCTCCAACAGGCGTCGCAATTCAAAGATTTCCAGAATCTGTCGCGGCTCCAGCGTTGGCAGAGTGAAGCCCCGGGTGGTGCTTGCCAGATAGCCCTCGTGCGTCAACCGCATCAGGGCATCGCGCACCGGCATCCGCGACACCTCGAACTCCGCTGCAATGGCGGTATCCACCAGACGGTCATCGGGGGTCAGCTCACCGCGCTGAATGCGCCCCAGATAGGCATCATAGATCACATCCTTCATGTGCCGCTTGGGTGTATCCGACATGTGCGCCCCTACTTTCGTATACAGAAACAACAAACTAACCCCTTTATACACAGCCATATAAGGCCTGAAAAGGTTTATGCTTAAAATAAAAGCTTGAAGCCGTATACTGATTCTGACTACCGTAGACGATAAGCGCGGAGCCCAATCAACCGCGCAGCTTGCTTCAACAAGGGGTTTCCCATGACTTTCAGAACTCGAATGCTTACCGGACTGGCCGCAGCGGCCATGGTCGCGGTATCCGGCCTTGCGGCAACCGCGCAGGAGACACTCAAGATCGGCTCTTACCCGGCCAACCCGCCTTGGGAGTACAAGAACGAAGACGGCAAGTTCGAAGGCTTCGAGGTCGACATCATCAACGAAATCGCCTCTCGCATCGGCGCCGAAGCCGAGATCAGCGGTCTGGACTTCCGGGCGCTTTTCGTCGCTACCGCATCGCGCCGGGTGGACGCGGTGATTTCCTCGCTCACCATCACCAACGAACGGCTTGAGGCGCAATCGTTCACCCAGCCTTATTTTTCCGGCGCTCTGGGTGTGGGGACCAAGGACGGCGCAGGCATCGCCAGCGTTGCGGACCTTGGCGGCAAGCGGGTCGGATCCATCGCGACCTCCTTCCCTGAAAACTGGCTGAAAGAGCGCGAAGGTGAAATCGGCTATGCGTCCTATTCCAGCTACGACAGCACGGCCAATATGCTGACGGATCTGCGCAGCGGCCGTATCGACGCGGCCGTCAATGACATCGTCGGCCTGCGCTATGCCTTCAATCAGGAACACATGACCGGCCTGTCCATTGCGGCCGAGATCCCGACCGGCGACAAATTCGCCATCATGATGCCCAAGGGATCGGAACGCCTTAAGGCCTTCAACGACGCGATTTCAGAGATGAAGACCGATGGCACCATGGCGAAGCTTTACGAGAAATGGTTCCACGTTGCGCCCAAGGCCGACAGCCTGACCGTGACCCCACTGCCGGTCCCGACCTCGGCAGATTAAACGTTGGGCGCAGCGGGGGATGGGATCGACTACCCACGCTGCGCCTGCCGGGCCAACCCTTTGGTCCGACGTCCTACAGACAGCAGAGTATCACATGGAAATTTTCGATATCTTCTTCAATCTGGACGTGATGCAGCGCGCCTTTCCCATCCTGATGCGCGGCCTGCTGAACACGCTGCTTCTGGGCGCTTCCGCGATCGTGGTGGGGGGCAGCCTTGGCGTGCTGATCTGTCTGGTCCGGCTTTATGCCGCGAAACCCTTCCGGCTGCTGGCCACCTTTTACATCGACCTGTTGCGCGCGATCCCCGTGCTGGTGGTGCTGATCCTCGTCTACTACGCCCTGCCCTTTGCCGGGATCGTCTTTTCTTCTTTCGTCGCGGCCACCATCGCCCTGTCACTGGTGCTGGCCGCCTATACCGCCGAGGTGGTGCGCGCGGGCATCGAAGCGGTGCCAAAGGGCCAGTTCGAAGCCTCCGAGGCGCTTGGCCTTTCGTTTCTCACCACCATGCGCAAGGTCGTGCTGCCGCAGGCCTTTCGCATGATGATCCCGCCGCTGGCGTCATATTGTGTTGCCATCATCAAGGACACCTCGCTGGCCTCGGTGGTGGCGATGGATGACCTGCTGAAACAGGCAACCGATGCGCAGGCGCTGTTTGCCAACCCGACCCCGCTGTTGCTGGCTGCGGCCATCTATGCCGCGTTCCTGTGGCCCCTGGTCCGCTTCACCAGCTGGCTCGAACAGCACTATAAACGTGGCTACCGCTAATCCCCGGCTGAGCCATCCCAATCCCGGCGCCCCCGGCGCCCAATCCCATTCCACGGAGAAGACCATGTCCGCAGTTTCCGGCGGCGGCGACGCCTACCTGTTGTATCATTCCATCGGCCACTACCCCGAAAAAGAGGCCGACCTGTCCCGCGGGCTGACTGATTTTGCCCAGACCTGGGCCGCCTTCGACGACGGACAATGGGGCGAGATCCTGCACAAGCGCCAGCAGTTCATCGACCTTTGGGAACAACTGATCAAGGCGCCGCAAGGCACCCTTACCACGTCCGAGAACGTGACCGCCGCACTGATGTCGGTGATCGGTGCCCTGCCTGCCGAAACACTGAAAGGCAAAAAGGTCCTGGTGGCCGAGGATGGCTTTCCGTCGCTGCATTTCCTGCTCAGCGGTCTTTCGGAGCGTTACGAGTTCGACCTGCAGACCGTTGCCATGCGGCAAGGCGCCCATTGGGTCGAGGATGACGATATTCTGGCCGAATGGGACGAAAACGTCGGTCTGGCCCTGCTCACCTGGATCAGCTCCACCAGTTCACACCGCAGCGACATTGAACGTCTGGCTGCCCATGGCCGCAAGATGGGCAGCCTGATCGGCGTCGATATCACCCAAGGCGCCGGATTGCTGCCTTATGACGTGGCCAAACCCAAGGCCGATTTCGTGATTTCTACCAGCCTCAAATGGCTCTGTGGCACGCCAGGTGCCGGTATTATCTACGTGGATGAGGGCCTGCTGCCACAGTGTGAGCCGGACCTGCGTGGATGGTTTTCGCAGGACAACCCGTTCTCCTGGGCACTGGATGCCTTTTCCTTTGCCCCAGATGCGCGCCGGTTCGACAATGGTACCCCCTCCTGCCTGCCTGCCATCGCCAGCCTGCCCGCGCTGCAATGGCGGATGCAGCAGGACGATGCGGCGTTCGTGGCCCACAACCGTGCCCTGTCGCAGCAGCTATGCGACGGGCTCACCTCTTTTGGCCTGAGACTTGCCAGCCCGCTGGATCCGGACAAGCGTGGTGGCAGCCTGATGGTCTCTCTGCCGCAGGATACCCCGGCGCCGGAGGTGCTGGAGCAGCTACGTGCCCAGCAGATCTATATGGATGCACGCGGTCAGATCCTGCGCATGTCACCGGGAACCATCACCACCGAAGCAGGCGTTTCGCGTGCCCTGGAGGCGCTTGGCAGCCTGCTGGCAAAGGCCGCCTGACACCACACATGCCTTACCGCCACCGCGTCTACGGATGCGGTGGTGGCCCGGGTCCGCCCTGTCAGGTTGGAAACCCGTAATCCTGAACGATCTTCCAGATGGTGCTGTTGACGTCCTGAAGCGTAACGATCGTGCGCTCGATCTCTTCGATCGCGCGATCATCGACATCATTTGTCTGCCCGATCTTCAGCCGGTCCTTGCGATCGGAAATGCGCATCAGGATCGTACGCGCCGTACCGGCGTCCTTGTCAAAGGAATAGATGCAGTGGTTATAGCGGTTGCGCAAAGCGGACTGCCGCATCATCAGCTTGCTCGCCTCCAGCACCCGGCGTCGCAATTCCGGGTCGCAGCGTTCCAGCTTCACCAGCCGTTCAACCAGTTCGACCCGGGCGCGGGTGGTATTCAGCGTCAGAAAGATGATCAGCGCCGCCTCGGTATCCGTGCCGGTCAGCCCCGCAATCAGGTGGATGAAAAGGCTTTCGGTATTGGTCCAGGTGTAGTTGAGGCGACCGATCAACATCAGCAACTGAGAAAAGTTCTGATCGGCCGCCAGGGTCATCCGGTCCTAGCCTCACTAAAGTATAGCCCGGCAGCCTCGGTCCGATTCCGCACGCCCAGCTTCTTCATGATATTGTGCATGTGCAGTTTCACCGTGTGCTCCGAAACCGCAAGATCGGCCGCGATCAGCTTGTTCTGCTTGCCCCGCGCCACAAGACGCAGGATCTCGTTCTCGCGCGGAGTGAGGTTCGCGTCGGCGCAGCGGCAGCCGCCGGTGACTTGCTCGCTCACCCGGGAAGATGCCTGAGGCCGCACCTTGGCCAATAGCGCGTTCGGAACGCAGCCCTGATCAAGAATCAGCAACCGCAGCATCGACAGCCAGCAATCAAGCTGCAGGTTCATCGGCAGGAACCCAAAACGGCCTAGCTCCTGCCGTCCGCGCACGTGCCGGTAGAACTCGGCCGCGACATCATCGTCGTGATAGGCCAGAACCACCCGTTTTGGAGCCAGCAGTTTGACGGCCTCAAGGCCCTTTTCGATATCCTCTTCGATGACCTCCTGCTCGACAAGCGCAAGGGAGGTTGGACCGGGAACAGTCATGCCCTCGGAATGTTCGAGAATCTTCAACTGGTCGATGCTCTTCAGCCGAATGAGCTGAACACCCGCATATTCCTGCTTGATCACACGGGCACATTGTTCGGACAGGGTCGCCCCCCCGCCTAGGATCGTAATAGACTTTACACTCATAACACTACTCCACAACCCATCGAGGTCGGGACCGACTGCTCAACAGTCCGGCTTCAAATGTTGCAATATTTTTACATCGGGTGTCTGTCGCAATCCTCAACAGCAAGGGTGCGGTTTTTGTCGCCGGTAATGTCAGCTTCCCCCATCGGGATGGCCCCCCGGCGCTGTTAGGCGCGACCACCTCTGCATAAACATTACACAAATCGAACCAAGAGGTGAAATTCTAATTTATATTAATCTTTAGACTTAACGCGAAGCCACCTGCCCCGGGGCGAGCGCCCTGCATCAGGAAAATCTTAACGTTATATTAACTAACATTTTTTCAGTCGACGCGACGCTGACCATCCTCTTGACAGCCGCTGACCTGGGTCCTTTGCGGAAAGGGCTTGCTTCTGCTGAAATAGACCGAATCGGTAGTAGCCCCCTGCCCGACTTTCCGAATCCCACTACAAACTTTGCCCATTTGTTCTAAACGGAAAGAAACCACGCCGGTTCGAGCATTAATATTTCATCCAGCTATTTTTTCACCCGGTCCACGCGCACTCTGGTCCAGCGCTTATTGCAGCGCCCGGAATGCCAATGCCTGCTGAAGGCGGCGTTCCCCGAAGCCAGCCGGACACACATGCCCGGCTGAACTCAACCGCCCGGAGATGGCCGTTTTAGAGATGACTGACGGTCGCAGCGGGCAAACCGACAAAGGACCCAAAGCAATGTCTATCAAAAACAATCAAACCGCGCTCGGATGGTTCAACAACAGCCCGGTGACCTATAACGACAACGGCGATCAGGAACAAACCCAGGACCAGGATCAAGGACAAGGTCAGGGGCAAGCCCAGGGCCAAGGTCAGGGTCAGGCGCAGTCCCAGGAAAGCCTCAACCTTAACGGTAATGGCAACGGCAACCTGAACCTCAATGGCAACGCCAGCCTGAACGGCAACGCCAACGGTAACGCCAATGGCAACTGGAATTACGACTACAACGAGGACGTCGATTCCAACACCAATACGGACAGCAACACCAACAACAACAACACCACGACGACCAACAGCGACACCAATATCAGTCGCACGGCCACCGACAGCTCCCACACCACCGATACGGACGTGGACGTGGATATCGATATCGATATGGAAGGCTACATGCCCAACGATGACGACTTTGCCGACATCGACGTGCAGGGTGGCTCCTCGATTGGTGATGTGCTGATGACCGAAGACGGCGATATGCACTACGACATCGGCGATGACGTGAACCTGGAAAACCTGCTCAACAATGCGCTCAACGGCCCGGGCAATGATGTCGGCACCGTCAACGTCATGAACAACAAGCTCAATGACAACGACTCGCTGCATGATCCGGATGTCACCAATTCCGGCGCCGGCTTCAACCAGAATGGCAGTGCCACCGGTGGCTCGGCAGAGGCTGACGAAGGCATCGCGGCCGAAGGTGGCAGCGGCTCCAGCGGCGGTGACGCCGGTTCCAGCGGCGGTGACGCGCTTGGCGCAGCCTTTGGCGGCTGGTCGCAATCCGACGATGTCGAATCCGGTGATGGCGGCGGCGGCGGCGCAGCATCTGCTCAGGGCGGCGCCAGCGGCGCGGCCGATGCCACCAGCGTGAATGTTGGCGTCGGTGTCGGTGCAGCGGCCAGTGGCGCGGCTGCAGGTGCATCAGCGGTCGAAGGTGGTATTGACCTTGGCCTGCTCGACTTCCTGGAAGGCGGCGATGCGGCTGCGGCGATCGCGGCGGCCAGCTCTGGCGCCATGGCCGGAGGCGGCGGGATCGCTGCGGGCGCACATTCCAGCGCAGCCTCTGGTGCGGCTGGTGCAGCCGGCGCAGCCGGTGGTGCAGGCGGCGCAACCGGCAGCGCGGTTGGTGGCAGCACCACTGCAGGCGCGGCCAATTCCTCGGTGATCGGCGGCGACGCAGCAATGGCCGTCGGTGGCGACGGCGGCAGCGGCGGCAGCGGCGGCATGTGGGGATCGCACAACGGGGATGACGGCTTCGTCACAGGCGAATCCTATGCCTCGGCAGATGCGATCCTGGACACCACGGCGTTCAACCAGTCGATCACCATGGGTGCAAATGTCCTTGGCAATACCGTGGACATGACCACCGTCGGTCACGATCTGAACTCGACCTACACCCTGACCGGCGAAGACGACGGCTGACCCCACAGCCGGGGGTGTCGGACAACGTGCCGACACCCCACCAGAAACCGGCCCGCGCGGCGTATCTATCGCGCGGGCTTGCCCCGAAACTCTTTTTCCGTATCGGTAGCGTCCGCCATGTTTATGGACAAGACGACAGAAGCGATCGCATATTTTATCGGCCTCTTTCAAACGGTTACCGAAAATACACAGTCACGTATTGAATATAGCAGCTTCCGGTTCCAACAAAAGAAACAGATGCTCGACCTGCTGCAGGAACACTCCGCAGCCCGCGATTTCGTCTACGGCCCACAGGGGTACGCCCCGCAGGCTCAGGATGCCACGCCTTACAGCCTTCCGGCACCGACACCCGCGCCACGGGCGCCACAGCCTCTTCCGCAAACCTCTCTGGCACCGCCTGATGTCCACCTGCCGTCAGGCGCCTTGGCGCCTCCGCTGGAGCAGGCCAGTGCTGCCGGGCCGAGCGGCGCCCTGCCGCCAGTCCATGAAGCACCGCCGCCGGGCGCTTCCGTACATGTTACATTGCAGGTGAACACGCTAGTGGATCAAGACAATCTGAACGTATCCGCAGAAACCGCTCAGGGCTTCGTACAGACACAGAGTGAGAGCCTGATGGAGCTACAGGTGGTGGCCGCGCGCTTGCAGGTGCTGGATCCTGAGGCCGTCACCCTCGCTACCAATCAGTTTTCCAGTCAATCTGACGATCTGGCAGAGGAGAACGACCTGCCAAGCCCGGCCGAGGTGGGCGAAACGATCGTCACGCAGATCCTCGTCCGCGCCGATGATGCTGCGGCGCAGACACCGGCCGCTACAGTCCATATCGCCACGGGCACATCCCTGCAGGGTGTGACAGTGAACGGTGAGGCAGAGCCGGAGCTACCCGCCTGGCAGGACGCACTGCCGCAACCCCTGCAACCCGATGCCGAAACAGAAACGGACGAAACACCACAGGCGGCCGACACCCCAACCCAGACCACTGGCGAGAACCTCGCTCTCAACGAAGCGATAATCAGCGGCGGCGGCGTCGATGCGGCCGTCATCGCGGTCGGGGGCGACGTGGCCAGCCTGGATGTGATTTCGCAGGTCAACGTGCTGCGGGATGACGCTGCGCGGCCCGAAGAGGACAACCAGCTGATCAACGCAGCCAGCTTTGACGGGCAGCCGACAGAAACCACCCCGCCCGCAACCGGCGGCGCGGGCAGTCTGCCCGGCCCGGTGACCCTCGCCTGTATCGAGGACGACCTGATCACCTATGACTGGATTCACCAGATCAATATGATCCGGGATGAGGATACGGTCTCCTTCACCACCTCCGGCAGCGAAACCACCCTGTCCACCGGTGAAAACCAAGCCGTCAATTTCAACTTCACCGGCACCTTTGGTCAGGCCTACGACCTGATCCTTGTCGCCGGCGACATGATTTCGCAAAACATAATTTCGCAGACCAATATCCTGCTGGATGAAGATTTCTGGCTGTCCCATCCCGCACCGACCCCGGCTTCTCAACCCGCTGCAGCCAGTCAAAGCTCCGACAACGCGCTGATCAACAGCGCGTCGATCACCCATACCGGAGAAGACCAGATCAGCGCCCTCACCGGGGACTTCCGCGCTCTGCTGGGTGGGTTCGACCCCGAAGCGCCCGACCTGTCACCGGTTCTGACCAGCGGCCTCTGGCCCCCCCAGGAGGTGCTGAGCGTCCTTTATGTCGGCGGCGACCTCATCCAAATGCGCGAGGTCACCCAGATCAATGTCCTCTCCGACAGCGACCTGATCGACATTCCCAACGCCCCGGACGGCCCCGAGCCCCCTGAGGCTCCGAGTGATGCGGCGATGGTCAGCACGGGCGCCAATGCGACCGTAAATCTGGCCACGATCTTCGACAATGGTCTGCCTTCTCATGTGATGTCGGGCGGATCGGTGTTTTCCGACGCGGTCTTGTACCAGGCCCAGCTGATTTCCGGCGATGCGCCGCCCACCGATGTGCGTCTTGCGCCCGGCCCCGAAGCGCCACTGGCAAGCGAAGCGGTTGCCTTTCTGACCGATCTGAATGCCACCGGAAACGCCGCGGATGCGGATCACACAGCCGCGTCAACCGCGGTTCAAGACGATGCGCCCGCACATCTGGATGTCATGCAGACGATGCTGGCCTGAACCAATAGGGACTGAGACCAGGGACGAACACACGGACGAGAAACAGGGACGAACACACGGACGAGAAACAGGGACGAAACACAGGGGGAGTGTCATGAAAATTACCAAATACGATGCACGCTGCGGCACCGAGGAAGAAGAAGCAATCGACAACCAAAAAGATCTGCAGGTCTTGCAGGCAAAGGCCGCAGCCTCACTAAAATCTGGTCGAACCGCAGGCTTCCCGCACACCGTAGCCACGGCTCCGCAACAGGAAGAGCAAACAAGCACTCTGACATTGGTCACCGACGATCAAGACCAGCAAAAGCTGGAACGGTTCGGGCCGGAGCAGCCGGAGGCCAAACCGGATCCCGCGCCCTATTGCCTGGAACGCCACATGCGCCGACCCACCGAGGAACCGACGTCTCCCAATTCGGGCCACGAACCTGCCGCAAGCGATAGCCCTCCCTCTCTCGCAATGCCGCAACCTACCCCGGCAGAGGCCGAGATCACACCTGAGACGATGAAGGCTGCCGACCCGGAAGTCGCGCCCGAAACCACGCCCTCCTCCAAACCCCGGCCAGCCCCCAAGGCCGGGCCGATCTCTCAGGCCTTACAGACTGCCAGAGCGAAACAGAAAGCCCCCGAGGAAGGCCGCATGACCCCACCGGCCCGCGGGCTGGGCGGGACAACGCTGGAGGGGCAGATCAATACCCGTGTGCGCAAGCAGGACGACGCCGCAGAGCCCCCTGCCAATGGCGGCGGCAATGGCGGCAACGGAGGCGGCAATGGCGGCGGTGGCGGGCCTGCACGGTTCCACCGGCGGCTTGGACCACAGAACTACGAAAAGAGCCTGCGCGAAGGCGTCGTGGCGGTCCGGCGTAATATGGGCTTCGTGATGCTGATGACCTGCGCCACCAATGTTCTGGTGCTGGCCATCCCGCTTTATCTGTTTCAGATCTCCGACCGCGTGCTGACCAGCCGCTCGGTGGATACGCTGATCATGCTGACGCTGGTGATTGCCGGCGCGGTGATCCTGCAGTCAGTCTTTGACGCGGTGCGACGCTTCATGCTGATGCGCACCGCGGTCGAGGTGGCCGCCCGCCTTGGCGCGCCGATCCTGAGCGCGGCGGCGCATGCCTCGTTGCATGGATCCGGGCGCGAGTATCAGGCCTTGGGCGATTTGCAGCAGGTGCGAAGTTTCCTCACCTCCGGCACGCTGATGTCCTTTCTCGACGTACCCTTTGCGCCGATCTTTATGGTCGCGATCTTTTTGGTGCACCCGCATCTGGGCTATATCGTTGCGGGAACGGCAATCGTTCTGCTGGTGATCGCAAACGTGAACCAGAAAATGACCGCGCGCCCCTTTGCCGAGGCGAACCTGGCGCAGTCAAAAGCGAATATGCACCTCGATTCCATGACCCGGAACAGCCAGATTATCAACGCGCTGGCGATGATTCCTGAGGCGGTCACCATCTGGGGCCGCGACACTGCGGCTTCGCTGACCTCGCAGGTCCGCGCGCAAGACCGCAACGTGATGTCTGCCACCCTGTCGCGCGGCGTGCGGTTACTGACACAGGTCGGCATGCTGGGATGGGGCGCCTATCTGGCGATTGCCGGGGAGATTACCGGCGGCATGGTGATTGCTGCCTCGATCATTGCCGGCCGGGCGCTGGCCCCGGTCGAAGGCGCCATCGAAGGCTGGAACGCCTTCCTGCTGTCGCGCTCGGCTTATGGCCGGATTTCCAACCTTCTCACCCGCTCTGCCCATCAGTTCGAACGGCTGCGCCTGCCCGACCCGCAAGGTCGGCTGGATGTGGAGCGGCTGCTATATGTCCCGAACGGCACCAAACAGGTGGTTCTGAATGCTGTCGGATTTTCGCTGGAACCCGGCGATACGCTGGCGGTGATCGGCAATTCCGGCGCCGGCAAGACGACACTGGGCAAGATGTTGGTGGGGTCGATCCTGCCAACCTCGGGTAATGTCCGGCTTGACCTGATGGATCTGCGAAACTGGGAGCCGCGCCAGCTGGGCGAGAACATAGGTTACCTGCCACAGGACGTGCAGCTGTTCCCCGGCTCCATCAAACAGAACATCGCCCGGATGCGCGATGATGCCACCGACGAGCAGATCCACCGCGCCGCGGTACTGGCCGACGTGCACAACATGATCGCGTCACTGCCGCAGGGCTATGAAACCATGGTGGCAGCGGATGGATCGCCCCTGTCGGGTGGGCAGAAACAGCGTATCGCCCTAGCCCGGGCCTTCTTTGGCAATCCGCGGCTTCTGGTTCTGGACGAGCCGAATTCGAACCTGGATGTCGCGGGTGATCAGGCGCTGGCGCGCGCCATTCAGCACGCCAAGGAGAACAAGATCACCGTGGTGGTCATCACCCAGAAACCAACGCTGCTGAGCGTTGTCGACAAGATCATGCTGCTGTCGGACGGCAATGTCGCCTTGATGGGGCATCGCAATGAAGTGCTGAAGCAGCTGGCCAATTTCCAGCAAGGCAACGCCCGTGGTCCCGAAGGGGGCACCACGCCCACACAAGGGGGGAACGCGCAATGACACAGACCGTCGATCTCATGGAATGGCACCACGAGGTGCCCCGCTCGATCCGCAAGCATGTGATCTTTGGCATCGCGCTCTTTGCCATCGCCTTTGGCGGATTTGGCACCTGGGCCTTCCGCGCACCACTGGCGGCGGCGGTGATTTCACAGGGCAGCTTCGTCGCCACCGGCCAGAACAAAATCGTCCAGCACCTGGAAGGCGGCATCATCGAAGCAATCCTTGTCTCCGAGGGCGACCGCATCAGCAAGGGCGATCAAATCATCCAGCTGAAACAGACAGCGGCGCAGGCCGACCTGCGCGAAATGGAGTTCCGCAAGGCGCGGCTTGAGGCCGCCGAAGCGCGGGTTCGGGCCGAATATGATGAGGCGGAGGAGGTCACGTTCTCCCCCCGCCTTCTGCAACTGGCCAAAGAGAACCAGCAGGTGGCCCAAATCGTTGAGGATCAGCGGCTATCCTTTGCCTCGGCCCGGCACATGCAGCAAAAGGAGCTGGAGATTCTGGAGAATGGCATCGCCTCGCTTCAAATCCGCAGCAAGGGCTACAAGGCGCAGCTGGCCGCTTATCGCGCGCGGGGCGTGAACCTCGGCGAAGAGCTAAGCGACAAGGAAGCCCTGCTGGAACGCGGCCTGATCCGGCGCCCCGAATTCAACTATGTGCGCCGCGCCATGCTGGAGACAGACGGCCATATCGCACGGATTGAATCAGAGGTTGAAGAAATAGAACGATCCCGGCTTAAGTTTGAGCTGGAGATCGAAAAACTGACAACGGAACGTCGGCGCAAGGCGCTGGATGAGCTGCAGGCGGTGCAGGCCGAGTTGGACACGATCCGCGAAAAGGCCCGCAAGGCCAAGGACGTGCTGTCCCGCTCGACCGTAGTGGCGCCCGTCAACGGCACCATCGTGCGCCTTTACTACCACAGTTCTGGCGGCGTCATCGAAAGCGGCAAACCCATCGCCGAGATCCTGCCCGCCGATGCACCCCTGCTGATCGAAACCCTGGTGCCGCGCACTGATATCGACAGTATCCGCGTCGGACAGGTCGCGGCGGTACGGCTTTCGGCGCTGAACCGGCGCACCACGCCGATGCTGACCGGTCACGTGAGTTACCTGTCGGCGGATTCCATCACCGACACTTCGCAGGGCATCGCCCGCGAGGTCTATGTCGCCCATATCGATCTGTCGTCAGCGGAATATGCGAGGGTGTCGCACTTCGCGCCGGTGCCTGGGATGCCTGCCGACATCATGATCGAAACCGAGGAACGGACCTTCTTTGAATATCTGATCAAACCGGTGAAGGACAGCATGTCACGCGCATTCCGGGAGCAATGATCCCGTGGCTTGGTCGCAGAAAGACACTGTTTTCAATGCCCTGTTAACCGGCGCGCGGTAAATCTTCGGGTGAAAGCAGGACGATAGCATTTATCGCCCTGTCTGCCCCATGAACCAGCGCCCGGACATTCGCATGACGAACAGACGCCTAGAACAAAAGCACGTGACTCCGCAAAGCGAAGACGCCGGCCTGTTCAAGCGCGAGCTGCGCGATGTGCCTGTGGAGCTGATCCCCGTGGTCAACCGCAACAACCGGGGAGATCTGCTGATCAAGGGGATCGTCAGACCCGACGCAGAGATCGAAGTGCTTTTTGCCGGCCGCCGCAAACCTGAGGCAGCAGGCCTGCTGCACCGGATCAAAAAACTGCGGGAACAGGGGTTGCGCACGGCGACAAACGGCCACGAGGCCATGATGCAGATCCGGCGGCTGCGCCTGCCGGTTCAGGTAAGGGGCAACTGGCGTATCCGATTTGAACCGGATGAAGAGGGTTGGGATCTGAAATGCTACCAGCTTTTGGCAGCTCAGTGGGCGTTTACTGACCACAAAGGCTTCAACGTTCTGTGCGGCTTCCCACCTGAAGTGCCTGATGACAGGCTGCAGGACCGGGCTCGCGCTGCGCGGGCACATCTAGCCGCATCCCGGGCGCGTGTGGCGGAACGGCATGCGCAAAGATCGGACCGCATGACCGAGGAAGGCTGAGCCATCCGAGCCCCACACCTGATGGGCGGCGATCAAAAGAACAATGTTGGGCGGCTGACCTCTGACCTCCAGCCGCCCGTCCGGCGCCTTATTGCAGGGGCATTGCAATCGGGCGCAACGGAGCCGCATCCGCACCGCGCAGCTTGAGCGAGCCTGCCACGAAGGCAAACTCGTAAACCTCGGAGGCGGACAACTCTTCCAGATAGGCGAGTTCGATGATCGGAACGCCCACCTGCGACAGAAGGTAGGTATGCACCGGCACGTAATTGCCTTCGACCTCTGACGGGAAGGCCTCAAAGCTCAGATTGTCGGCGCCGACGATCATCGCACCGGATTCTTCGGCAAGGTAGCGCGCCGCTTCCATGCCAAGACCCGGCGGGTTGTGAGAAAACTGGTCAGCCTCTTCGTAGACCTGCATGCGTCCAGTCCGGATCAGGACCACATCACCCTTTTGCAAGGCAACACCCTGCGCCTCCAGCGCGGCCTCCAGATCCGCCTGGGTAACGCGGTAGCCTTCGGGCAGCATCTCCACACCCTTTGCCGCAGCGACATCGATCAGCACGCCACGGGCCACGATGGGGGGGATCGTCTCTGCGCCGGTGACCTTCCAACCGGTATCGCCCAGATGTTCATCCGCACTGAAATGGTTGAAAATCTCACCGTTGAGACCAAAGTGGTTCAGGGCGTCGATATGAGTCCCGGTATGGGTATACATCGACACCGCCGATCCGGTGTAGCTGACGTGTTCGCCGATATCCCGGCCAACGCCCAGCGGGTCATCAATCGCCGCACCGCGCGGGGTATGGGTCATCCAGAACTGGTACCGGGGATCGCCTGCCGCGTGCCAGCCCGGCATGCCGATGAAATACTCGACGGAAAGGTCGAAAACCTGCCCCCCCGCAACACGGGACAGGATCGCTGCCCGAGTGTCTTCGGTCATCAGGTTCAAGGCGCCAAGTTCATCCTTGGGTCCCCAGGGGCTGGTGCCGACGGTGGGGGTGCTGTCACCGGCATAGCCGGGCGCGGCCATGGCAAGGCCAAGCGTGGCCGCCAGTAGAGTTGTGAAGCGCATTGCGGTCTCCTCAGGTGCTTTTCGAATCCGGAAAAGCATCGCCTGGGTGCCTGATGCGAAAAACCGTGCGCTTTGCAATTGAGTGTTGATACCACGTCAGCAATGGTGACCCAGCAGATTGCGTCACATTGCATGCAGCAGAAACAGCGCTCCGCCTCTCCTATTGGTCTGTGGCACCCATTTCACGGGCCCATATGCCATCTGGAAATCCGCGATGCGCTGTCTCGCTCCAAGTTATTCTGAGTGTTCCCCCAGAGCCAGTGCCAGGTTGCACAGAATCTCGAACATGATGGAGACCCCGAGAAAGGCGGTCGCGCCGCTTTGATCGAAGGGCGGCGAGACCTCCACCAGATCGGCACCCACGATGTTTACCCCCTTCAGCAAACGGGCAACCTGCAGCGCCTGGAACGAGTTCGGGCCGCCGACCTCGGGCGTACCGGTACCCGGTGCGAAGGCCGGATCGACGAAATCGATGTCATAGGAGACATAGGTCGGCTGCGAACCTGCGATCTCGCGGGCTTCGGCCATCACATCCTCTGGGCCGCGGGCGTGGAACTCTTCGATCGCGATCACCCGCACGCCGACCGCATCGGCAAAGTCACGGTCTTCGCTGTCGTAGGTGGTACCGCGAATGCCGATCTGCACGACCCGTTTGGGGTCCAGCAGGCCCTCTTCGATGGCGCGGCGGAAGGGCGTGCCATGGGTGTATTGGGTGCCGCCGAAGTAATCCTTGAACAGGTCCGTGTGGCTGTCGAAATGGATCATGCCCAAGGGGGCGCTCTTGCCAAGGGCCCGCAGGATCGGCAGCGAGCACAGATGATCACCCCCGCCGGTCAGCGGGATGACACCGGCGGCCACGACCTGATCGTAGAACTGAGTGATCCGGTCCATGCTGTCATGCAGGTCCGCCGGGTTCGGCCCGACATCGCCCAGATCGGCGCAGTTCACCATCTCGAACGGGCGCACACCGGTAGCGCCGTTCTGCGCCCGGATCATTGTCGACATGTCGCGCAGCTGGCGCGGTCCGTGGCGTGGGCCGGGGCGGTTGGTCGTGCCGCTGTCCCACGGGGTTCCGATCAGGCCGACCTGCACGTCCTTCAGACGCAGATCATCCAGCGACAGATGCGGCAGGCGCATGAAGGTCGGAACACCGGCAAAACGCGGCACATCGAAACCGGAAACCGGGTGGAAGAAAGAGTCAGTCATGGGGGGTATCCTTGATTATAACATGACGCTGCCGCCGTTGACGCCAAAGCATTGCCCGGTGATGAAACCGCTCTGCGGGCTGGCGAGAAAGGCGACCATATCGGCAATTTCGCGCGGCTGGCCAAAGCGGGCCAGCGGCGTGTCGAGATCCTTGGCAATGGCCTCGGGGCTCATGTTCTGGGGGCTGGTCATGTCGGTCTCGATTGAGCCCGGCGCCACAGCATTGACCAGGATCCCCGGCGCCAGTTCGCGCGCCAGCGTCCGGGTCATGGTGATGATGGCGCCTTTTGATGCGGTATAGGCCAGCATGTTTTCGCGCCCCAGCAGGCCAAGATCGCTGGCGATATTGATGATCCGCCCGCTGTCCGTTCGGCCGACAAAAGCACGGGAGACGAGGAAGCTGCCGCGCAGGTTCACCGCAATAACCCGGTCGAAATCCGCGGCCTCGGTTTCGGCCAGTGGGCTTTCGCGCAGGATCCCGGCGTTGTTCACCAGAATGTCAGGCGCGCCAAGGGCCTCGCTCGCGGCGTTGAAAAACCCCTCGACGGCCTGTTCATCGGCGACGTCGGCGCTCATCGCAAAACCGCGCGTGCGTTCGTTGATGGCGGCCAAAGTAGCGTCTGCCTCGGGGTCCTCATAGTGGCAGAACCCGACATCAGCGCCGAGATCGGCAAGCGCGAGGCAGACCGCCCGCCCAATGCCGCGCGCACCACCGGTGACCAGCGCGGTCTGGCCTTGCAGGCTCATGCCATCACCTCGCCCCGGTCGACGTTGATCGCCTGCCCGGTGATATTCGCGCCACCATCGCTGGCAAGGAACATATAGGTCGCAGCCATATCCGCCGGTTCCATCAGCCCGCCGATGGCCTGTGCAGATACGATTTCCTGCAACAATTCCTCTTCGCTTTGGCCGCTGGTTTCAGCCAGTTCCCGCAGGGAGTTCATCGCAGGTCCGGTCTTGACCCACCCCGGACAGACGGCGTTGACACGGATGCCGCGCGGTCCCAGCTCCTGCGCCCAGGTGCGCATCAGGCCCACATTGGCGTGTTTGGAGGCGACATAGGCCGAGAACCCGCCCACGGCGGTCTTGGCCCAGATGGACGCGGTGATGATAATCCGCCCGCCGTCGCTGATCCGGTTCACCAGAGTATCGGTCACATTCTGGGTGCCGGTGATATTGATCCCGACGATTTGTTCAAAGGTGGCGTTGCCCTCAGGGTTCTTGCCGGTCAGCGGCGTCGGGCGCTCCAGCCCGGCATTGTTGATCAGCACGTCCAGTTTCTCGATATGCGCCAGCGCCTGTGTCACCGCTGCGGCATCCGAGATATCGCATTTGATCGCCTGCACCTTGCCAGGCATCTCTTTGGCGGCGTCAAAGATCGCATCGCTCGACGACAGGATCGTGAGGTCGGCCCCTGCCCGTGCAAAGCCCATCGCCACGCCGTAGCCGATGCCGCTGCTGGCGCCTGTGACCAGAACGGATGTGCCGGAGAAATCGAAACTCACGCTCATGCTGCGCCTCCGTCTGTGTTTGGCTTATTCATCCCGGTGCCCTTCTTCGCGCATCAGCCGCATCAGTTTTTCTTCCAGCGCACCGTAGCCCTCAAGGCGTACGATGCGTTCCTTGTCCGCGATGCGCGCCCCATCCTTGAAAGCCGGGATAATCTCTTCCTTCAGGCGGCCCGGGTGGCTCGACAGAAAAACGATCTTGTCCGCCAGAAAGATCGCCTCTTCCAGATCATGGGTGACGATCACCATGGTGGTGTTGGTCTTTTCCGCCACATCGATCATCAGCTCCTGCATCAGCCAGCGGGTTTCTGCATCGAGCGCGCCAAAGGGTTCATCCATCAGGAGCACTTCGGGATCATTGGCAAGCGTGCGGGCAATGGCCACGCGCTGCCGCATGCCTCCGGACAGTTGCGACGGATAGGCGTCGGCGAATTTCGACAGGCCTACCAGATTGAGGAAATGCTCGGCCCGTTCGCGGCGCTCCTGCGCGGGCACGTCATTGATTTTCATGCCGAATTCGACATTCTTGCGCACCGTCAGCCAGTCAAACGACGTATAGGCCTGAAACACCATGCCCCGGTCGCGCCCCGGCCCGTCAACCTTGCGCCCGCCGACGATAATCTCGCCCTCGGTTGCGGTTTCAAGCCCTGCAATCATCCGCAGGATGGTGGATTTGCCGCAGCCCGACGGGCCAAGCAGCACGCAGATGGAGTTCTTCTCGACGGAGAATGACACATCCTGCACCGCCTGAAGTTTCTGCCCGCGCCCGATGTCGAACGCCTTGGACAGGTTCGAGATATCAACCAGCGTTGCGGTCATCAGCGTTTTTCCTTGAGATAGGGGAACAGGCCGCGGTGCAGCGCGGCAAAGAGGAGATCAAACAGCAGGCCAAGGGCGCCGATGACGATGATCCCGGCCAGGATCTCATCGGTTTTGAGGAAGCGGCGCGCCCGCATCATCATGGCGCCGATGCCGGTGGTTGAGGCGACGATCTCGGCGATCACCAGATAGGTCCAGGCCATCGCCAGCATCTGCCGCATCGCCACCACGATATCGGGCAGCGCGGCGGGGAAGACGACCTTCAACACCACGACATAGCGGTTCGCGCCCAGTGTCAGCGCAGTTTCGATCAGCTCTTTGCGCACGTTCTTGGTGTGATCCATGATCAGGGTTATCAGGAAGAAGATGACGCCGATGAACAGAAGTGCCAGCTTGGGGGCTTCGCCGGTGCCGAACCACATCAACAGGATCGGAATAAAGGACGGCGCGGGCAGGTAGCGCCAGGCCGACACGAAAGGCGCAAAGATCGCCTCGATCGAGGCAAAGGTGCCCATCATCACACCCAATGGCACCGCGACGGCGCAAGCCATGGCAAAGGCCACCAACACGCGGGTGATCGACACCAGCACATCGCTGGCGAAATCGCGCGCGGCAAACAGATCATAGGTGGCGCTGAACACCTTTTGCGGCGAGGGAACCAGAAGGTCATTCACCAGTCCGGTGGCTGCTGCCAAGGTCCAGACGGCAAAGAACACGGCCCAGATGCCAAAGGCAGAGACCATGCGTTGCCGACGGGTGACCGGCATGCGGATTTCCAGAAAGCGTTTGGAGCGGGTTGGCGAGGGCACCGGATTACCTCCGTTGGCGGAAGGGGCAGAAGCACCGGATGGCGCTTCTGCTTTTTAGCTTAATTGGCGGTCAGCGACTGACGGTAGCCAGAAGCGGCCAGATCACCCATCAGGCTACAGTCGATCCCGGCAGCGGCATCGACAGTCTTGTCCATCAGGCCCAGCTTAACCCACCAGTCATTGGTCAGCGCAACGGAATCCACCATGGAACCATTGGCCATGCCAAAGGGCGGCTCGCCGTCCAGAACACCACAAAGCTGGGCGGATTCATCAAAGTCGAGCATGTAGATGCCGCCTTCAAAGCTCTTGCCGTTGGTGCCGATTACATACCCGATGTCCTCTTCCGGCCATTGCAGGAACTCTGCCATCGCCTTGTTGGTTTCGGCCACGTTCTGGTTCCAGTATCCCAGACCATCCCAGCGTGCCTTCAGCACCGCCAGCGCCACATCGCGTTTTTCAGCGATGAAGTTCTTGTTCATGTAGAGCGCATCCATGAAGATCCCGGTCTTCAGAACCTCAGGATCGGCGGTGTTGACAGCGCTTTTCGATCCCGGACTGGCTTCCAGCACCTTGGAGATCCACGGCTCATACATATAGGCCGCCGCCAGATCGCCCGACAGCATCGGACCAACGGCCTCGTCTGCATTCAGGTTCACCCATTCGACCTGATCCGGGGTCACGCCAAGCGAATCCAGCCAGATGCCCATCAGCAGGTGACCGATATAGGCCTGCGGCGCCGCAACCTTCTTGCCGGGCAGATCGGCGGCCTCAATTTCAGGGGCCAGGATAATGTGGTCGACGCCGTAAGAGGGGTTGAGGAAGGCCACGTTCACAACATCGGTGCCACGGTCGACGGTCAGCGGGGTGTAATCCGCTGTGCAGCCGTAAACGTCGAGCTGACCCGCCGCGAGGGCCGCGTGCCCGCCCAGCGGATCTTCGAAGATGGTGATCTGCAGGTCGTGGTCGGGGATCAGATTGTTCTGACGGGCAACCTCCAGCATCGCGTAGCCGGGCCAGGACACACAGACGCCAACCTTGACAGTATCAGCGGCGGCAGCACCTGCCCCCAGGCCCAGTGCCACCGCGGCAGCTGAAGCGAGTTTAGTAAAAGAACGCATGGCTATTCCTCGTTGTTCGGTTTCGGGTGCAACTTGGTAAAAAGCGTATCCCGTAAAAAACTTAATGCAACTAATTTTTTAAGTGGACTAACCTATGCGGTGTTTGATTAGATGGCCCCGTAGCAGCAGAAAACCGGAGTATCCGACCGTGGGTTTGAGAGAACGACAGAAAGAAGACCGTCAAAGGCGCATCGTCGAATCCGCCCGAAAACTCTTTTTAAAACAGGGATTTGAAAAGACGACGATCGAAGCGATCGCAGAAGCCTCCGGGGTTTCCGGCGTCACCGTGCACAAGTATTACGGCACCAAGGCGGGCATTCTTCTTGCCATGGTCACGCAAAGCGATGCGCAGCTGATCGACCGGCTCGACCGTGAACTTGCCCAAGAATCGGGCAATCTGATCGAAATCGCGGCGAAGTTTGCATCAACCATCGTTGATCACGCCATGTCCAACCTGGAAAAGGAGATCTGGCGCCAGGTGATTTCTGCGGTGACTCTCAACGGGGGATCGCCGCTCAGCCAGACCTATTTCGAACTGGATCAGGAACTGGCGCAGGTGCTGGTGCGCAGAATCAAGGCCCTGCAAGAGGCGGGGGACCTGCCGCCTTCGGTCGATGCAGAAGGCTTGGGCAAGGCGCTGTTCCACCTTCAGAACGCTCGCTTCATCCAGTTCATCAGTTCGGACGACATCAACAGTGATGAGATCGCGCGTCGGTTCCGCCGCGATCTTGAGGCGCTGTTTTCGCTCCACATCGCAACGTCCTGACCGGCGGATAGTCCGGCGCACGGCAAGACCAAACAAGGATTCACATGTTTCTACATCCCATCAAATGGCCCCATGGCAAGAGATGTGCGGCTGCAATCACCTTTGATATCGATGCCGATTCCCTGATCCGGGATGCCTGCCGCGATGATGCAGAGTTGCGGCTCCAGCCGATTTCCATGGGGCGCTACGGGCCGACGGTGGCGGTTCCCCGTATTCTGGAGACCTATCGCCGACTTGGCCTGACCCAGACTTTCTTTATGCCGGGCTGGGTGATGGAAAATTACCCAAAGACGGTCGAGGCCATTCTTGAAGGCGGGCATGAGATCGGCCATCACTCCTGGCGCCATGAGGATCCGATGGGGCATTCCGATGCCGAAGAAGCGGAACTGTTCGAACGCGCCCTAGAGGTGCATGTCAAACTGACGGGCCGCAAACCGCGCGGCTATCGCGCGCCGGTCTATAGCATCACGCCTGCGATGGTGGACCGGCTGATCGCGCATGAATTCCTATACGACAGCTCGATGATGGCGGATGAACTGCCCTACCTTGTCAAAACAGGCACAGGCAGCATCATCGAGATGCCGCCGCATTGGGGGACCGACGACTGGCCGCCCTTCGCCCATTTTGCCGAGATCGACTACCTGATGCCCGTTCGCGGCCCGCGCGAGGGGATCGCGCCGTTCTTTGAAGAATTCGAGGCGATGTACGAAGCGGGAGGGTTCTGGATGCCGGTCCTGCATCCCTTCCTGACCGGTCGTCTGGCGCGCTGGCGCGAGATGGAGCGTCAGTTGGAGGCGGTTCTGGAACGGGGCGATGTCTGGTTCGCGCCTCTGGAGCAGATCGCCGGGCACGCGCGAGACAACAGCAACACTCTGAGAACGGAAGTGATCGGATAAAATCCGGCGCGGTTCCAAGTGAGACATTCTGAAAGGGCGCCGCCGGTTTGCGTGTCGGTGGCCCCACGTCGTCGCGGTGCGCCAGAGCTGGCCGTGAAAGAGGTTCGGGCCGCAACAGCCGTACCTGTGCTTGCGGTTACGCGCATCCTTTCGGCGACAAGTTAATCCACAAAATGTACACAGTAATTCCGCAAGAAAGTCAATTATCGCCAAAAGAACGCTAGCATAGAGTCCCCTTGCCTACTTGAAACATCAGTATCCAAGGAAAAAGACCATGACCCAACCAATCCGCATTCACGGCTTCCCCCTGTCCGGCCATTCGCACCGCGTAGAGCTGTTCGCAAACCTTGCCGGAATTGAGCACGAGATGATCACCGTCGATCTCGCTGCAGGTGCTCATAAGGCAGAGCCGTTCCTGTCCCTGAACCCCGCCGGGCAAGTGCCGGTGATCGAAGACGGCGACACCGTAATCGCTGACTCCAACGCCATCCTCGTTTACTTGGCGCGCAAATATGCACCGGCCTACCTGCCCTCTGATCCGGTTCTGGAAGCCGAAGTACAAAAGTTCCTTACCCTCGCCGCCGGAGAGATCGCCTTTGGCCCGGCAGCAGCGCGTCTGATCAACGTCTTCAATGCACCGTTTGACGCAGAATTCTGTGCGGCAACGGCCGCAACCGCCTTTGGCAAGATCGAAGCGCATATGGAAGGTCGTGAATTCCTGGTGGGCACCGAGCCGACCATCGCTGACATCGCCATCTATTCCTACAGCGCGCATGCGCCCGAAGGTGGCATCTCGCTGGAGGCCTACCCGAACCTGCGTCGCCTGCTGGCCAATGTCGAAGGTCTGAAAGGCTTCAAAGCCATGCCCGTGACCAAGGTCGGCCTAGCAGCCTAACCGCCGGGCACGGCCCAAATCACAACAACAGATACCCCGGAGGGTCCGATGTCTTCTTCTGTCTCAAACGTATCTTCGCCCTTCCACGAAGGCGAACAGGAAATGCAGCGCCGCACAGGTAAACGCGCCGCCATGGAAGTCTTCGGCCGCCGGGTTATCCGCCCATTCATGCCAGATCAGCACCGGGAGTTTTACGCTCAGCTGCCCTTTATCGCGGCAGGTGCCGTTGACGCAGAGGGCTGGCCCTGGGCCACCCTGCTGACCAGTGCCCCGGGCTTCATCCGCTCCCCCGATCCGGAGCATCTGACGATCAGCCTGTCCGCTGCTGAGGGCGACCCCGTTCATTCGGAATTGCGCACCGGGGCCCGGCTGGGCCTTTTGGGGATCGAACTGCACAGTCGCCGCCGCAACCGGGTCAATGGCCGCATCGCCTCCCTGTCCGAAAAGGCGCTCACCCTGAAGGTGGACCAGTCCTTCGGCAACTGCCCGCAGTATATCCAGCTTCGCCAGCTCGAAGCGGCAGACATCCGAGACGTCCGGCGTCAGTCAGAGCCGATCAAAGATCTGCAAGGACGCGTCCGGTCGCTGATCGAAGCCGCCGATACTTTCTTTGTCTCCAGCCACATTCCGGCAGGCGACACTCCTGAAAGAGAAGGGGTAGACGTCTCCCACCGCGGCGGTCGACCCGGTTTCATCCACGTCGAAGGCAATACGCTGACCATTCCCGAATTTCCGGGGAACAACTACTACAACACGCTGGGAAATTTCCTGCTGAACCCGCGTGCTGGGCTGCTGATCCCGGATTTTGCGACCGGGACTCTGTTGCAGCTGACCGGAACCGTAGAGCTTCTGGAAGCGGATGATCCCGTCATCTCCTCCTTCCAGGGGGCGCAGCGCGGCTGGCGTTTCACCTTCCATCATGGCCTCTGGACCGAGAATGCGCTGCCCTTCCGCGCAGGCCAAGGGGCCTTTTCCCCCAACACGCTGTTGACCGACACCTGGACCGATGCAGATGCGCACGAGAAGGCCGAAGAGCACCGCAACGCTTGGCGCGCCTTCAGGGTGTCCCGCATCGAGGACGAAAGCGCGGAGATCCGGTCCCTCTACCTTGAACCGGCGGATGGCCTGCCGCTTCTGCCTTTCGAGGCCGGGCAGTTCCTGACCCTGCGGGTGCCGCTGCCCGGAGAGGACACCCCATTACTGCGCACCTACACCGTCTCTTCTGCGCCCGGGGAACCCTTCTACCGGATCTCGGTGAAGAAAGAGGAACAGGGTCGCGTCTCCCGCCACCTGCACGAAAAAATCCAGAGCGGCCACCAGCTGGAGGCAAAGGCGCCGCGCGGCGGTTTCACGCTGGATGCCTCTGCCACACGCCCCGCAGTCCTGATCGCAGGCGGTGTCGGGATCACGCCGATGGTTGCGATGGTGCGCCATGCCCTGCGCGAAGGTCTGCGCACCCGGCATCGCCGCCAGATCACGGTGCTGCATTCCGCCCGCAACACCAAGGTCCAGGCTTTCGCACGGGAGTTAGATGAACTGGCGCAGGCTTCTGGCGGACAGATCCGCTACCTGCCGCTGGTGTCGGAAAAGCCCGCCAAGGGCGCTGCGAAAGGTCCGGTCTGGAAAACCGGCGTCATCGACGATGATATCCTGCGCCAGGCGCTCTGGCTCGACGATTTTGATTTCCACCTTTGTGGACCCGAAGGGTTCATGCAGGCGATTTATGACAGCCTTTTGACCTTGGGCGTCCCAGACAACCGCATCTTTGCCGAGGCGTTTGGCCCGTCATCGCTCGTCCGCAAGAAAGCCACCGCACCTCAGCCTGTGGAACCTGCCGCGGAGCAAGCGGTCGTGCGCTTTGCGAAATCCGGGTTTGAAATGCCATGGCAACCAGAAGACGGGTCCTTGCTGGAAATGGCCGAAGCCCATGGGCTCACGCCAGAATTTAGCTGCCGCTCGGGTACTTGCGGCATGTGCAGCACCCGGCTGAAAAGTGGCACCACCACCTATACAACGGACCCGTCTATCACCCCGCCGCCGGGTGAAACACTGCTCTGTTGCTCGGTTCCGGCCAAAGGCTCTGACACAATCGAGCTCGACTTGTGAGCGGAGGTGCATGATGGCGGAGTTGCAACAGCCTTTGGACTAACATTTGACAGCTCGTCTTCAGTCATTCTCTGCTCCTGCCGGTCGGTTTGCGTTGCGTCTGCTCTCGGCCAATAGACCCCAGCGGGATCAGAGCCACAATCTGGCGCCTGCCCATAAACACGCACCCACGCCCAAAAAACAGGCATCATAGGGACACCACAGAGGCGCCACTGTCGTCAGGCCTTGTGCTTAGCCAAGTGTCTGGCAACGGTTAGGTATGACGAGTGAAGATAAATTTTTCGACGAAATGTGTCGCTCAAACGGTGTGCGGGGTCCCTACGACCGCTACCATGCATGGTTCAACCAGCAGGACGTTGTGCGCCTTGCCCAGAAATCCGAAGAGGCGGAGCGATTTTTCCGACGCACCGGCATTACATTCAATGTCTATGGTCAGGATGATGCGGAAGAACGGCTGATCCCCTTCGACCTGATACCCAGGATTCTATCGAACCGGGAGTGGAGCACGCTTGCCCGCGGCGTTGATCAGCGGGTGCGGGCGATCAATGCCTTTCTGCACGATATCTACAACCGGCAGGAAATCCTGCGGGCGGGCATCGTACCGATCTCTGTGATTGCGCAAAACGATGCCTTCCTGCCGCAGATGATCGACTTCACTCCCGCTGGCGGCGTCTACACCCATATCGTCGGCACCGACATCGTGCGCACGGGCGAGAATGAGTTCTTCGTTCTGGAAGACAATGCTAGGACGCCCTCCGGGGTCAGCTACATGCTGGAAAACCGCGAGACGATGCTGCAGATGTTCCCGGAGCTGTTCAGCCAGATCAAAGTGCAGCGGGTCAGCGACTACCCCAAGAACCTGCGCGCCTCGCTTGAGGCATCGGCTCCGCCGAATTGCGAAGGGCGTCCCTTTGTCGTGGTGCTGACGCCGGGCATTCACAACTCGGCCTATTACGAGCACAGCTTTCTCGCCGATCAGATGGGCGTTGAGCTGGTCGAGGGGCACGATTTGCGCATCATCGACGGACGGATCAAGGTCCGCACGACACGCGGATACCGTACTGTCGATGTGATCTATCGCCGGGTCGATGATGATTTCCTTGATCCGCTGACCTTCAACCCCCAGTCCATGCTGGGCGTGCCGGGCATCATGGATATCTATCGCGCGGGCAACATCACCATCGCCAACGCGCCGGGCACGGGGGTGGCTGATGACAAGGCAATCTACAGCTACATGCCCGAGATCATTGAGTTCTATACCGGTGAGAAGGCGATCCTGAAAAACGTGGAGACGCATCGCTGCTCTGAGCCGGACAGTCTGAAATACGTGCTGGATAACCTTTCCGACCTGGTGGTGAAGGAGGTGCATGGATCGGGCGGCTACGGCATGCTGGTTGGCCCCGCGGCCAGCAAGAAGGAAATCGAGGCCTTCCGGGAAAAACTGATCGCGCGCCCGGCCAACTATATTGCCCAGCCCACGCTGAGCCTGTCGACCGTGCCAATTTTCACTGAAAAGGGCCTGGCCCCGCGCCATGTCGACCTGCGGCCCTTTGCGCTGGTTTCGCCCAAGGAGATCAACATTACGCCGGGCGGTCTTACCCGCGTTGCCCTGACCGAGGGCAGCCTTGTGGTGAATTCGAGCCAGGGCGGCGGTACCAAAGACACCTGGGTCCTGGAGAGCTGATATGCTGGGAAAAACTGCAGGCGGTCTGTACTGGATGTTCCGCGGGCTTGAACGGGCCGAAAACACCGCACGTCTGATCGAAGCGGGGTTCCGTATTGCCCTGACGCGCTCCACGGATCCAGCATCGGACTGGCGGTCGATCATTGTTGCCGCAGCGCAAAAACAGGGCTTTGACGCAAGGCATCTCGAATACACCAGCCAGAACGTCAGCGATTATTTGCTGAGGGAGCCAAGCAACCCAAGCTCGGTCCTGTCGGTGATCAAGGCAGCGCGAGACAATGCGCGACTTGTCCGCACCGCATTGACCACCGAAGTCTGGATTGCCGTGAACGAAACCTGGATGGTGCTGACGGATCTTCTTAAAACACCTGTGTCCGAGGCGGACCTGCCGCAGACGCTTGAAGCGATCCGGCATCAATCTGCCCTTGTGCGCGGGGCTTTGCACGGCACCATGCTGCGTAACGATCCCTATAACTTCTGCCGTCTTGGCACCTTTATCGAACGGGCGGACAGCACCGCGCGGATTGTGAATGTGAAGTATCACGCACTTCTGCCATCGCCGTCCTTCGTCGGAAGCAGGCTCGATAATGTGCAGTGGGAAATGATCCTGCGCTCGGTCTCGGCGCACCGGTCCTTTCGGCACGCGTTTGACGATGATTTCAACGCTGCCAGCATCGCAGAGTTTCTTTTGCTCGACGAACGCTTCCCCCGGTCACTGGCGTTCTGTGCCTGCAACATCACCTCGAATCTTGCGGCCCTCTGCCCCACCGGAGGCGAGGAAAGTGGCAGCTTGAAGGCAGCGCGTGCCTTGCAGGCACGGTTGCAGCACCGCGACATCGGATCCATCTTCGAAGACGGGCTTCACGAGTTCATATCGCAATCGATCATCGATATCGCCGACATCGGTACGAGGATCGAACAAGAATACAGGTTCATCAGTTAGATGCGCATCAAGATCGCCCATAACACCACCTACATCTACGATCATCCCGTCTCCGGCGCCCTGCAACAGGTTCGATTGCAACCTGTCGACGGCCCCCTGCAACAGGTCAGGAACTGGGACATCGATGTGGAGCACGGCAGCGTTGCGGCAAGCTATCGTGACCATCACGGCAACCGCGTCAGCCTGATCTGCGCGGACGAAGGGGCAACCGGGTTGACGATAACCGCCCGCGGCGAGGTGGACACCGAGGACAAAGCCGGGGTGCTTGGCCCTGTCTATGGTCGTGCCCCGCTTTGGTATTTCAAGCAATCCACCGCTTTGACCAAGGCTGGCCCGCTGATCAAAGCCATCGCAGATAACGTGCCGGACCAGGGGAGCGAGCTGGAAAAGATGCACCTGCTGTCCGCGGCCGTCCTTGGCGCCGTGCCCTATACGCTCAATGAAACCCATACCGAAACCAAGGCGGAAGAGGCTGCGGGTCAGGGCAGCGGGGTCTGCCAGGATCACGCCAATATCTTCATTTCCGCGGCTCGCCTGCTGGGGTTTCCGGCGCGCTACGTCAGCGGGTATCTGGTCATGGACGACCGGATCGATCAGGATGCCAGCCACGCCTGGGCTGAAGCCCATATCACGGGGCTGGGATGGGTCGGCTTCGACGTCTCTAACCAGATCTCACCGGACGAGCGCTATGTGCGGCTTGCCATTGGACGCGACGCCCATGATGCTGCGCCGATCTCAGGCCTGCGGATAGGGCACGGTGAGGAGTCACTCATTGTATCTTTACAGGTGCAGCAGTAAGAAAGTTTCGCGATCTTGATCTGTTGGTGACCCCCTATGACTTACTGCGTGGCGATGCGGCTGAACCATAGCCTTATTTTCATGTCGGATACGCGCACCAATGCGGGTGTCGATAACTTTGCCTCCACGCGCAAGATGTTCACGTTCGGCGTCCCAGGGGAGCGCAGCATAACGATCATGACGGCGGGTAACCTTGCAACAACACAGGCCCTGATCAGCCTGCTGCGCGAACGTACCGAAGCCGCCGATGACCGTGATCCCGGAATTCTGAACCAGCCCACCATGTTCCAGGTGGCCCGTCTGGTCGGCTCGACCCTACGCGAGGTGATTTCCTACAGCACCCCTGAGGGGCAGCAATCGTCGGATGCCTTCAGCGCCTCTGTTATCGTCGGCGGCCAGATCAAAGGCGGCGCGCCCACGGTGTTCCTTGTCTACCCCGAAGGCAATTTCATCGAAATTTCCGAAGACACGCCATTTTTCCAGATTGGTGAAACCAAATACGGCAAACCCATCCTCGTGCGGGCCTTCGGACCGGAAATGTCGACAGAGGACGCGCTGAAGCTTTTGCTGGTTTCATTCGATTCAACCGTCAAATCAAACCTCTCCGTCGCACCGCCGTTTGATGTGCATGTGTATGACAACGACAGCTTTGATCAGACAAGTATTTCCCGGATTGAAATCGACGATCCGGCCTATCAGGCGATTTCATCGGGCTGGGGACAAGCGCTGAAAGAGGCCTTGGACGGGTTGCCTGCCTACAAGATCTAAGGCCCCGAACGCCTGAACCCATATTCTGTGCATATTCGCCATCCATAGGGTTCCGGAATGACCTCCAAAACCTGTTCCCGATCACAAGGATTCAGGCGGCCCGTCACCCGTGAATTACAACATGCGCGGCCACAAACCGCGCATCTGCCCCCCTTTCGTGACATTGCTGCGCAATGCACTGCCAAACAGCGATCAAGATTGTTTTGGGGAGGCTCAAGGATCGGCGGCGCGCGCGCACTGATACGACAAAGGCCCGAAGACCCTTCTGTCAGCAACCGCACTCGTCGCAAGCTTTTCTATTGATTATGCGCCCTGCCCCAGCGGCGAGCCACAACCGTCGGCAGGATGCGTGTCAAAATTACAAATACGGCGCCCACATCACGGTAAAAGCGAAAACTCGACTTTACCCAAGAAATTAATCTGAAGCAGTATCGAATCGCTAACGCGGCCTTTTTGCCGCAGCTGTCAATTGCTTAAATCCTACGGCAAATTTCGCAATAAATGACACCACCACGCGTTGATTCAAACCACCCATACGGGAACAAATTTGGCAAAAAGTGGAAAGCCACACCATATTCAGTATGAAGCAGAGGCTGCCTGCACCAATCTCCTTATTTTGTTGAAAATTTTATTAGACTATGGCAGGCTTCTTATCCGGAGGTCGTATAGACAGCTGAACTGGCAAGTTCAAACCGTCGGAAATATCACGCACTTCCATTTCGCATTTATGCCGATTGTTGCTTTTTTCTCTGACACTTCTTGGGGAGGAGTGGATTTGCGTACCAGTATCATGCCGCGTGTCGTTACACGAAATCATAAAGTTATCCTTATTGCCGGCGGGGCCGGTTTTGTAGGATCAAACCTGTGCAGACGTTTAATTGATGAAGGGCACGAAATTATCTGCGTCGATAATTTCCAAACCGGAAACAGATGCAACATTGCACCGTTTTTGCAGCATCGTCATTTCCGCCTCATCCAGCATGATATCTGTGACCCGTTAGATATATCAGGGCCTGTAGATGAAATTTACAACATGGCCTGTGCAGCCTCACCGGACAGATATCAAGAAGGCCCGGTCCATACCTGCAAAACCTGTTTTCTGGGTGCGCTCAATTTGCTTGAGCTGGCCCGCCGCAAGAAGGCGCGGATACTGCAGTCCTCCACCTCGGAGGTCTATGGCGATCCGGAAATTTCTCTGCAGGATGAAAGCTACCGCGGCAGCGTCAACACCTGCGGCCCCCGCGCCTGCTATGACGAAGGCAAGCGCGTGGCGGAAACATTGTTCTGGGAATATGGCGCACACAATGGGGTTGAAACGCGGATTGCACGGATCTTCAACACCTATGGTCCCAACATGGACCCCGAAGACGGGCGGGTTGTGTCAAACTTCATCGTGCAGGCTCTGAAAGGCGAGGATCTGACCGTCTATGGCACCGGCTTGCAAACCCGCTCTTTCTGCTACGTGAGCGATCTTGTCGATGGGTTGATCCGTCTGATGGCTTCGGATGAGAAGATGCCCGTGAACCTGGGGAACCCCGGTGAATTCACCATGCTGGAGTTGGCCGAAAAGGTCGTCAAAATGGTGCGGTCGCGGGCAGGTGTCACGTTCCGACCGCTGCCCCAGGACGATCCCAGACAACGCAAACCTAATATTACCCGCGCCAAGACGATCTTGGGCTGGTCGCCAAAGGTGAACCTCGACGAGGGGCTGGCATCCACAATCGAGTGGTACCGTGAGCGATTGGCGGCAGATCAGGAAGCGGAGGCACCAGCAGGACAATGACCCAAGCTTCCTCAATCCTTGTTACGGGCGGCGCCGGGTTTATCGGCTCGCATAGCTGCAAGGCCTTGAAAATGGCAGGGTACCTTCCCGTTGTCTTTGACAATCTATCCACCGGGCACGCAGAGGCCGTTCGCTTTGGCCCCTTCGTAAAGGGCGATATACGCGACCAGGATGCGGTTGCGGCCGCGATCTCAAAGCACAAGATCACCGCGATTTTGCATTTTGCAGCCTCCGCCTATGTCGGAGAGAGCGTTCAGCACCCGAACGCCTATTACGACAACAACGTCGGCGGCATGATCTCCTTGCTGAAGGCTGCAAGCGCGACCGGCATCAAGCGGATCGTCTTCTCCTCAAGCTGTGCCACCTACGGTGTGCCGGAGACATTGCCGATCGTCGAGACAACGCCGCAACGGCCGATCAACCCATATGGCCGGACCAAGCTGATTGGCGAGCAGATGCTGGAAGATCTCGCCCATGTGACGGATCTGACATTTGCCTGCTTGCGCTACTTCAATGCGGCGGGGGCAGATCCCGGAGGCGAGCTGGGCGAGCGACATGATCCCGAAACCCACCTTGTCCCCCTTGCGCTGATGGCAGCGTCGGGGCGACGCGAGGTCCTTTCGATCTTTGGCGATGACTATCCGACACCGGATGGGACCTGCATTCGCGACTATATTCACGTAGCGGATCTGGCCAGGGCGCATGTTCTGGCCCTGCAGCACCTGATGCAGGGAAAGCCATCGATCAAGCTGAACCTCGGCAGCGGCAGGGGGCATTCGATCCTTGAAATCGTGCGCGCCATCGAGGCCAAGACCGGCCGGAAGTTGCCCATCCGGATCGAACCTCGTCGCGCCGGTGATCCGCCGTCGTTGACTGCAGACCCTTCCCGCGCCGCCGAGGTGCTGGGGTTCCGTGCCGAGCTGTCTTCGCTGGACCAGATCATTGAAGATGCGGCCCCGTGGTTCGGGCTGAAATGCAATGTCGCAGCGTGACCCCCGATATCGCAACCTGTCCCGTATAATCGTGGGACGCAATCGGGTCCTGTTCTGGGCCCTGCTGGGGATATGGGCGGGCGCGACCCTGTGGTTCTGGACATGGTGGTTCTCGCCTGAGCACATCGCATCACCCTGGCGGTTTGCCCTTGTGACCGGGCTGCTGGGCTGGCTGAGCTTCCTGCAATGCTATTTCGTCTATTTCGCGTTGCGCGCAGTTCGCTCCTGCGCGCCCGATCCAGAGCCTGGGCAATTCCGCGTGGCCATGATCGTGACCAAGACGCCCTCAGAACCGTTCGCGGTTGTGCAGGCCACGCTTGAGGCGATGCTGGCGCAGGATTATCCGCATGACACCTGGCTCGCGGATGAAGACCCCAGCGCCGACACCATAGATTGGTGCGCCCGTCACGGCGTGAAGATTTCCAGCCGCAAAGGAGTGGAAGAGTATCATCAGGCAACCTGGCCAAGACGCACACGCTGCAAGGAAGGCAATCTTGCCTATTTCTACGATCACTGGGGCTACGCGGAATACGATATCGTAAGCCAACTGGACTCCGACCACGTGCCGCAACCGGGCTACCTGCGCGAAATGTTGCGCCCCTTTGCGGATGCGGATGTGGGCTATGTCAGCGCCCCATCCATCTGTGCCTCGAACGCCTCCCGGAACTGGGCGGCGCGCACGCGTCTCCACACCGAAGGAGCGTTTCACGGAGTTCTGCAAGCGGGCTATACTGCCGGGTTTGCACCGATGTGTATCGGATCCCACTACGCCGTGCGGACCCGTGCCTTGCAGGAGGCTGGCGGATTGGGGCCTGAGCTGGCCGAGGATCATTCCACAACAATGCTGATCAATGCGGCAGGCTGGCGGGGGGTGCATGCGCTGGATGCGATTGCCATCGGCGACGGCCCGGCAACGGTGGCCGATCTTGCGACCCAAGAGTTCCAGTGGTCCCGCAGCCTGGTGACCCTGTTGCTGGTGCATACGCCGCACTATCTGCGACAACTGCCACTGCGACTGAAATGGCAGTTCCTTTTCTGCCAGATGCTCTATCCCATCTTCGGCGTGACTTTCTTGCTAATGTACCTGCTACCCATTCTCGCGGTTGTGTTCGATGTCCGTTACGCGGAAATCACCTTTCCTCAGTATCTGCTCCACGCGGTGCCACAGATCGCCGCCTTGCTGCTGCTGGCAAGCGCCCTGCGGCGGCTGAAGGTTTTCCGCCCCGTGGATGCCCCCCTTATCAGCTGGGAACGGACCTTGTTCCTGATGCTGCAATGGCCCTGGGTGTTGTGGGGCTGCATTTCAGCCCTACGAGACAGTCTGACAGGGCGCTTCGTCGATTTCCGGATCACCCCCAAGGGTGACACCGGGCCAACCCGTTTGCCGGTCAAGGTCTGGGCGGTCTATGCGATTCTGGCTCTAGGGTGTATCCTGCCAGTATTGCTGGCGGAACATCTGGAACAGGCGCAGGGTTTTTATCTCCTGACGTTGTTTTCCGGGAGCCTTTATACCGCCACACTGACCGTGACGGTGTTGAGACATTTTCACGAGAACGGATGGCCCGTCAGATTACAGTGGCGGGATGTTGTAGTGCAGACGGGGGTTGTGGCGACCACAGCGACATTGCTGTTCAGCGCCTTTACGATCCGCGCAGCAGAAAGCGCCTATGCCCTGTCGATTGGCCTTGAAACGGTGCAAATCGTCGACGTGCAGGTCAACGTCGCAGGGGCTGGCAGCGCACATCGAGATCCGTTTGGATATAGGTTTAATTTTGACTGGGGTGATGAACGCACCCCAGCGTGGTGACCGAAGAAACCCAGTGCGGTGACCACAGTATAGGAGGACCGGGTCTATGAAACGTTTCAAACCAGTCTCTCGCGCGAGGCGCATACTTGCTGCGATTGCAATCGCGGGATCTCCCCTCATCCTGTCCGCTGCGCCTCTTCCGCCCGGCAACATGCCCTATGGCGCATTTGACCCTGAGGGCGATTATAGCGACGAACCCGATGCGGTGATTGAGCATGTCTTCCTGCCCTGGGAGGACGTGTCGCTGATCTCCCTTCTGGATGCCGATGAATATGCGCTGGAACGCGGGCGCGCCCTGATGGTCACGATCGAACCCTGGACCTGGACCGTGGACGAACGCAACACACCGGATTTTCTGCGCAATGGCATCCTGAATGGCTATTATGACGCCAATATGCGCGGCATCTGCCAGGTGCTCAAGGACCTGCAAAGCCCGATCTCTGTGCGGTGGGCGCATGAAATGGAGCGCAACGAAGGCCAATTCATTTGGTCAGATTGGGATCCGGAAGACTATATCACCTCGTACAAGCGAATGATTGACATCTGCCGTGATCAGGCCCCCGACATCACTGTTGTCTGGTCGCCTGCTGGGGATGACGGGCTGGAGGATTATTACCCCGGTGACGACTACGTTGATATTGTAGGCCTGTCGATTTTCGGTCTCGAGCAATGGGAGATCGATATTCTCGGCGGCGCGCGCAAGTACCAACAGTGGCTGGACGAAACCTATGCTCGTGTAGAAGTTTTCGGCAAGCCGGTCATCGTTGCAGAGCTTGGCTTTGTCGGCAGCGCCGCCTACGTGGCGCAATGGGAAGGGGAAGTTCGGCAACCACAGCCCGACAAACCGCTGTTGTCCGGTGTGGTCTACTTCAACCAGAAAGAGGTCTACCCTTGGCCAGATGGATATGGCTTGCCGGATTGGCGCCTGGAAAACCGAGTGATCGGCGACGATCAGGAGGTTGGCAACTAGCAAAAACTCGCCACTCATAAAGCAGCCACAAATCAACCATTGCTTAACCATAAGCATGCCTTAATTTAGCGCATCAATGGTGGGGAAACCACCGGAGCAAGCTAGGGGCAGCGAGCAATGTTTATGAAGACAGCGACCGATTGGGTGTCTGCGACGCTCAGTGTTGGGTTTATTGTGGCAATCACTGCGATCCCAATGACTGCAGCCGCCGAGGCAGAACAGCAAAGCGTTGAGAATGTTTATGCTTTCAACTGGATGGCCAATGGCAAGAAGGTGAGCAAACGCGAAGCACGTGCACGTCAGGCGGCGCGGCGGGCCTCTTGGATGAGTACGCGCGGCGGGGCCACGTGGATTTGTTCTCCGGCAGGGTTTGGTCAGAAGTCGCGTTGCTATCGCGGCTAAAGCCGTGATCGCCGCGATCCCCGGCCGGATCTAGACCAACATCTTTTGAAAAGATGACCTCTCCGCTTTTGCGGAGCAAGTCTGCCGCCGACACGGGAGGTCTGCGGCGCGCGCCACATACGGTGCACAACCCGGCCAGGCTGCCCCCGGTGGATCTGGCCCCCTTTTCTGTCAATCAAGCATCTGTCAGTCCGGATGCCGGCCCCTGCACATTATCGTTGAGCCAGCAGCGCTCCGATGACCCTGGGCTGCATCACGGTATCCTGACAGGGCTCCGTATCCGGCAAGGTCCGGCAGGCATTCCACAAAGCTTTCAGGGTGCGTGGCCCTGCATACCCGTCTAGGGGGCCAACAGCCTTGCCTTGTTGTTTGAACCTGGATTGCAGGACGAAAATCGCGAAATTCGGGTTGCTGGCAAAGATATCCATGCCAAAGTCAGTGCTCTTCAGGTCTGGTCGACTTTTGAATTCTGCGAGAAATTCGTCATACAGGGCAGACCGCCGCGTGCCCGCCAACTTCAGGGTAAACTCCAGCCGCTCCCGATCGGCCTCGTCAAGAAGGTGGGAATAGCGCTCCAGATATTTTGCAGCCTGTTTTGGTGACTTTCTGACATTGAGCCGGTTACCGTCGCGGACAAGCTGGATCAGGAATTTAGCCGCCTCGGGGTTGCCATCCTCTGACGCCTGTTCAAGCATGTCGATCGCATCTGGACCGCTTGCGCGCATATTGATGCCGTATAGCTGTCGCAACGCCTCCAGCTTGGCGATACGGGGTTCACCTGCCGCACGCGCCTTTTCGGCAAAGGTTTCGAATTGCCCGCGCCGGTCCTTCCCAAGGTATCCAAACATCGCCCCTTCAGCCAGGGTCGCCCAGGCCGCGCCAGTGCCCAGCTCCCCGCTTTGGATCAGCAGGGCCTTTGCGGTCTTGCGGTCTGTCTGACGCCACATCATATCCGCGCCAAGGTGGAGCAGGCCTTCGCCATTGCCCGCCATTGCCGCATCTTTGAAAAGTGCGGTCGCGCGGGGCCGGTCTTTGGGGAGGTCGCCACCAAAGAACAATAAAGTGCCCAGAGCCACCTTGGCCTCAGCATCGCCAATATCCACGGCGCGTTCCAGCAACTGCACACCGGTGGCCAGATCTTGCTCCATGATCCGGCCGCTGATGAGTTGTTCCCCCAGGGTGCGCATTGCATCCGGGCTTCCCTTCTGCGCTGCCAAGCTCAGATAGTCGCGCGCCTTGCCCGGGTCAGCAGGTGTTCCCACGCCCCACAAAAGCGCCTGCCCCAGCGTTTCTTCTGCGAGCAGATTGCCCTTGTCAGCGGCCGTGCGCAGCAGGCGCACTCCCCTTTCAGGGTCCGCCTCGACATAAAAGCCATCGAGCAGGACTTTGCCCAACACCGCTTGCGCTGCCGTGTGATCGGCCGCCGCTGCCTGCGAAATCAGCGCCATCCCCCGATCCTTGTCCTGGGGCAGTCCCCTGTTGCCATAAAGGAGGATTTCACCAAGCTGGAGTTGAGCGTCAACGGCGCCCGGGTCTGCGGCAGCCTCTTGCAAGGCGTCAAACTCAGTTGTTTGGGCGTGAATGGCTGGCCCGGTGGCGCTGAGAATTACAACAAGACCGATGCCAATTCGTTTCAATAGAGGAGGACCTACGGACATTTCCCTTCCCTCACTATTTACCCTTTTATTAGACGCCTTTGAGGCCGCCTTTGTCAAATGAATCCAGATGCGGCAAATGTATGGTCCTATGGTAGCGGGGGACACGCGCCGCTCTATTGGCTTTTCTAAACGGTTCAATTTCAAAGCCCTGCGCAGAGGCGCAGAGGCGATCCAAACTCGATAGCCTTAGCAATGGTATGAGGCTGAATGAATTACCGGGCCGCATCCTACCCAAATACAGAATGCTCAGGCGACACCAAAATTATAGTGCGCTAGTTTTCCCGGCTGGAAACGCGTAGGGCTTCCAGCTGGCTGAGGGTCCGGTCAAATGCCTGCCCCGTCGGGGTCAGGGTCAGATCGTCGTTGACGAGGTTCAGATGCGGAGTGTGGCCATTCCAAGTGTAGGGATTGGCGGCGAACCAGGCATGTCTTTCCACGAATGGCAGGCCTTCCATCATGCGCATGGCATCTTCAACGAATTTGGCATTTTTCCGATAGGTCGCGGATCCGGGTCGATGCCAGTCAACATAAGCAAATTCGGTAACCCAGATCGGGCGATTGTATTCCGCGTGAACAGCTGTCAGCCAGTCGCGAAATTCCCTCACGCTTCCGTTGGTGGAATAGTAATGCACCGCCATAAAATCGACACGCAGCCCGCGCGCCTCGACTTGGTTCATGAAGCGGCGTTGCCACGAGTTTTTCCCCAGCGTTCCGCCCTGTGTGGTGGCCGGGCTGCCTAGGCGCAGACCACGCCGTTCCAGCTTGGGCCACAATGCGGCCGCGCGTGCAACGGACAGTCTGCGTTCGCCGTCCGGTTCGTTGAACCCCAGCAGATGCCGTACAGGCAAATCTGATTGTATTGGCTTGTTCACATCCGACACGTTGTGGATCATGGGCACGAATTCCACACTGCGCCGGTGGCGGCGGCTGGAATACATCTGATCGGGTCGCCAGTTGTAATACCACCCGAGCGCCGGCGTATCTTCCAGCCATTTCAACATGGTATAGCTGGAATTTTCCCAGGCCCCGACCCCTGCTTTCTCAGCCTGCGCTGATCCAACAATCATCATGGCCATAAGTGTCGCAAACACATAGCGCAGCATGAACCCGCCTCTCCAAGTTGCTGTCAACTCAAGCCGCCTGACGCGACTTGGGGTTCAGGCGGTCTAACGCGTTAGAACGGCCATTCTTGGGCAAGAAGTGGGTATAAATTGTTAACTGTGACGCTCGTTTTCTCTCGTACATTCCTATTTTTACTTACTTTTTTAGGAGAATGCTGAAGGGTTTCTTGCCGGGATGAGAATTTCGATCCCGTTTCACAACCCCTTGGACCCGTTTTGGCCCATCTCATCTGCCTCATTGCTGCTGTGAAACCTTGTCGCACGGAAAAGGGTCTTAGCCCAGTTCCCCGAGACCAGGACCGCATGGTTCCTTGGCTGCTGTGACAGGTTAGCAGCACCACCGCGAGGCAAACGCCTATCCGGCTTCGGATATGACGCCTCTTTCGGCGCCCCGATATCCCGCCAGTCAGGTAGACCCATCTTGAAGGCGCGCTGGCGGCAATCATCGACTTGGTTAAAACGCAAAAAGCCCTTCCGTGGAAGGGCTTGATGAGAACACGCATGAGTATCCAATTAAGGTTGGTTGCGGGAGCCTGCTGCCGTCGCCATCTACCTCAACCATCCTGCCATGTTTGATCCCATTTGGTGTGAATGAAGCGGATTGTTCAAAATTGGAATCCCTGGTCAAATTGTATCCCGGTGGACTTCGCTACATTGTCTTGAGAGCCAAAAGGTCTTTTTGACCCGCTCTTCATCGCAGCCTATGCCGGTCACAAAGTCTTCCTGTGTGACGCCACAGTCCTCGTGATGCATCCCAATCCTGCCAGGGCACTGCGACATTACAGGACAAAAGACCGGAGCATTTACCCCGGCCCATCTGTTTACTTGTACTTTGAAGGACCAAATCAGTTTCAGGCTTCACTCAGGCGCACGGTGAGTTCCTCCAGGAACTCCAGGCAATCCTCTATCTGGCTGATCTCGACGAATTCATTGGGCTTGTGCGCTTGTTCGATCGAACCGGGCCCCACAATGACAGAGGGGATACCGCCGATCTGTTCGAACACGCCGCCTTCGGAGCCGTAAGATACCTTACCGCCATATTCGGGCATCAGATCCGCGAGCGCGCGAAAACCGGCGCTGTTGCGGGCATCGTTCATCGCCGGATAGGCAAAGATGCGACTGAACGCGATGCCGCACCCGGGCGCACGCGCTCGCATTTCGGCGTTGATTTCACCGGCGCTTTCAATCAGCGCCGCCATCTCTCCCTCCGGGTCATTCTCCCCGATCGAACGCAACTCGAAGGTAAAGCTGCAATGATCCGGGGTCACGTTGGTGGCCACTCCACCCGAGATCATGGTCGCCAGCAAGGTCGCATGAGGCACGGTGAATTCTCCGTCAAACGGCCCCTCGGTCTCGTACGCTGCGGCCCGTTCGGTAATCAGCTGCAACACCCTGCCGGCGTATTCCACCGCGTTCACATGGCGCGGGGAGAAGGACGAATGCCCCGAGGTGCCGGTAACAGTGGCTCGCATGGCGATCTTGCCCTTCTGGCCAGTGACCAGCTTCATGTCAGAGGGTTCGCCAATGATGGCGAACTCCGGCGGCACCGGCAGCGCGGCCAGATGGCGGGCGATATCCGGCGCGCCAAGGCAACCGACTTCCTCGTCATAGGAAAAGCACAGGTACAGCGGACACTTCAGATCTGCTGCAGCAAAAGTGGGCGCGGCGGCCATGACACAGGCCGCGAAACCCTTCATATCGCAGGCGCCGCGACCGTAAAGGCGCCCATCACGCTCATCCATGGAAAAGGGCGGCGTGAGCCAGGTCTCCTCATTGGCAGGAACCACATCGGTATGCCCCGACAGCACAACCCCCGGCTGGTCTTCGGGGCCGAACCGGGCCACCAGGTTCACTTTCTGCCCGCTCTCGTCCGGCAGAAGCGTGATCTCCGCCCCCAACTTCCGGAAATGGACCGCCATATGTTCGATCAGGGGCCGGTTCGGGTTTTTCGACACGGTATCAAATCCGATCAGCGCCCGCAGGTGCTCTTTGGCCTGTTCCAGTTGTGGTTGGCTTGGGGCGATGGCTCGCGCTGGCTGGCTCATGAGATCAGGGCCTTTCGTTCTTTGGATTTCTGGATTTCGCGGCGCACGGTCAGGCCCACCACAAATACAATCAGGGCGGCAAACACCCAAGTGATCGGGGAGGACAGTAGAATGCCCGGCTCTCCGCGCGAAAGCGCCAGCGCACGGCGCAGGTTCTCTTCGATCATCGGTCCCAGAATAAAGGCGATGAGGAAGGGAGCAGCCGGGATATTCAGCAGGAACATGGCAAAGCCCACGCAGCCCATCACCAATAGTACCGTAACGTCGAACATGCTGGAAGAGATCGAATAGATCCCGAACAGGCACAAAAGAAGCACCGCCGGCGTCAGCAGGGTCTGCGGAATATGTGCAACATAAGAGAACATCCGCATCGTCAGCTTGCCTGCCCCGAACAGCAACACCGAGGAGAACAGCATGCCGATGAACAGCATGTAGATCTCGTGCATGTTGGTCTGGAACAGCAGCGGCCCGGGGGTCAGGCCCTGGATCATGAAGGCTCCGAGCATCACGCCGGTGATCACATCACCGGGCACGCCCAGCGCCAGGAGCGGGATCATGGTCGCCCCACAGGCACCGTTGTTGGCGCTTTCGGAGGCTGCAATGCCTTCCAGCTCTCCCTTACCGAAGTTCTTGCCGTTTTTCGAACTCCGCTGCGCTTCGCCATAAGAGAAGAATGCCGCAGCCGAAGGGCCGATGCCCGGGATCGCCCCCATGATCACGCCAATGGAACTGCCGCGCAGGATCGACTTCAGCGAGCTGAGGAATTCCGCGCGACTGACCTTCTGATCACCCAGCTTGGCGGTCTCCTGATCGGGGGCCGCCCGCATGACGATCATCTTGATCAGCTCGGGCAGGGCAAACAGACCGATCAGAACAGGCGCCACCGACAGTCCCGCCTGCATGTCATCGGTAAAGGCAAAGCGGAAGGAACCGTACATATCCTCTCCCGCAGTGGCCAGAAGCAGGCCCATGGCGGCTGAAACCAATCCCAACAGCAGCGAGTTTCCCGACACCCCGGCAACCGTGGTGAGGGCAAATAGCATCAGCATGAAGTATTCCGGGGGGCCCACGTGCAGCGCAAGCATCGCCAGCGGCGCGGCAAGGAAAATCAGCGACAGGTTCGAAATGAAATCGCCGGTAACCGACGAGTAGAGCGCCATGTTCAGCGCCTTACCCGCCTTCCCCTGCTGCGCCAGCGGATATCCATCCAGCGCGGTGCAGGCGGCCGAGGCGGTGCCCGGCGTCTTGATCAGGATAGCCGAAACCGAGCCGCCATAAGTCGACCCCTTGTAAAGTGCCACCAGCAGCAGGATCGAAGGGACCGGCGCCATGTAGAAGGTAAAGGGCAACGCCAGCGTAACCGCCATGGTACCAGTCATGCCCGGTATGGCGCCGATGATCACACCGCCCCAGATACCTGCGACCATGATCAGGAGGTTTTCAAACGTGGCGACCGCCTGCAGCGCGATCAGAATGTCATTCATCATGGTGTCAGTCCCTTCAGATCCCGATCGCCGTCGTCAGCATCCCTTTGGGAAACTGCGTGCCCAGCGCCTGCTGGAAAAATGTCAGAAGGAGGAGCGGTCCGAGAATGGAAATCGCCAGAGCCCACAGGACGTGACCGCGCTCACCGGTCAGCAGGATGCACAGTCCCGTCAGAGCCATTGCCGCAATGGGAAATCCGGCCAGCGGCACCACCAGAACAAAGCCCGCAAAGGCAGCAGCGGCGCCCAGCGCCCGAAGCACCATGGTGGCAACAGGAGCACCATCGGTCTCGATCAACTCCTCGTTTGGCAGGCCGCGTCCCAGAACTGCCTGTACAATGGCCAGCAGGCCCAGACCGGTTCCGATAAGTGCCACCGTACGCGGCCACATATCGGGCGGAGGGGCAAATCCGGGAATGAATGCAGGGCGCGGCACATAGACCGGGATCAGCACGGCGGCCACAAGGGCAAAAAAGGCTGCGATCAAAAGGCCGCGAAAGAGAGGTTTGGTCATCGCTCGATCTTTCGCTGTAGGAGGAACAGCCCCGCCCGCCCGAATGGGAACGGGGCCGCTCCGGTCTTGTGAGTGAAAGCGCTGGAGGCTTATTCGGCGGGCAGGTAGCCGAACTTTTTCGCCAGGCCGTTGAACAGTTCGTACTGCGCCTTGGCATAGGCGGGCATGTCCACGGCGCCCACGGTCGAGATTGACCCGCGGCGTTCGGCCAGAGTCAGCCAAGTCTCATCTGTAGCCACTTGGCCCAGCACGTCCTGCCATTTGGCAATCACGTCTTCCGGCAGGTCCTTGGGTGCATAGAGCGCGCTCCAGCCGGTGACTTGACCAGCCTGCTCGTATCCCAGCTCGGCCGCAGTCGGGACCTCGGGCAGCTTGTCCATACGCTTGGGAGCAAAAACCATCAGCGGCTTCATGCTTCCGCTCTCGATATGCGGCATCAGCGAACCCGCCGAGATCGCCAGAAAGTCCACGTGACCACCCAGCAGTGCGGTCGCCAGTGCTCCGCCACCCTTGTAAGGCACCAAGGTCGCAGCAGTCAGCGGATCCAGACCGGCATCCGACAGCAGCGATTGCACGGTGAACCCATCGATTGCGGTCGCGCCGGAGGCCGCATAGGCCATGCGGCCCTCGGACTCTTTTACCGCGGCAACCAGATCTTCCGCGCTGTCATAGGCGGCATCGCCCTTCACCGCGAGGATCATCGGCGTGGCTTCCAGGCTACCCACGAAGGTGTACGCGTCCCAATCGACCGAAGCCTGCGGGTTCACGGCCGGGGTCAGCGCCATACCAACGCGGGCCAGCAGCATCGTGTATCCGTCCGCATCCGCTTCGGAAACGAACCGCGCGCCGTTCATGCCGCCTGCGCCAGGCTTGTTCACCACGGTCACCGGCTGTCCCAGATAGGGCTTTGCACTTTCGGAAAGGGCACGGCCTGCCAGATCGGAGGCACCGCCGGGGCCATAGGGAACCACCAGCGTTACGGCCTTTTCGGGATAGTCAGCTGCCATGGCAGCGCCAGCGACCATCGAGACAGCCAGAGCAAAGCCTGAGATGAATTTTTTCATGGTATCCTCCCACAAAGCGGCCGGGAGCCCGACCGGAGTTTACGATGGGGATCCTGTTCCACAGTATTCAAATATTGACAAGGATCACCTCTAGTATGCAAAAACTGCATACTGAGAGGAGCAACAAGATGATCAAAGTGCGAGAAATCGAGGCTTTTGATGCTTTCATGCGTCTCGGCAGCGTGCAGACTGCCGGTGAATTCTTGGGGCTGGGTCAGCCAGCCGTCAGCCGCCTGCTTAGCGCTCTTGAAGAGCACGTGGGCTTTCCTCTTTTTCTCAGGAAACGCAACCGCTTGGCCCCAACACCCGAGGCCTTTCAATATCACATGACGGTGCAGCGTGCCCTCGCCGCCATGCGCGACATTGAAGAGGAAGCAGCCGCTATCGCGAATAAGCAACTCGGCCATCTGGTGATCGCCGCCCAACCAGTATTCTGCGATACGTTTCTGCTGGATGCCATCGCCGTATTCCGCCGCAGTCACCCCGGTGTCAGCATCCGCCTAGTCGATGTCGGAATGGAGGAAATGATGCGCATGATCGCGGAACGCAGTTGCGATCTGGCGCTGGGGATCACCCTGGAGGCCGAATCTTTTGGCGCCACGGCCCGCACCTTGGCCCGCTGCGAAGCGCGTTGCATCCTGCCGGTGGATCACCCTTTGAACCAGCCGGGTGAAATCCCCCTGCCCCGCCTGCGGCGCGAGAGCTTTGTCGATCTGGCCCCGGGCAGCCCACTGCGCACCCGGGTCGATTACCTCATGCAGACCATCGACGTGCAGCGGAACATTACCGCCGAGATGCGCAACCTGCGCGGTGTGGTCAAACTCGTGGAAATGGGACTGGGACTCGCCATCGTTGATCCCGTGGCCTGCCGCCTGTTGGATCCGGCCCAGGTGGTGGACCGCCCGCTTCTGCCCTCCATCGCTTGGGACATCGCCCAATTCACCCCCCGCGACCGCCCGCTCAGTGCGGTGGGCCAGGCGTTTTCTGACGTGATCGCCACCGAAATCGCACGCCTGCGTAGCCAAGGCTTGGTGCTTTGAGCGTAAGCGTGGCATCTGCCCCCGACAACGGGATCTAGCTACCACACCCGATGGCTCCCATATTGGCGTTCAGCGCCAATATGAAACTGGATATGCTAGACTTTCTCAGCCCAAAGCGGCCCCGTGCCTCGTGACCACACAAGCAGTGTCAGCCCATGCATTTCCGGGTGGCAAGTGGACATTCTCTGCGGTTGCGAGAGGATCGAACGGCCGGTTTGGGCCGCAGGGGGTCAATGTCTCGTGTCTGGAGCGTCGAGCCCTCCTCTGCGTCGGCGCAGGTCCGCTTCGAGCCCACATCTACCACAGGCATGTTCAAGAAACAGGCTTCTCAGAAAGCCTCCAGGGAGGGAAACGACGCTCATTTCCAGCATGAAACAGACACAGCTTATTCCCACTGGGATCATTTAGATGGGCCGTTCTCCATCTGAACGTTTGGTCTTTGGGTTCGCCTTTGAAGGCGATACCGCGTTCACGCAATTCAGTGAACTTCTGATCCACATCATCGACCTCAAAGTAAATGACGGTGTTTCCCACAGCTATTTGACCTGATTGGTAGATCGAAAAGGTTGCCGAACCTGATGGCATTTCGAAACGAGCGTATTCGCCTCTTTCGGAAACGATCAGACGGAGTCCAAATTTGGTGTAAAACTCGATACTCTCCGGAAAATCTTGCACTTCGATCAATACTTGATTTAAGTCCATGTCGACCACTCCGACTATCCAGAATCGCTTTTGCATCCAACTTAATGTCTCAAGTAAGGTTGAGGTGAAGGCGCAATGTCCGCTCAGTCCGCACAGCGGCCATCTGATCTACGTATTCATTCGTTCTCACGGCTATGTCCGCTTCGCCGACGCTATATCGCAGCTTGAGCCGAAGAGAAAAATGTCCAGAATGAGCCACAAACCCCGGCACATCCCCGGGTTTGCCGCCCTTTAGGATACTACACTCTTTTCAGGAATCCGCTGGCCACCGGGTCTAAGTTCCGCAAAGCACGTATCCGCCGCACTTGTGTCGGGTTCGGTTTCCAATCTGATGGTCAGAAACGTCCTTTTCGCCGATGACAGAAACGTACCTGACACACAGGCTGTGGGGTACAGGTGGCCCGCTAAAATGCGCCGTTCTTGGGGCTAGTCTTGTCGACAACTGGGAGATGCGGAAAAAACACGCCTCCCCCCCTTTTTCCGGCGCTTTCCCGCGCTCAAAGCCCGACACTCAAACTGAACGATAGGGCAAACGCGCTGCGCGATTCTTTGGTGGTTTGCCACCACAATCTCCCTGCATTCAACGACAGAGTTGCACGCCCCGAAATATCGGCGTTGATCCCTGCGCCAAGGCCAACCGCCAGTCGCGTATTCCGCAATGCGCCGGTGCTGTTTCCGGTCCAGCGGACTGCGGCGACATCCCCCATCAGCTGCGGAGTGAAGCGCCAGTTGCCGAAGGTCCAGTCAGAAACATTCAGGGTGTTTTGCAGCGCGAGACCATGATCGCCGTAGACGGAAACATCGCCAAACCGAACGGCGTTGCCTGACACCGCGTTAAATTGCTGTGACTGCAACAGCTTGCCTGTCGCGATCTGTCCACGCGCCGCAATCGACCATGTCCCACCCACCGGAAGCGCCATTGACTGCGAGAACCGCGGCCGCAGGATGGCATAGTCAGCTGTGGCCCCTGACCTTGCGGCATTGAACCGGGCGTCGGAATTTCCGCCACTAAAATCACCAGGGCTGAGCAGCAGATCCACCCCGTAGCTGCGCTGCCCCCGCTCCAGCCTCCGCGCACGGCTCCAACCGGCCTTTAGATAGGCCAGGTCCACATCCGTTCGCGAAACTGGAATGCCCGCGAATTGCAGCTCGTATTCCTCGCTGGAGACCTCAACACCGACATACCAGTCCTGCTGCTCTCCGGCTTTCGTGCCAAGGCCTGGCGCGTGATAGGTCAGGCCAAAGCGCGCAGTCGACTGGACCTGACGGAAAACCCCCGAAAACTCGTTTTTTGGCTTGGTGTAATAGGCCGATGCCTGAAGCCTTCGCCCGCCCCGCAGGAAATGGCTGAATGTCAGGGTATGTGCGATGGAGGTGGAGTTGTCCGGATCCGCACCCAGATCGTACCGCAGGACATCTCCTCTCCCCAGCACATTCCCGAAAACCGCGCTGCCATTCAGGTTCGTACTCGCTTCACCGTCAAAAACGTCCGTGCTGAACCCAAGCGTGAAGTCATAGGGTCGTTGCTCTTGCGTCACCAAAGTCAACGCCGTGGTGGCGGGCTCACGGCCAGGCGCCGAGACGAGTTTCACATCACGATAGGGATTGGCGTTCAGCAGGGCGACATCAGCTTCCAGCGTCTCGGCGTTTATGGTCTGGCCGGGCTGCACGCGGATCGCGCGGCGGTAGCTTACGGCCTCGAAATACTCCGCACCATCGACGGTCGGGGCCTGCGCCAGAAGCGAGGGCTGCACCAGGATCGCCACGGTGCCATGGGTGATGTCCTGCTCGGGCAGGGTCACCAATGTGAAGGGGTAGCCCGCTTCGCGGAAGTGCAGCCGCACATAGGCCACCAGCCGGTGGAGGCTTTCCAGTGAGGCGGGTTTGCCAAGGGCCTGTTGCAGCCGGGCCGCCAGCTGCGCCTCTTCGGGCGCCTCGAGCCGCTGAGAGATCTGCACCCCGGTCTGGCGGCTGGCGGTGGTGCCCGGCGCACGGGCCACCAGGGCCAGGCCGTTGAGTCGGGGCAACAGGGCCTCTTCGCCTGATAAGGCCGCAAGCTGCGCTGCGGGGCCTTGCTGCGCCGTGACGGGCGGCGCGGGCACAAGGGCTAGCAGCGCACCGTAAAGGAGGGCCAAAAGGCCCGGGGTCTTGGTCATTTTCATTGGTCTCAGTTCCCGCCCAGCGTGGCGCCGGTGGCCAGTTCGCTCATGATCAGGGCATGCATCGCGGGCGGCACGTTGCCCGGAGAGAAGTTGTCGGGGTGAAGGCGCTCCATGAAGAAGGCCAGTTCCGCCTCGCGGTTGGCGGCTTCGGATTGGGCGATGCCGCTTTGCACGCCGATGATGGCCGCGGTCAGGAAGATCCCACCGGCCACGCCCGCTGTCGAAGCAGTTACGGTGCTGCCGAACACCGCCGACATCTTGTTGAGGGCGAGGTTGGCCGCAACGACAGCCGCTTTGCTCGAAGCATTGCTCGTGATGATCGCCCCCAGGGGCGCTGCCTGTGCCGCCGTATGGGCGACATAGGCGATCGGCACGGCAGCCGCGCCGCCGGCGAAGCCTGCGACACTTGCCCCGCCGCTGATCGCCAGCATCTGGTCGCCCAGATCGCGGGTGTAATTGCCCAGCACGCCGTCCAGCACGTAGCCAGCCGGAGCCTTGGCGACCAGCCCGCCCAGGGTAGCGTCCTCCGAGGCGCGCCGGGCGTCATCCTGTTCCTTCGCCGCGACCAGGTCCCAGTACATCTGGTTGGCCATGCGACGCGCCCGGTATTCGTAGCGCCCGCGCAGCAGGGTTTCGGCCTCGGTCAGGCTGCCGGGATCGGCATTGACCAGCGCCTGAATGTAGCCGTCCATCGCCTCCATCAGCACGCTGCCTGCCCCGGGTTCGGCCAGCGCCCGCGCCATAAAGGCGTCGCCGCTGATCCTGCCGTTGCGCAGGTCGTCGATCAGGTAGATCATGTCGGTGCTCAGGGCGCCTGTCTGGATGCCGCCGATCAGGTAGTTCGAGAAGACCTCAACCAGGGTATCCGAGGGCTCGGTCGTCAGATCGTCCATCAGACCCGCCGTCAGGGGTGAAACCACGTCGGGTGCCTTGGTCAGCGTGTATTCGACGTGGCTGAGGTCGCAGACCCCGTCCACCATGACCTTGCCGAGGGATTCGCAGGCCTCAGGGTCGACGATCTGTCCCTGGTCGTTGGTGGCGATGAAGTTGTCCATCACGACGCTGGTCGTGGTCGATTCCACCTCGGTGTCGATTTCGATGAGCTCGATGATCTGATTGTTCTTGGTGATCACGTCGCCCAGCCCTCCGACATAGGTGATGTCGTACTTGCGATCCGCATCCGGGTCCTCGGTCCGCCCGTCCAGGGTCACCACCACCTGAAGCACATCCGCAACCGTGTTGCCGGGGATCACGCTGAGCGTCTCGTCTCCGATATAGGCCAGGCCCAGGCCGTTGCCGTTCACCAGCCGCCCGCCGACCAGCGTGCCGCCCTCGTAGACGAGACCAGGGTAGAGCTCTTCGCGCTGGTAGTCCGCGGCCAGCTCTCGCAGGATGTCATGGGCGGCGATGTAGATCTGCCGCTTGGTGACCTCCATCGCGCCGCGGTCGACGCGGATTAAATAATTGTCCATCGGCTTTTCGCCATTGGCAAGGACTGCGGGTTGATAGCTGAATGCCACCACATCTTCCTTGCGCCCGTCCGGCAGGGAAAACTCGCTGAGCAGATATTGCGGACCATACTGGACAAAGAGATTCTGCAGAGTTTCGCCGTTCTGCAGCCCCTCTACCGTATATGTGGCATTCGGCCTCTCGGCGTAGGCCACGGTCACATCGCTCATATCGATGGTCAGGGGCGCTGGCCGCACGTTCACATCGCCGATAACCTGACTCAGGACCTCGTAGTTGTCGTTATGGAAACGACCCGTGACCTCATAGGTGCCGACATTGGCATGGGGATCCGCACCTGCACTTAAGAACCCGCCGCCATTCAGGACGTCCTCCAGCGTATGCCCCGGCGCCATGTTGCCGATCTCAACCTGCACCGGGTCTGCGTCGCCATAGGTCCGGTTCTGCTCCGGTACGATTACAGTGATACGGCGCGGAATGATCGTCAGAGTGCCCCGCGCAGGGCTGGCCAGTTCATAATTGTTATCCTCAATCAAACCGGTGACGGTATAGGTGCCCACATCCGTCAGTGCATCGTCATGCACGCCGTCGAAGCTGAAGCCGTCAATATCCGCCAGCGTATCCCCATTCACCAATCCAGAGACCGTCATGTTCGGCGTACTGGTGTTGCCGAAAAACCTTTGAAAGCGCGAGATATAGCCGCGCACCTTTCGGCGTGTAACGGTGGCGGTACCTGGTATCACATCGGCCAACGTGTAGTTGACCACATCCGCCCCAAGCTGCGCAGTGATCGGGCGGCTTTGCCCGGCATCAAGACTGCTGTCAGTGATTGCAGAGGCGTAGCTGAGCCCCAGATCTTGAATACTGTCCCAGGACCGCAAGCCCGTGGCGGTGGTCCCGGAAACCTCGAACGCGCTGTCGCCATAGGCGCGGAACGCATCGCCAACGCTCAGGTTCAGCTCAGCCGGGGTGACAGTCAGAGTGGGCGTATTTGCCGAGGCTAATCTGTAATTGGGATTGGACAGCCCCGTGATATTGACCGCGTAGCCACCTGTCACCACATCGGCTTCGGCGGCAAACCCATCAGAAGTTGCTTGCAACGAACCAAGGTCTGCCACTTGGTCCTCCAGTTTCAGCCCTACGGCGTCAAAGCTTAGCCCCGCGCCATCCAGGAGGTCGCCATATTCCTTTGACAGGTTCTCAGCCGTGATGGTCAGCGGAGCGGGCGTGATGGTCAGCGCGCTGCCACTGAGGCGCGGTTCGATGGTGTAATTCCGGGCCGAACCACTGACCCGCACACCGTAGGTGCCAACATCCGATGTGCGGTCGGCATTCGTTGCAAAGCTCAAATTGACGTCGGACGCGTCATCGCCATTGCGCCAATAGGTCCCGGCGGTGGGCGTTGCAGAAAAGACGGGATTATCCTCGCCGTATTCCCGGCTGGTCGCGTCGACCGCCAGGCTGAGCGGCGCAGGCGTGATATTCAGGCGCCCCGGCACAATGCTCACATCGTAGTTCGACGCACTGCTTCCCGCCGCCGAAGCCGCGCCAGAAATCGCGTAGGTGCCGACATCGCTGGCCACCGTCGCGGCAGTGCTTTGGCTGACGGTGAAATCCTCTTCATGGGACGACCGTACAAGCCCCTCGAAAGTCGGATCGAGAAATCTGTTGGTTTCCCCATAAATGCGATTTCTGTCGCGCAGGCGGATGGTCAACGGGCGCGGCGTCACAACCAACTCATCAGTGGCGCCATTATCAACGAACCGGTAATTTCCGAAAGTTCCTGCAGAAAAGACCGCATCGTATCGGCCAACGTCCGGCGTGCCGCCCGCACCCGGCACCGCTGCTTCAGCATTCTGCAAACCAAGACTGCGCGCCGTATCCCCATTAAGAAAACCCGTGAAGGTCACAGGAATGCGGAAATTATCCCCATATGTCACTGTGGTTGTGACCGGAGAGGCAATCAGCTCCGCCGGTGTCACCGACAGCTTACCCGGCACAAAGGAAAAACCGGTATAGGTGGCAGAGGTCAGCTCCAGATCACCGTGGCCAATCGAAATCTCGTAGCTGCCAATATTGCTTTCGGTATCTGCGGCGACGGACAACGCGGGCGCCCCGGTGGTTACCGTGTCGAAGGTGTCGCTGCCGACCAAACCCTCGACCGAAAAGGTCAGCGCACCATTTGCGCTCCCGTAGGCGCGGCTGATATCATCTGCCGTCAGCGTCAGCTGCCCCAGCCCCGACAGGTAAAAGATCCGGCTGGTGCCATCCGCAGGCAACCCCGAGGGCGGCGCGGACGCATAGCTTTCCTGCGTGACCTCGGTCAGAGACAGATCGGTCGCGAGGGTCGTCTGGGACTTGTTGGTGGAATAGGCCAGCAGGCGTTGGTTCGCACCGGCATCCAGCCCGGCAAAGGCGCTTGCAGGCGCCTGACTTTTGATGTCGCCGTTGGTGGAGGCCAGCACAAGATCCAGCGCCCCCGAGGTCGCCGGAGCGGAGAGATCGAAGTCCGCCCCAAGGGAGAGGTCACCGTCCGTCACGATGGACAGGCCGGTCAGGTCGGTGCCAGCGAGGCTGCCGTTGACGGTCAGCCCATCCCCATCATTCACCAGCGTCAACGCGCCAGAGAAGCCCCCGCTCCCGGCGTTCAGCAGATTGACTTCGCCGATAGTATTGGCTGCATTCCCGAGGTTCACGTCACCGGAAATCGCCGTGCCGAAATCGAGGTCGACCGCCTGCGCGGAAAGAGCAACCGAGCCCAGGTCGACAGAAGCAAGGCCCGCACCGCCAGAGGCCCCGATGGAAATCCGGTTGGCCGTGATCGGGTTACCGCCAATCCCCGGGAAACCAGGGAAGGCCGAAGGACCTTGAATGCTGCCCTGGGCCAGCAGCGACAGGTCCCCCTGCTGAAGATTGATCATCTCCTCAAGGATAATGTCTTGTCCAGCTGTCAGGGTCAGGTTGTTGGTACTGCCAGCGGTCGTCTCGACCGGAGCCCTACCAAAGATGCTGCCGCTTGCCTGGAGGACGACATTGGTTGTCTCAAGCAGACCCTCGACAGTTTCCGCCAATACTTCGGATCCGGCAAAATCAGGATCCCACACACCCGAGCCCGGCTCCGGGGTGACGGTGCCGCTGCCCGTGTCGACGACGGCTGCTTCGCCCTGCATACGCGCGTCAACAATCAACAGATCGTCCGGGTCCAGAAGCAAAGTACCCGCGCTGCCCGTTTCCGCACTGAGATCCACCGAGGACGGTCTAAAATCCAGCCTCTCCCGCCCGGAGACCTCGGCAAACCCGCCGTCGCCGCTATCGGTTCCGCCGATTGCTTTGATACTGCCCTGAAACGAGGTCAGACCGTCAGACCACAGAATAACCCTGCCACCGTCCGCTTCCCCGGCACTGGCCGACACATCGAAGACTGCCGTCTCTCTCACCGTCAACGTTTCGGCATTCTCGATCGCGGCATCACTCCCCTGAAACCCACCACCGGCATAGATCTCGCCGCCGGAGCCATCCTGATTGCGGGCCTCCTGGGTGCCTGACACCTCCAGGGAGCCACCACCCGAACTCAGCAGGATACGGCCGTTCCTGCGCTCAACGCCTGTCGCACGCACGGTTCCGCTCTGATTGATCGCGAGATCGTAAACCGATCCGCCAGCGGCCTTCAGCTCTGCCTGCGCAGCCTTGATAACGCCCTGATTGTCTACGCCGCGACCGCCAATCTGCAGGCCTGTATCAATGTGCAGAATCTGGTCATCCGCAGGCCGCAACCATGCCGCGGACCCCGCGCCAAGCGCCGCGGTCCCGGCCTTGGCTCTCAGGGTGCCAAAGTTTCCGATCCGCGGCGCGACCAGAACCACATCACCCGCCTCACTTTCGATCACACCCCGATTGATGACCGCGCCAGAGCCATCGCCGCTGAGGCGCAGATCGCCCCCGCGCATGAACATGGACACCTCGATATCCAGAGTGGAGGCCACGAAACCTCCGCGTGATGCGATCCGGCCGGTCTCACCGATAACCACGCCATCCGGGTTCAGCACAAACACCTGACCGTTCGCTGTGAGACTGCCGTCGATCTGCGAAGCCCCTGCCCCGCCTGTCACCCGGTTCAGGATGGCGGCATGCTGACCCGGCTGGAGATAGGAAACCGACTCCTGCGTTCCGACGTCAAAACTCTGCCAGTCTATAACGGCCCGATTGCTTCTCTGACGGATCGTCGTGACCCCGCCGCCACCTGAAGAAATCCGAGCACTGCCCGAGGTGACTGCACCGCCTTTTGGCCCAGCCAGAGCCTGCGCCCCGGTCATCGCGCACAACATTGCGACCATCGCCACATACGATGCGCAGTTTCTCAGATAAAAAGCATATGTCATCAATTCACTCAGGCAAAATTTCAAAACTCGCAGGTTTTTAATTTTGCCTTGAATTTCAAACAATTCCCATTTGGGGACCCCGCTGTAATTTAACGGGCCAGAGCCTCTGCCAGTGGTCCGCGGCGATCTGCTGCCGGGATCTCGTAGTCTGCACCGGCAGCGGCAGCCAACAGCCAATCCCACTCGGCCTTGATCATCGAATGACCCATCCCCTTGATGATATGCAACGTCGCGTGCGGCGCTTTCTCCGCAAGGGCGACCGCACCTTCCACCGGGTTCATCCGATCACAGTCCCCCTGGAACAGATGCAACGGCACCTGCAATTCCGACAGATCGAAACCAAGGTTGCGCCCGATGTGACGATGTTCCTGGATGACGCCGTCAAAGCCCGACGCCGTGCGCTCTTCGAGCATTATTTGCACACTCTTCAGCAAGCTCGGCGCGCGCAGGATCGCTTTTTCATGATCGCACGTCGCCTCGGCGATGGCCTTTTCTGCGAACTTTCCGGGGTCCTGAACCACCGACTTGCACAGGAATGGGATCAACCAGCGCAAGACCAGCGGAGAGCGGCGCCCAATCACTGCGGAAATCTTGTGGAGATAATTCCCGGCGGCGCTTCGCTCAGCCTCCCGGTCGGGATTATGAACCGCTGCCAGCACAACCCGGTCACAGCGGTCTTGCAACGCGGCAGCAACATTGAGCGCACTGACCGCGCCAAAGGAATTGCTAATCAGCGCGAACCGGTCGATCCCGAGGGCCGCGCACAACAGACGCACATCCTCTGCATCCCCGGCCGCCGATTTGCGCCGTATGAAGGTCGACCGGAACGTTCCCGGCCGACAGGGAACGATCAGCCGCGCACCAAGGCGGTTCAGCACCGCCTCGAACACCTCCGGGAAACGCAGCACATCCAAACCTACCCCAGACAGTGCATCGTAATGAATGATCGGATAGGCACCCGCAGCGCCAAGCGCGAAATACTCGATCACGCCCCCTTCGGGGCGTTCGATCTGGCAACGCACCGCAGATCGTTCGGTCTGAGAGAAATCCGCGTCAATGACCGACAGCGGGTTCTGCAAGGCGGCGCGGATCAGTTCGGCCTGTCCTGACAAGCCGATCGTCTGGCAGATATCCTTGAGGTAGGTGCGCGCACTCTCATAGCTCAGGTCAACGGCCGTTGCGGCCTTGCGCAGGTCTGCATGTTCAAGAAAGGCCCCAAGGAACTTGCGCCGCCCCGCCGTGAGCCCGTAAGTCGCACCAAGGTTGGCTGCAATACGCTGCGGGTCTCGTGTCAGACGCAGACGTGCCCAGACTACCCGCGCAGGCAACCCGAGCTTTCGAACCAGATCAGGCCCCAACAGGATTTCCTCTGCCGGATCATCTCCTTCCCCGGCAAGACGCATTGGGTTCTGCGTCGCCGCGTATTGGCTGCGGAGCGTTTGCGGAAGAACATCTCGCACCAGCCCTGCGCTATCGTCCCCGTCTGTAAAACTCCCCGCTGTGGCATCGGTAGAAACCGACTCCGGCGGCAGTTCGTGGCCATCGCTATCAAAAAGCTGAAAAGACAACGACAGGCTGGCCAGAAGCTTGCGCCCAAGATCAGTTTCATCCCGCGCGGCACTTAGACGATCCGATATCTGCATGGCGCGCTCGACATGCTGCCGCAGATCCTCCAGCTGCTCCGCACTCTCAACACGTGCCACATCCCCCGCTGCCATGAGAGCTTCAATCCGGCCAATCATCTCGGCCCAGCGGGAATTGTCGAGGGCGACATCGTAGACCATATGCGATAGCTGCGTCATGTCGGCCTCCGAACGAGGATCAGAAGAAGAAAGCGCAGTGTCGGTGCCCGGTTTGGACATACTTGGTTCGGTCTTGTTCACGGGGCCTCCCAGCCAAAGCTTCCCGGCCGCCACGGGGAATCCAGTCATGCGGGCGGCGCCGACCCTAGCAGAAGCGCAACCCAAATGCCCACATGGCTAATGTCCGGTTTGGAGCATCCGTGAAGACGACCCAGTTTGCTAGATCTCAATCGCCTCCGCGATCGCAAGAGCATCCTCAAGATCAACACCCAGATACCTAACTGTGCTGTCCATCTTAGTGTGTCCCAACAGCAGCTGGACGGCACGCAGATTGCCGGTCTTTTTGTAGATCTGCGTCACCTTGGTGCGACGCATCGAGTGCGTGCCATAGGCACTTGCTTCCAACCCTATCGATGTAACCCAGTTGCGGACGATCCGAGCATATTGGCGGGTCGAGATATGAAGGCGCTCGTGACATCGGCTTGGCCAGAGGTATTCGGAGCCCCCCATCAGCGGGTCTTGCATCCATCTGTCGAGAGATGCCCGCGTGCCTTCTGAGAATTCGAAGCGGACAGGTTTCTGCGTCTTGCTTTGGAGAACCGACGCGCGTTCCTTGATTTTGCCGGATGTCATAACCTCCAAGACAACCCGACGTTGACGCGTGCAGAATACCATACGATGCAGCAACGCCTGCGGGGTATGGAAAGAGCCCACCTTGACTGACGCTGCCTAGGGTACGAAGGTCGACCAAACGCAGGAAGTGCCCTCTGCAAACTTGGCCGGTTTACGCAACCAGCTGAGGGTTTGTGCTGCGGTGCAGTCCGCCGTTTTTGCCGTTCACTGCGACTGCGAGGTTCTGAAGCCGTGATCTCACACAGTGCGGACGAAACAGCCGCTCGGATGGTGGCCCAAGATGCCCATTCGATTGAGGTCTGCCAGGACCCAAACAAAAAATGAGCGATAGCAGACGCTGCAAAGTCGGATTTTACGTGTGAGGGCAGAAGGTTCTGTAAGTTCTGATCTGCGGTTCGGCCAGTACCCGATTATGCCCGCGCAGTCCCTAATGGCCGATGCCTGCTACGACTGTGAAGGCCGACCTACAAGATGACTTTATGGCTGCATTTGTCACCCGGATCTCTGATGTCGCGCACATGCCTAGAATGGGTGCTTTGAGAGGTAACGTCCTTTGGATCGGATGCGCACAGTATCTTGCCTCTGCTGTCACCTGGTCCCAAAGTGCAATAACACTCACCTGGAGGAAACTGATGCCTGTCTTGAACCGCTTCGCCGAAATGTTGCCAGAAGTTTCAGCATGGCGGCGCGATATCCATGCCCATCCCGAATTGCGTTTTCAGGAGCATCGAACGGCGGCGCTTGTGGCATCGAAACTCAAGGAATTTGGCTGCGATGAGATTGTGACGGGCTTCGGTGAAACCGGTGTGGTCGCTGTGATCAACGGCAAGTCAAACACTTCGGGCAAAACCATCGGGTTTCGCGCAGACATGGACGCCCTTCCGATTCAGGAAGCAACAAATTTGCCTCATGCCTCGACCGTTCCGGGGAAGATGCACGCCTGCGGGCATGACGGGCACACATCAATGCTCCTGGGCGCGGCGAAATACCTAGCCGAGACGCGGAATTTTGACGGCAGGATAGTCTTGGCCTTCCAGCCCGCCGAAGAAGGTGGCGGTGGTGCGCGGGCGATGATCGATGCCGGGTTGATGGAGCGATGGGGTGTCGAAGAAGTCTACGGCATGCACAATATGCCGGGGATGCCCATCGGCGAATTTGCGGTACGCAGCGGGCCTCAGATGGCCTCGCCGGACAAGTTTGAGATCATCGTGCGCGGAAAAGGTGGCCATGGTGCCATGCCACACAAGAGCGTTGATACAACGTTGGTGGCGTCGCAGATTGTTGTGGCCCTGCAATCCATCGCATCACGCAACATCGATCCCATCGACAACGTGGTGGTCTCGGTCTGCGGCTTTCGGACAGAAACGGACACATACAATGTAATCCCGGATTCCGTTCACATGCGTGGCACGGTTCGGACGTTCGAACCCGGGGTTCAGAAGCTGGTGCGGGCCCGCATCGATGCGCTGGCGACGGCCACGGCAACTGGCTACGGCGCGGTTGCTGAAGTCACGCATATCTCCGGCCCACCTGCGCTGGTGAACCACGCGCGGGAAGCGGATCTTGCCGCAGAGGTTGCCCTCGAGGTCTCTGGTGTAGCGCATCGTGATCTGAAGCCAATCATGGGGGGAGAGGATTTTTCCGAGATGCTCCTGGAACGCCCTGGGGCATATCTGTTCATAGGCAATGGCGACAGTGCCGATCTTCACAACCCGTCCTATGAGTTCAATGACGAGGTCATTCCCTTCGGCTGCAGCTGGTTTGTCGCAATGGCAGAACGGCGCATGCCGCTGGCATAGACATTACGGCCGGATACCTTGTTGATCGCCTCGCTGGCATGTTTTTGCAGGACGACCCCATATTTATTGGGCTATGCAGCGTCGTTCTTCAGGCAAGAGCCTGATCGTGCCTCAAACAGAAAACTCCACTCCAGCTTTGCATACCGTTATGAAGGGTCATGAAAGGCGGAAAGCAGTCATTCGCTGCCTGGCAGTCAGTTTTCCTGTGGGTGAGATCGCCACTGACGAGCCTAAAGGTTTGTATGGACTTAGCCGCCTGCCCCTACTCCGAGCCTTCTCAATAGATTGGGAACCTGAGGATAAAGCTTAAAACCACGCTGCTACATCTGGAAGATGCTTTGCCACTGTGCGGAGATTGAATTCAAGTTGTTGGGTTTTACAGACGAAAAAAAACGCCGCTGCCCTTTCGGACGCGGCGTTTTGCGTTATTTTTGGTTGCGGGAGCAGGATTTGAACCTGCGACCTTCAGGTTATGAGCCCGATGCGTTTCTATAACCGCCAACAACCACCAATATTTTTTCCTTTTATTTTCAAAGGAGTTAAACATACTCAAGTGATGAGGTCTATTGACAGCTATTGGTGATACATGAGTTATACTGCCCCTAAATTGCCCCCAAGGGCAGCAACAGACAGTCTTCGGGTTTAATAACCTGACGTTCGCGAGGGCATACAATGGCTACGATTGAAAAACGGGAGCGGCAGAAAGGTGTGGTCTATCTAGTGGACATCCGCGTTTCTGGTTATCCCCGCCAAAAGAAAACCTTTCGGCGATTGACTGATGCCAAAGCCTGGGCCGCAAAGACAGAAAGTGAGATAAAATCAGGGTCATTTCGGCCCCTAAACCCAAAATCGCAGCGTAAGACCTTCTCAGACGTTCTGGATCGCTACGAGCGTGAAACCTTACCGCACTTGGCCAAAAGTACCCAGCGCGCCTCACAGACGTATTTACGGTACTGGCGAGGAGCTCTTGGAGACTACAGTCTCAGCTTCATCACCTCTGAGCAGATTTCCAAATTGATGGCTGAGCTGGCAAGTACCTCCGACGCCAGATCGGGTTCCAATACTGCCAAATCCAAGAGCAGAAAGACATTAAAACACTACCGCGACACGTTAGAAGTATTATTCAAAAAGGCGGTTTCTTGGCGGTGGCTGGGGACAAACCCAATGGATGGCGTGGAAGCAATAACAAAAATCCGCAACGAACGTGTCCGCTACCTCAACGATAAAGAGCGAGACCAACTTCTGGCCGCTTGCCGAAATAGTCCAAATTTGCAGCTGTATCCGATTGTTATTTTTGCTCTATCGACTGGTTCTCGCAAAGGTGAAATTCTAGGGCTAAAATTGTCGGATATAGACTTAGATCGAAATATGGCCATATTGCGAGACACCAAGAACGGTGAGACACGCTCTGTGCCTGTAGTTGGCCACCTACATGAGTTGCTGAAGGGCCAAATTGAATTCTCTACGGGCCTCTATGACGCCCAAATGCCGTCCGCTCAAGATCGATTTCTGTTCCCGAGACGCGATTTAATAGCGCCAATTGACATTCGGAAGGCCTGGGAAAATGCTCTGAATAGATCGGAAGTTTCCGATTTTCGGTTTCATGATTTGAGGCACTGCACTGCTAGCTATTTGGCTATGCAGGGCGCTACAATTCTTGAGATTGCGGACATGCTCGGGCACAAAACCCTTCAGATGGTTAAACGATATTCTCACCTATCGACGGATCATAAGCACGGCTTGGCCGAGAAGCTGAATTCAGAGCTTTTCTAGGAGATACTAACGCTCGGCACTGTCCAACAGTGCAAGCAAAGCATCCTCACCTGCAACAAACCCTTGCTCTATCGCGAAACTCCAAAACCTGTCTTTTGTTCCTGGCTTGATGGCGATGTTAAGCTGGGACGATCGACCCGTTTTCCGAAGGCTCCTTGCATCAAAGGTTGCCTGAGCCTGTTCCTCTACATCTCGCTCGGCCTTTCCGTGCCGCGCGGTAAACCCAGCCTCATCAGCGATTTTGCGCACTTTGTCTGAGGCTGGAATTTGGCGCACTGGAACTGGTTCAATTTGGGCCAAATCGGCCAACGGATCATCTTCTACTGTTTCAAAAGTTGTTGGCCTAATGCGATTCATGCGGCTACCCTCCCTTTGTTAGTTTGGTTTCGGGTAATCAGTGCCACTTCTCGGGCGAATGCTTCTGCATTTTCGATCGCCGCTTTTGGCTTTGAGACCTCGTCTTTTGTCAAATCGTAGATTGTCCCCCCTAGCTGCATGATTGCTCGGAATGCTGCCCGCTCTGTGAGCTCGACAGGTAGTGTTGGGATTAGTGCTTCTTTCAGATCGGCTTGAATATGCCCTAAATCCCTTGACCTGATCGCGGCGCTGGTCCGTGTAAAGAACACTGAATATGGAATACTACGTCTGAAAGCTCTTTCTTCGCGGCAAATTAGATCGATAACACGTTTTGTCTGGTCGGCATCAAGTTGACTGCCCTGCATAGGAATGAGTACTAAGTCAGCTCTTCCGATGGCATATGTCACCGCAAGATTGGCGGAACCTTCAAGATCGACAATTACAAACGCACTTTTTGATGCTTCATCGTCGATAATCTCGGTAATGGTATCCTCCGTCACTTTGGGGATCAGCTTCAGATTATCAGGAATTCTCCTCGGATCGCGGCTCCACCATGCTGACAACGGCTGATTTGGATCAGCGTCGATTAAGCTCACCGTAGCGCCGCGATGTGCAAGCACCTGAGCGAGCAGGACGGCTGATGTTGACTTTCCGACTCCGCCTTTTGAATTTGCGAATACTATTACTGACATATGTTCTCCCCTTTTCTTCATTTGAACAAAAGGCGGCCAACTTGCGCAAAGGAATCACGACAATCGCAACTCCGACAAGGGTGTTCTCTCCCTCGGCTAGTGATAATTATACACATGGAAGTCAAATCCTAGCACCTAACTTGCAAACACAAGACCGCATTATAGTCACTTGGATTCAGATAGTTACCCCAAACAAACCAGCAAGTTAGTAACTTCAAAGTCACTATCTTCCGAGTGACTAGGCGCATCCTAGTCGCCTTTAACTTGCGTTGCGACCGGCATCCGATAACATCGGCCTGTTTAGTTATCTTTTTGCTCTTACTTGAACAAGGATGCTAACCATGAAGGCTAGCTATAAGGACCTGCGCACTGTTAAACAGCTTGTAATCGAAACACCGATCCTGACGGAGGCAAAACTTCGTTGGTATATCTTCCATGCGGAGACGAATGGTATGGCATCGTCGATCGTGAAAATCTCTAACCGGGTTTACATTGACCGCGTTGCCTTTGCGACTTGGGTGGAAAGCCATCGTTTGGTCCCGCTCAATGATGATGAAGCGCCCGACACTGCGTAGCAGCTAACCGGGACAGCCCTGCCGAAAGGCGGGGTTGTTTCTTTCTGGAACAGTAGAAACCGCCCCTGGCGGGGCGGCTATTCGATTAGCAGTTCGCCCCAGTCGCGAAACATTTGGAACGAAATAGTATTTGCTTTGAAACGGCTAAGTTTCGGGCTCGTCGCGTAGAGCCATTATTTCCTTATGAATTTCGCCGATAGCACTTTCTGACAGCTTTGAACTCTATTCTTCAAGATGAGAGATTCCTCGGCACCCATCCTTCCCTTTTCGCCTGTTTGATTGTGTGAATGTACTTTTGCATCCCCAAGTCAGGTGCCCGCACCGGACCGTGTTCCTAACGTGGATGCATTCGCCATTCCCAGATTATGGATCAAACAAACGGAAAGGATGAACACCATGTCAAAATATTATCTTCACTTTTCAAGCCTGAGAGATGCAAAGGCGAAGCTTGCCCAGAAGTCTGGCGGCGTTGAAATTGAATTCTTCAGAGCTCGCGAAGGGTTCTCAATATTTCGCGTACGCTTGGCTGGCAGCCTAAGCTTTGTGGGCACTTTGTATGAAGGCCCTGACTGCCTTCTGTTTGCCCCACACTGTACAATAACCTCAACTACTTAATGCGTGAAATCGTCGATCGTGAGACTCCAAAAACACGCGCAATCTCAGCGTTGTTTGAGCCGTCAAACCGCATTTTCACAACAGTCCTTCGTTGATAAGAGTTTAGCTTAGAAGGCCTTCCCAAATGCCTACCATCACGCCGGGCTTGCTCGCGGCCTTCCGCAGTTCTTTCAGCAATCAAAGCACGTTCAAATTCCGCAAGGCCGCCCAAAACGGTAAGTATCAGTTTCCCAGTGGGTGTTGTTGTATCTGCCCATGAGTCGGCAAGAGCCTTGAGTTTCGCGCCCCTGTTTTCAATTTCATGGACAATGTCCAAAAGGTCACGCGTCGATCTAGCAAGCCGATCAAGGCGCGTCACCACCAGCACATCGCCTTCAGTCAGACTTCCCAATGCACTTTTGAGTTCAGGCCGGTCTCGCACCGCACCACTTACTTTCTCCTGAAAGACGTGAGAGCACCCTACTGCGCCAAGTTTTTCCAGCTGAGCGTCTAGGGTTTGGCCCAGCGTGGAAACACGGGCATATCCGATAGATTTCATATTGTACATTATGCACGTATCTTTTGCACGCGCCAAGCATTTGTTTTTACTACATTAAAAAAACCGTGCAAAAGTTTTGATTTATGCACGCATACTTGATTTGCTCTATAATTGTATTACCGGCGCGAAGCAAAAAGAAGCGTTCTTTCGGCAAAGTCAGTAAGTTCAGCATCATTGATCGCTGCAGTCTGCCAAGCGGGGTTGGTATCATGGTGGAACTGGTTTGCATAGGCGAGCAAAGCCCGTAACTCAGTTAAATCACCAGCACTGAGAATTTGATTGTTCGCCCCAAGCCTCTGATCACATTGGCCAATAAAGGGGCCGAGAAGCTGTCCTGGTGGAAAATGCTCTGGACAAGCAACCCTCATGAATGCTTCCAAGATATGGCGTAGGGCTGCTGCAACCTCACGCTCCTTCGCTGGATCGGCAGCAGTTAAATACCCCCGAACAAGTTCATGTCGCTTGTCATGCTCCGACACGCTGTCATTTCTAACATCCCATACCGCGAGTTCGGAGCCAACCGCAGCCCTGTTCACGCGAAATGCCGTCGATGTATTCCTATCGGCTTGCTCCCACAGACGGCAGAGGAACGGTTTCGAATGAGAAAGCACGATCACCTGCTGAACACGTTGAGATATTGCGAAAATTTCCTCACGGGTACGAAGAGTGCGGTGTTCATCGAGGCTGGTCATCGGATCATCAATCACGACGATCTTGTTAGCTAGATCGGGGTCTTGTTCCAGAGAGGTGAAGAAAAACGCAAGCGCCAACGTGTTTCGATCGCCTGCGCTGAGTGTGTTCCTGAAAGATGGCCCTGTATCAGCGCTGACGTTAACATTCTGCTGATTTATCACAACGCAGTATGAGGCCGATGATCCAGAACGAGTGTTGACCGACTGAACTTCGCCAAGCCGGAAAGAAGCCGCGAACCGCCGGAGGTAATCATTGATCGTCGCTTCGTATGTTGGAAAGATTTGTTCGCGATACTGGTCGAGGGCAGCGCGAGCTTGCATGCGCAGCCCCTCGGTAACGGTCTTTGCTGCTTTTTCGGTCAGGTAATCATTGCAGTAAGGCACAATAGTGGGTTCGAAACGTGCCTTCTGCGCTTTGACCTTTGCAAGGTCGTCAGTCAAAGCCGCAAGGTCATCGGCTTGTGCCTGCTCCTTTACAATTTCGAGCTTCGCATTCGCGGCTACCAAGCGCCCTGACAGCTCCGCCACTTCCTCGATCCGCTCACGAAAATCGATTATCGCCTGGCGCGCTTCCGGCGTGAGCGCCATCAGCTCAAGCGGTGCTGAGGCCTTGGCGCGCAGCTGTTCGAGTACGCCCTCACGGGCGGCATTCCATTGCCGTGCGATAGCTGCTGTGTCGATATCGACCTGTGGCAGCTCGGCGAAGTCCTTCCAAAATTCATGTGTCTGAGCCGCCGTGCGAATATCGCGTTCAAAGGCGGGAGGGATGTCCCCGCCATGAGTATCGCGCACGGATACTCCCGTTTCACGGATAGTAGCCTTCAGATCCTTGTATGCTTGCGAGAAATAGGCTCGGTAGTGTTCTATGAGATGCGAGCCACTCAGATCTTGCGCACAAAAAGGACAGACTTCGTATGGCGCGCCGACGGATACTGGGTCGATGCGGGGCACGCCTTCGGATATCCAAATCTCGCCGCCACGACCGAGCCTTGCGAGGTGCGCCCTTACGCGCTCACCGGCTTCAGCTTCAAGGTTGGGCAAGCCACGACCGAGAACAATATCAATCGCGTCGATGTCAAAATCGGGAAGCGCAAAGTCCTGAAACCCTGGTCGTTGCCGTATCGCGTCTGCAGAACGCGCCGCTGCAAGGCGGCGTTCGGCATCCTGTATCTTTGTGTCGATATCTCCATCCGCTTCAAGGCTACAGAACGCATCCACCTTGTACGGGCCGCGAGCATTGGCAGGGATGGCGTCAGCAAGATCGCGGAGCGCCGCGTTGTGTTCTTCGATACGACGCACATTCCCTTGCAGGGTGTCGTTGAGAGCAACGCCTTGCACTCCAAGAATCAGTTCATGCAGCCCCTGCCGATGCCCGGATTGGACTTCGATCCCCGAGCAGACATTCGCAGAAACAAAAGCGTCGTCAAAAATTGCGATATTTGGGAAGGGCTGAGTCCAAGCTCCATTCTGAAATATCGATTGCCCGCCTGTATGACCGATGACAAGATGGGGAGGGTGTTGAGAGCCAAGCCGCTGCCGTTCTTGGACTAGGGCAGAAGCTCCGGTCGCCAATGATCGCAGTATAGCTGCGATAGTAGTTTTGCCGCGCCCATTCTCACCGTAGACCAGCGAAAAAGGTGTGAAAGTAATCTGTTGGGGCGGGCTAACATTATCGAATTGCCCAATATTTCTTAGGAGCTGTATACGATCAATCATTTTCTAACCTCAACAAAGGAATTTGAGCGAGTTGCGTTTCGAGCAAAGCCTATGTCCCTTGCCTTACTAATTTTGCCCCTTGCGGATCATAACTGTAAGCAGAGATCGTACGATCCTTAATTCTCTCAACAGCTTCATCAATGATAAACAGTGGAACAAGGAACCATTCACGCGGCGTGACTGGATGCCCGAACCGGTCCTTAATCTCGACATCGAGCCGCGCGGATTCAAAAATTCGATGAATTAGGTTTTCGAGCTTTGTCCTGTTGATGTTGTAGAGTTCATAAGTCGCAACAACCTCTACCTCTGCCATCAAGAAGGTTGGATCAAGCTTGGCATTTGCAATGCGTTTCTCCACCTTTCCGCTCGTTACGCCGATCTTGTGAAGCACTTCGCGGTGTTCGGCGACAGTTGGGTGGTCAGATTTACTGCGAAGCACATAGATCACCCCACTTGCCAAATCTTTGTCGTCAGTTTCCGATGAAAACAGTGGGCCAGGGCCGCTGGGATCGGTAACAATCCTACTTGTTTCATCCTTGTAAAGAGCTCTTTGGAGTGAGCGCAGCAGGATGTTGCTCTCAGTGCCGTTTGAGTAAATCACCCGTAGTCTGGCGTCTGTCTCGCCGTTTGGTGCGCGAATTTCTTCACCAACTTCAGCGATGTACAAGGTTTGCCCGCTTAGGATAAAAAACTCGCCCTTTTTGATATCGGTTTTTAGGAAGCCTGCCTGTTTTCGAATGTTTCGGGTCGTTCGCACGCCCACATCCAAGTCGTTCTGAACCTCAGTGAACAAAGGCTTGAACTGCTCAAAGTCTTCGCAGCGCTCACGGTTGGCGATTTCTTCGGCGACCTTCTTCTCCGCAGTTGATCGAACGTGTTTCAGCTCTGTGATAAGCGGAGATTCGATTTCAACTCCCAGTTCGGCAAGAAGAGCATCGTCATCGAGCTCTTCGGCGACGATTGAAGACGCTTTGCTCGCACCAGTCAAAAGCCCTTGATCATCCAAAGGTTCAACAAGTTCACGGCATTCTTGAAGCTCACGAATACGGTCTAGCCGTACCGCGTAAAGGCGTTCGAAAATGTCACGCTCTTCTCCATGGCTCGGCGCGGACCAGTGTTCGTTGGCAAAGCGCTGTATTTCTTCAAAACCCGCAATGATGCGTTCTTCGCGTGGTGTGCGTGTGACGACTTTCTTCGTCTCCACCTCGACGCCAAGCTCCGCCAGTAGACCATCATCTTCCTGGGTGAATTCTTTAGCCATTGGCGGCCTCCTGCTTCATGCGCGCAAGAAAGGCGACGCCTTCTGCCATCTTCTTTTCCCAGGCATCAGATGACGTGATCGATGGCAACCGCCCGCGCTCCTGTTTGAATTTCACCGCACGCCGCGCCAGGTTCCTCGCTTCTTCTGGTGAGAGCTGTACTTTTTTCGCCGAAATCACAGCCGCAACTTGCTTCAGACTCTCCTCGCTCATCGTCTTGGCCAAGATCGCATAGGCTTCACCGAACGGATTGATCCGATCGATTAGGTCGATATCGAGCTCTCGCACGTCCATTGCAAATTTGCGCACACCGTCGATCAACGCCGTATTGCCGGAAGTCACTTCATCGCTATCGTGCGCAAGCGCAATCTCCTTGGCCTTTTGGGTCAGGTTCAAAGCGGCTACCGCATGCTGGCGCACGGCCTCTTGATCCTCGGCATCTAGCTCGGGGAACTTCGCCCCCACGATCTTACCCATACGCACTTGCGTCAGCTCTTCGGGTACAAGCTCTTCATCGAACAACCCCCGCTCGATCGTCGTCTTGTCCTGAACAAAGGCGGTGATCACCTCGTTCAAATCCTCCTGGCAAATGCGCTCGGCCTCTTTACTCTTCGGTTCTGCCAGACCTTTGATCTCAATCTGGAACTGTCCGCTTGCCTCGTTGAACCCGACATTCTCCTTCTCAGGATCATAGCCGCCTTCACCGTAGTCAAAACCTTCGACCGGCCCGCTCTTGGGGCTTTTGGGTGTGAAGTTGAAACGCGGGGCAAGCACCTGCTCCATGAGCAAGCTGGCGGCGATCGCCTTCAGCGTATCGTTCACCGCTTCAGTGACGGCTGCTTCGGCTGCGTCGGGCTCGGCAATCAGGTTGGTGAAGCGGGCACGGGATTTACCTTCGGCGTCACGGGTCGCGCGACCAATGATCTGAACAATCTCTGTCAAGCTCGCACGATAACCAACCGTCAGCGCATGCTCGCACCAAATCCAGTCAAAGCCTTCTTTGGCCATACCCAAGGCGATGATGATGTCCACATGATCGCGGTTGTTCTTTTGCGCGGGGTCCTTCAACGCCGCAGAAACCTTGTCTCGCTTAACGGCTTCATCATCTACCAGATCAGCGATCTTCAAAACCCGCCCTTCGGGGGTTTTCACAAGCTGAAAGCCCGTCTCATCGTCTGTTCCCTGCCAATCGCCCAGGGCGTCGATGATGTGCTCGACTTCCTGATGCTTATCCTTGGTGCTTTCGCGGGAATTCACATTCGGGATGTGCAGGATCGTCTTCTCGTTTGCATCAAGCACCTTCAAGATGTCGTCGGCATAAGAGCCGGAATAGAAGAAATAGCCGATATCGAGCGTTTTCAGGTATTTGTAGCCGTTCAACTGCTCGTAGTAGGTGTAGGTGATGGTGTCGAACTTGGCCTCGTTCTCGGGCAACAGGATCGGCACGGCGTCACCGCGAAAATAGCTGCCGGTCATGGCGACGACATGCACGCGGTCACGCGCGATGAAATCATTGAGCTGCTTGCCCAGGATGCTGTCTTCGCTTGCTGAAACGTGATGGAATTCGTCCACGGCAATTAGCCGATCGTCGAACGCCTCCACCCCAAGCTTTTCCACGGCAAAGCGGAAGGTGGCGTGGGTGCAGACAAGGATTTGATCTCCGCTCTCAAGAAACGCGCCAACCGATTTGACCTTGCCGCCATCTGTACCTGGCGAATTGCACAAGTTCCATTTTGGCGCGACAGTCCAATCCGCCCAGAATCCAAATTTGCTCAGCGGTTCGTCGTTAAAGCTCGCCCCGATCGATTTCTCGGGAACCACCACAATCGCCTGCTTGATCCCTTGGTTGTGCAGTTTGTCGAGCGCGATGAACATTAGCGCGCGACTCTTGCCCGATGCAGGCGGCGACTTGATTAAAAGATACTGCTCGCCCCGCTTCTCAAAGGCGCGCTCCTGCATCGCCCGCATGCCGAGTTCATTGGATTTTGTCGAACCGCCATTCTGGGCGTAGGCCACGGAAACCGAGGGAACATTCTTGTTCATCTCAAAATGTCTTTCTTTGATTGAATCTGCGAAGGAAAAGGCGAGCTGTAATAAGCGATATCTGAAGCCTGAAAGTAGCATCCTCTTCTTCGGATAGGCCAGGATGACCACCATGTGGGTGCATACGACTCATAAGGCCCTGCACAAATTGGGTCTTTTGCGGGTCCCACTCGTTGTAATCCTCAAGCAGGAAGGGCGGGTTCACGCCAGCGCCTAGGAAGTCGCGCCTTGCTTTGCTGTTGCCCGATCCGGCATATCCAAGCCCGTCGGCAATCTCGTTCAGATAGCTCTCATAGAAGTTTCGCAACTCACCATTAGCCGATGACCACTCGCCCCTTTGGAAAGCAGACAATGCTTGGTTCAGATGCCCCTTGGCTACGGAGAATCCATTACAATCCAAGAGCGCAACAATCTCGCTTTCAGCTTCGCGAAAATCGAGGCCTGGAATGCCCATTGGCAACATTCGCCTCAATTGACAAACTGCAATCATAGCAGGCGTATCGTCGAAGATAGAAGCTGTGCCGTTTGAGTTAGGAACCTGCTCGTCTACGACCTCAAACCCATCAAAACGTAGCCCCGCAATGAACTTTCTCCAGTCCGTACTTTGCTTGACACTACTGGGAGCTTGAATTGCAACTTCAACCAAGGCTCGTTCTAGAGCAATAAGTCCCGCTTCACTCATCACCTGAGGATTTACTTCCGTCGCGACTTGCGCCCAGCTCGCGACCCGAGCTGATTTACTGGTTGATGATACGTACTTCTTGATGCCCCACTGAACCTCAAGAATGGCCATGTCACTGTGCGACTTGAAGTTTGAGATAACCTCGGTGGCTGCAACGATGGTCATGCGATTAAATTCACTCATTTCACCACCTTTGTCGTCATTCTGGTGTAGAGCTCAAACAACTTCTCCAGGCGTTCGGTGTCATTGCGGAAGCGGCGACCGATGTAGATGCGTTCAAGCGTTTCGTCGTTTTGGTCATGGGCGGCGCGCAGGTCGTCTGGCATCTTGCTCTTGCCATCCTTCACCTCGTAGAGGTCGGCAACAGTTGCAGGAAAATGTGCCTCTCGCGCCAAAAGGATATCCTCAGCGCAACGAGTCAGGTCATCCTTGTTCTTCTCAGTCAACTTTGGGACGGGGAAGGTATTCCATCCTAACGTATTTGAATAGCTGAAGTCAGTGCGCATGCGTACGCAAACAGTTCCAATCCAAACCCAGTGAAGCCGAGATGCGACAAGGGCCAAATTCCAAAGAGGAGCATCGTATAAAGCGAAAAGCTTGTTTGATGCGATGGCGGTTTCATCTCGATAGTCGCAGGGCAGATATTCTCTGTTTTCAGAACTGACCCCGGGCACAAGAATTTGTGTCTTCTGAGCGACGCCCGCAATTTGGACAAAACGATAAGGCTTAGCCGCAAAGTCGCGAGTGGAAGCTGCCTTTGATTCTAATCGGTTGGCTACAACTTTTTTGAGTCTCTCAGCTATGAAGGGATTCTCAGAAGCAACTATCTTTTCTTCTTCTTTGATCCACAGGCAATGGCGTTGCTTACCATTAATCAGCTCCTCAGACCCAAGAAATTGCCGGACCATATGACCAACATCGGGGTCTTTTCGCAAATTTGCTGCCTCTTCAGAGTTCACAAACAAATTTCCTCCGTCTCTGGGCATGTTTCCGAAAAGCATAGGTGATTGTTGCCCAATGGGCGTAGTTGACTTTGTCACTACTTCGGATCGGTTGGGGACCAAGTATGGACCAATAACCGAGCAACTTTGCACTACATCACCGTCAAATAGCTTTTTGTATGAATTACTCTTTTTCCCAAGGCCGACGATAATAACGGTAACACCCGCGTTGTGGCTAGCCAAATTACTCCATTTGAAAGGAACATGTGCAAATGGAATTTCGACGCCGCTGTTGAAAACAAACGGCCAAATGTCTGAAGCTTGCTGACCTTGGCAAATGCTGTTGGTAGTCACAAATGCCGCAACCGCTTCTGGTACGCTTTTTGCGAAGTCTAGGTAACGGGCAATCCATCCGCTTACGAAGTCAGTAGTCTTTGCCAAACTAGGTTTTTCTCGCCAAGCGTGCCCCATATCCGATTTTTGCTCGGCTGTTTGCCACTTACTTCCTTTATAAGGCGGGTTCCCGCAAATGTAGGTCTCGCCACCCTCATTTTCGAAGTCGATTTGCGCTTGTTCAAGTGGCGAATGAAACAAGTCATCAGCTTTGTATTTGACACCGGTTCCAGTAGGAGGACAGATGCTCAACCAGTCTAGCCGAAGCGCGTTGCCGCAGGTGATCCAGTTTTGGGCATCAAGCGGCAAAAACTCAGCCAACGCTTCCTTCTGGCCTCGATAGGTCACATCACACTGATACTCAGCAATGATCAACGCCAGCCGCGCAATCTCAGCGGGAAAGTCGCGCAGCTCGATTCCACGATAGTTCGTCAGTGGAATCTCCGTGCGCCGATCTGCCTCCCCGCGCAGCTCGTTGATTTCGGCCTCTATGCTACGCATTTCTTTATAGGCAATCACAAGGAAGTTTCCCGACCCACAGGCTGGGTCAAAAACCCTAATCTTAGCCATTCGATTGCGCAGGTTTAGCAGCTTGCGAGGGTTCTCCCCCGCCTCTTCCAGCTTTTCACGCAGATCATCAAGGAAAAGCGGATTAAGCACCTTCAGGATGTTCGGTACGGATGTGTAATGCATACCAAGTGCGCCGCGCTCTTCATCATCCGCCACGGCCTGGATCATCGATCCGAAAATGTCGGGATTGATCTTTGTCCAGTCGAGGCTACCGATATGGATCAGGTAAGAGCGCGCGATTTTGCTGAAGCTCGGCACGTCTGTCGTGCCCGAAAACAGCCCGCCGTTCACGTAGGGAAAGACATTCGCCCAACGAGCAATGTCAGCCGCCGTGCGATCGTCGGCCTTTGTGTTCATGGCGCGGAAAAGCTCGCTGATCACCTCATGGGTGTTCGAGCTGTCCTTCTCGCTCATCCGCTCGATCGTGCCGGTGAACTGATCGGGGGTGGTGAAGATGTCAGTGTCTTCGGCAAAGAAGCAGAAAATCAGCCGCGCCATGAAGTGGTTCATGTCGTGACGGCGCGCTGCCGTGCCCCATTCGGGATTGTCCTTCAATAGCTCGACATAGAGCCGGTTGAGACGGCCAGTCGCTTTGATGTCAAAGGCGCTCTCGCGGATTTGCTTGACGGTGCTGATCCCTGCCAGGGGCAGGAAGAACCCGAAATGGTCGGGAAAATCGGTGTAAGCGCAGGCGATCGTCTCGCCCGTGGTCAGGTCTTCGGCCTCAAGATCGCGGCCATCGGTAGCAAGGACAAATTTCGCCTTGGCCTTGGTCGTGGCGGGGCTGGCCTTCAGATCGGCAAGGGAATTCGTGACTTCCCCTTCAGCGCAAACCTTCAAGTGGATCTTATTGGTCTGAAGCACGCCGCCCAGGTCAGACTTTTTTCGTGCGCCCTTGCGCAACATTTTGATGGTCGTGGCTTTGTTGCCAAATGCCAGAAGGAACGCGTACGGAAACTCAGCCGCATCAAACGGCTGCTCTGCAAGGGCGGATATTGCCTCTTCAATTTCAACAGCGTTCACGTCTCAATTCCTTACTTTTCTTGTTCGGCCTGGGCATTCTGATCAATGCGTGCTTGATCAACGTATTCCCGCATAAATGCTCTAAGCACTTGGGCCGCAGGTATATCCTGAGCCTTACAAGCTTCGACAAAGCTTTCCCGCAGCTCTCGCTGCACGCGTATGCGGAGACCGACATCTTTCATTCGGGTCAAAGTGTACCCAATGGATACACATCTGTAAAATTCTTAGTCGCCTTGACCATTGTTTAGACCGAACTCCCGCCTTAGCCGGTCCGACAATTCCACTTCGGGAACTATAGTACCGTCAACCAAACGCAAGAGTACAAGGTCATGATGCACAGTCATACTGGTGTCGATCTGTGTATACCCTGGGCGACAAGCCCGAACCCGCGATCTAAATCGTTTGAACGCCTCATAAACACCCTTCTCGCGGACACCCTCAAGCACATAGTTGGAACAACTCTTCTTGAAGATGCAGCGCTTACGGATCGAGGTTGGAGCAACCCGCTGATAAAATAAGATCGCCCAGATAATCAGGTACTTCACTTACGGAAGACAGCAACGGAAAAGGTTTTTTCAAATGGGCTGGTCGCGCCGAATCCAAAGCAACCGTTCGAGCCAGGCACCACCGTGCTGTGATTTTCAAGCCCGACAAACTCCCAACCAGCTTTGGCTTCCGAAGCTATCACCGCATCAAGGCTGGACGCGACACCCGGCACGGCATTTTTTCGGTCAATCGGGGGCTCAAAAGGTACGCATTTGTAATCCATCAAGAAATCCTCACTCACGTTATGCGTGAGCAGCCTTGCCGTATATTCGCACCAGGTCAACCTCCTCCGCCCTTCGCCAGAAATTCCCTTTCAAAGCGACACCCATCAAAAGTTACGCCAAGGCGTAACCATGTGGAAATTACGCCGTAGCGCAAAAAATTCAAAATTACTTTGCAGCGTAACTTCCATCATGTTACGCTATAGCGCAAATTAAGGAAGATGTGATGAAATTGGTTGCCAGAACACCCCAGCAAATTGGTGAGGCCCTGCGGCGGGTGCGGAAAGCCAAAGGCATAACGCAAAAGGATGTCAGTCAGCGAACAAATCTGCGCATCGCAACCATATCTTCGCTGGAAAACGGCGATCCTGGAACACAAATGCGAACGGTTATGAGTGTACTCGGCGCACTTGAACTTGAGTTCATCGTGCAAGAGAGAGGTCAATCTGATGAAGTCAGCATCGAGGATATTTTCTCGTGAGAGCATTTCGACGCAACCCTCCTCTGACCGTCCTTCTCAATGGGCGGCTGGTCGGCATAATCCACATGGCCACCAGCGGCGCGATTTCTTTTCAATATGATCACTCCTGGCTGGACTGGCAGTACGCCCTCCCCATCTCCCGCTCTCTCCCACTAACGGAGCAAGCCCATAAGGGTGCGTCGGTCATTTCCTATTTGGAAAACTTGCTCCCCGACAATCAGGCAATCCGTGAGCGTGTGGCAGCAAAAGTTCATGCTTCAGGCACTGACGCGTACCATATGCTGGAAAAGATCGGGCGCGACTGTGTCGGAGCGCTTCAGTTCGTTGTGGACTATGATGGCTCTGCGCCTACCACCGAACTAGAAGGTGATAACCTTACCAACAGCCAGATTTCAGCCATCCTGAAAAACCTAGCATCCGCACCACTGGGAATCGAAGAAGAGGATGACTTCCGCATCTCAATCGCGGGCGCACAGGAAAAGTCAGCCTTGCTTTACAAAGACGGACAGTGGCTCAGGCCAAAGGGTATGACGCCAACAACCCACATTCTCAAAACGCAGCTTGGCGTTCTACCGAACGGGATAAACTTGTCCGATAGCGTTGAGAATGAATTCTTCTGTATGCGCTTTTGCAGAGAAATGGGTTCGGACGTTGCCCAAGTCGATATTGTGGACTTTGAGGATACACGAGCGCTTTCAATTGAGCGATTTGACCGAAAGTGGACAAAGAAGGGAACACTTCTTCGCCTTCCGCAGGAAGATTTTTGCCAAGCAATGGCTGTGCCACCCAGCCAAAAGTATCAAACGGACGGCGGGCCATCGATAACGGACTGCATCGATTTGCTACGGGGTAGCGACAAGCCAACAGAGGACCAAATAGCATTTTTCAGGGCGCAAATTCTCTTCTGGCTTCTTGGAGCAACGGACGGCCATGCCAAGAACTTCAGCCTGTTCCTGCGACCTGGCAGCGGATTTGTAATGACGCCTTTGTACGATATTCTTTCGGCGCAAAAAGCACTGGACGAAGGCCAGGTACGGCATGGCCAAATGAAACTGGCCATGTCCGTCGGAAATCGAAATCGCTATCGCTTGGACCAGGTTGCACCAAGGCATTTTCTTCAATCGGCAAAGGCTGCGGGCTTTGGCGTAACGCTCGTTGAGCGGCTCCTTGTGGAAATTCATGAACAAGTACCCAGGGCAATTGAGGCAACGCTCACCCAGCTACCCGCCGATTTCCCCATAGAACTTTCTGAAACAATCGTTGCCGGTATCACTGCACGTCATCGCTTGCTGGAACTCGGACTAGCAGCGCTCAATGCGTAAGCCTCCGGCTTTATCGCTCCAAACGCTCATCTGTTTCTCGCTGCATTTCACGCTGCATTCGGGTTCGGTCAGCCTTGCGATCACTTTCAACCACCTGCCCCCAGGCGGCAGCTAGATGCTCTCGCGCTTCTTCGGGAAGATTTGCTTCCCAAATATCTCGCTCACTGACCTGTGACAGAGCAACACGCATTTCCTGCCACAGTTCAAGGCGGCGCTCATTACGAACTTCACGCGGGCCTACGACTTCGCGAGCCCGATTAAACGCCTCCTCTGATGCGCCAATTTTTGCTTGAAGCGTGAGACCGTCGTGATCGTGGCCGTCTTTCTGCCCGAGAAGGCGTGACAAGTTTTTTTGGAAACGCGGCAAACTCGACAGTGCTTGATTGGCTTCCTTGCGCGCCTTTGTCCTAAACCCAAGTAACCGCCACCCTCGCTTCTTACCAATGTCAGACAAGTCAATTTCACTTAGGCTCTCGCCAGACTTCAGACGGCGCTCCAACTCCTTTCGAGCAGCTCGGGGATTTCTGTACAACTGAACACAGGCAGCATCGACATCTCCATCGGCATTTTCGATATCATCGTTGATCCGCTCAGCAACAAATTTATTTTGCCGCAATGCTCGCTGGTCACGAACAAGTTTCGCGCCTAGTTCTGCGGCTTCTTTTTCCTTGGAACGAAAATACGCATAGCTGCTTGCGGCAGACAGTGCGTGCTTTATGCGAGCACTGGTTTCGGCCTTTGCTTGAGCTTCTTGGCGCTCTGCGCCTTGCTCCAGTTCCTCAAGGATGGATTCTGGCCGCTCCGATTCAGGTGGCTCAAGTTGATCAGCAACATCACGATCGATGTCGCGATCAATTTCGTAGCCCTCCCAAGATTCTTGGAACCGGTTTTCCAACCGATCTTGGCGAGCATGTTTCCCGATCTTGGAAAGAGTCATGAAGTGCTCGCCATCGGTAATGCGGAACCCTTGACCTGCGCGCCTCAAATGCAAACCCTGACCCTCCAAGCGCGCTTCCAGTTCTGCCCAACTCGTCGCCTCTTTGAAGTGGTGGGTAATGTTTTTGCGAACATTTCGCATCATTGCTTCTGACCATTTGGAAAGCGGCGCATCGCCCTCTCGCTCCGCGCGCTTTTTTTCCTCGCGAGATGGCCCCTTCTCTCGGTTGAGGTCGCGCTCACCTGACCGCAACTCTTCAAGATCAGGCCGGTCCACAATTCGGAGACCGAGTTCTTGCTCCTGTCGCTCCAAACTCTCCATGATCCGATACACGTCCCGCCAAGCATTCCAGGCTCGCCCCGTCTCGGGGTGCACTGTGTTGACCACAACATGGATATGAGGGCAGTCGCCATCGTCGTGCGCGACGATCAAATGCTGATGCTCTGAGAGGCCGAGATCAGCGAGCAGCGTTTCGGCCACTTGCATCTGCACATCCTTCGGTGGCTGCTCATCCGGGGGCCAGCTTATCGGCAAGTGGAAGACCGGCTTTTTTACCCGATGGGATAAAGCCGCTGTCGCGCCCATGATACCTGCAACAACCATAGGGGAAATAGTGGGCAAGTTTCGAGCCTCTGACCAAATGACGCGATGGGGGTTTTCTTCGCCTTTTCTGCCTTCATGCAGGTACCGAAGAAGCCCTTTGAATCCCCGCCCCTTGTAGGGGTTGCCGATCATGGGCAGAATGGACGGAGTTTTTCCGTCAGGTCATGAAGAACTGAAAGGAGCTGTTCCTCAGTTACCAGTTCGCCTCTGTTGGCCTGATGGGCAAGGCCATTGAGCTTGGCTCCCTCGTGCGCCAGAAGAGTAATGGCCTCCTGCGCGACTGCCTTGGGAGACGTTTCGCCAGACGTCCAAAAGGTAAGCGCGGCGGACACACGTTTGAAAACATGCTCGATGTGCTGCGCACCTTCGATCTTGTTTTTCTGAGCGTTGTCCATGAGCTGATTTAAATTGTTCCCAACGCGGTTCAATTGCCGGATCAGCTCACTAGCCTGCACACTGGGTTTCGGCGACATCGGCTTACCCAGAGCAAGGCTTCGGATGAATGCAGACATCGTGACACCAGCACGTTCCGCATTAGCGGAAATACGTGCGCGCTCAGCAGGTGTGACCCAAAAGGTCAACTGCTCTGAGCGGTTCTCGTGTTTGGGTTTCGTGGAACCCTTAGGTCGTGCCATGCATCCAAGCCCTCTACGGCGCTTGAGTAGACGAGGTGATTCCCTTGAGACGTAAGCGTAGCGGGTCGAATGGGAGAGCATATCTCCTGTACAGAATAGTTTTTTCTGTACAGAGATACTTCCTCGCTCCTCAAAAGAACGCTACCGCTAAACCCGACGATGTCAACTTATAGAAGGCTGTACAACATTTGAATTTGTACTTCTGACACAAAGTCTTAGCTACAAGCTCCAACTTTTGCCCATAATTGTCAATACATCCCCACTCGCGCAAATCCTGCACAACATCAGCCAAAAGAGAAATTGTCAGGGCTTTCTCGAATCCGGCTCCATAATCCGTTGCGGGGCTGCCCTGAAGATTAACCAGAGGCATCAATCGGATTGCCAATTCCGGCCCCGCACCCCACCATACCTGCGTGCATTTCCAACAATACTTGCAACTGTCAGTTTGTAGTTTTTTGGCCACTCCATAAGAACATGTGAGGCTGGTCCGAAAGAACAATAAGAATGAACGTGACCCTCCCAGACGCTTTCCCAGCCTCGCTCATTTGAGGGCTCACAAAGGACAAGATCATGAGTAGTTGGGCAACCCTATCTTACAGTAACAACGCCACCTTCGGTGAACGTGTATTTGTCAATATGCCCTGGCGGGCACATACAGAAAGAAGCAATAAACTCACAGCTTGGATCGCACCCGTATTGGGCCGAGAAGACGAACCAGGGGCATGGCGTTTTCGCGCAAGGTCGGGAAAGAACGACTTACCCGAAAGCCAAACCACGGAACTTCTTGCAGGGGTATTCACGTTGCTGGCAGGGCACGGTTTCACACCGGAAACAATCAGCTTTTCAACGCTATCTGCAATTGCTCAAAGGCCGCAACATCACATATCGACGGAGCATCGTGAAGCGGCGAAACAACATATTGCGCGACAAAAACAGATGGATCTTGATCCAAGCCACCCATTTGAACGTGGTCTCTCGTAACCGTTGCGCTAAGCACATTTCCCAAAAGGCCACCGCACAACCGCTACGAGAGACAATCCAAACTGGATTTGGCTTCACAACAAGACTAACGTCTCAATAGAGGTATTTCGTTGAAGAGGTTTCATTGTTGGACAATAGGTCATTCTTGACGCGTGTAATGTATCGCATATCAAAGTCTTTCCGAAAGGGCATGGACCAAGGTTGGGAGGAGCGTGTAGGCACGCCCCCGCCTTGGACGGCGATAGGGAAGCAATATCATGCTGCCCGCAAGGAACGCGAAGAGCTGATAGCGAACCCACCTCCGATTCATGGCGACGCACGCTTTATGGGGCGTGATGAAATCAGGGCCATTGAGACCGAAGCAATGGCTTTGAATGAAAACAAATTCGCTCGACGGCACGGCTGCATGATCCTTGGGAACGGGTTCGATTTTGAATCCAGCGAGCTTGTAACCACCGTAACGTCAAACCCACCAGGACACTTGCTGACCATCGCCGCTACCAGGTCGGGCAAAGGCACAAGTCAGATTGTACCGAACCTTCTGCTATATGGCGGCTCCGTTGTAGTGATCGATCCAAAGGGCGAAAACTATGCGCTGACGCACGAAGAGCGCCGGAAACACGGACGCGTGGTACGGGTCGATCCCTTCAGGGTGACGAAGCCGTTTGACCCCGTGTCGCCATTCTCGGCCTATAATCCGATGGAATTCGTCGAGGGCGAAAGCGACGCCAGGCGACTGGCCTCTCTACTTCTTGGAGATGGCCCCACGGGTGAAAGCAAATTTTGGCATGACGAAGCAGTCAATCTGCTATCGGCGGTTATCCTTGCTTGCGTTTCGGTTGAGCGCAATCAGATCGGCGATGTTCGGGATGTACTTACCGCTTCCAACCTGACGAACGGGAAAGAGCCTTCCGCTCTTGCAAAGTACCTTGGAGCGTTGGCTGACGGCTCAACGGAACCGGGAGCCAAGAGACGGTTGGATAGTTTCATCGGATATGCCGAAAAGATGCAATCGAGCATTTTGGCTACGATCAACGCCGGAATGAGCATATGGGATACACCTGAAATTGCTGAAGCTGTCGGTAGCACCGATCTGCCTTTCGGCGATCTCAAAACGGATGTGGCTACTATTTACGTAGTTTTACCATTCGACAAGATGGGCGATTATGGCGCATTTTTGCGTCTCATGGTCGGGCAGTTCTATCAGGCCATGATTAAGGGCGGGAAAGCTGAAAGTATTCCCGTCGCCTGCATCATCGATGAATTCCCGGCTCTGGGCTCTATGAAAGAGCTGGTTCGTGCCCTGGCTGAAGTCGCTGGTTATGGCGTCCGGTTCTGGCTGTTTATCCAAAACCATTCCCAGCTCAAGGCCCTGTATCCTGACGACTGGAATGCGATCGTCTCACAGTGCAGCACAGTCAGCGTGTTCGGCGTCACGGACGGAGAAACCGTGGAATGGCTCGAAAAGCAATTGGGGAAAAAGACGCAAGCTGTATCGGTACCCGGTGTAAACACTGGCGGCACCGGACGCGATGCCCTCGGCGTTCTGAACGTGAATGGTACAGTCAGCGACAATGTCGTACTGGCGGGGGCGCCTCTTCTATCTCCTGGTGAAATCCGTGAGTACCTTGGGGTCGGCTCGCCCTGGCAACTAATTTTCCTTTCAGGAAAACGCCCGCTGTTTGCAGCACGCATAATCTATTTCGACGATGACCGGCTAATGGGCATGGCGGGAAGCTTTGACAATCCGCCGAATTTTGCCGCCCCTACTGACCTGCGCGGGACAGAATACTGGAAAGGTGTACCAGAGGGTTTCAAATACGGAATTCGGGACGCCAACGACGATGTTTGAAGAACGTGGAACCCACCTAAAGCTGACAACCAGCCCAAAAAAAAGAACTGTCGCTGCGCCATGGTTCCTGACCGGACATGGCGACCCATATCAACTAGAAATCCAGCCCGGCGAAATCGTTTGCTATGACCCCAAAAACAAAATCTTGCATATCAGGAACAACAAACGCGGTATTTCACACACCGTCACACCATCCGTCCACGTCAAGCTCGACCATGAACAAGATTTTCACGACATAGACTTTATTGACTTGGAGGACCCGACGCAAAACCTGGCCGGTGTCTACATTAATGAAGGTGTTCTGAGCTTCGAAGATCACAATCGATTTGAGTTTTCAAATGCCTTGATGTTTCAAAGCGTATGCAGGCTTCTGGCCTCACCCGTCTTCAATCCCTGGACGGAATTGCCGCACATTAGAAACGAGAACGCCTTTTATCAATGCGACCTAGCGACAGGCGAGATTTGGCTAAATCCAGAGATGGAAGATGGCCCAAAGAACGTGGACAAGGTCCATAGTCATATTGTCCACCTCTCCTTCGAAACCTCTGAACCGATGCCTTGCTGGAACAAAGACACGCGGCAAGACGATATGTTGCCGCCCGGTAGATACGACGCTGAAGTCATCAAGTCTGACCATGATACGGGCGATGTGGAAACGATTAAGGCTGATGGTTGGACAAGCGACGGATCGGACCTGTGCACGTTTCATATCCCCTTCGCTCCTCTGTTTCAGTTGATACAGGACGGTTCTGTACCAGCAGGAAACATGCTTTCCAGAGTTCCGTTTGACCCTCGCGTGCATACGGACATGGCGCTAAAAGCTGCCGCCGAACCTACTCGGTCAAGGTTCTTGAAACCCCTATCCGGGCGGTAGTCGCGGCAACAATTGCCAGTAGTTTGCCTGCTGCCACTCCTAATATTACGCCGTTACGGGTCGATCACTTCATAAATCAAAGCCCGTGCCACCGCGTGGGATCGGTTTCGGGCGTTTAACCGTTGGGCTGCGTTTCGGATATGCAATTCAACAGTCTTTGTTGAGAGGGACAGTTTGAACGCAATCTCCTTGTTAGTAAGGCCTGCAGAGACCCAGAGAAGACATTCCTTCTCCCGAACCGACAAGGGAAAGAACTGCCGCATCATGTCCCCTTCCTGCACACGAGAATGAAAGAGCATGGCTGCGTTTTCGACCAGCGGGGTCGCCTCGGCGACAATTATTTCGCCTTGTTTCTCCGAGGTCGCATCGAATGAAATGCCTGTTCCCCCGAGCTTGAAGCCCGACGCATCACGAACTGGAATTGTCACGCCATAATCCATTCCAAAATCCTTCATGGAATTTTGAAAGAAGTCTGACTTTGCTGTGCGAAACTTGCTCGCGCGAGGATCACACCATGAGATGGGTCGCTGATCTTCGTTCATGGCATATTGGGCAAAAGGGTCGTGATCGATGTACCCCTCGTCCAAGTAGAGGCGGTTAAACTCCTCGGGATGGGAGGACATCGCCACCACTTCTGACGACAATGATCGCCCCACTGTCTTGGGAAAGAACCCATAGACCGCGCTCTTCGCACCCAGCTTCGCCAGCGCATCAGAGTAGAGTGACCACGCCAGATCAACCGTGGCTGCTTTGGTCAGTTTTTCGGAAAAATCAAGAATCTGGTTTGTTTTCCGACGGTCAATGAAAGTGATCCGTTTCATGCACTACACCTTCGGACCAATTGCAAGACATTTCAACAATTTTCTGCGTAGGAAAGGCAAGTCGGAGAGTAGTATACTTGAATACGACGTACAGTTGTCGACCCTCCAGCCGCATCAAACTTTACGTCACTGAAGCACGCGAGATGCGCGCCACATTACTCTGGCCATGTCTTCGTCCATCGAAGCGATCTCGACTTCCTCCAATGCAGTTTGCATGAAGGCGCGGACTGCATTTTTTGTTGCCTGGTCTGGGTACATTCTCGCAACAAAAACTACCTGTCTAGCTATGGTCCAAATAGAAGTTGAAGCCCATGAGTTGCCACGATTTTTTCTCCATGCCAAAAGTTCATCAAAAGCATCCTCCGCATTCCCGTGGCCAAACTGGTAATGAAGCCAACCACGCAGTAGCCCAGCTTGCAATAGATCTCCAAAACTGGGTCGTTTAATGGCCTTTACAATCCATTGTTCATATACCGGGTCACCACGCATGGCCAAGACATTGTAAAATGACTTTTCTTCCCTCCAATTGCCGAATTCCAATTCGTCACCATTCAATCCCGCACTCAACTTGTCGTATGACAAACCATACATTAAGTTACCAATAAGCTCATTCCTCTCTTCATCAACACTGTCAATCCATCCCTCCGACTTCAGGATAAGCAGGTATTCATTCATTTTATCAAGTTGACCAAGTCTCGCAGCGTACTCGGGAGCACTGGTAAGGACTCGCCAATGCGTGACTGGGACCTTTGGCAAATAGTCAATTCGAAACGCCTCCTTTTCTCGAAATACGTCTCTTGCGGTTTCCCGAAATATACCGCTATCAAATAGACCTGAAAGTGTTCCAATCTTTCGCTTTTCGTTGCGAGAGTCTTCCTGCCAGTCAATTTGACTGGCCATATCCCTAACAATAGAATAAAATTCGTCAGAATACCCGCTCTGAAAGACTTCCATACTTGCGATTTCAGAAAGAAAACTGAAATCATCCCCACCTTTTCCTATCGTAGACAAAAGCAATAATGTCGAGCATTGGTCGTCTTGAAGGCAGGCCATCTTCTCCTCGACCCAAATTGATTTTGTTTCAGCGGCTTCAACCGCTGCAAGTTTGGCTGTGGCCTCAGCTTGCTCTGCGGCGAACAATTCATCAACCTTGGCCTGAATTCGATCATGTTCTGATTGAAGAGCCTTCAGGTCAACATTTCCGATGGACTGCCCGGTGACCAAAGAAACGGCCAATCCAGATGATGGATGGTCGGAAATTATTCGCTCCAGGCTTTCGATGGCATCACTCAGGGCGATCAGCCTTTCTTCAGGGGCAGACCCCTTCTCTGCCGCCTGGATCGCCTGCACGGCTTCAACCAACAGCGCATTTGCTTCAGCGTCACCCGCGTGGACTGGCGTTGATGTCGAAAGATAGAAGCAGGTCAAAACGGCAAAAGCGCCTTTTACTCCGGTGGATGGTGTCATGAGGAACCTTCTTTGAAATCCAAAATCGGGATGCCTCCCACCCCAGGGTAGCTGGTTAGGAAGGTTCACCGCATCATGTCCGGCAGAACACTTTTGCTCCGGAAATAGCTGAACAACATGATCAGGGGCACGATGATACCAAGCGCGGCGATCAGCTGCAGAAACGTGAACCAAATCCCAAAACCTACAGTCGATCGTTTGACGTTGATGAAACCGGAAAACCCTAGAAGGGCGACGCTTGTGATGTTCAGCACCAGTGCGTTGGAGGCTTGATCTGCAGTGGTGCCCGTCCCTTCGAGGGCTCCAAAGAACAAGGCCGCCAGACTGAAGACGATCAGCAAAAAGGTCCAGTTCATGATCAGCCCGAACCCGTAGATCTCGCGAGCCTTTTTTGCCTGACTCATCAGCAAGAATATGGTTCCAAAAATGAAAGCCAGAAAAAGAATAATTCCTAGAGCGTCCATTAGTGCTCTCCTTTATTTGCCTTGGCCTACGGCGGGTCGTGCAGTCTGCTGTCCATCAATTTGTCTTGAAACATCTGCGATGGGCAGTGGGTCCGATCTCGCGCGGCCTATCTGATCCAATTGTAGAGGATTGAGCGCTCGCAACGTATCTAGGGAATTCCCTATGATCCAAGATCACTGCCGCACGGAAAATTGCGCAGGCTTCACAACAGATCATTCGTATTGGTCATTCGACCTGTTGTCGTGATACATTCTGTGGCGACCATTAGGGTTCCTTTTTGTCTATGCAGGAATTGCAACTTCGTCTCACGTCGAAGCCCTGCTTTTACAAGGAACTAGGACACTCAGCGGAAAGAGCGCAGTCCGAGGACGTAAGGGAACCCTTATGTCAACGATGAATTGAGCTTTTCTGCGGGAACCAACCGCACAATCACAATGAAAGAAGCATCAATGCGGATCGGGTACGCGCGCGTCTCGACTATCGACCAAAGCCTGAATTTACAGCGCGACGCGCTGAAGAATGCGGGCTGTAAGACGATCATAGAAGATTTTGGCCAGTCAGGGGCCGAGAAACACCGAACCGGACTCATGGAGGCGATTGCCGCCACCGCGCCAGGCGACACACTCGTGGTATGGCGGCTCGATCGCCTCGGGCGGTCTTTGGTCGATCTAATTGATATTCTGAGCCAGTTGGCGGAACGCGGCGCAGAGTTTCACTCACTGACTGAGGCGATCGATACAAACTCCTCGGGCGGCCGTTTGGTGTTTCACATGATGGGCGCTCTAGCTGAGTTTGAACGAAACCTTATCAGCGAACGCACCCGCGCAGGCATGGCTGCGGCAAAAAAGTCTGGAAAGCAAATCGGGCGGCCCAAGGCATTGTCTGACAAACAAATCCAAGAGGCCAAAACCCTACTCGCTGAAGGCACCCACTCCCCAAAGACGATCGCCTCATCGCTCGGGGTCCATCCAAAAACGTTGCAAAGGGCAATACGCAAGGCAAAGGGGGAGTGATCCCCCTCCCTCACTGGTTCCAGAAAATATGCACTCCCTGATGACCTGTCTCAACCGTGAAAACATCGCCTCCAAGTTCAAGATCCCGGCCCATCGCTTCATAGCCGATATAGTTGGCCAGCGCCTGGGGCACCTCTGTCGTGTCCTCGGTCAACTGCTCGGCAAAATCCGCCAGGCTTTCATATTGGCCTGCATAGTCTTCTTCTAAAGCTTTCTCTGCCGGTTCAATTTCGCCCTGGAAGTTCTCCAAAACTGCCGCCCCAAGTTCGCCGCGCTCCTGAACAAAAACAGCCAGTTCGTGCGCGCTTTCAATTCCTTGGTATTCGCTGATCTGCACCAGCCCATAATTCATGTAATCGTGAATGGCCCACTCTTCGGCGGGCTCCTCCAACGGTGACGCCTTCAGCATTTCCCGAACTGCGTGCCAAATGTCTTCGATACTCTGGGTCGCATCGACCCAAACACCATGAAGGATACCATTGTTATATGCTGCCAAGTCCGCGACGTAGATTGATGGGTTGTCCATTTCCTTTTCTCCCTTTTGATTTCGGTTGCGCATGTTGCAACCGACGCCCCGACGGCGAGTTGTGGGGAGACAAAGGCACAGGCCGGATCACGCGGAGGGGGATCACCCGCCCTGCACGCAACAAAGTGTAGGAACGGCGGGGAAACCGCTTGAAACGCCGCTAGGGTAGCCTTGACTGCGTCAGGGACAACGTCCCTTAGCGAGCGGGACCCTAAATCACGCGCCCCTTCCATTCTGTTTTTGGAATATTTATTTGGAGCGTTTACGCGTCTTGCGATATACTGGCCCCAATGGGGTCTCAAAAAACCGACTTGTTATCACGCAGCGCCTTTGGCGCTCTTTCGCTGTACGAAAAAAATGAATATCTTCAGGAACTCACGCATTCTTACATGACGGCCAAGGGCCAAAAGCCGATAACTCTTTCCAAAGAAGCTCTTAGCCGCTTACGGCGCTTTTACAGTCGGCGTAGCTTTGCCGACCTCAAGCTCGAGGGGATCAAAGACCCAATTGTTGCGCGATCCTTGTATGGCCTTGCTGATGCGATGCATAAAGGTACTTTTGAACAACTTATTGAAAGCGAGACACCACCGGGTGCCAATAAAGCGCTCTCACGCCCGCCGCCTCTAAACGATGATCAACTGATGTTTTTCGTTCCCCAGTTGCACGACGCCCCTCTCAAAGACGACGTCAATCTTATGGACGTCGCTCCGTTTTCGCTTAGCAAAACGCGACGCGACGATGTTTTGCGATACGAGCTTAAAGATTGTGTCATCACCATTGCAGGCGGCGTTGAGAATGGCCTGGCGAACGCTTATGACTACGACATTTTTCTCAACATGGTTTCTTACCTCGCGGAGGAAATGCGGCTTTATCAAAAGCTGAAGCGCAAGGGACGCAACACTGAGCTTCCTGCAAGGGTCTTTCGGCCAACTGCTTCTCAAATTCTAAAGTTCTGCCGCCGAGGAAACGGCGGGAAACAATACGCCGAGCTTGAAAAAGCGCTTGATCGACTACAGGACACTCGCATCAAGATTACCAATTTCAAAAAAGACGCTAGACGGGCTACTGAGACGTTTCCCCTCATTGATCGTTATCGGGTGCTGTCACGCACAACGAGCGACAAAATCGATCACGTTGAGATCCATATCCCAGAATGGGTTTATAACGGCGTTGTAAACCCGTCGGGAACTGCGAGCATCCTCACACTCAACCCCGACTATTTCCTACTCACCAAACCGACGGCGCGATTCATCTACCGCCTTGCTCGCAAAGCCGCAGGCCAAGGTGAAGCGCACTACTCCGTCAAGGACCTTCACTATCGAAGCGGGACCACAATCCCACTCAGCAAATTCAACCGAAGCATAGAGGCGCTTGTTCGTGATGCTGTGTCCGAGCCGCTGCCGGACTACGATCTTTCACTCAAGCCAGGACGTGGGAGCCAAGTCTTGTTCATCAAGCGACGGGAAGAAACCGAGAATAGTGAAATGGATTTTCAAGGGCTCGAGTAATTTTTGTCAGACATTCGTACATCATTCCGCCATTTTTGACAAAAACGAGAAGAACAAGCCGCACCAAACCCAGCAATCTTCTGTAATAATTATACTTTCTCGAGTTATGCACAGTGAGAATCCTCAGAGCGCCTGCTTTTTGTCAAATCCCGTACATCGTTCCGTCAGAGCCGTACATTGTTCTGTCAAAACCGTACATCATTCTGTCAAAGCCGTACATCAAGTCCAAAACTATATGCTATCATATTGAAACAATGACGGAATCGGCCCCTTAAAACCTTTAAAACTGCCAAAACTAATAAAACGCACCCCAAGAGGGTGCAGAAATTTTGATTTTTTGCTTTTCTTTTTTGGTGGCTTCGGAACATTCTGAATACACCAAACCTGCGCAGACTTCAGGAATGGTTCGCGCTGAGTCGTTGAGATTTGTTGTGCAGCATTGCGAGTGATCGCCCCCAAATCTGCCCCTGTGCGCCAAAAACAACAAAGCCGCCCGGAGGGGCGGCTTGTTAAGTCATTGACATTCGACGCTGAAGTTGGTTGCGGGAGTAGGATTTGAACCTACGACCTTCAGGTTATGAGCCTGACGAGCTACCGGGCTGCTCCATCCCGCGGAGATTGTTGGTTATGATCGTTAGAGAGATTTTTTGGTATTTACTAGGTTTGGCGGTGACCTACTCTCCCAGGGCTTAAGCCCAAGTACCATTGGCGCGACGGCACTTAACTTCCGGGTTCGGGATGGGACCGGGTGTTTTGCTCGTGCTATGACCACCAAACCAAGAAAATACCAACAAGCCTGCAGCTTGTTGGATTTTCTTGGTTAGCGGCAGGCAGGGTATTTGCAAAGCAAATACCCGTTGCCGCACCTGAGTTATGTCACGAAGACATTTCCACAAGCGCGAGGCTTATCTATCAACGTGTTGTCCAAGTTATGTTTTGCTTTTTGGTGTTTATGAGACTGTCTGTTACTGGAACAGATCAAGCCTATCGGGCGATTAGTACCGGTCAAC